>NZ_FUZD01000001.1:0-593298 GCF_900168135.1 Arthrobacter sp. 49Tsu3.1M3
ATCATGGCGCTGCTGATCCGTGCCGAGCTCTTCGAGCCCGGCATGCAGATCCTGCAGACCAAAGAGCAGTACAACCAGCTCTTCACCATGCACGGCACCGTCATGCTGCTGATGTTCGCGACGCCGCTGTTCGCCGGCTTCACCAACGTCATCATGCCGCTGCAGATCGGTGCCCCCGACGTCGCCTTCCCGCGACTGAACGCACTGGCCTTCTGGTTCTTCCTCTTCGGCTCCACGATCGCCGTCTCCGGCTTCATCACCCCGCAGGGTGCCGCGTCGTTCGGCTGGTTCGCGTACGCGCCGCTGTCCAACACCACATTCACCCCCGGACTGGGCGGTGACCTCTGGGTCTTCGGCCTGGCGCTCTCCGGCTTCGGCACCATCCTCGGCGCCGTCAACTTCATCACCACCATCATCTGCATGCGCGCCCCGGGCATGACCATGTGGCGGATGCCGATCTTCACCTGGAACGCCCTCGTGACCTCCATCCTGGTCCTGATGGCCTTCCCGCCGCTGGCCGCGGCGCTGTTTGCCCTCGGCGCCGACCGCAACTTCGGGGCGCACATCTTCGACCCCGACAACGGCGGTGCCATCCTCTGGCAGCACCTGTTCTGGTTCTTCGGCCACCCCGAGGTCTACATCATCGCGCTGCCGTTCTTCGGCATCGTCTCCGAGATCTTCCCGGTCTTCAGCCGCAAGCCGATCTTCGGCTACAGGGGCCTGGTCTACGCGACCATCTCCATCGCCGCCCTGTCCGCGACCGTGTGGGCCCACCACATGTACGTCACCGGCGCGGTCCTGCTGCCGTTCTTCTCCTTCATGACGATGCTCATCGCCGTTCCGACCGGCGTGAAGTTCTTCAACTGGATCGGCACCATGTGGCGCGGTTCCATCACGTTCGAGACCCCCATGCTGTGGAGCATCGGCTTCCTGGCGACGTTCCTCTTCGGCGGCCTCACCGGCATCATCCTGGCCTCGCCGCCGCTGGACTTCCACGTCTCGGACTCCTACTTCGTGGTGGCGCACTTCCACTACGTGGTCTTCGGCACCGTCGTGTTCGCCATGTTCGCCGGGTTCTACTTCTGGTGGCCCAAGTGGACCGGCAAGATGCTCAACGAGCGCCTCGGCAAGATCCACTTCTGGATGCTGTTCCTCGGCTTCCACGGCACCTTCCTGATCCAGCACTGGCTCGGCGTCGAGGGCATGCCCCGCCGCTACGCGGACTACATGCCGCAGGACAACTTCACGTGGATGAACCAGTTCTCCACCATCTCATCGTTCGTCCTTGGCGCCTCGCTGATTCCGTTCTTCTGGAACGTCTATATCACTTGGCGCAGCAACGAGCGTGTGGAAGTTGATGACCCGTGGGGCTTCGGTGCCTCGCTGGAATGGGCCACGTCCTGCCCGCCGCCGCGCCACAACTTCACCTCCCTGCCCCGCATCCGCTCCGAGCGTCCTGCCCTGGACCTGCACCACCCGGAGCTCTCCCAGTCCTACACCGTGGATTCGCCTGCTCCGGCAGCATCGGCTCTCGGTAACGCCGACCAGAAGGACACCGCCAAGTGAAAATCGAATCAAGGATCTTTGGCTTCGGCGTGTTCTTCTTCGTGCCCGTTGCATTCATCTACGGATACCTGACTAACTGGACTGAATGGGTGGGCGCACTGGCCATCCTGCTGGTTGGCGGCCTCGCCGGCATGATCGGCGCCTACCTCGGCTTCACCGGCCGCCGCGTGGGCATGCGCCCCGAGGACCGCAACGACGCCGAGATCCATGAAGGCGCCGGCGAGCAGGGACACTTCAGCCCCTGGAGCTGGTGGCCGCTGATGCTGGGACTGTCCTGCGCCGCCGGGTTCCTCGGCCTGGCCGTGGGCTGGTGGATCGTCTTCATCGCCGGCGGCATGGCAGTGGTCGCACTGGTCGGCTGGGTTTACGAGTACAGCCGCGGTGACCACGCGCACTAGCGCCCACCCGGACTAAAAGTTTAGAACGCACGACGGCGGGCCCCACCATTGGTGGGGCCCGCCGTCGTTGTGTCCTGCTTCTTGCGTTCCTGCCGGCCGGGTGCGGCGCGTCCCCGCACGCCCAGCCCGCCTGCGCAGCGCCCCTCCCGGCGGACGAGACAGCACTGCGGGCCGCCGAATGGGAGCGGGAGGCCCTCAGGCGGCCGCTGCCGATTCCAAGAGGATCCGGAGTTCCTCCAGCGCACCCTCGGCCTCAGCGGGGCTGCAGGAGGCCGGGAGGGCGTCCGCAGCGACGGCCAGCTCCACCTCACAGCCGCACTCGAAGTCCTCGGTCATGACCTCGAGCAACGAGCGGGCGTCGACGCCGGGCCTGCCGTCCTTGCTGATGGTGACCGGGAGGCCGGTCGCCGTGACCGCCCGGACGAATACTGCGGCCGGACGGGCGTGGAGGCCGATGGCGGCGGTGACGATTGCCTTGCGAACTGGCAACGGGACTCCCTCATGCTGGTGTGGTTCTGTACGTGTTGCTGCTGCACGGGCTGGCCCGCGGCCGGCGACCCGGGTGGAGGGCGTCCGGCAGGCAGTCCGTCAGGCCGGGCGGGCGGCATTGCCCCGGCCACGGCCTGCACCTACAAGGGTAGCTGCGGGGGAGTGCCCGGCACGACTTGAGTCGGCGGCGTGGTCTAGACCTGCCAGGTTACGGGCTTACCCTTGAGATATGAGTGTTTTTCCCGCGCCGGGCCGCAACCGGAGGCTGAACCGTGGCGTCCACTAACGCGTCCAAGATGATTGGCGAGATCGACCGTCAGTGCGGGGTGCCGATCTACGTGCAGTTGCGCGAAATCCTCCGGGCGCACATCGCCGCCGCCTGCCCGCCCGGATCTGCGCTGCCCTCCGAACGGGACCTCGCCCAGCGCTTCGGCCTCGCCCGGATGACCGTGCGCCAGGCCATCGATGCCCTCGTGGGTGAGGAAGTGATTGAACGCGTCGTGGGCCTGGGCACGTTTGTGCGCAAACCCAAACTGGATCTCCAGGTAAAGCTGACCTCCTACAGCGAAGAGATGCAGCGCCGCGGCATGGTCCCGGCCGCCAAGGTCCTGAGCTTCGAGCAGATTGGCGCCAGCGCGTTCCTGGCCCGTGAACTGCAGTTGGAGGAGGGGACGCCCCTGGTCCGGTTCCGGCGCCTCCTGCTGGCCGACAACGAACCGATGAGCGTGGACGAAAACTTCATCCCGGCCCACCGGGTCCCCGGCCTGCTGGACGGCGAACCGCCCACATCCCTCTACAACGTGCTGAGCGAACGCTACGGGCTGGTGATGGAATGGGGCGAGGACATGATCGAGGCGACGGCCGCGTCGCCGTCCACGGCCCGTCTCCTGAACGTCGAGGTCGGAACCCCGCTGTTGAAGATCCAGCGCCACGCGTTCGTGGCCCGCGCCATGGTGGACTACTCCGTGTCCTACTACCGGGCTGACCGCTACAAGCTCTGGGTGCCCCTGCAGCGCCCCGGCGTCCGGCCCACCCGGAACTACGCCTCGGGGTACCGCCCGTAGCACCAACAACGCGGGGTCACTTCGCGCCCATCCCGAGGGGGGTTAGGGGCGCGAAGTGACCCCGCGTTGTTGTTGTTTCCGTGTTTCCGGCGAAACAGGAAGGCCCGGTCCCCAAGGGGACCGGGCCTTCCTGTGTGGTGCTTAGTGCCGCCTAGTGGCTCAGCGACTTCGACGCAGCGGTTTCGATCGCTTCGTGGGCGCCGTGGTGGCCGTGTGCGGCCTCCAGCTCTGCCGGAGTGGCCGGGGCAACCCGGTCCTCGAAGAACCAGCGGGACAGCTTCGCGCGGCGCTTTTCCTTGCGGTCAACGACGCCGTGCTCGTTCGGCACCGCGGGCAGCGGGGCAGGTGACTCGAAGCCGACCAGCTTGTAGCGCTTGTATTCATCCAGCGGGGCGTGGACCTCGATGAACTCGCCGTGCGGCAGGCGCACGATGCGGCCGGTTTCACGGCCGTGCAAGGCAATCTCGCGGTCCTTGCGCTGGAGCGCCAGGGCAACTCGCTTGGTGACGATGAACGCGATGACCGGGCCGATGAAGAACAGTGCGCGCAGCCAGTAGGTGACATCGTTCAGGGCCACGTGGAAGTGGGTGGCGATGAGGTCTGAGCCGGCCGCTGCCCACATCACGCAGTACCAGACGAAACCGGCCATGCCGATTGCCGTACGGGTAGGAGCGTTGCGGGGGCGGTCCAGGACGTGGTGCTCGCGGTTGTCCTTGGTGATCCAGCGTTCAATCCACGGGTAGGTGAACATGACCGTGAAGAGGATGCCCGCCGGGACAAGCGCCGGCAGCAGCACGTTGAACGTGAACATGTGGCCGAACCAGATCTGCTCGACCTTCCAGTCACCGACCGTGCCAGGCATCAGGCGCAGGGCGCCGTCAACGAAGCCGATGTACCAGTCAGGCTGGGTACCAGCAGAAACCGGGGAGGGGTCGTACGGGCCGTAGTTCCAGATCGGGTTGATGGTGAAGAACGCCGCCATGACGGCAACGACACCGAACACGATGAAGAAGAAGCCGCCGGCCTTCGCCGCGTATACCGGTCCCAGGGGGTAGCCGACGACGTTGCCGTCGTTCCGGCCGGGGCCGGGGTACTGCGTGTGCTTGTGCACAACCACCATGAAGAGGTGCATGACGATCATCAGCAGGATGAGCGCGGGAACCAGGAGGATGTGGAGCATGTACAGGCGGCTGATGATCATGGTGCCCGGGAACTCGCCGCCGAAGAGGAAGAACGAGGTGTAGGTGCCGATGACCGGGATGGACTTGATGACGCCGTCGATGATGCGCAGGCCGTTGCCGGAGAGCAGGTCATCGGGGAGTGAGTAGCCGGTGAAGCCTGCGGCCATGGAGAGGATGAGCAGCACGCTGCCCACCACCCAGTTCAGTTCGCGGGGCTTGCGGAATGCGCCGGTGAAGAACACGCGGAGCATGTGCACGGACACCGAGGCGACAAACAGCAGGGCTGACCAGTGGTGCACCTGGCGCATGAACAAGCCGCCGCGGACATCGAAGGAGATGTTCAGGGAGGAGCTGTACGCCACGGACATTTCTACGTTCTTCAGCGGCGTGTACGAGCCCGCGTAATGGGTTTCCGCCATGGACGGATCGAAGAAGAACGTCAGGAACGTGCCCGAGAGCAGCAGGATGACGAAGGAGTAGAGCGCCACTTCGCCGAACATGAATGACCAGTGGTCCGGGAAGACCTTCCGGCCGAATTCGCGGAGGATTCCGGATCCGCCAACACGCTGGTCGACGAAGTCGGTGATGCGGCCGCCCTTGGTCTTGGCGACGAAGACGGGGGCATCAGGAGTTAGGGATGAGGACATGCTGCTCACGCTCCCAGTAGCTCGGTCCAACAGGTTCATGGAAGTCGCTCGTGGCGACGAGGTAACCCTCAGAGTCGACGGAAATCGGCAGCTGTGGGAGGGGGCGGCTGGCGGGGCCGAAGATAACCTTGCACTGCTGGGTCAGGTCGAAGGTTGACTGGTGGCACGGGCACAGCAGGTGGTGCGTCTGCTGTTCGTAAAGGGCAACAGGGCAGCCAACGTGGGTGCAGATCTTGGAGTATGCAACGATTCCGTTGTAGGCCCAGTCTTCGCGCCCGGGGGAGGGGTTGAGCAGTGCGGGATCCAGGCGCATGAGCAGAACGACCGACTTGGCCTTCTCGTTCAGCTTGCCTTCGCTCAGTTCGTTCAGGCCTTCGGGGATGGCGTGGAACGCCGAACCCAAAGTGACGTCCGAGGCCTTGATGGGGGTGCCATCGGGGTCGCGGGTGACCCGCTTGAGCTTGCCGTTCTCCGGTGCCCACATGGTGTGGGCCAGCTTGTCGTCCGGCCGGGGACCGAGGTCACCGAAAATGGCCAGAGCAGGCAGGGGGGCGAGGGCGACGGCGCCGAGCAGGGTGTTGCGGATCAGCGGCCGGCGCTTGATGCCGGTTTCCTCGACGATGTCATCGACGATGCGGACGGCAGCCTGGCGGTCTTCCTCGGTGCGGATCGCGTGGCGCTCTTCCGAGACCTCGTGGTCCGGCATGAGGGCCTTGGCCCAGTGGACGATACCGGTGCCGATGCCCAGCATCGCGAATGCGGTGCCGATGCCCAGCAGTGCATTCTGGAGGCGGATCGTCGCGATCGCGGAGTCCTGCCCCAGATCGATCGCAAAGTACGCCACCAGGAATATCAAGGTGCCAACGACCGAGATGCCGAACAGAAGGGCTACCTGCCGTTCTGCCTTTTTTGCGGCCTTCGGGTCCGTGTCAGCCAGGCGCAAACGGTGCGGGGGAATTCCAGGATCCTGGAATTTCTCCACCTCATTCTGACCAGCCGTAGCTACGGTGCCCGAGTCGTTCGGACCGCCGTCACTATGGTTGCCCATAATTCGCCTCATCCTTCTCTCGTCTCGGCGAGTGCCGAGTTAGGTTTCAATTCAAACTGCTGACGGGTCAGCAGAAAATTCTTACAGGTGCAAGGTCCGCTTAGGACGTGCGGGACGTGAGCCAGATGGTGAACGCGATGATGACGCCCAGCCCGGCAATCCAGACAAAGAGACCTTCGGAAACCGGCCCCAACGCCCCAAGATCGGCGCCGCCGGGTGAACCGTTGGCCTCAATCTGCTTCAGGAAGGTGATGATGTCGCGCTTGCCCTCCGGGGAGATGTTCGCGTCACTGAAGACCGGCATGTTCTGCGGGCCGGTGACCATGGCCTCGTAGATGTGCTGACCGGAGACTCCGGCCAGGGCCGGGGCAAACTTGCCCCGGGTCAGTGCGCCGCCGGCAGCGGCAGCGTTGTGGCACATGGCGCAGTTGGTGCGGAACAGCTCTCCACCGTTGGCGGCGTCGCCCTTTTCATCGAGCACACCTGCCTCGGGGATGGCCGGGCCGGGGCCGAGGGAAGCAACATAAGCAGCCAGCTGCTTGGTCTGTTCCTCGTTGAACTGGGCGGGCTTCTTGTAGGCCTGCGGGCCGTTCATCTGCATGGGCATGCGGCCGGTGCCGACCTGGAAGTCAACAGCGGCGGCGCCGACGCCCACGAGGGACGGTCCGGCCTGCGACCCGCTGGCACCCATGCCGTGGCAGGTGGCGCAGTTGGCGGCAAAGAGCTTGCCGCCTTCCTCTACGTCGCTCGCGCTGTAGGTGGTGGTGTCGGCCTTGGCCTGGTTGACGGTGGTGGCAACGGCGTACAGCCCACCCGTGACCAAGAGGCCCATCAGCAGCAGTGCAATTGCTGCCAGTGGGTGACGTCGCTTCTGCGAGAGTGCCTTCACGTGGTGGTTCCTTTATTCGATCCTGCGGTGGCTCCGGGAGCCGCTTCTTGAAATTCTGCCTCTTGTAGAAAAAGAGTCAAGTCTGACTACTTGAGGACGTAGATGACCAGGAAGAGGCCAATCCAGACGACGTCCACGAAGTGCCAGTAGTACGAGGTGACAATCGCCGAAGTTGCTTCAAAGTGTCCGAACTTCTTCGCGGCGAAGGAGCGGCCCATGATGAGCAGGAAGGCAATCAGGCCGCCGATGACGTGCAGGCCGTGGAAGCCCGTCGTGATGTAGAAGGCTGAACCGTAGGCGTTGGTGGCCAGCGTTACATTCTCGGAAACGAGCATGGCGTACTCGGTCGTCTGGCCGGCGACGAAGAAGGCACCCATGAGGAACGTCAGGATGAACCATCCGTTCATCCCCCACTGGGTGAAGCTGAAGCGTCCGCCGGTCCGGCGCGGCTGGAGCCGTTCGGCAGCGAAGACGCCCATCTGGCAAGTAAAGGAACTTGCCACGAGGACGATCGTATTAACGAGCGCAAACGGGAAGTTGAGCTTGGCTGTCTCTTCGGCCCACATCAGTCCGGAAGTCGAACGGAGTGTGAAGTACATGGCGAAGAGACCGGCGAAGAACATCAACTCACTGGACAGCCACACAACGGTTCCTACAGAAACCATGTTCGGGCGGTTCAGCGTCGGGTGCGCCGGGGTACTGGGGGCATGGGTCGCAGATGTCACATAGACATTATGTCTATAAAACTCCGTCCTGCCCAACGCAAACCGCGTTTTCGGAGGACTTTTTCTACAAAGACGCGAATTCGCGCGGAAAAGTTCCCGGCGGGGTTCACATTGGTCTTTGCGGGGCCGACCTCGATAGCATCGGGAGGTGACTTCACAGGCATCTGCACAGGCGGCAGGCAACACCTGGCCGCGGCTCATCAACGCCCTCATCAGCGGCGCCGACCTGACGGCCGGGAGCACTGAGTGGGCCATGAACTCCATCATGTCCGGTGAGGCGACGCCGGCCCAGGTGGCGGGATTCCTGGTGGCGCTGCGATCCAAGGGCGAGACCGTGGATGAGCTTGCCGGCCTGGTGGAGGCGATGATCGCCAACGCCAACCCCATTGACATTGCCGGTGAGAAGCTGGACATCGTCGGCACTGGTGGGGACCAGCAGAACACCGTCAACATCTCCACGATGGCCGCCCTCATCGCCGCCGGAGCGGGGGCCAGGGTGGTCAAGCACGGCAACCGTGCGTCGTCGTCCTCGTCAGGATCGGCCGATGTCCTGGAGGCCCTCGGCGTCCGGCTGGATCTTCCCATTCCCCGCGTGGCACTCAACGCCGAAGAGGCGGGAATCACGTTTTGCTTCGCCCAGGTTTTCCACCCCTCCATGCGGCATGCCGCCGTCGCCCGCCGCGAACTCGGCGTTCCAACGGCCTTTAACTTCCTGGGCCCCATGATCAACCCGGCACATGTCCAGGCGTCGGCGGTGGGAGTCGCCAATGAGCAGATGGCCCCGCTGGTGGCCGGGGTGCTGGCCAAGCGAGGCAGCCGCGGCCTGGTTTTCCGCGGCAATGACGGCCTGGACGAGCTCACCACCACCGGACCGTCGCGGGTGTGGGAGATCCGCAACGGAGAGGTAACTGAAGAGATGTTTGATCCGCGCGATCTCGGCATCCGGACGGCCACGCTGGAGGAACTGCGCGGCGGGGACGCGGTGGCCAATGCCGCCGTCGTCCGGGCCGTCCTCGGCGGGGCGCCGGGGCCGGCCCGCGATGCGGCGCTGCTGAACGCCGCGGCCGGGCTGGTGGCGTTCGACCTCGACGCCGTGGGTCCGCTGGCGGAGCGCATGGCCGCCGCGTTCAACCGCGCCGAGCAGTCCGTTGAATCCGGAGCCGCGGCCGCGGTGCTGGACAAGTGGGTCGCCCTGTCGCAGACCGCCTAAAGAGCAAACAGGACGGGCCCGGCAGATTCTGCCGGGCCCGTCCTGTTTTGCTGCTGGTGCTTCGGTTGTTCGCTACTGCTCGAATCCGAGGGCAAAGGCTGCATCGAGGTCGTGCTGGGAATAGGCGCGGAACGCGATCTGCGTAGTGGTGTGCGCGACGCCGGGAACCTTCGAGAGCTTGTCCGCGATGACGTCCGCCAGGTCCTCGTGCTTGGCGACCCGGGCGATGGCGATCAGGTCCCACTCGCCCGTTACGGAATAGACCTCGCTGATGCCCGGGATGGCGGAGATTTCCTCGGCGGTCTCCGGGATGCGTGAAGCGTTTGTCTTGATCAGGACGAATGCGGTGACCACGTGTGAACCTTTCCGGATCGGTTGCGCCGTTTGCGGGCCTGTCGGCGGCCCTTGCGCGGGCGCTGCCATCTTCGGCAAGCCTAGTGCATTAGGCCTGGCGGCGGCGTGAACGCAGCCGCCGAACGCCTGCGACCACAAGGCGGTAACCCAGGAGGAAAACGGCCAGGCTCAGCAGGGCCACGATGATGAAGGGCAGCACCACCGTCTGCCCGGTGAGGGCCCGCAGGATCATCCCGACGCCGACGGTTCCCAGCCAGACAGCGACGCCGGCGGGCCACACCCGCAACGGGTCATGCCACAGCCGCAGGACCAGCCATGCCAGTGCCGCGCCCACGAGGAACGGCCACGCCGTCGCAAAGACGCCCGTGATGATTTCCCCGCGCTGGTGCGCGTCGCGCCCGATCGCCGCGAAGAGCAGAATCAGGAGTGCATCCGCGCATGCTGCGAGGGCTGCTGTCTGCGCGGGCCGGAGGCCGGAATGGGGAGCGTCCTGGGCGGACGGGCGGGGGAGTCTGGGGGTTGGAGAAGGCATACATCCAAGCCTAGTCCCGTCAGGATGGGCTCCGGGCGGGGACCGTTGTGTCTGAAGTCACCTCCGGGCTAGGCTCGGCCCCATGCCGCTGATCGCCGCCGGAGCCTGCCGGCGGCACGGCAAACGCAAGGGGAGCGCTGTGAGCGAAAAGATCACCACCTGCCTGTGGTTCGACAGCCAGGCCGAGGAAGCCGCCGAGTACTACGTCTCCATCTTCGACGGCGGCAAAATCCTCGATGTTTCGCGGTATGGCGACGGCGGTCCCGGGCCCGCCGGCCAGGCCATCACCGTTCAGTTCCAGCTTGACGGGCGCACCTTCACGGCATTGAACGGGGGTCCGGCCTTCACTTTCAACGAGGCGGTGTCTTTTGTGATCGACTGCGCGTCGCAGGAAGAAGTGGACCGGTACTGGTCGGCCCTGACCGACGGCGGCCAGGAAAGCCAGTGCGGCTGGCTCAAGGACCGGTACGGGGTCTCGTGGCAGGTTGTGCCGGCCATGCTGGGACAACTGATCGCCGGCCCCGACCCCGACGGTGCCCAGCGTGCCATGCAGGCGATGCTCGGTATGCGCAAGCTGGACATCGCCGCCCTCCAGGAGGCCTACGACGGCGCATGACGCACCTGGTCCGCGTGGATCCCGGGGGCCCGTCCCTGACCCCGGTCGGCGTGGCCCCCCGGCCCAGGGACTGTCCGAACATATGATCGTGGCATGAGTAGCGACGCCGTTCCGGAGGCAGGTGTCCCGGTGCAGCTGGAGCCGCAGCTGGACGGCCAGCTGAGCATTAACGACATCCTGCTCGAACTTGGCCAGGCTCCCGTGGTTCACCCCTCGCCGGATGCGGCCAGTGAGCTGCACTTCTTTTAGGTCCGCCGCTTCCAGGCCGCCAGCCCGCATCTGCTCCACAGTCCCTTCTGCTGACCCCGCATAGTGGCGCTCCCGCGCTGAATTTGGGCCCTTTGGTCCTAACGGCGCACGGCCCGGGGGGCTAGTTTGGCGCTTAAGGATGCCAGCAGGGTCTCCTCAGAACGGAAGGATGGCTCCCGTGGAGCAATTCTGGAACTTCATTTGGCTGTTCTTTTGGTCATTCGCGTTCATCGCGTATCTTTTCGCGCTGTTTGCAGTTATCTCGGATATTTTCCGGGACCACGAACTCAGCGGTTGGCTCAAGGCTGTGTGGATCATCTTCCTGGTCTTTGTGCCGTTCCTCACGGTTCTCGTGTACCTGATCGCGCGGGGCCGCAGCATGGCCGAGCGCCAGGCCCGCAGTGCCCAGCAGGCCGAAGCCGCAACAACGGAATACATCCGCTCCGTGGCCAAGGCGTCCCCCTCCCAGGAAATCGCAAAGGCCAAGGAACTCCTCGACGCCGGCACCCTGACCCAGAGCGAATTCGACGCCGTTAAGGCCAAGGCGCTGAGCCAGGCCTGACCGCCCCGCTGCGGCCGTCCTGGATATACAGCCAGCTGGATCCCGGGGTCGGCCGGAGCAACTCCGGCCGACTGCAGAACCACCGGAAGCCCCGCCGAGCGGGAACGTGATGAGCATGATGCCGGCCGTGGCGGCCAAAGAAGACATCGGGGCCTGCCGGCGGAACAACAATGCAGAGCCGGAAACCGCTGCCGCCGTCAACGGCAGAACCAGCGCCAGTCCGTCGGCCGTGGGACCGGCAACGGCTGCTGCCAGGGCCGGCCCTGTGTATGCGACGGCGGCCAGGACGTCTGTCATACGCGGACCAAGGCGCCATCCGCCCAGCCGAAGCCCCTCGTCCGACGAAACCGGCGACGTCAAAACCGCACCCGGCAGTCTTGCGAGGTGTGCAGTGTTCCTGTGTCGGTCATGGTCCGGACTGTACCGGTCGTGGAATGCATGAGGTCCTAGAGTCATGGAGATGGTGGCGTTCTTGGCGCGTACGGCCAGGACTGCCAGGCTGCCGCTCCTAAAACTGCTGCACGGGATCGGTGGAGTGCCAGGACCAGGTAGAGCGCTGCAAGGGCCATCGTGGTGGGGGTCATGAGGAGGCGTTCGGGTTTGCTCCGGGAGATCCCGTTCATCAGGATTCCGAGCACGAAGTATGCCGTCAGCACCCACACGGTGATCGCAGTAAATGATTCGCTGACCAGCACCGGGACAAAACCGGCCTTGGCCAGTGCCGCATAAGCGAAGAGGGCATACAGGAGTATGGATACCGCGCTCCCGATTCTGAGTTTGGCCGGAAGGACGCGGTGTTGCCCGCCCCATGCCATTCTCCCCAGCGGTGCTCCCGCGATCAGCGCAACCTGGAAAACAGCCAGGCCGGCCAAGAGCGCGCAGGCGAGAATTGCGGAAAGCTGGTCCAACAGCATCTGGATCCATCGCCTTGTCGAGTCCCAGGCAGCAGCGCGTGTTGCGCCGTGCGACGCACGCCGTGTTGTGGTGGCTGTGGAGAGCATATTCGTGAAAACGGTGCAATCACGGGACCCGCAATCCGCGCCCTTCCCTACGGCGCCGGATTGCGCTTCGAAAGACCGCCGGGATTGAACCGATCAAAGTGGCGAGCAGGAGGCCGAGCGCGATCAGTCCGGGAACCCGGCCAGAAGCGTCTCCGGCCGGAAGTTTGAGGTGCGCCGTCGGGCAGTCGATCATCTTTGCTGCCGATACAGCGGTTGTACGGTCGGTGTGTTGCGCCAGGTACGTGATGGCGCCGTCGAACCCGAGCACCCCGCCAGCGCCAGCAAAAGCATCCACGGGGATATTGCGGGATGCGGCCCAGCCGCGCAATTGCGGATCAATGTCCGCGTCTCCAGCCACGCCAGGGGCAATGATGTTGTCCACCGGAGGTGCCTCGTGTTCCGGGACGGTCAGGAGAACCATACCGTGTTTGGTGGTGACCGTGTCCGTGGCGGCAACCGCCACCGTCCGGGCAGCGAATGACATGTTGTAAACCTCAAATGCGCTGGCGACGTCGATTTCACCTACCCCGTTGAAGAGGCCGACGGCGATCGTCGGCCGGAACCAGGGGAGGACGGCGTCGAGTCCGACGGGAATATCCGAGGTGGCGAAGGACTGGACGGGTATCTGGGCTGCCGCCGCCACCGTCCAACCCGGGTAATTCATCAGCCTTCCGACCCGCTCGGCTTCGGCCGCGCCGGCCAGGTCCTCCAAGACTTTCAGGGCGCCGGGGATGCCGGAGGACACACCGGCCGTGGTGGTGATCCTGCCGTCCTGAACGAATCGAAGGCCTCCCATAAATTGGACCTGGGGATGGTTCCGCTGGAGCGTACCCAGGCGGGACCAGTGGCTCGTAGCCTTACGCCCGTCCAGCAAACCGGCTTCGGCCAGGACCATTGATCCGCTGCACACCCCAAGGATGCGGGCGCCGCGCCCCGCTTGTGCCGCGGTCCAGTCCCGCATGGGGGCTTCTTGTGCGCCCTCCGGGGCGCCGACGGCCGGGACCACCACCAGGTCAGGCTGCCGCGCCCTGCCCGAACGGGCGTCCTCGAACGTGTACGTGGGCACGATCGCCGGACCCCCGTCAACGGCGGCGGGCACGGCCCGCGCTGCGATTGTGTAGACCGAAAAATCCGGGGAACTGGCAAACACTTCGTAGGGGGCCAGAACGTCACTTCCCACGGTGCCCGATGTTCCCAGGACTACGGCGACAACTATCGCGCCGGAAGAGGAAGGCCGGTTCGTGGGCAGATCGGTCAGCTCTTGAGCGGCGGGGCGGACATGACTTTGGGCGTCCGCCACCACCGCGCCCGCGAAAGCCATCGCGGTCACAGCTAAGAGGGACAGGCCAACCGAGAGAGCGGCAATAACTGCAGGGCGCGCCTTTGATCCACTGCCTGTGCGCAGCAGGAAACAGGGGTACTGTGAGCCGCATGGAGATGCGCCTCGAGGTAGTACAAGTACCCGTCAGTGACGTGGACAAGGCCAAGACGTTCTATACGGACCGACTCGGGTTCGTACTGGACCACGACGTCGAATACATTCCGGGAATGAGGGTCGTGCAACTCACGCCACCGGGCTCCGCCGCCTCCATCGTCGTCGGCACCGGAATGACCAGCATGCCGCCGGGCAGCCTGGAGGGCCTGCAACTGGTGGTCCCCGATATGGCGTCCACGCGGGCTGAGCTGCTTCGGCGGGGCGCGGAAATCAGCGAAGTCCAGGACATGGGTGGAATCGCCTTCGCCTACTTCAGCGACCCGGACGGCAACCGCTGGGTCCTACAGGAAGCCACGCGGCCGGCCGTGAAAGAAGCCGGTTCCTAGGGCCGGACGATCGGGGCAGCACGCCCCGTCCAGGCAGGTTCTCCTAAGCACGCGATGTGTTATTCATGTTTAGTGCCTAAAATCTAAATAGTTAGGTGACTATTTAGACTTCCGGAGGATCCATGACCCGCTGGCCCGCACACGACAGCAAGACGATGCCGTGGAAGTCGTCCGGCCGGCCGCCACGCGAAGACCGGGAATTCACCGAAGTCGTGGTCTCGCTGCCGCCCCTGATCGCCGGGAGCTGGTTCGATCCGGGGCGTGAGACCATCGTCGCCCTGGAAGAGGCCGCCGTCGCCATCGCGTCCTTGGACGTCACCGCCGGCACGCGGATGGCCGCCATTAGCGGGTTCCTGCTCCGCAGCGAGGCGGTCTCCTCGTCCAAAATCGAACACGTCAACGCCAACCGCGACGACTACGCCCGGGCTATGATCGGGCTCAAGGCCAGTGACGGCGCCCGCTCCATGGTGGCTGCCGCCGACGCCGTACAAGGGATGATCGACGACGCCGGCCGGACCGGCGAGATCCGGCTGGAAGCAATGCTGGCTGCCCATCACACGCTCATGAAGGACGACCCGATGGACGGCCCACACGCTGGCCGGTTCAGGGAGGTCCAGAACTGGATCGGCGGCAGTGACCATTCACCGCGCGGCGCCATCCACGTCCCGCCCCCGCCGGAGCTCGTGCCGGACCTGATGGAAGACCTTCTGGTGTTCTGCAACCGCCGCGACGTGCCGATCATGGCGCAGGCGGCTATCGCGCATGCCCACTTCGAGTCCATCCACCCGTTCACCGACGGCAACGGCTGGATCGGGAGGGCACTCATCGGGGCGATTTCCCGGCGTCGAGGGCTCACCAGGAACACCGTCACCCCGATCGCGTCGGCGATGGTCGCCGATGTCGACACCTATTTCAGCCTCGTCAACAACTATCGCTCCGGTGATGCCGATCCGTTCGTGCTCTACCTGGCCCGTTCCGCTGTCCGCGCCTCGGATGCCGCCCGGGAATCGGTCGCCGCCCTCGATGAGCTGCCGGCGATATGGCTGGAGCTGGCCAGGCCGCGCAGAGGATCCGCGGACGAGAAGATCATTCCGTGGCTGCTGGAGCGGCCCGTGTTCGAGGCCCACAGCGCTGCCCACATTGCCGGCGTCGCCGAAAGTTCCGTGTACGCCGCGCTGCAGCGGCTCACCAATGCCGGAGTCATCACTCCGGTCACCCAGTCCAAGCGCAGCCGTGCCTGGGCGGCTACCGAAGTCCTCGACGAGGTGGACCGGCTCAACAACCGGCTGGCCGACGTCGGGAAGGCTGGCTGACCGGTTGGGACGGAACCGGCGCCGGCGGACGGCCCCCTGGCCCGGCGGAGGGTCTTGATCCTCACGCGGGGTGAGGATCTACGGTTGTTCTTATGACAGAGACGAGCGGTGCCGCAAGTCAATGGAGCATCGGCGAACTTGCCAAAGCGTATGGCGTCACGGTCAGGGCGCTCCATCACTACGACGAGATTGGGTTGCTGTCGGCAGGCCAGCGGACGGCTTCCGGCCACCGCCGCTACACCGAGGAAGACGTCCGGCGGCTGTACCGGATCCGGTCGCTGCAGATGCTCGGTCTCCCGCTGGCCGAAATCGGCGCCGTACTGGGAACCCCCGCCGATGACATGGGCTCGCTGCGCGCGCTCCTGGAACGGCAATTGCTGCACCTTCGCCAGCATGCCGAGCAGGTCCAGGCGGTCCAGGACCGGATACGCGACCTGCTTTCACGCATCGACGGGGCCGCCATGCCGGCGCCGGAACAGTTCATGGCAACTTTGGAGATGATCACCATGCTCGAAAACTACTTCACACCAGAACAGCGCCAGGAACTGGCCGGCCGCAGGGCCGAACTTGGCAGTGACAGCATCGACGCCGCCAAAGTCCGGTGGGCCGCATTGGTCGAGGAGGGTCTCAGGCACGTCGAAAACGGGACACCGGTAACTGATCCGTCCATTCGGGAATGGGCCAGGGTATGGGACGAAATCGGATCCATGTTCCACCGAGGCGAAGAGACCAAAGCCGCTGCCCGTTCCATGTGGCAGGACAATAAGACTGCCCTCAGCGCCGATCTGCCCTGGACGCCGGAGCAACTGGCCGGACTCGTGGCCTACCTGCAAAAGGCCAGGACACAGCCCTGATGGTGCGTGCTCTCTGTCGGAGCCTTTCAGCGGTGCTTTTTGATGGTGGCGGATGCAGAATGGAAGGAAGCCGGGCTGATTCCGCAGCCCCCTCCAGCGTCGAGGACGGCACATCATGACGAGCAACAAGACACGGACTGCACTTGTGTTGGCAACGGTACTGGTCGGGCTGAGCGGCTGTGCCGGAGGCGGCGGAACGCAGACGTCGGCCCCGGCCACGAGCGCCGGGGCCTCTCCCAGCATGTCGATGGAACCGTCTGCCCCCGCCGGCTCCACTTCAGGGCAGGGAAGCGGGACGGCAAACGCCGCCGCCGCCACGATCACGATCAGCAACTTCGCCTACGAGATCCCGGGTGCTGTGGCTCCCGGCGCGGAGGTGAAGGTGATCAACATGGACACCGCGGAGCACACGGTAACCGCAGACCAGAATGCGACCCTCTTTGACGTCGAGGTCAAGGAGAACGGCGGTACAGCCACATTCAAGGCACCTTCCGAACCGGGGACTTACGCCTTTCACTGCACCTACCACCCCAACATGCACGGCTCACTGACGGTCAAATGAGCGCGACGCCGCGGGCCGGCGCGCGTCCTCGACGATCTCGAACGAGAAAGGTGCCGTGGCGTGGATTTCCGGACCCCCGCACCGTCGCTTGACCCATCCGTCGTCGAGGGCTTGAGCTCGGCGCTCCGGGGCCGGCTGTTCCGGCCCGGAGACGCGGGCTACGACGAATCCCGGAAGGTCTTCAACGCGATGATTGACCGCCGTCCGGACGTCATTGTCCGCCCTGCCGATGCAGGGGATATTCGCCGCGCGGTGACCTTCGCCCGGGAAAACGATCTCCCTGTCTCCATCAAGGGCGGCGGCCACAACGTGGCAGGGAACGCCGTCGGCGCCCAGGGGCTCATGCTGGATTGCTCCGGCATGAAGAACGTTCAGGTCGACGCCGAACGGCGCGTCGCCGTGGCTGGGGCGGGTGCGCTCCTGGCCGACCTTGACTCCGCCACACAGGCGCACGGCCTGGCCACGCCGCTCGGAGTCGTGTCGGTTACCGGCATCGCTGGTTTGACCCTCGGCGGCGGCATCGGCTGGCTCAACGGCAAACACGGGCTCGCTTGCGACAACGTGCTGGCCGCCGACATCGTGACTTCAGATGGCAGGCTGCTGACGGCGAGCCCCGACCAACACACAGACCTCTACTGGGCCATCCGCGGAGGCGGTGGCAACTTTGGCGTTGTCACGTCTTTCACCTACCGTCTGCATCCCGTCGGACAGGTTCTCGCCGGAGCACTCTCTTTCCCGGCCGAACGTACCAGGGAGGTCCTGGGGCTTTACCCCGAATTCGCCGCTTCGTGCCCCGACGAGCTCTCGATGTCGGCCAGTCTGGGGTGTGACACCTCAGGACGCCCTGTCTTCGGCGTCGGCATCTGCTGGAGCGGCGGGCATGATGAGGCAGAGCTGGCGCTCCGGCCCCTGCGCGACCTCGGCCCTGATGTGGACGTGGTGGTGCCCGCCGACTACGGCGTTTGGCAGAGCGCCCACGACGGCGGCTTTCCGTCGGGCCGGCACCACTATTGGAAATCGAGCTTCTTCACTGACCTCACCGCGGGAGCCATCGATGTCCTGCTTCAGTTTGCGGCCGAGATGCCTTCAGCGGCGAGCGGCATCGGAATGCAGCAACTGCACGGCGTGGCCGCTCGGGTTCCCCCGGCGGCCACGGCATTTCCCCATCGACGGTCCCAGAGCGAACTCCTCATCCTGGCCCAGTGGGCCAAGCCGGCAGAAACGGAGCGCCACGTCGGCTGGGCCCGCGCCTTCTTCGAAGCGATGCAGCCCTTTGCCGCGAGCGGGGTGTACGTCAATGATCTTGGCCAGGAAGGGGAGGAGCGGGTGAGGGCAGCCTACGGCGCCAACTACGACCGGCTGGCCGCCGTCAAAGCCGCATACGACCCCATCAACCTCTTCCGATCCAACCAGAACGTCCGCCCGACCGCATAGGAAAATGATGTCGACCCGGCGCGTGCTCCCTGTCACCGCAGGGAGGGCTCAGCGCGTGTTGGCCAGGTTGCGCATGAGGATGATGTTTGCGGTCCCCGCAGCTCGGCGGGCGAGTGAGACAGCCATGATCGGGGCGAAGTTGCGGCACCAGAGCCATAGCCGGTCTGGGTCGATTGGATCAGCAATATCAGCGAGCTGACTGCACCGGCGGCGGATGGCCGCTTCGCTGGCCGCTCCAGTCATGGCCAGGTCGGCGAGGTCCATGGCCGGATCACCAATGCACGGCCGTGGGTCGATTGCGACAATTCTGCCGCCGTTACCCGGCCGCAGAATGTTGCCCCTGTGAAGATCGCCGTGAAGAAGCCAATCCCCGCCATTTGCCATATCCATCGCAGCAGCGTGGCATCGACGCCAGACTGCATCGTCGATCGGTGAGTTTGGGAGAGCGCGCCGTCGGCGATCCCACAACTCGAACACGAATTCCACGCGTTCACGGGCGGGGGGAACATTCGGTGGCGGTGTCCTGGTTGGCATGTAGAGGTCGCTGATGAGACTGCTAACCTCCGCGATGCTGTACGCCTCGGACAGTTCGGTGGCGTCGGGAAGCCAATGGAGCAAGATCGCGCCACGGGTGGCGTCCGCGTCCACCAGGTCGACGACAGTGTGCGCGTTTGCCCAATACGTTAGCGCAGCCGCCTCTTGCTCCGTGACCGTGCTGTCAGGTGAGAGCTTGAGCGCGTACCGCGTTCCGTCTGCGGTCGACACGCACTCGACGACTGCGCCCGTGCCACCCGCGCAGACAGAGCGAGGCTCCAGTCCCCACTTCCTACAGAGCTCTCCAACAATCGTGCCGAAGTCGTCGATCCAGGCCGCAGCCGCGGGGCCGAATCGTTCGAGCAGCCGATCGCCGGCAGCAATGGGCATCGCCACCTGTGTCATGTAGCGATGCTATGCGTTGCGGTGCCACACTCACGAAACTCAAGGTGGTCAGTGCTTGGACTGGGCGCCCTGCCCTTAAGTCCGCCGTCCCGCCCGGACGAAACCGATGGCTGCCAGGACGGCTCCGGCGCCTTCGGCCACGGCGCTGACTGACTTCTCGAAGAACCAGATGGGCTCGTACATGGCCGGGAAAGGCCCGAACGCGGGAATATTCACGTAACGGTAAGTGACCACGGCCATGAAGGCGCTCAGGGCGACGACGAATGCGACGGCGAAGGCCGCCCTGCTCCCGCGCAGCAGCACGTAGAACCCGGCCAGCACCGCGGCAGCCGATTCGAGCAGGAAAAGGGTCCCTTGGCCGATCCCCGCGGAGTTCCCCGCCTGGTAGCCCGGGGCCAGATGGATGTGGACGGCGGCGTCAATGAACAGGGCAACGGCCGTGAGGATTCGCAGCGTCATGCCGGCTGTATGGACCTGCGCGGACCGTCCGGGGCTCTGGGCGCTCATTTGACCACCAGTGTCCCGTGCATGCCCGGATGGTAGGTGCAGTGATACGCGTAGGATCCGGGCTTTGTCGGCGCGGTGAAGGTGGCAGTGCCGCCGCCCTTGACCTGGGCATCGAACGCTGAGCCCTCGTCAGCCGTGACCGTATGCGCCGCGGCATCCATGTTGGTTACGGTGACCGCCGCGCCGGGGGCCACTGTGAGCGGGTCGCCGTAGGCGAAGTCCTTGATGGTGATGGTGGCGGTGGCGGCGGCGGTGGCCGCCGTCGGGCCGACCCCGTAGGCAGGGCCGGGTGGGGGCGCCGACGTCGGTGCCGGCGATCCGCTGCCGCCGGCGCACCCGCCCGTGCCCAGCAAGATCAGGAGCACCCATAGCGGCGACAGCTTCCGACGAGCATTCATTGCGCACCACCCCGAGCGGCTTGTGGAAACGAGCGGATGAACGTACTAGCTATATTGTGCGCCTGACCGGCACGAATGGAACCAGTCTGCGTCGAACGCCGGTCCGGGAGAGCCCGGGGGGATAGCGTAGTCACTGGCATGCATTCTGCAGCCGAGGGAGGGAAGAGTGCGTGAAGCGTAAGAAGTCCTGGTCCGCGTCGCTTACAGTGCTGATTGCCTTTGCGGCGAACGTCCTCGTCGCGGCAGCCAAAACAGTGGCCGCACTCATTTCCGGCTCGGCGTCCATGACTGCCGAGGCGGCCCACTCCTGGGCCGACACCGGCAACCAGGTCTTCCTGCTCATCGCCGAACGTAAAGCCGCGCGGAAACGCGACAAAGCCCACCCCATGGGTTACGGACGCGAGGCCTACGTATGGTCAATGATCGCCGCCTTTGGTCTGTTCACGGCCGGGGCAGTGGTGTCGGTAATGCACGGCATCCAGCAGCTGATCACCCCGGAACCGCCAGGTGACTACGGCATCGCCTACCTGGTGCTGGCCATCGCGTTCGTCCTTGAAGGCGTGTCCTTCATCCAGGCGTTCCGGCAAAACCGGAAGGCGGCGCGGGAGCTGGACCGGAAAACCCTCGAGCAGGTCCTCAAAGGCTCCGACCCCACCCTGCGCGCGGTCTTCGCAGAGGACGGGGCCGCGCTGATTGGCCTGCTCATCGCCTTCGCGGGGATATTCCTGCACCAGGTCACGGGGTCCTCCGTGCCGGACGCCGTGGGGTCCATTCTGGTGGGCATCCTCCTGGCGGGGGTTGCCGTCGTGCTGATCGACCGTAACCGGCGCTTCCTGGTGGGGCAAGCCGTGACCGGCGACATCGAGGGCACCATGGCCCGCCGCCTCCTCGAGCACCCTGAGATCGAGCGCATCACGTACCTGCATCTCGAATACGTCGGCCCGCGCAAGCTTTACGTCGTGGCGGCCGTGGACATACAGGGGGACCTCCGGGAACACGACGTCGCCGTGGCCCTACGCCGCGTTGAACGCGAACTTGAGGACCACGAAACGGTGGAAGAGGCCGTCCTGACACTCGCCACCGCGGACGAGCCCTCGTTGGACTTCCCGGCCGTTTGAGCGCAACGCCGCCCCCCGGTCCGGTCCCGCGGCTGGCTCAGGCGCCGGCCGCCGCCGCGTCCATGCCGGCCGGTGGCTGCAGGCGCGCCCCGGAGGCCAGCAGCGCCTCAAGAACGGGGGACGGGCTGGGACTGGCCAGAAGGAAGCCCTGGCCCATGTCGCAGCCGAGCGAGCGCAGGAGATCCAGCTGTCCGGTGTGCTCGATGCCCTCGGCGATGACGGCCAGGTCCAGTTTCCGGGCCACTTCCAGAATGCCCTCGAGCATCGCCGCGGCGGGGGCGTCCCCAGGCAGCCCGGACAGGAAGGCACGGTCGATCTTGAGAATGTCCGCGGGCAGCGCAGCGAGCGTGCTGAGCGAGGAGAAGCCGGTCCCGAAGTCGTCGATTGCGATGCGGACACCGAAGCTCTTCAGCCGGTTCAGGGCAGCGACGCCGCCGTCGGCGCTCGTGGCCAGGGCCGATTCGGTGACCTCGAGGATCACTTTGTCGGCCTGCGAGGCGGGGTGGGCCAGGATGCGCTCCAGGGCTGCCAGGTTCCGGTCGCTCGATAGCTGAAGGGTGGAGAGATTGACCGAGACCCAGAAGTCTTCGGCAGTGCCGGGGGACCGGCGCCAGCCGGCGACGTGACGGCTTGCGGTATCCAGCACCCAGCAGCCGATGGGGCCGATCTCGCCGGTTTCCTCGGCCAAGGGGATGAAGTCGGCCGGTCCCAGCCGGCCAAGGGTCGGGTGCTCCCAGCGGACCAGGGCCTCCACACCGGCGATCTCGCCGGTGCCAAGATTCACCACGGGCTGGTAGTCGAGGCGCAACTGCCCGGCCTGCACAGCCGTGGCGAGGTCCGCCCGGAGAGCGGCCCGGTAAGTCATTTCGTCGTATCCCCGGGCATCGAAGAGCTGGTAGCGGCCCTTGCCGCCGTGCTTGGCCATGTACATGGCGAAGTCCGCCTGCCGCATCAACTCCGCCGGATCCGCAGTGCCGGCGCTGCGCTGGGCGGCGCCCATGCTGACGGTCACCTTAAGCCGGACGTCATCGATGCAGAAAGGGTCCCGCAGCGTGTCCTGGATGCGCCGTGCGACGTCGTCCGTCGCCGTGCCGCCCTCATCCGTCACGACGATCGCGAATTCATCGCCGCCCAGCCGGGCGACGAGGTCATGCGCGCGGACGCAGCCCCGCAGGCGTTGGGCCAGCTGGATGAGCAACGCGTCGCCGCCCTCATGGCCCAGCGAGTCGTTGACGTCTTTGAAGTCGTCGACGTCGATGATCAGCAGGCCTTCACGCCCGTCGCAGACCTCGGTGCCGGCTGTTTCCGGGTTCTTTGCCCCGGGGTCGAACGCGGCGGTGAGGCGTTCGGTGAGCACTGCCCGGTTGGCCAGTCCCGTGAGCGGGTCGTGGGTGGCGCGGAAGGTCAGTTCCAGGTGGTTGTCGTGCACGGTGGCGGCCATGGAATTGAAGGCCTCGGCCAGCTGGCCCAGTTCGTCGTTGCGGACAACGCTGATCCGGTGGCTGTAATCACCGGACTGCAGCTTCACGACCCCGCGGTAAAGCCCCTCCACGGGGCGCATCAGGTACTTGGTCATCCGCCGGCGGAAAAAGAACACCCCGCCCGCGGCCAGCGCAAACAGGGCCGTGCGGACGGTCGAAACCATCTGCTGAAGCCCGGCCCCGTGGGCGACGCCGGCGTCCAGCGCGTCGAGCGACGCGCGACGGACGTCGGCGAGCAGGGCACGGGCCTTGGCGCTGGACGCCGCGAACGCCGGCGCCTCCGCCACTCGGTTGCCACGGAGAGTGGCCACCTGGCTTCCCCACAGATTGTGCGCGGACAGTCCCTCCTGCCACGCGGCCCGGGCCTCGCGGACCGTCGCCCGCATGCCGTACGCCTCCGGCAGGATCGCGGCGGTGGCATCGAACTGGGCGGAGATGTCCTTTTGGTGCAGCAAAAACGCGGCCGGATCTGCGGGTCCTGCGGACAACAGCTGGAGTCCGGCTTGTTCGTGGGTCTCCATGCCGGTCCGGAGCTCGGCGATGGCCTCCGACTCGACGCGGTGCTGTGCGGCGGCGTGCTGGATCTGGTCCGTGACAAAACGGACGCCGACCAGGGTTACCGCGGCCCCGGCGAGCAGGGCAAGGAGCACCAGGACGAAGGCCCTGGACCATTCGCGCTGCAGGCTCCCTGCGCGGGCGGGTTTGCCGGTGCGGGGGGTATGGGTGCCCGCCGGCCCTTCAGCCGGCATGGCCGAACCGTCGGATCGTTCGGGTCCATTGGCGTCATTAGCGGCAGTCAACGGCGGCGCAGCAGCAGGGGCAGCCAAGCTGCTGGTGGATTTACGCATGATCAGCCTCCGGCCGTGTGCCGGCAATCGCCGCATCGTCAAACAGGAGCGTAGCCGAACGTGCCCCGGCTGGTCGTGTCCGGCCGCTTCCCGACACTATTGTGAAGCATGTGACAGAAGTGTATTCGACGGGCGGCCCGGCGGGTAGCGTCCAGGGCCGCCCGGAAGCACACCAGCCGGGCTGAACGTCTCCGGGCCGGCTGAGCCGGTCCTGCCGGGGGCTCTAGCTGAGGCAGTCTGCGCAGTAGGCGTGGCCGGCCTTCTCCTTGGCCAGCTGGGACCGGTGCCGCACCAGGAAACAGGAATAGCAGGTGAATTCGTCCTCTTTTTGCGGGATGACCGTGACGGTCAGTTCCTCGCCGGACAGATCTGCCCCCGGCAGCTCCACGCCTTCGGAGGTATCGGCCTCGTCGAGTTCGCGGACAACGCTTCGCGCGTCAGGCGCATTCGCCGAACGGAGCGCCTCCAGGGAAGCGTTGCGGGATTCCGCGACGTCGGAGCGTACTTCGTCATAATCGGTTGCCACCTGGTGATACTCATTTCAGTTGCTGGGCGTGTGATTCGGAGTCTCTCCGGATCTACGTGTCGCCGGATCTAGAGATCTCTGTATCTCCGGAACTCCGGGATTGAACCGTACAGCATGACGCCGTGTAAATGCTGGGGACCGGGGCAGTCGCGGCAGTGACGCTCATGACACCCGGAGGCGGCCGCCCGCGACGCCGGCCTTCCTGCTTTGTTCGCCGCTGGTCACCGGGGCGTCACGTGCCGTTAATTTGGGTGCCCTAGCCTGATTGTTTAGGCACCATCCACCTTGGGCATCATCCGCACCATCCGTCGGGAGGATTCACCATGGCAGATATTGCTGCAGTGTTGGGACGGCTCACGCCGGACGAACTCAATGAACTGCGGGCCTTGGGCCCAAGCGGGCACCTGACCCGGCACCTGACCGACGCCATCGACCGCGCGGCCGGCGGCCCCGGAGCGGGGCGTGGCTACTACGTCGCCAACGGGAGCGTCAGTTCCACCGGCGGACCGCACGTGGTCCTGCGCAGCGACGTTTCGGGGTGGCTGTTCGGCCCTCCCCAACAGGCCTGACCGAACAGCGACCGGCACCCCCTCGCACTGGACCCGCCAGGTTGCTTCCAGCCCGGCTCCGGAAGGGCCATACTGGCCCAAAGGGAGGGGACTGGATTGCGGATCCTGATGGTGGAGGATGAGCACGCCCTGGCGGAAACAGTCCGTCGCGGGCTGAAGAACGAGGGGTTCGTCGTCGACGTCGCCCACGACGGCGTGCGGGGACTCTCGGCGGCGTTGGAGAACGCGTACGATGCCATCCTGCTGGACCTCATGCTGCCGCGGATGAACGGCTACGACGTCTTGAAGGAATTGCGGCAACGCAAGGTGTGGACTCCGGTGCTGATGCTCACGGCGAAGGACGGCGAATACGACCAGACCGATGCCTTCGACCTGGGCGCTGATGACTACCTCACCAAGCCGTTCAGCTTCCTGGTGCTGGTGGCCCGGATCAGGGCGTTGATCCGGCGCGGGGCGCCCGCCAGGCCTGTCGTCATGACGCTTGGCACGCTGTCCCTGGACCCCGTCAGCCACAGCGTGCGCCGCGGCGACACCCTCATCAGCCTCACGGCCAGGGAGTACGGGCTCCTGCATTACCTGATGCGCCGGCATGACCAAATCGTCTCAAAGGCGGAAATCCTGCAAAACGTCTGGGATCCGGCTTTCGAGGGCGCGCACAATGTGGTGGAGGTGTACATCGGCTACCTTCGGCGCAAGATTGATGTCCCGTTCGGGATCCACAGCCTGACCACGGTGCGCGGCATGGGCTATCTGCTCAGCGCCGACCCGACCCCTGAACCCCCTGCCGCCGGGAGTCTCGAGGAGTGACATCGGCCGGCTCCACAGGCTCCGGAAGGGGAAAAGTGATCTCAAAGCGGCAGTAACCCGCTGGTCCGTCCGTCGGACGGATGCTCCCATGATGGGCAGCCACAATTCCCGCCGCGATGGCCAGGCCCAGTCCGCTGCCGCCGCCCTCCCGGGAACGGCTGCCATCGAGCCGGACAAACCGTTCGAAGATCCGTTCACGGTCCGCCTCCGGGATGGGGTCGCCGTCGTTGTCGACAGTGAGAATGACCCGGTCCCCGGCGGTGTGCAGGTCCACGGCGATCCGGGACAGGGCGTGGCGGTCGGCGTTGTCCAGAACGTTCCGCAGGACCTGCGCCAGCCGCCTGGCGTCGCCGCGGATCCGGGTCGGAACGAGCTCCACCGAGACCTGGTGCCGGCTGGTGGACCGCAGCCGGCGGATCTCCTGTTCCACCACGTCGTCGAGATCGACGTCCTTCTGCTCCACGCGCAGGCCGCCGTCATTGGCTTTGGCCAGTGTCAGCAGGTCCTCCACGAGGAAGCTCATGCGGGCCGTCTCCTCGGAGAGGACATCCTTCATCTGAAGCCACATCGCCCCGGTCGGGTCCGCCGCCGCGATTTCGATTCCGGCCCTCAGCGTGGCCAGCGGGCTGCGCAACTCGTGGCTGGCGTCCGAGACGAATCTGCGCTGTTCGGTGTCCGAGGCCTGCAGCCGGTCCAGCATGGTGTTCATGGTCAGCGCCAGGGCGTGGATTTCGTCGTTGGTCGGCGGGACGTCGACGCGCCCGTCCAGCCGCTCGGCGTTGATCCGGGCCACCTGGCCACGGATCCGCTCAACCTGGCGGAGGGAACGCCCCACCAGGAGCCATACGGACACGGCCACAGTCCCCAGCAGCAGCGGCGTGGCACCCAGCATGAACCAGGCGACGGTGGAAATGGTATCCGCCTGTATCTGTGATGCCTGGGCCACCACCACGGTATAGCTCAACGTGCCGGTCCGTGCTCCCACGGTGACGATGTGGTAATCGTCGGTGTCCCCGATGCTCGGAAGGCTCGAGACGTCCTGGGTCATGGTCTGGCCCGGGCTGGGCCGCTGGGCTGACAGAGGGGCGTTGGCGACCTCGGGGTCCGAGCTGGCCAGGACGTATCCTTCGGCATCCAGCACTTGGACGAACTGGCCCGCATGCGCGGTGTCAATGATGTAGGCGCGGGCATCCTCGATGTCCATGTCCTCCATCTCGGCGATCACGTCCAGGGCCTTCTGCTGGGCCGCGGCGTCGCTCGACCGCGCCAGGGAGGCCTGCAGCAGGACCAGGAGGATGACGCCGCCGAGCAGCAGCGCCACGGCTACGACGCCGACGGCGACCGCCGTCGAGCGCTTCCGCACGCCCCATCGAACCTCGCCCGTGCCGGGGCCGGAGGGGCCCCGTTTGCCCAGTGCCATGCTCCAAGAATGCGTCAATGCGCGGTTCGGGACAACCACCGCGGCCGCATTGCCGACGCCGCCCGCCCGGCCGACACCCCGGCGGTGGCCGGAGCGATCCCGCCTGCGCGCACGGCCCCACGGAGAGAGGCTGCTCTCAGTCTCTTCTCAGCGGGATGGGGGAGAGTGGAAACAGGCCGCAGAAGACCGGCCGCCGGCCACCACGGGGCCGTTCGTCCACAGATTCCGGCCGCACGCTCTCCTCAACCAGTGTGCGGCCGGACACGGCACCCGGGCGACGCGGCGCAGCGGGCAACAGCTACTACTCCATCTCGCTGAGCCGCGGGTCAGGGCCTCATGGGCGGGGCGTCACCCGGAGCCAGAGGAACTGCCGGGCCTCCAGGACCAGTCCCGCATCGAGGCGCACGTGGGCGCCGGTCTGGACGTCGACGGCGTCGGCCGCGAAGCCGGAGAGCGTCACCGCCGTCACCTCCTGGGGTCCGTCGCTGAAGTTGGCCAGGGCGAGGACCACCGTTCCATTTCCCGGACGCTGGTACCCCAGGACTCCCGGGTTGTTCGTGACGAACCCGACCAGCCGGGTCCCGGCCAGTTCCGGCGTCGCGGACCGTACGGACACCATCCGGCGCAGCCCGGCAAAGACCGCCCCGGCGGTGGTTTCCGGCTCCGCGCGCCGCGCGTACCCTGCGGCCGGGTAGTGCGGCCGGTGCACCCAGCGGCTGTCCGTGCCGTGGCCTTCCTCGGCGGCGTACTCGTAGTCGTTGAACTGGCCGACCTCGTCACCGAGATACAGCAGCGGGATGCCCCCGGTGCTGAAGGCCACCGAGTGGGCCAGCAGGATCCGCTCCACTGCCGCAGCTGTTCCGCCCTCCAGACCGCAGAGCGACGCCGTTGTGCCGGAAATCCGGCAGTCGCCGGTGCGGGGGTTGTCCTGAAATGGCACGCCGCGGGCGAAGCTGCCAGGGAAACGGTTGACATAGAAGGAATTGAGGAACCGCCGGTGCTCGAAGGCATTGATGCCAAGCTCGGCAGCGTCCTCATCCGCAAACGTCCAGCCGATGTCATCATGGCTGCGGACATAGTTCACCCACGCCGTGCCGTCCGGAATATTGTGGCGCCGCTCCAGGGCCTGGGTGAGCAGCGACACGTCGCGGGTGGCCAGGGCTTCCCAGATCAGCGCCATCTGCAGGGGGTTGTAGGAGAGCTGGCACTCGGCGGGGTCAATGTAGCGGGCCACCTCGTCGGGGTGCACGATCGCCTCGGACTTGAACAGCAGCGACGGCGCCGCCAGCCGGCATACGGCATTGAACGCCTGGAGGAGCGTGTGGGCTTCGGGAAGGTTCTCACAGGGCGTGCCGAGCTGCTTCCAAATGAAGGCGACGGCGTCCATCCGGAGAATGTCCACGCCCTGGTTGGCCAGGAACAGCATCTCGCCCGCCATGGCCCGGAAGACGTCCGGGTTCGAGTAGTTCAGGTCCCACTGGAAGGTGTGGAACGTGGTCCAGACCCACCGCCCGTCCGGCAAATCGACAAATGAGCCGGGGTGGTCGTCCGGGAAGATTTCGCGCACGGTTTGTTCGAACGCGTCGGGCATGGACCGGTCCGGGAAGATCCAGTAGTAGTCGCTGTAGGCCGGCTCGCCCGCGGCCGCCTTCCGGGCCCATTCGTGCTCGTCGGAGGTGTGGTTGAAGATGAAGTCGACCACGAGGCTGATGCCGTTCGCCCGCAGCTCGGCGGCGAGGTCACGCAGCTGCTGCATGGTGCCCAGCCTGGGGTTGACGTCGCGGTAACTGGAGACGGCGTAGCCGCCGTCGGAGTGCGGTTCGGGGGCCAGGAACAGCGGCATCAGGTGCAGATAGGTCAGGCCCAGTTCCTTGAAATAGGGGATCCGGGCGCGGATGCCTTCGAGGTCCGTGGCGTATCTGTCGACGTAGCAAACGCCGCCGAGCATGGTGTTGGACTGGAACCAGCCGCTGTTGTGTTCCCGTTCGGCGTCGAGGCCCTTGAGCGCCGCAGGCCGCTCGGCCCACGACCGGGCAGACTGCAGCACAAGGTCCGTGAGCTGATCCAGCCAATCCTGCCGTACACCGTAGAGCTCGTGGAACAGCCGGAACAAGGCCGGGAAATGACGGTCGAAGCGCTCTTCGAAGACGGCCCGGTCCGCGCCGTCCCACCCGATGCCCGTGCCCGCAGCCAAGGCCCGGAGCACATGCCGGCGGGCCTCGCTGTCGACGCCGTCAGCGACAAGGGCGGGTTCAATCATGGAGCGTCTCCTTTGACCAGTTTCAGTCCCCGACGGCGCGACGACAGTTCACATCCTTGCAGACGGGCGCGCGGGTGCCCAGCACGGCAGCCGTGCCCGGTGGGGAGGGCAGCCGACAGCCGATGCCGCCGATGGTGCTGTCGGAAGGTCTATAGGCTGGCGTGATGACCGCACTGACTGATCTCCTGCCCACGCTGCTGGGCGTCGGGCTCCTGATGCTGGTCACTGTCGGATTGCTTGCGGTTTTCCGGATCCCGCACCGGAGCGCGCCGGCGCTGGCCATCCTGCGCGGGGCCGCGCAGCTGGCTGTCATCAGCCTCATACTGGGCACTGTCATCACCAGTCCGGTATGGGTCGGCGCCGCACTTCTCGTGATGTTTTCGGTGGCCGCAGTGACGGCCGCGCGACGCCTGGGCTGGAGTTGGGGCCGCCTGGCGGTGGTGGGCGGCTCGATGGCGGCCGGGATCCTGGTGACCCTGGCGATCGTTTTCGGCACGGGCGCGATTGCCCTTACGCCCCGCTACGCGCTGGCAATCGGAGGGATCGTGATCGGCAATGCGATGACCATCGCCACCCTTGCCGGCCGGCACTTTGCCGAATCGGTGAATGAACGTTGGGATGAGGTTGAAGCGTGGCTTGCTTTGGGGGCGACGCGGCGTCAGTCGACGTTGGAGCTGGCCCGGCGCGCCGTCTATTCAGCCCTCATTCCTTCGACCGACCAGACCAAGACGACGGGACTTGTCACCCTGCCAGGGGCGTTTGTGGGGGCGATCTTCGGCGGCCTTTCACCCTTGGAAGCGGGCCGCTTCCAGATCGTCGTGCTCGCCTCGATCATGGCGGCAGGTTCAATGACCGCCGTGGCCCTGATCTGGGTCATCGCGCCGGTCAGGGTGCGTCCGGCCCGTCCACGCTAGCGTCCGCACTGTGGACCGTCGTGTCTACGCCGGCACCCGGATGACGAGGGGGTCCATCGCCTGGCCGTCGGCGTACTGGCCGTCGAACAGTTCCGAACCGGCCTGGGAGACGGCGACTTCGACGCGCTCCCAGACGAGAAACCCTTCCATGTTGCGGGGCGCGGCAGTGCGCAGGGTGCCGACATCCGAGCGGTCCGTCCCGCCGCCGTCGCCCGTGCTGATGGACAGGACCCCGTGCCCGGCCGCGAATTCGACCCAGGGATCCAGCAGCCGGACGAACATCATTCCGTGGTGACCGGCGACGCGGACGTCGCCGCGGAACCGCAGCACCCCGGTGCCACTGGCGGGATCGTACTCGGAGCCGGCGGGAGCGAAACAGAACTCTCCGGACGCCGTGACCGTGGCGCCGTCGGCCGCGGAAACAGCACCGTCAGGGAGTCCCGAAATGTAGTCCATAAAGCTGCGTTTGATGCCCCAGGTCAGACCCGGCAGGGGCGGCGGGGCGGGGGAGGCGGACGTTGGTGTCACGTAGGTTCTCCTGGGCTGTCGGGCGGATCTATGTCCGAGCCTAGCCGCGGATCCGTGCCGGGCTGAACTGTTGCACCGCCGGCGCTTCATCCTGCGTATTTCTCTGACGGCGTAGGCCCGCCAGGACTACTCCCGGGACGGCGGTGGTTGACTTGGATGAGTACCGTTTAGCAGGAGGTGCACAGTGGCCGCGTCCATCAGCAGGGTATCCGGATCCGATGTGTTCGAAGACCCGCTGGATTCCTATTCCGCAACGGTCATCCGCGTGGCCGAGGCTGTCACCCAGCACGTCGCGGCGCTCGAGATGACCGGCAACGGGCGCAACGGCAGGGTCAGGGTCGGTGCGGGGTCGGCCGTGCTGTTCACCACGGACGGATACCTGCTGACGAACGCCCACGTGGTGGGCGGCGCCCCGTCCGGCCACGCAGTCTTCGCCGACGGCACCACCACGGCTGTTGCCGTGGTGGGCGCCGACCCGCTCTCCGATCTTGCCGTGGTCCACGGCAGGGCACCCACCGCGGCACCGGCTGAACTCGGCGATGCCGAATCCCTCCGGGTCGGCCAGCTGGTCATCGCCGTGGGCAATCCGCTCGGGCTCGCCGGCTCGGTCACCGCCGGGGTGGTCAGCGGGCTGGGCCGTTCAATCCCGGTCTGGTCCGGACGGAGCCGCCGCGTGATCGAAGACGTCATCCAGACCGACGCGGCCCTCAACCCCGGCAGCTCCGGCGGGGCGCTGGCAGACGCCCGCGGGCGGATCGTCGGCATCAATACGGCCGTGGCCGGTGTTGGGCTCGGCCTGGCCGTTCCCATCAACGCGACATCCCGGCGGATCATCGCTTCGCTGCTCAAGGACGGCCGCGTCCGCCGGGCCTACCTGGGCCTGGTCAACACACCGATCCAGTTGCAGCCAAGCGCCGTCGTCCGGACGGGCCGCAGGGAGGGCCTGCTCGTGGTCGAAGTCCTCCCGGATTCCCCCGCCGAGCGGGCCGGGCTACGGGCCGGCGACATCCTCCTGAAGGTCGGAGAGATGTATGTGTCCAACGCGGAGAGCCTGCAGAAACTGCTGTTCGCCGAAGCGATCGGGGAGCCACTGGACCTTGCCGTGCTCCGGGACGGCATGGACCTGCGACTGGTGGCTGTGCCCGCCGAGATGACCGATAACCAGTAGGGAAACCCGGCCCGGACCGGCGGTTTTAGCCGCAGGAATTTGGCCGCCGGGGGCCAAATGCTTGCCCGGCAAAACTACTTGGGTCCGCATGGCGGCGGCCCGCGGAATTACTTGGTTGGCGCCGCAATCACCTGCCCTCCGCTCCGCGCGCTTACTCAGCGGTACTGACCCCTGTACGTGTCTTTCTTTGGGCGAAAGATCGGGTAGCGGCATGCCTTGTTGCGCCCCGCCGGGCGTGTCACGGTGTCATTGGAAAGCCGGAGGGAACAGAGTCTCAGTACGGCCTGGCTCCGATGTTGATCCGGCTCTCCATAGACGATTGAGTTCGTTTTACCTGGGGAAATCGGAGAACATCGTGGATAGCCCAAAGGAAACAGCACCCTCCATTTCGGTCCGCCTCTTCGGATCATTCGAAGTGCGCCGGGACGGCGTGGCGCTCACCGCCTCCGACATGGGCGGATGCAAGCCCCGGCACATACTGGAAATCCTTCTCCTGAACCTTGGCACGCCCGTGTCCAAGACCCGCCTGATCGATCTTCTCTGGGGCGCCGGAGCCAGTGACGGCTCCGTAGCGACCCTCGAGAGCTATATCAGCGGTATCCGCCGTGCCATTCAGCCGGGGCAGACCAAGACGGGCCCGCTCCGCACGGCCAACAGCGGCTACGTCCTGGACCCTACGCTTGTGGACCTCGATCTGTTCCGGTTCCGTGCCCTGGTCCGCGACGCGGGTGAGCTGCCTCCGGAGGAGGCCTACCCCCTCATGCTCGAGGCCCTGGAGATTTCCGCCGAGCCGCTGCTCGGGTTCGAACTTGCCTCCGACTGGGCCGAAGAGGCGCGAGCACGCCATGCAGCGGAGAAGGTGGCGCTGCAGATCCTCGCGGCAGAAACGGCGGCTCTGCTGGACAATCCAGACGATGCCGTCAACCTGGTTCAGGCTGCCATTCGCGCGGAGCCCCTGAACGAGCGGGCCTGGACCGTGCTGGTGACGGCCTATGAACAGGCGGGCCTGCCGGCGGAGGGCCTCGCGGCGTATGACCGCTGCCGGCGGCTCTTCGACCGCGACCTTGGCTGCAGCCCCGGTCCGGCCCTGCAGGAAGCTCATCTGCGGCTCCTGCGGCAGCGTGCGGAAAGCAACTCCGAACTCTCCGAGGTACTGGCGGCACTGCTCTATCTGGGCGAGAGGTTGAACGGGCCCAAGAGCCGGCAGCTGCCGGCGGCGGAGTCCCGGCGCATGCATGAGAACGCCGGGCGGGTGCTTGATTCCTTCCTCCAGCGCGTCCGGGCCGCGGTCTGACCCCCGGGGGTCGCCACCGGCGGACCGGCGGCGCCCAATTGACGACCAGCAAGGGCCGCCATCGGGACGCGGACGTTAGCTTCGTCACGTGCCCCGGATTCTCGGGGAAATCCGCCGCGCCGGGCCCCATACTGGGAATACCCCCGGCGGGCAGTCCCACCGCCAGGTGTGAGGAGGGCCCATGGAAACCTTGAAAAAAGTCGTCACGAACGAGTACTTCCCCGCAGCCGCTGTGCTGTCCGGGGTCATCCTGTTCTGGGTCCTGGGACTCTTCGGCGGACTGTCCCTCCTGAGCACCCGCCAAAGCCCGGTGACCACCCTGACGTGGATGATGTTCGTCTACGCCGCAGCGGTGCTCTCGCCCCTGGCCGGGCTTGTCGCCGCCATCGACCTCGTGCGCCGGTGGCTGCGGAACCGGCAGGCGGCCCCGGCGGAATCCGCCTAGTCCGCCCCACTGGACCGCCCGGCGCCGGCCAGCCGGCCGCGCTGCGTTGGCGGCGTCGTCTGTAAACGAAGCGTGACTGTTACTCGAAGCGCGACGGATCACCCATGCCGCGCCGGACGATTTCCGCGACGCCGCTGGAGTAGTCGATCACCGTGGTTGGCTCGGCACCACAGTCGCCGGAATCGATCACGGCGTCCACCACGTGGTCCAGGCGTTCCTTGATCTCCCACCCCTGAGTGAGTGGCTCTTCCTCATCCGGAAGCAGCAACGTGCTCGACAGAAGGGGCTCGCCAAGCTCAGCGAGCAGCGCCTGCACCACGTGGTTGTCCGGGATGCGCACGCCAACGGTCTTTTTCTTCGGGTGCAGCAGCCGTTTGGGGACCTCCCTGGTCGCGGGCAGGATGAAGGTATAGCTGCCGGGCGTGACGGCCTTGATGCTGCGGAACACATCGTTGTCAATCTGCACGAACTGGCCCAACTGGGCGAAGTCCTTGCAGACGAGGGTGAAATGATGTTTGCCGTCCAACTGCCGGATCGTCCGGATCCGGTCCAGGGCCTCCCGGTTACCCAGCTGAGCGCCCAGCGCGTAGCAGGAATCTGTCGGGTAAGCGATCAGGCCGCCTGAACGCACGATGTCCACCGCCTGGAGGATCGAACGGTGCTGGGGGTTCTCGGGGTGCACATCGAAGTATCTCGCCATGCCACGAGCATACGCCCGGCAGCCGCCCGGACAGCCACCGCGGAGCCGTCAGCCCCCACATGTCCCGCAACGGAGCAGGGCCGGCCGCTCCTTGTGCACAGACAGTTCTGTCTGATACTTTCAATCCCGGTGTAGACAAACCTGTCTACACCCTACTCATGCAGCTTTGCGGCCAACGAACACCGAGAGCGAGAACCGAATGCTGTCAATGGCAGGAAAGACAGTTCTGATCACCGGAGGCACCGGCGGGATCGGCAAGGCCACGGCTCTGGGTCTGGCCGCCCTGGGTGCGCGGGTTGCCATTACTGGCCGCAATGCTGACAGGGCATCGCGCGCAGCTGAGGAGATCCGCGCTGTGGCCTCGGCCCCCGTCGAGGTGTTCATCGCCGATCTCTCCTCCCAGCGGGAAGTCCGCAGGCTGGCCGGCGAGGTGCTGAATACCTTGGACCGCCTCGATGTGCTGGTCAACAACGTGGGCGGATTCTGGAACACCCGCCGCCTCACCGTGGATGGACTTGAGTACACCTTCGCCCTCAACCACCTTGCTCCCTTCCTGCTCACCAACCTGCTCCTTGAACGGTTGAAGAAGAGCGGACCGGCGCGGATTGTAACGGTCTCGTCCGGCGCCCAGGCCATGGCCCGGATGGACTTCGCGGACCTGCTGGCCGAACGTTCCTACTCGGGCCAACGGGCGTACAACCAATCGAAATTGGCCAACGTCTTGTTCACTTACGGACTCGCCGCACGTCTCTCCGGCACCCACGTCACCGCAAATGCGCTCCACCCCGGAGTCGTGGCGACGGCGTTCGGAGCCGAAGATCCGGGCCGGCTGCAAGAGTTCCTGACACCGCTGGTTCAGCGGTGGATGAAGACCCCGGAGCAGGGCGCCCGGACCTCCATCCACCTTGCCTCGGCGCCGGAGCTCGACAACGTCACCGGCCAGTACTTTGCCAACAGCACTCCTAAGAAATCATCAAAACGCAGCTACAGCCAGTCCGATATTGACCGCCTCTGGCAGGCCAGCTCGGCTCTGGTCGGCCTCTAATCCGACTCTGAAAGAAGCACGAACCTTCCATGACCCCACAGCGCACGCTCGTCCTTGTTGCCCACCCCGACCTGGAAAGCTCGCGGATCACCGCGCACCTCACCTCAGCCATCATGGACTTGGAGCACGTGACGGTGCATGAGCTCTCCGCCGCCCACCCGGACCGGCGGTTCGACACCGCCCGGGAACAGGAGTTGCTGCGCGGGCACGACACCATCGTCTGGCAGTTCCCGTGGCACTGGTACTCCGTCCCGGGGGTCCTAAAGGAGTGGATGGACCAGGTGCTCACCTATGGCTTCGCGTACGGCGCAGGCGGCGGCGCCCTCCACGGAAAGCGGCTCCAGCTGGTGCTGTCGACCGGAGGCCCTGAATCGTCCTACGCGCCGGCAGGACACAACCGCTTCACGATGGAGGAACTCCTGCGCCCCCTCGACGCTACCGCGCACTTGTGCGGCCTGGAGATGGCCGAGCCACTCATCCTGCATTCGGCACCCCGGGTGGACGCCGACGAACTCGGCCGGCACGCCGCCCGGTACCGTGAACTGCTGGCTCCCGCTTCCGTCGCCGCGCGGTAGCCGGAATCCGGTGCGTCGGATCCGACGCACCGGGGGCAGAGGCGGTCAGGCGGCCTGGGCGGCGAACAGGAGGAGCTGCGGCAGGACCGGCCACTGGCCGCCCGGCACCAGCATGGAGGCTATGGCCGCCGTCACGACCGCATGCAGCGCGGAGCCGACCCGACCCGGCCCGGCTCCGCGCAGCCTTGTCCGGCCGAGTAGCCCGTTGCCGCCGGCAGCAGCACCGCCAGCGTCCAGCGCAGGGCCTCGACTGCCGTCATGGCCACACAATCACAACTGCTCGTCGTGGTGGATCCGTTCGCCGAGCTGCCGCAACGGCTCACCGCTGCCGCTCCACTGCTGGGCGATGAACTCTGCCGCGATGGACACCGCCGTTTCTTCCGGGGTGCGGGCGCCCAGGTCCAGGCCGACAGGACTGTGGAGCCGGGACAACTCGGCCTCAGTCAGTCCCGTCTGCCGAAGCCGTGCCATCCTGTCCTCGTGCGTGCGCCGGGATCCCATGGCGCCGATAAAGGCCACGGGGCTGCCGCGCAGGGCCACCTCAAGGACGGGGATGTCGAACTTCGGGTCGTGGGTCAGGACGCAGAGCACTGCCCTGGAATCCAGCAGCCCTTGGGCGAACTGCTCGCCCAGGTACCGGTGTGGCCACGCGTTGACCACCTCGGCGGCGTCGGGGAATCGCGCCGGCGTCGCGAATACGGACCGCGCATCACAGACGGTCACCCGGTAACCCAGGAACGCCCCCATCCGCGCCAGCGCCGCCGCGAAGTCAATGGCGCCGAAGACGAGCATGCGGGGCGGCGGTGCATAGCTGGCAAAGAAGACGCGCATGCCGGTGTCCAGCCGCTCGCCGTCCACGCCGTAGTTCAGGATGCCCGTCCGGCCGGCGGCGAGGAGACCCTGGGTGTCGTCGCCAACGGCACGGTTGGTCCGGTCCGAGCCCAGGTCACCCTCGCAACCGTCCGGCCTGACAACCAGGTGCCGTCCCACGCGGCCGGCATCCGGGTGTTCGATGATCGTGGCGACGCCCACGCGGCGTCCGGCGGTGATGTCCTGCGCGACGGCGTCGAGTTCGGCAAAGCGGCGCCGGGAAACGGGTTCGACGAAGATATCGATGATTCCACCGCAGGTCAGGCCCACGGCAAAGGCATCGTCATCGCTGATCCCGTAGCGCACCAGGGCCGGCTCGCCGTCGTCCTTGACTTGGGTGGCGAGCTCATACACGGCCCCCTCGACGCAGCCCCCGGAGACGGAGCCCACGACCTCGCCGCCGGCCGTCACCAGCATCGCCGCCCCCGGGAGCCGGGGCGCAGATTTGAAAGTGCTCACGACGGTGGCCAGGCCTGCCGTGGCACCGCTTCGCCAGTCAGGCAACATGGCCGCCAGGACATCACGCATCGGCGCTCCTCAGAGCCTGCCGCACAGCCGGAGCAGCCGGAACGCCGAGCGCCGGCCGGCCCAGTACGCGATGCACGCCACGACGGCGATAACGCCGAGGACCTTCACCGGGCTGGCTAATTGCTCCGCCGCGATTCCCTTGGCGAGGCTCAGCGCGTCCAGGCTGCCGTCCGGTGCAGCCGCCTCCACCGGTCCCGGCGCGGCCGCCGCCGAGACCGGCACGGGGATCGGTTCCGCCGCCGACGCCGGGACCGGAGCCGGGGTGGGTTCGGGGACCGCCGCAGGGGTTGGTCCCGCAGGGGCCTCCTGTGCAGGGGGTGCTGCCTCCGTGAGCATGGTCTGCAGATTTTTCGCGAATAGCGACATCATCTGCTCCGTGACGCTGCCGATCACGCCCTTGCCCATGGCCGCGGCCTTGCCGGACAGCGCGAGGTCTGCGCTGACGGAACCCCGGGTGGCCGCTCCGTCTTCGGCCAGCACCAGGGTGACGGTGGCCTCCGCTGTGCCTTGTCCACGCGTCTCCTGGGCCTTGCCGCCAAGGACCGCACGATGTTCCGGGGCGTTGCGTTCAATGACGTTCAGCAGGCCCTTGTATTGCATCGTGACCGGGCCGAGCTTTACCGTCATGCCCACTTGGTAGGCGTCGTCCGAGAGCTTGTTCAGGATCCTGGCCCCCGGAAGGCAACCCGCCACCCTCTCAAAGTCCATCAGCGTGTCCCACACCTGGCTTATTGGTGCGACCACCGAGAATGTGCTGTCAATGTGCATGGGCTGGTTCCTTACCTCTCGCTCGCTCGTGCGTGTCCTGTGAAAGCGGCCTCTCGCCGCGAATGGCGGCCGCCACCTGCGCCAGGGCCCGGTAGCTGTGGCCGCTGACGAAGGCGTCGCAGTAGGGCAGGGCCGCCGCCATGCCGCCCACGAGGGGCCGGTACTGCGGGGCTGCCTTGCGCGGATTCACCCAGATGATCCGGTGGGCGAGCCGGCGCAGGCGGGCCATCTGCGCCGCGACCTGTTCCGGATCCTCGTAGGCCCAGCCGTCCGAAAACACCACCACCACAGCGCCCCGCGCCAGGCCGCGGCGGCCGTGCTCGTCGACGAAGCGCCGGAGGCATTCGGCGATCCGGGTTCCGCCGGCCCAGTCCGGCGCGGAGACGGCGGCGCTGGCCAGGGCCTGGTCCGGATCACGAAGGGCCAGTTGCCGTGTCAGCCTGGTCAGCCTGGTGGAGAAGACAAAGGCTTCCGCCCCGGCCCGGGTCACGGCGCCCTGCAGGAAGGATACGAAGACTTGGGAGTAGGGTTCCATCGATCCCGAAACATCGCAGAGCAACACCAGTTTGCGGCGCTGCTCGCGCCGGCGGGCATACAGCAGCAACGGGGCGTCGGTCCCGGACCGCCGGGCAGCGCGCACTGTAGCCCGGACGTCCAGGCTCGCCGTGCTGTGGGCCGACGTGCGCGTGCGTCGGCTCAGGCGCAACGGCGTCGCCAGCTGCAGCGCCGCCGCCAGCCGCCGTACCTCCGCTACTTCATCGGCGGAAAGCTCGGCGAAGGATGTCCCCTGCAGATGTTCGTCCGCGGAAACCATGGCAAGGACGGCCTCCCGGTCAGTGCGGCCGTCCTCCGCGGAGCCGTCCCGGCCGGGGAAGGCCAGGCGCGGCCGCTGCGGCGTGCCGGGGGCCGGGCCCGGCGTCTGGCTCCCTGGCGCTGAGGGGCTGGTCGGGAGGGCCGGTGCGGGCGGCGCCGCTGCCGCGCCGGGCACGCTGCCCGGCTGGGCGGGGGCGGCGTTCCCGCGGAACACGGCCGCGAAGACGGCATCGAACACGGGCACCTCTTCGCGGGCGGACACGAGCACCACGCGGCAGGTCCAGTACAGCTGCTCAACCCGGGCCGGGGGGATCAGGTGGAGCGCCTCGGCCAGACGCGCCGCCCGGTCCGGCGAGGTTGCCAGGCCGGCCCTCCGGATTGCCGTGACGAACGCGGCGGACAAGGCGGCCGCCTCGACCCGTGGCGGCTGTGCGGGCGCGGCGCTGTTGTCCTCAGTCATCGGTGCCGTCCACGAGCCAGGCCGCACCGCGGGAGCCGACGAGTTCGAGGTCATCGCGGTTCTTGACGATGGAGCCCCACGTCTGCTCCGTGGTGCCGGGGTCGATCCGCTCCACCCCCAGCACGGCCAGGGCCGAGACCCAGTCGATTGCCTCGGAGATCCCGGGCGGCTTGGCCAGGTCCAGGGTGCGCAGCCGGGTGATGACGGCCGCGGCCTGGAGGGCCAGCGGGCCGCTGCTGGCAGGAACCCGACGCCGCACGATCTCGGCGATCCGGGCGGGTCCCGGGTAGTCGATCCAGTGGTACAGGCAGCGGCGGGTCAGGGCGTCGTGAAGGTCCCGGGTCCGGTTGGAGGACAGGATCACGATGGGGGGATGGGTGGCGCGGATTGTGCCCAGCTCCGGGATGGTGACGGCGGATTCGGCCAGCAGTTCAAAGGTGAAGGCCTCGAATTCGGCGTCGGCGCGGTCGATCTCGTCCAGGAGCAGCACGGCAGGCCGCGGACCGGGATGTTCCAGCGCCTGCAGGAGCGGGCGCCGCAAAAGGTACTGGGAGGCAAACAGGTCGGTTTCCGTGACCTCGGTGTCGCGGACTTCGGCCAGCCGGATGCCGAGCAGCTGGCGCTGGTGGTTCCACTCGTAGAGGGCCTCACCGGCGTCGATTCCCTCGTAGCACTGCAGCCGGTACAGCGGGGTCTCGAGGAGCTCGGCCAGCGCCTTCGCGGCCTCCGTCTTCCCGACCCCCGCCTCGCCCTCAAGCAGGATGGGCTGTGGCAGGCGGACAGCCAGGAACAGGGCCGTCGCCAGTCCGACATCGGCCAGGTAGTTGGTCCGGTCCAGCGCGGCCATCAGCGATCCGACATCCGGGACCCGGCGCCGCACGTCCTCCTCCGCGCCGGCCCGCGCCGCCGCCGTCATAGGGCCCCCTGCAGCCGGGCAAGGACGCGCCGGTAGTCGTCTTCGGTGTCGACGTCCGGGGGGACGGGCCCGGGTATACGGACCTCGACGACGTCGTCCGCCCGCTGCGCCAGGAGCTTCCAGACGGCTTTGTCCCCGTGCAGGGCGGCCAGGTCCGGCAGCAGGCGCCGGGCAAACGCCATCGGGTGGCCCACACCGTCGTCGTAGCGGCACACCGCGATGCCGGCGGCGCCCGCAGGAGTGGGCAGCAGGGCGCCAAGCACTGCCCGGACACTCGCGGCCCGGACGCCGGGCTGATCGCCGAGCAACAGGACGACGGCGCTGGTCTCCGGATGGAGGGCGGCGAGCGCCGTGGCGATCGAGGACGCGCAGCCTTCGCCGAAGTCCGGGTTGAGCACCACATCGCAGCCGCTGGTGTCCACGGTGCGCTCCACCTCGGCCGCTGCGCCGCCCAGGGCCAGCACCGTCTGGCCGAAGGCGCAGCCCCGGGCAGTCGCCAGGACGGCATCGAGCAGCACTCCCGCGCCGTAGGGCAGCAGCTGCTTCGGCCGTCCCAGGCGCCGCGAACCGCCCGCGGCCAGGATGATGCCGGCGGTCCGGGGTCCGGGGCTTCGGGCCGCCCGCAACGGGTCAGGTCGCAACGGCATAGCGTTCCGGATCTTTGCGGAAGGCGGCCCGGCAGCCCGGCGAGCAGAAGTAGACGGCGACCCCTTCGTGAACCAGGTGCAGGGACGACTCGAGGGCCGGGACGGACATGCCGCACACCGGGTCGACCGCGTTCGCCGGCCCCGGTTCCGGTGGTGCCACCATGCCTGTGGGCGTCCCCGCAGGGGACGCCGCAAGTGGCGGGGCGACGCGCCGCGCCCTGGACCGTTCACCGACCAGCTGGGCGAGGATGGACAGGGCGATCTCCCCGGGGGTCCGGGCGCCGAGCTGCAGCCCGGCTGGTGTGAAGACCCGACGCCGCAGGGCGTCCTCGACGTCGAGGGATTCCAGGACGGCGGCGCCGCGCGTTCTACTGGCCACGAGGGCAACGTAGGGGACACCGGCCCGCAGGGCCGCTTCCAGGGCACGCTCTTCCGCTTTCCCGTGCGAGGCGACAATCAATGCCGCGTCATCCCCGCGGGGATCGGCGGATTCGCCGTCCGTGAGTTCGACTTCGAGGCCGACGCCGGAGCCGAGCGTTTCCAGGGCCTGCGCCACCGGGGTCGTGCCCACCACCACGACCCGGGGCGCCGGAATCCGCGGCTGGAGGAAGATCTCGATCGCCCCGCCGCTCAGGCACGGGTTGGTGACCTCGACGGCGCCTTCCTCCGCGGTGCGGGACGGCTCCCCGGGCAGCACCCGCAGCAGGAGGGGTTCCTGGCTGGCCAGGACCTGCCGGGAGTACTCGCGCACCGATTCCTCCACACAGTTCCCGCCCACAAAGCCGAGGATCTCCCCGCCGGGCAGCACCAGGGCGGTGTCCCCGGCGTGGGCGCTCGTCGGATGCTGGGCGCGGACCACCGTGGCATGGACGAACGGCCCGCGCCGGCTGGCGAGTTCTTCAGCCCTGGCGGCCAGGGTCTCTGCGGCGGTGGGCATCAGATCGGCGGCCTCGCCCGGCCCTGCATGGCAGCCCAGACACGGGCCGGGGTGCAGGGCATGTCCATGTGCGTGACGCCGAACGGCGCCAGGGCGTCCACGACGGCGTTCACGATCGCCGGCGGTGAGCCGACAGTGGCGGACTCGCCGATGCCCTTCGCCCCGATCGGGTGGTGCGGGGAGGGCGTGACAGTGAATCCGGTTTCCCAGTCCGGCACCTCCATGGCCGTGGGGATCAGGTAGTCCATGAAGGACCCGGCGAGGCAGTTGCCGTCCTCGTCGAACTCGATGATCTCCATCAGGGCCATGCCCACACCGTCCGTCAGCCCGCCATGCACCTGGCCTTCGATGATCATCGGGTTGATCCTGGTGCCGCAGTCATCCACCGCGATGAAGCGCCGCACTTTGACCTGCCCGGTGCCGGGATCGATGTCGACGACGCAGATGTAGGCGCCGAACGGGAAGGTCAGGTTCGGCGGGTCGTAGGTGACCTCGGCGTCGAGGTTGCCGTCCACGCCCTCGGGCAAGGCCACGGTGCCGTGGGCGCCCATGGCGATCTCGGCCATGGTCTTGCCGACGCTCGGATCGCCTTTGACGAACCAGCGGCCCTTTTCCCATTCGAGGTCCTCGGGGCGGGTCTCCAGCATCGCGCCGGCGATCAGTTTCGCTTTCTCGCGCACCTTCCGGGCCACAAGGGCCACGGCGCCGCCGCTGACTGGCGTCGAACGGCTGCCGTACGTGCCCAATCCGAACGGGGTCTGGTCGGTGTCCCCGTGCACCACCTCGATGTCCTCCGGGGGGATGCCGAGTTCCTCCGCCACGATCTGGGCGAAAGTGGTCTCGTGGCCCTGGCCCTGGCTCTGCACTGAGATGCGCACTACGGCCTTGCCCGTGGGGTGCACGCGCAGCTCGGCGCCGTCGGCCATGCCGAGGCCCACAATGTCGAAGTGCTTCCTCGGCCCGGCTCCGACGACTTCCGTGAAGAAGGAAACCCCGATGCCCATGAGTTCCCCGCGTTCGCGCTTTTCGGCCTGCTCGCGGCGGAGGTCCTCGTACCCGGCGAGCTGCATCGAGAGGCGCATGGCGGCCTCGTAGTTGCCCGAGTCGTAGACCCAGCCGGTCTTGTTGGCATAGGGGAACTGTTCCGGCTTGATGAAGTTCTTGAGCCGCAGCTCCGCCGGGTCCATGTCCAGCTTGCGGGCCAGGATGTCGACCATCCGCTCCACGAGATACACGGCCTCGGTGACCCGGAACGAGCACGCGTAGGCGACCCCGCCGGGTGCCTTGTTGGTATACACGCCGGTGACGGAGCAGTGGGCCGCCGCGAGGTCGTAGCTGCCGGTGAAGATGGAGAAGAATCCGGCCGGGTTCTTGGTGGGCTGGGCGGTGGCGTTGAACGCGCCGTGGTCGGCCAGCACGTGGGTGCGGAGGGCGAGGATCTTGCCGTCCCTGGTCGCAGCGATTTCGCCCTGCATGATGTAGTCCCGGGCGAACGAGGTCGACATCAGGTTTTCGGAGCGGTCCTCCACCCATTTGACCGGGCGGCCGGAGACGATCGAACCGACGACGGCGAGGATGTAGCCGGGATAGATCCCGACCTTGTTGCCGAAACCGCCGCCGATATCGGGGGAGACGATCCGGATCTTGTGCTCGGGGATGCCGGCGACGATCGCGAACAGGGTCCGGTGCGCGTGCGGTGCCTGGGTGGTCTCGTAGAGCGTCAGCTTGCCGTTGACGGCGTCGAAATCGGCGACGGCGCCACACGTCTCCATCGGCGCGGGATGGACCCGCGGATAGACGACCTCCTGGCTGACCACAACATCCGCGGAGGCGAACACCGCATCCGTTTCGGCCTTGTCGCCCATCTCCCAGTCGAAGATCCGGTTGTCCGTCCGGCCCTCGATCTCATCGCGGATCACCGGGGCGTCCGCGTCCAGCGCCTTGCGGGCGTCCACCAGCGGGGGAAGGACATCGTATTCGACGTCGATCAGCTCCAGGGCGTCCCGTGCGGCGTAACGGTCCTCGGCCACGACAAACGCGACCTCCTGCCCCTGGAACCGGACTTTGTCGGTCACCAGCACGGCCTGGACATCCGCCGACAGCGTCGGCGCCCACGCGAGCTTCAGGCCCAGCAGGTCCTTGCCGGTGATGACTGCGACCACTTTCGGATGCGCGAGGGCGTTAGTGGTGTCAATGGACACGAGCCGGGCGTGCGCCACCGGAGCCCGCAGGATGGCGCCGTGCAGCATCCCCGGCAACACGATGTCATCCAGGTAGTGGCCTTTGCCGCGCACGAAGCGCGGGTCTTCCTTGCGCTGGATGCGGCCATAGCCGATCGGGCGGTCCTCGTCGCCGGCGGCCGGGTTTGGCTGCCGGTCATGGATGACGGTCATGCCTTCACCTCTGTGTCTTCTGTCTCCGCCGTGGCATCCGGGACGGCGGTGTCCGCGTCGGCCACGCCGGGGCCGGCCGGATGGGCGGCGGCCCACTGCACCGAGCGGACAATCGTGGCGTAGCCCGTGCACCGGCAGATCTGCCCGGAAATGGCCTGCCGGATCTCGGCGTCGTCCGGGTGCGGATTCTTATCCAGCAGCGCGCGGGCCGTGAGCATCATCCCCGGGGTGCAGAAGCCACACTGCAGCCCGTGCTCTTCCATGAAGCCCTGCTGGACGGGGTCGAGGGTGCCTCCGCTGGCCAGCCCCTCGACGGTGCGGATGTCGTGCCCCGCGGCCATGGCGGCCAGGACGGTGCAGGACTTCACGGGCTGTCCGTCCATCAGGACCACGCACGTCCCGCAGTTGCTTGTGTCGCATCCCCAGTGCGTACCGGTGAGGCCCAGGACCTCGCGGATGTAGTGGACCAGGAGCACCCGGGGCTCAATCTCGCTCGTCACGTCGGTGCCGTTCACGGTCATGCTGATCTGCATCGGCTTCAGCCTTCCTGCATCTGGGCGGCACGGGCACAGGCCCGCCGCAGTACCCGTTGGGTGAGCTCATCGGCGAGATGCCGCTTGTAGTCGACAGGGCCGCGCTGGTCAGCCACCGGATCGCAGGCCTCCGCTGCCAGCCGGCCGGCCTCGGCGAACAGCTCCTCGTCCGGATGCCGGCCGCGGAGCACCACGGCGGCCCCGGCCAGGGGGTGGTCAAGGCCCAGGGCGGTGAGCCCGACGGCGGCGTCGTCGACAGTGCCGTCAGCGGCAAGGGCGACGGCGGCACCGGCGGCACCGACTGCCCAGTCTCCGACCCGGCGTTCGACCTTTTCATAGGCGCTGCCCGACCGGGGGCGGATGCCGAACCTGAGTTCGCAGAGCAGTTCATCCTGTCCGACCGCGGTTTCATAGGGTCCGCGGTGGAACTCGGACATGGACAGGATGCGCTCGCCGCCGGGTCCGCGGATCACCGCCTCGGCGCCCAGGACCCCGCAAACCGTGGAGAGGTCCTCGGCGGGGTCGGCCTGGCAGAGCGAGCCGCCAATGGTGCCGCGGTTGCGGACCACGGGGTCGGCGATCACCCGCTCGGCGTCCCGCACGATGGGGAACAGCCCGGCGACCTCGTCCGACTCCAGCAGGGTGGTATGGCGCGTAAGGGCGCCGACCCGTAGTTGGTTGCCGTCACGGAGGATGAAATCGAGCTCGTACAAGTCATTGATGTCGATCAGCCATTCGGGCCGGGACAGGCGGAGCTTCATCATCGGCAGGAGGCTATGGCCGCCGGCCACCACCCGCGATTCGGGTCCGTACCGGGCAAGGAGTTCCAGGGCGTTCTCCACCGTAGTGGCGCGCACGTAGTCAAATGGAGCCGGAATCTGCATAGTCCCTACCTCACTCCGAAGGGCCGGCGGCGTGGAGTAGCGGCTGCCTGGCGCCGGTTTGAGGTCAGTCTTGCCGCGGCCTGACTGGGCTGTCAATATCGTCATAAGCGAAAGGTTATGACGCCGTGGCGATGACATTAGGACAGTTGCGGACGTTCGCCCTGGTGGCCAAGCTGGGTTCCCTCCATGCGGCCGCCGTCCACCTCGGAGTCAGCGAACCGGCAGTATCGACGGCGCTCGCCGCACTCAGGCAGGATCTGGGCGACCCGCTCTTCGTGCGCGCCCATGGCGGGATTGCGCTGACCCCCGGCGGCCGGGCGCTCGCCGAGCATGCCCAGGACATCGTGGGCCTGGCGGACCGGGCCCGGTGGGAGGTGGCGCATGCCCAGACCGAGACCGGGCGGCTGAAAATCGTGGCGACGGCGCCGTTTGCCGAGCACGCGGCGGGGCGCCTGCTGGACCTTTTCACCCGCCGGGTTCCCGGGGCCTCCGTCGATGTGGTGGTGGAGGAGGCCGAGGACATCGCCTCGCTGATGCTGGAGCGCGTCTACGACATCGCTTTGGGGGCCAGACCCGCCGTCCGCAACGGCTCCCTGGCCACCGGGACTGGCGACGTCGGCATCGACTCCGTCCCGTTCCTGCGGTACCAGCGGATCGTCGTGGCGGCCGCCGGACATCCGATCGCTGCCCTCCACGGGCCGGTCGCGCCGGCCGAACTGGTGCGCAGACCCTGGTTTGCCGGGCCCGCCGGCATCCAGGCGGCCAGCGAGGAGGGCCGCTGGCTGGCCGCCCAGTCAGTGGCGCCGGAGATCGTCCGGTTGAGCAGCGAAACAGAGGCCCTGGCCGCCGTCAGGGCCGGCGAGGGAACCATGCTGGCGCTGGGGCATATTGTCCGGGCTGAAATCCGCAGCGGTTCCCTGGTCCGTGTGCCTGTGGCCGGAACGCCGATCTCCGGACTCTGGTGGGCCAGTACCCTGGACCGCGGCCGGGCCACCACCATGGCGCGGACCCTCCAGCGGTTTGCCGGCACCGCCGACGCCACCGCGGCCATGGTCGCCCCCGGCGGTTCGCGAGGGCTGGAACGGCGGGGGTCCAAGTTCCACGTGGCGCTCTGGAGCTGAGGGGCCCGCCGCCATACCGCCGTGCCGCCTTACCGCTGTGCCGCTGTGTCGCGTTGCGCAACGCCGGGGCGGGTGCTACCCCTTGAGGGTTAGACGATCCATTCACCCTGCGAGAAGGAGTAGCAATGACGTTGTCCCGAGACGAAGACAGCTCGCTGCGGCATTGGAGCAGCCGGCTGATCCAGGCGCTGCAGATTCTTGACCTGGAAGTCGACCACGAAAAGATCGTCCAGGTGGCAGACGAATCGGTCGAGGCCGTCGGGCCGCATGCGGACGCCATCAGTGCGTTCATCGTGGGCTATGCGGCGGGTACCGCGTCAACCAAGGGCCGCAAGGGCACGCAGGAGGCCGTGCACGCCGCGTCGAACAAGGTCATCGAGCTCTGCGAACATGGCGAGTCGGGCGGCCCGGACGAGAAAGGCTGGGCCAAGAGGGCCCAGTAGCCCGCTCCGCGAGCACCCCGGAAGCACGCGGGACCTGGTGCACAGGGATCTCGATGCGCAGGGACCAGGCCATGCGCGGCCCGCAGTCACTGGACATGCTCCGCGGTGCGGCGCAGGGGTGGGCATGTTGGTGTTATGTCCATCCGCCGGGGCCGGGGCGGGGCATGTCCGGTGGTTCGGACTGGCCCGGCCCCGGCTGGCGGGTGCCGCTGGCGGGTGCCTAGGGTGAGGCCACCCGGGCAGGGGCTGTTGCCGCGCCGTCGGGCGTCTGGTCCAGGCTCGGCTCGAGCCGGACGATGACTGCCTTCGAGACTGGCGTGTTGCTGCCTTCGGCCGTGTGGTTCAGCGGCACCAGCACGTTGGCTTCGGGGTAATAGGCAGCAGCGCAACCGCGTGCCGTGGGGTACGACACCACACGGAACTTGCGCACCACGCGTTCCTCACCGTCGTCGTATACGCCGCGGACGTCCACGTACTGCCCGTCCGCAAGGCCGAGTTCGGCGAGGTCGTCAGGGTTCACGAACACCACATGGCGGCCCTTCTTGATGCCACGGTAGCGGTCGTTGTGCGAGTAGATGGTGGTGTTGAACTGGTCGTGGGAGCGCATGCTCTGCAGGATCAGGGTCCCCTCCGGCCGTTCGACAAGTATGAGATCATTGGCTGTCAGCACGGCCTTGCCGGTGGGCGTGGGGAAGGTGCGGGAGTCGCGGGGACCGTGGGCGAGGACAAACCCGCCTTCCTGCCGGATCCGCTGGTTGTAGTCCTTGCAGCCGCCCACCACGCGCGAAATGTGGTCCCGGATGAGGTCGTAGTTCTTCTCATAGCCGTCCCAGTCGGCCCTGATCTTGTCGCCCACCAGGAGTTTGCCCAGCCGGCTCACGATGGCCGGCTCCGAGAGCAGATGGTGGGACACGGGCTCGACACTGCCCCAGGACGGGTGCACGGCGCAGACGGTGTCCTCCACCGACACGAACTGGGGACCGGATTCCTGGATATCGATCTCGGTCCGGCCCATCGTGGGGAGGATCAGGGCCTCGCGGCCCGTCACAGTGTGCGAGCGGTTCAGCTTGGTCGAGATCTGGACCGTCATCTCCGTGTTTTGCATGGCAGCCTCGGCGGCGTTCGTGTCCGAGATGGCACCCACCAGGTTGCCGCCCAGGGCGACGAACACCTTGATCTCGCCCGCGCGCATCTTGTTGATAGTCTCGACGGCGTCCGCGCCGTGTTCGCGGGGCGGCTCGAAGTCGAACTCCTCGCCGAGGGCCTCCATGAAGGACTGCGGCATCTGCTCCCAGATGCCCATGGTCCGGTCGCCCTGCACATTGCTGTGCCCGCGGATGGGGGAGGCGCCCGCGCCTGGCTTGCCGATATTGCCGCGCAGCAGCAGGAGGTTGATGATCTCCTTGATGGTGGCGACACCCTTCTTCTGCTGCGTGATGCCCATGGCCCAGGTGATGATGACTTTCTCGGCCTTGAGGTAGCGGGCGGCCAGCTCATCGATGTCCTCGCTGCGCAGGCCCGTGGCCTCGAGCACTGTGCCTTCATCCAGCCAGGCGAGGTGTTCCTTGAGCTCCTCGAGACCCTCGCAGTGTTCGGCCAGGAAGGCGTGGTCCAGGACTGTCCCGGGGTTCTTGGCTTCGGCGTCGAGCACGCGCTTGGACACGGCCTGCAGCAGCGCCATGTCACCGCCGATCCGGATCTGGAGGAACTGGTCCGCGATCTGGACGCCGTGACCGATAACCCCGTTGACCTGCTGCGGGTTCTTGTACCGGCGCAGGCCTGCCTCGGGTAGGGGGTTGACGGCCACGATCTCGCCGCCGTTGCGCTTGCACGCCTCAAGTTCGGTCATCATCCGGGGGTGGTTGGTGCCGGGGTTCTGGCCCATGATGATGATCAGGTCTGCTTTGGCATAGTCGTCGAAGCTGACCGTCGCCTTGCCGATGCCGATGGTCTGGCCCATGGCCCAGCCGGAGGATTCGTGGCACATATTGGAGCAGTCCGGCAGGTTGTTGGTGCCGTAGCCGCGGACCATGAGCTGGTAGAGGAAGGCGGCCTCGTTCGAGGTCCGGCCGCTCGTATAGAACGCCGCCTGGTCGGGGGAGTCCAGGCCCTTGAGCTTGTCGGCCACGAGCCGGAGCGCCTCGTCCCAGCTGACCGGCCTGTAGTGGTCCTCGCCCGCGGCCTTGTACACCGGTTCGGTCAGGCGGCCCTGCATGCCAAGCCAGTACTCGGTTTGGCTGCGCAGGTCGCTGACGGCATTCTCGGCCCAGAAGGTTTCGGGAACCACCACCGGGGTCGCTTCCCAGGTCACCGCCTTGGCCCCGTTCTCGCAGAACTCGAATGCCTTGCGGTGGTGGGGATCCGGCCACGCGCAGCTCGGGCAGTCGAAGCCGTCCTTCTGGTTCATCGCCATGACGGTCTTGCGGGTCCGGTTCAGTCCCATCTGTTCGATGGCCGGCTTCATGGAGTGGTACACGCCCGGGACGCCGGCGGCCCAGCTTTTCGGCCCGTCCGCGACGACGAGATCCTTTTCGGACGGTTCCTCGATATGAGGGGTCTTGCGAGTCACGTGAACTTTCCCTTCTGCAACCACCACCCGGATGGGGCGGCGTGCTGATCTGCCACTCTGCACCTTACCGTCAGGCCTATCAGCTTGATCGGAGCGCCGCAAGCAATTGCCCGGCACCCGTCCGTGGACTGTGCGAACCCGCGTACCAGCACCACCTTGGGACAAGCTGGGGGTCTGCTGTGCGCCGGCCTCAAGTAGCGGAGGCCAAAAATTCGGGTCTTAGAGAGGTATCCGTTACTCGGCTGTGATCCGTCGGCAGCACGCCCGTGGAGTAGTTCCCGCGTAGGCCGCGGCAGCGCCGTCGAGCACAGGGAGAGTAGCGCAAAGCGTCCGCGCACGTAGCCCCAGAGCGTGGTCCGGGTAGCCAGAGGCCACGGAAATCGCCGGACTGCGGTCCGGGTCCGACGTTGCTGACCGGTCCCAGTTTTCTCCAAGGAATTGCCCAGCACTCTTGCACCATCACTCACTCTAAGAGGCAGGTGTGCAATGAATTTGTTCGCATGCAGGAAGGTCGAAGGCCAAAGACGTGCCTTTAGCCGGCCAACCCGCGCAGTAGCCGCAGGGACAGCGATGACCTTGCTCAGCTTTGTCGGACTCACCACAACGGCGCTTGGCGCCAGCGCCGCGCCGGCTCCCGTCGGCGCAGGTTTCACCGTCACCCCGGCCGACCTGGCCTATATCCTCAAGCAGATCAAGATCGCCGAGACGCACGTCGCGAATACGACGTCGGCCACCGGCCCTTGCGGGGCGCTGGTCGGGCCGGGCCCCAACCAGATCCCGGACGCCCTCACCTCCTACGGCCTGCGTACGGTTGACGGCTCCTGCAACAACCTGATCAAAGGCCGCGAAACGTATGGGGCCGCCGATCAGCTTTTCCCGCGTCACGCGACGCCGTCGTTCAACACCGCCGACGCCGTCCCCGCCGGATTCGGCCCTGCCGGCACGTCCTCCTACGCACAGAAGTCGGGCAACGTGTTCGACTCCCAGCCCCGCCAGATCAGCAATCTGATCGTGGACCAGACCTCCACCAATCCAGCCGCCGTGGCTGCTGCCGGGTTCCCGGTCCGGACCCAGGGCAACCCCGGGCTGTTCCCCTGCACCACTGATCCTGACCCCTTGGCGACTCCGCCGGTCGAGGCTGTGCCGGCCGGCTGCGTCCCCACGGGTGACACGCTGTTCATCCCCAACGTCACCACCGACGTCGGCCTCTCCCCGCCGTACAACTCCCTGTTCACCCTGTTCGGTCAGTTCTTCGACCACGGTGTGGACCAGACGGTCAAGGGCGGCGGAACGGTGTTCGTGCCGCTCAAGGCCGATGACCCGCTGATTACCGTGGGCCCTGATGGCAAGGCCGGTACGGGTGACGAAGTGGCCCCCAACAGCCCGAACGCGTTCATGGTCCTCACCCGGGCCCAGAACCAGCCCGGCAACGACGGCCTCCTCGGTACCGCGGATGACGTCCAGGAAGCCGCCAACACGGACTCGCCCTACGTGGACCAGTCCCAGACCTACACGTCCCACCCCTCGCACCAGGTGTTCCTGCGGGAGTACATCAACAACGCCGCCGGCAGGCCGGTTTCAACCGGCAAGCTCCTGGGCGGTCCTGCCGGCCCCACCGCCGGTGGCATGGCCACGTGGGCGGACGTCAAGTCGCAAGCAGCGATCTTCCTTGGCCTCAAGCTCGAGGACAAGGACGTCACCAACATTCCGATGATCGCAGCTGACCCGTACGGCAAGTTCATCCCCGGCCCCGCCCGGGGACTGCCGCAATACGTCACGCTGACCGGACTCGTTGAGGGCAACACGGCAAATCCTGTCCCGGTGCCGGCAAACGTGCGGTACTTCGACACCCCGTTCCTGACCGACATCGCGCACAACGCCGACCCGTCGCCGCAGGACACGGACCACAACCCTGCCACCCCGCCCGTCGCGCCCACCCCGGACACAGACAACACGGCCTCGGCAGATTTTGCGAACCAGCCCGCCGGGACTTACGACGACGAAATGCTCAACGCGCACTTCTGCGCCGGTGACGGCCGCGTCAACGAAAACATCGGCCTGACCACCATCCACCAGGTGTTCCACTCCGAGCATGACCGGCTCGTCGCGGACATCGAGAACACCCTGACCAACGACACTTCGGCCACGGGCGTCGCCGCGCTGGCGGAGTGGAAGCTGGCCGCCGGTGCCAACGGCTGGAACGGCGAACGCCTGTTCCAGGCGGCACGGTTCGTCACGGAAATGGAATACCAGCACCTGGTCTTCGAGGAGTTCGCCCGGAAGGTCCAGCCTGCGGTCCAGCCGTTCCACGTCTACCACACGGACCTCAACGCGGCCGTGAGGGCTGAGTTCGCCCACGCGGTCTACCGGTTCGGGCACTCGATGCTCACGGAGACGATCGCACGGACCAACGCGGACGGCACCGACAACTCGATCTCCCTGCTGCATGGCTTCCTGAACCCGCCCGAGTACACCAACGGCGGATCGGCGGGGTCCCTGACCTCGGAAGAGGCCGCCGGCAGCATCGTCATGGGCATGAGCGACCAGGTCGGCAACGAACTCGACGAGTTCGTCACGGGCACCCTGCGCAACAACCTGCTGGGTCTTCCCCTGGACCTGGCGACGATCAACATGACGCGTGCACGTTCCGAAGGCGTTCCGCCGCTCAACGAGCTGCGGCGCCAGATCAACGACGCCACGGGCGACGCTCAATTGGCTCCATACACGAGCTGGGCGGACTTCGGGCAGAACCTCAAGCACCCGGAATCCTTGATCAACTTTGTCGCCGCGTACGGCACCTACCCGACCATCACCAGCGAAACCACGCTGGCGGGCAAGCGGGCAGCGGCCAAGGCGATCGTTGATCCGGGCACCCTGGCGACCCCTCCCACGGCTGACATGACGGACTTCATGAACAGTGCCGGTCCGTGGGCGACGCAGGAGACCGGCCTGAACAAGGTCGACCTCTGGGTTGGCGGCCTGGCGGAGAAGACCAACCTCTTCGGCGGGCTCCTGGGCAGCACGTTCAACTACGTGTTCGAGAACCAGCTGACCGACCTGCAGAACGGTGACCGCCTGTACTACCTGGCGCGCACGCCGGGCATGAACCTGCGGTCGCAGCTGGAGAGCAACTCCTTCGCCGAGATGATCATGCGCAACACCAACGCGCACTCGCTTAAGGCGGATGCTTTCGGAACCGCGGACTGCAAGTTCCAGCTGGGCAACCTGGCCGGCACACCGGCGGGCTACACGGCGTCGGGGGCCACGGTCGCCGACGACCCGACCAGCGAGTGCAAGGAGAACCTGCTGCTCCTGCGCAAGCCCGACGGCACCATCCAGTACATGGAGAAGAACACGGTCGATCCGAGCGGCATCAACGGCCAGTCGGTGTACAACGGCACCGCCAACGCTGACCGGGTCACCGGTGGCAACGACAACGACACGTTCCTCGGCAACGAAGGCAACGACGTCATTGAAGGCAACGGCGGCGACGACATCGCACTCGGCGGCACGGGCAACGACCGGATCACCGATCTCTCGGGGGCCGACGTCCTCAAGGGCGGTCCGGGCAACGACTACCTCAACTCCGGTATCGGCGACGACATCAACATGGGCGGCGACGGCCAGGACTTCACCAACGGCGGCGCCAACGACAACGAAACCTTTGCCGGTGAAGGAAACGACTTCGTGCAGTCCGGTGACGGTGCCGATGCCACGTTCGGTGACGGCGGCGACGACTGGATCCAAGGCGGATCCGGCCAGGACCTGCTGATCGGCGACCACGGCGCACCGTTCTTCGATGACCCGGCCCAGACGAAGCCCGGAAACGACATCTTCGTCGGGCAGGTTGGAGAGAACGACTACGACGCCGAGGGTGGCGACGACATCATGACGAGCAACGCCGCGGTCGACCGCTACGCCGGTGCCGCGGGCTTCGACTGGGCCTCGCACCAGTACGACACCGTGGCCGCCGACGATGACATGAAGATCAACAACAACCTCGTTGGCGTTCCGCTGCCCGTCGTGGTCAACCGCGACCGGTGGCAGGAAGTGGAGGCCAACTCGGGCTCCAAGTTCGACGACGTGATCCGAGGTGACGACGCAGTGCCCAGCACCGTAGGTGGTGCAGGCTTTAGCGGCTGCGACGTCCTCGACCAGACGGGCATCAACCGGATCGCCGGCCTGGGGGCCATCCTCCCGGCGCCGACAACCCCGCTTGCCCCCGTGGCAGCACTCTCACCGATGGGCGTCTGCCCGCTGAGTGGTCCCGTCTGGGGTGATGGCAACATCATCATCGGCGGTCTTGGCAGTGACAAGCTCGAAGGCCGCGGCGGCAACGACGTCCTCGATGGTGACCGGTACATGAAGATCCGCATCAGCGTGCGGGACGACGCAGGTGCGGAGATCGGCACGACCGATCTTATGGAGCGCCAGTACCAGACAGGTAACCCGATGACCCTGGCGGCCGCCGTAGCGGCCGGCGTCGTCAACCCGGGCAACCTGGTGGCCGTCCGTGAAATCGTGACCCCCACCGCCCTCGAAACCGCGGGCAACCGGGACGTTGCGATCTTCACCGGGCCGCGGGCCAACTACACCGTCACCACCACCGGCGGGAACGGCACAGTAGGCTCGGCAGGCTCGACCACCACGGTGGTGGACAACGTCGGCGCCGATGGCACGGACACGATCCGCAACATCGAGTTCCTGCAGTTCTCCGACACCGTACTGCCAGGCGCTCCGGTCATCGGCACGGCAACCGCCGGCCCCGGGCAGGCAACGGTTCGCTGGACGGCCCCGACGGTCGGCCCTGCCGACGCCTTCGCCGTGAAGGTGCTCGACGTGACGACCGACCCGGCCGGCGTCCAGGTCGGTGCCCTGCGCGCCGCCCCGGCTGGCGCCACCAGCCTGGTGGTGACTGGCCTGACCAACGGATCGCAGTACCGGTTCCAGGTGCTGGCCAGCAACGCCCTCGGTGACAGCCCGTTCTCGGCATTGTCCAACACGGTGAGCCCGACGACGGCCACCGTACCGGGAGCGCCGACCATCGGAACGGTCACGGCAGGGAATGCTTCGGCGACCGTGAGGTGGACCGCACCGGCGAACACCGGCGGTTCGGCCATCGCCGGCTACTCGGTGCGGGCCTTCGCCGGAACTGCCCTGATCAGGACGCAGGCAGTCACCGGAAACGTCGGACAAGTCGTCGTGACGGGTCTGACCAACGGGACGGCGTACACGTTCGACGTCGCGGCCGTCAACGCGGTGGGTACGGGCGGCTTCTCGGCCCGCACCGCAGCGGTGACGCCACGGACTGAATTCGTGGCTCCCACCCTGACGGCACGGGTCCCTGCACCGGGGGCATTCTCGGTCAGCCAGGGCGCCAACGTGACGGCAACGTTCAGTGAAGCGGTAACGGGGGTGACGGGGGCCAACTTCCAACTGCGGCAGGGGACCACGGCGATCGCCGCCGTCGTCTCCTACAATTCGCTGACCCGCGTCGCGACGCTCAACCCGGTGGCAACGCTGCCGGCAGACCGCCTCTACACCGTGACCGTCTCCGGCGTCCGTGACCTTGCGGGCAACACGATGGCGACGAGCACGTGGACGTTCACCACGGGCCCGAACCCGACCATCACCGCCACGACTCCCCCAACGGGAGCCACTGGCGTGCTGCGCAACACCAATGTGACAGCCACGTTCAGTGAGGCCATTACCGGCTTCGCGGTTGCCGGCAAGGTCCGGATTGAGCGGGTCTCCACCGGGGCCGTGGTCACCTCGGCGGTCACGTTCAACACCACCGCCAGGGTGTTGACGATCAACCCCGGAACCAGCCTCGTCGCGAACACCCAGTATCGGGTCACCATCACCGGTGGCACGACAGGCGTCCGCGACCTGGCCGGCAACCCGCTGACAAGCCGTGTCTGGACATTCACCACGGGCGCAGCACTCTAACAGCAGTCTGAGTACGCCGGCTGGCGGGGCCGCTACGGTCCGCCAGCCGGCTTCCTCACTTGTTGGAAAGCCACTTTCCGACACGGTATACAGCTCTATTGCCCACTTGGAGGGGCCATGACTACACGACGAGAGATCTTTAAACTGGGTGCCGTCAGCGCCCTCGGCCTTGCAGGACTCAGTGGCGGCGATGACGACGTCCCCGCTACTGGGCCGAGCACACCGGTCGTCATCGCCAGCCAACTTTCACCCCAGAACATGCCTGTTCCGTACGCGGGCGTCTTCCGCCGCCCGCCCGAACTTGTCCCCTTTCAGACGGGTTTCGACGGCGGCGACCCCGCCCGTCCCTTCGCCCGCTATGCCCTCACCCAGAAGCTCGGCCAGGCCCGGTTCGTGCCCGGTCTGGACACCACCGTCGCCGGCTACAACGGCATCTTTCCCGGTCCCACCATCCGGGCCACCCAGGGCACCCGGATCGAGGTACGGATACGCAACGCGCTGCCCGCGCTGGGACTGCTCCAGCCCGGGGCCTTCAATACTGTCACCCACCTGCACGGCTCGGCCTCGCTGCCGCAGTACGACGGCTACGCCAACGACTTCACGGTCCCGGGCAACGTCAAGAACTACCGTTACCCGAACTTCCAGACGGCACGGACCCTGTGGTACCACGACCACAAGCACCACATCACCGCCCAGAACGTATATTCGGGGCTCGCGGGTTTCTATCCGCTGTCCGACAAGTACGACCGGGCGCAGCTGCCGCAGGGGGAATTCGACGTGCCGCTCATGATCTCGGACGCGATGTTCAACGCCGACGGATCCCTCGCCTACAACGACAACGACCAGAAGGGCCTCTGGGGCGACATCATCATGGTCAACGGCGTGCCGTGGCCCACCATGAAGGTCAAGCCGCGGATTTACCGGTTCCGTGTGCTCGACGCCTCGATTTCGCGGTCGTACCGGCCCACGCTGTCCACCGGGGATCCCATCTATGTGGTGGGCACCGACGCGGGCATGGTTCCCAGCGTGCAGGCCGTGAAGTCCTGGCGGCAAGGGACGGCCGAGCGCTATGAGGTCCTGATCGACTTCCGCAAATACCGGACCGGCCAGCTGATCGAGCTGCGGAACCTCAGCAACAAGAACAACATCGACTTCGCGAACACCAACAAGATCATGCGCTTCCAGGTCGTAGCTGACTCCGGCTCGGGGGCCGGTTCCATTGCGAGCATCCCGACCACGCTGGACGACGGCGGTTCCGTCAACGCGGCCCGGGGCGGCATCCCCACCATGAGCCTGACGCCGGCGATGGCCAAGGCGAAGCGCGAGCTGAAATTCTTCCGCGCAAACGGGCAGTGGACTGTCAACGGCGTCACATGGGCCGATGTGGAGAAATCCGGGTTCACCAAGCTGTTCGGCAACCCCCAGCCCTTCGACGTCGAGCAATGGACCATCATCAACGCGTCCGGGGGCTGGTTCCATCCGGTCCACATCCACCTCATTGACGCCAAGATCATCGCCCGGAACACGAACGGCGGCCAGCCGTTTGCCTGGGAAAAGGGACCCAAGGACGTCTTCTACGCGGGCGAGAACGAGTCCATCACGGCCCTCATGCAGTTCGACACAGGTACCGGCGGGGGCGGGCGCTACATGATCCACTGCCACAACCTGGTCCATGAGGACCACGACATGATGGTTCAGTTCTCGGTGGGCGACCTTCGCGTCAACGACCCCATCACCTCCGATCCGCCGGTGCTTGACACCACCGGCCCGGACGAGTTCCCGCCGGTGTACCGGCCCGGACTGCCCGCGGGGACCTGAGATGGGCCGCGTTGCGGCAGGGGGCGTGGCCGCCCTGCTGGTGCTGGCCCTGAGCGCCTGCACGGGCGGACCGCCGGCCCCGGCCCAACCGTCGCCGACGGCGGCGCCGAGCGCCGCGCCCGTCTCGCTCGAGACGGGGACCGACGTCGGCAACGGCCGTCCCGCCGTAAGCCACGACGGGCTGATGGTGCGGCGCCGCGCCGTGATCGCCGTCCACCCCGCCCCGGACGCCGACCTCGGCGCGCTGCGCGTCCGGCTCGAGCAGGCCGCCACCGGCGGCGGCATCGTCCTGTCCGGCATCTCCCCGGATGTGCTCGAACCAGGGATCCTTGAGCATCTCTCACCGGACCTCATCCTGGCGCTTCCGCCCGGAAGCACCAGCGACGATGCGCAGAAGCTGGCCGACCTGGCCTTCGGCCCGGAGGGGAGCAACCCCGGCGTGGAGCATGTCCACGTCGCCTCTGTCCTGGTGCACGATCTCCGGTTCAGCGTTGCCGCCGCCGATCCGGCGGCCCTGGCCCGTGCCGTCGCCGAGGAAGGGATTCTCTCGGATGCGCTCGGGAACTACGGCACGTCGGTGGATGGCGGAGCCCTGACGGTCACGTACACGGGACCGCTGCTCAGCGACTCGCTGGTGGAATCCGTACGGAACGGCATCGCCCGCGGCGCAGGCGTGGAGCCGGCTGCCGTTGCGCTGGCTCCCCGCTCGGCCACCGGGGAGGGAGTGGACATGTCCCTTGAACCGGAACCGGAGCCTGAACCGTCCGCGGAGGACGGCGGGACGCACTCACATGATGAAGGTGGCGATGATCCGGGCAGCGGCACAACAGCGACGACCCCGGGCCCGGAGCAGTCCGGACACTGACCGCACCAGTGGCCGGCCGGAACATGCTACCGGCCGGCCACGAGGGTGTCCCGGATCTCGCGGCGCAGGACCTTGCCGATCAGCGAACGCGGCAGCTCATCCAGCACGGCAACGCGGCGCGGCACCTTGTAGGCGGCCAGATTCTCCCGGGCAAACGCCAGCAGCGCCTCCGGGTCCGCGCTGGAGCCCGCGGACGGGACGACGGCGGCAACCACGTCTTCGCCGCCGCCAGGGCGGGGCAGTCCCACCACGCACACGTCGCGGACACCGGGGTACCCGGAGAGGACATCCTCAACTTCCGTGGGGGAGACGTTGAAGCCTCCCGTGATGATCAGTTCCTTGATCCGGTCCCGGACGGTCACGAAATCATCCTTATCTACCGAGACGATGTCACCGGTCCGGAACCAGCCGCCCTCCAGCAGCGCCTCCTCCGTCTCCTTCGGCCGGTTCCAGTAGCCGGCAAAGACCTGCGGGCCGCGGACCAGGAGCTCGCCTTCCTCTCCCGGGGCACGGTCCAGGAGGACGTTCCGCGGGTCCACCACACGAATGTCCGTCAGGGGAAACGGGACCCCCACGGTTCCCGGTTTCCGGCTGGGGCCGAAGGGGTTGCCCAGGGCGATGGGCGAGGTTTCCGTCAGCCCGTAGCCCTCGATCAGGTAGCCCCCGGTCGCCTTCTCCCACGTGTCCACCGTCGCCGTCGGCAGGTTCATCGCCCCCGAGATGGAAAAACGGATGCTGTCCAGTGCGATACCGCGCTCGGCGGCTGCGGCGGCGATGCGGTCGTAGATCGGCGGCACCGCCGGCAGGAACGTGGCAGGCGACTTCTTGTGCGCCTTCAGCAGAAGGTCGACGTCGAACTTAGGGAACAGCACCAGCCTCGCGCCGATGCTCAGGGCAAACGTCATGCACAGCGTCAGGCCGTAGGCGTGGAACATCGGCAGCACCGCGTACACGGTTTCCCGGCCGTCCTTGAGCCCGGGCACCCAGGCGCGGCCCTGGGCGGCATTGGCCTGCAGATTGGCATGGGTCAGCATGGCGCCTTTGGGCCGGCCCGTGGTGCCGCTCGTGTATTGGATGACAGCCAGGTCAGTGGCGGCCGGGCGCGGATGCCTCTTCTTCAGGTCGCCTGCGCCAAGAAGGTCTTTCCACGCCAGCACGGTCCGGCGCGCCGGCTGCGCCACGGGCCGGGACGTGTGCCTGCCGGTGGTCAAGGCGGCGCGGGCGGCGCGGGCCGCCGGCACGGGGAGCCGCAGCGCGACCCGTTGCAGCAGCGGCATCGCCGGAATCAGCTCAACGGAGACGATGCTCTGCAGCCCGACGTCGGCCGGCAGTTGGCGGACCTTGTCCACGGCCTTGTCCCAGACAATGGCGACGGTGGCGCCGTGGTCCTCGAACTGGTGGCGCAGCTCGCGGTCCGTATATAAGGGGTTGTGTTCAACGACCACGGCGCCCAGGCGCAGTGCCGCGTGGAACGCGATGATGTGTTGCGGGCAGTTCGGCAGGACCAGCGCCACCCGGTCCCCGGCCCCGACGCCGAGCTTCCTCAGGCCCGCGGCCGCCTTGTTGATGGCGACGCCGAGGTCCCGGTAGCTGGTACGCGCTCCGAAGAATTCCAGTGCGGTCTTCTTCCCGTAGCGCCGGACGGACGAGTCCAGCAGGTCGACGAGGGACCCTTCCGGGAGCTTGAGGCTGGCGGGAACCCCGGGGCTGTAGTGGCGGGTCCAGGGGCGGTCTGGACGCTTGGGCCCTGCGGATTTGGTGCTCATGGTGTGTCCTTGCCACTGGGCTGCGCTGTGCTGGGCGGTGCCGGGCTCCCGGCCTCGGGCCCGGCCGGGCCCGTCCGAAAATCCTACCGGGGACGGCACCGCGCGGACGCGTGCCGCGGAGGCCCCGGGGCGGCCGGCGCCGGCCCGGAGGTGTCTTTTGGCCCTTGGCACCCGGCAGGGCCGGGCGGAAGCTGGGGCGTACACCGCGAGCCGCGGGTCCGCGCACTTCTCTGGGGTCGTTCAGGACGCAGATTCGCGCTGGTCACAGGTTTGCGCAGGTCACAGGTTCGCGCGCGCAATTAACGCGCGATTTACGCAAGAAGAAGGTCCACGGGGGCGCCATGAAGCACCAGCAACCGAGCGACATCGAGGATCCGCGATGAACCCCGAGCCCGTCACCAGGACCACCGTGTTGAAAGAGGTCCACGATCTTGCCCGGCCGCTGAAAACCGATCGGGACCTCAACGACCTCGTGCGGCGCGCGGCCGACTGCCGTTTTGTAGCCATCGGCGAGGCCTCCCACGGCACCCACGAGTTCTATACCTGGCGCGACACCCTCAGCAGGCGGCTCATCGCGGAGGAAGGCTACAACTGGATTGGGGTGGAAGGGGACTGGCCGGACTGCTCGCGCATCAACCGCTGGGTCCGCGGCCAGGACGGGAAGGACCAGGGCGTCCACGCGCTGCTGGCCGGCTTCGAACGCTGGCCAACCTGGATGTGGGCCAACGAGGAAGTCGCGGCGTTCCTGGACTGGCTGCGCAGCTGGAACCTGGCCAGGCCGGTGAACAAACGTGTCGGCTTCTACGGACTGGATGTCTACTCGCTCTGGGATTCGCTGCGCGAAATCATGGGCTGGCTGCAGGCGAACGTTCCCGACGCCGTCCCCGCGGCGGAGCGCGCCTGGCAGTGCTTCCTGCCCCACCACGAGGACCCGCATCAGTATGCCTGGAGCACGCGGCTGGTGCCGCAGTCCTGCGAGCCCGACGTCGTTGCCCTCCTGACCGAGGTCAGGAACCGGGCCTTCAGCCCCGGCCGGCATGGGGAGGACGCCTTCGACGCCGTCCAGAACGCTGAAGTCGCGGCCAACGCCGAGCACTACTACCGCAGCATGGTCCGCGGCGACCGGCAGTCCTGGAACGTCCGCGACCACCATATGGCCGACACCATCGACCGGGTCAGCAGGCACCTCGGGCCGGCGTCGAAGGGACTGATCTGGGAACACAACACACACATCGGCGATGCCCGGGCCACCGACATGGCGCAGGACGGCCTGGTCAACGTCGGGCAGCTGCTGCGCGAACGCCACGCGGGCGAAGGCGTGTTGCTGGTCGGCTTCGCAGCCCACCGCGGCTCCGTGCTCGCCTCCGACGGGTGGGGCCGGCCCGAACGCATCCTGACGGTGCCGGAAGCGCGCCCGGGCAGCCACGAAGACTTCCTGCATCAGGCCCTGGGGGTGCCCTCAGTGCTGGTGTTCGGCGACGACCGGACCGGGCCATGGCTTTCCGCACGGCTCGGGCACCGGGCGATCGGCGTCGTCTACCACCCGGAACGGGACGCCGGAAACTACGTTCCGACCCGGATGGGGGAGCGCTACGACGCCCTCATCTGGCTGGAACACACCGCAGCGCTGCGTCCGGTACACCATGAAGGCCCGCCCCGTGAACCGGAGTTCGAGACCGAGCCCACCGGATTCTAGGCCGGTGTGCCTTCCAGGAAAGCAGGAATCAGCATGAGCAAAGCAATCATCGTCGGCATCAACGGGTCCGCAGGCAGCAACGCCGCCCTGGCCTGGGCCCTTGACCGGGCCGCCCGGGAAAAGCTCCCGGTCACGGTCGTCCACGCGGTGGACGACCGCTGGATGTCACCGGATTTTCAGTACCACGAGATCATCCGGGAATCGGGGATGGAACTGCTTCGGGACGCTGAGACGGCCGCCCGCGAACAGGCCCCGGACGTCACTGTGGACATCCAGCTCCGTCATGGCAGCGGCGGCTCGGTGCTCCGGGAAGTCTCCAAGCAGGCCGCCATGATCGTGGTTGGCGGCCATGACAAGCACTGGATGGGCGGCGGCCCGATGACGGACCGGGCCCTGCAGGTTGTCTCGGCCTCGGAATGCCCGGTAGCCGTCGTGCCGGCGAAACCGGCCACCGCGGAAAAGGGCGTCGTGGTCGGCGTGGACGGCTCCGAGGAGTCGCTGCAGGCCGTCGCCTTCGCCGCCGCGGAAGCTGACCGGGGTGGAGACGAGCTCACCGTGGTCCTCGCGTTCAAGAGCCCTGCCCGGTGGGTCGAGAAGCAGCTGCCGACCAGTGGTCTCGCCGAGAGCATCGTCGAAGAGGACCGGATTGTTCTCGCCGAGTCGGTCGCCGGGCTCGGCGACAAGTACCCCGACCTGGTGGTCCATCAGCGCCTTGAGACGAACACCGAACCGGCGAAGGCTCTCGTGGATATCGCCGCCGACGCCAGGGAGTTGGTGATCGGAAGTCGCGGTCGTGGCGGGTTCTCCCGGACGGTGCTCGGCTCCACGGCGCACGCTGTGCTCCTGAATGTGCCGTGCCCCACCATCGTCACGAAGGTGCATAAGGTCAAGCACGGGGACTGACCGCCCGAACAGCAACCCGTTGCCGGCAAGGTCCCGGAACGGGCCGGAGAGCCCCCTTGTGGAGGGGGCTTTTCGGCGCCGCCAACGGATGGGAGGATGATGCCGTGGACCCCTTCTTCAATTTCATCACTCACTTTTGGTGGCTCGTCTTTCCCCTGAGCGGACTGGCCGGCGGGTGGGCGCGGTCCTGGTCCAAAGCCGCCGAACGCCGGCACCGCCGCCGCGTGGAGCTATACACGCTCAAGAACCAGGCGGCGCAGGCGGAACAGGCCAGCCAGGCCGATGTGCTGGCCCTCATGAAGGCGCACGACACCGTCAACAAGCGCTGGCTGGACTACGAACTCGACGTGGGGAAGCTGATCGACTACCCGGTCATGACCGATGTCCGGGAGCCGCTCACCGTGGCCTTCCTGCGGGCCAAACGCGAGGCCGACGGGCTGCGCCCCGCCGCCCCTGCGGAAGTCAGGACCGCCGCGCGGCTTGCGGAGTACCGGGCGGCCGTGACCAGCTTTGAGCTCGCGTTCGACGTCGCCGAACGCGAAGCCAAACGGATCAGGGACAGCAAGTTCACTGGCCCGGAACGCCAGCGGCTGGAGACAGCCCGGAAACTTCTGCGGATCGCATCGGACGCGGCCGCGACTCCCGCCGAGCGGCAGACGGCCTACCGCCGCGCCCGCCGGGAACTCGACGGGCTCATCGTGCTGCCCGAGGCGACGCTCGCGGCACTGGAGGACAGGATCGCTTCGATGCTCGGCGCAGGCCCGGCGCCGGACGTCCGCAGGGCCGTCTGAGCTGGGCCGCAGCCGGCGGAGCCGGGCGGTGCCCGCTGTGACCGGTATCGCACCGCCTCCGTGAAGGCCCGTGCCGCACGTGAGGACTGAATTTAGGGACTTCTGGCATGTTTTGCCCAGCCGTGTTTCCCACGTACCATCGATAAGGTTTCAAATCGCGTTAGCGCCGCCGAATTCGTCTGATCAAGCATCGAATGGACGTGGTGGCCATGCAGCAACGGGGATGTGGAACTGCCGACCGTGAATACTTCAGATTGGGCAACAGGTGGAAATCACCGTAATGGTGGCGCTAGTGATATCGCTGGCGCTGTTCTTCGACTTCACCAACGGATTTCATGACACCGCGAACGCCATGGCTACCCCCATCGCGACCGGCGCCATCAAACCGAAAACAGCAGTTGCCCTCGCGGCGGTGCTGAACCTCGTGGGAGCGTTCCTCTCCACGGAAGTCGCCAAGACCGTCTCGGGCGGCATCATCAAGGAAGGCTCGGACGGGGTCCAGATCACCCCGGACATCATCTTCGCCGGGCTGATGGGCGCCATCCTCTGGAACATGATCACCTGGCTCAAGGGCCTGCCGTCCAGTTCCTCCCACGCGCTCTTCGGCGGCCTGATCGGGGCCGCGATCGCAGGTATCGGCATCCACGCGATCAACTTCGAGTCAATCCTCCAAAAGATCATTCTTCCCGCGGTGTTCGCCCCGATCATCGCGGGCGGCGTAGCCTACTTGTGCACGCGGCTGGCGTACGCCCTGACCGCACGCCATGACCCCGAAACCGGGGACAAGCTCACGCAGAAGCGCGGCGGATTCCGGACCGGTCAAGTCTTCACGTCCAGCCTCGTGGCGTTGGCCCACGGCACCAACGACGCCCAGAAGACGATGGGCATCATCACCCTGGTCCTGATCTCCGCCGGCCTCCAGCCTGCCGGCTCCGGTCCGGAGTGGTGGGTTATCACCGCCTGCGCCTTCGCCATCGCGATCGGCACGTATTCCGGCGGGTGGCGGATCATCCGCACCATGGGCTCGGGACTCACCGAAGTGAAGCCCGCCCAAGGCTTTGCCGCCGAGACCAGCACCGCCACAGCCATTCTGGCGTCCTCGCACCTGGGCTTTGCCCTGTCCACCACGCAGGTGGCCTCCGGCTCGGTCGTGGGCTCCGGCATGGGACGCCGCGGCACTACGGTGCGGTGGGGAACCGCCGGCCGGATTGCGATCGGCTGGCTGTTCACACTGCCGGCCGCTGGAATCATGGGCGCGCTGACGGCTCTGCTCGTACAGACCGGGGTCGTGGGCGTGATCATCGCGGCGACTGCCGGCACCGCCGCCGTGGCCTATATGTTTGTGCGCTCACGGAAGTCGCCTGTGGGCAGCAACAACGCCGTCGAGATCGAGGAAGTCGGCCAGGCCGTGCAGTTCCGCAAGAAAAAGTCCGCCACCAAGTCGATCAAGAACGGCGGTGCCCAGCGATGAAATGGCTGGAACTGTTCAGCGTGGCGAGTGCCACGCTTGTGTCCGCTGTAACCGTGGTAGTTCTCTACTCCCTCGGCGTCCGGCTCACGGCCATCGCAGGGGACACCCGGACCGCCCCGGCGGCCTGGACTCGACCGCTCGCTTACACGTGCTTCGCTTTGTGCGGCGCCGCCATTCTCTTCGGGCTCTACCTGATCATTCCTTACTTCCACAAGTAAGCCGCTGCCCGCATCCGGTCCGGCTGCCGCGTGGGGTTCGGCTGTCCGAGCGTTCGGGGGATGGGACACCGGCCACCGCAGTGGCTAGGCTGGGGCCATGGTGAGCTTCCAGTACTTCGTGGCGTCCTCACTCGACGGGTTCATCGCCACAGCCGATGACAATCTGGCGTGGCTGCTGCAGTTCGACGGCTTTGAGGGCGGACAGGACAGCTATGAGGCGTTCATGGCAGACGTCGGCTGCATCGTCATGGGCGGCGAGACTTACGCGTGGCTTCGGGAGCATGAACCGGACACCTGGCCGTATCCGGGCACACCCTCCTGGGTCTTCACCCGCCACGAGCACGCCGCTCCGAAGGGTGCGGATGTGACGTTCGTGCGCGGGGACGTAGGTGAGTTCGTGGACGACCTCAAAGAAGCGGCCGGCGGCCGGAACGTCTGGGTTGTGGGTGGAGGCGTGCTCGCGGCGCAGTTCGCTGACGCCGGGCTGCTGGACGAAATGATTGTCTCGGTCATTCCGGTGGTCCTGGGCGGCGGCAAGCCGTTGCTGCCCATGGCGGGCCCGACGCCGCCGCTCGAGTTGACGTCCTCCCGCACCTTGGGCCGGGGCATCGTGGAGCTGCGCTACCGCTTCCCGGCCCGGCCCTAGCCGGATCCGGCGCCGCCGGGCCGGCCGCCTGGCGCTATATCGCGGATCTAGCGGGCGTTATCACGGATCAGGTTTGTGATCCGCGCGGTGGAGAGCCGCTGGCCGCGCTCGTCGGTCATCACGATTTCGTGGGTGGCCAGCGTCCGGCCGAGGTGGATGGCCGTGCAGGTGCCGGTGACGATGCCCTCGGAGATTGCCCGGTGGTGCGTCGCCCCGACCTCGATCCCGAGCGCCTGCCGTTCGGGTCCGGCGTGCAGGCCCGCGGCGAACGAACCCAGGGTTTCGGCCAGGACCACGTGGGCCCCGCCGTGCAAAATGCCGGCCACCTGGGTATTCCCCTCCACCGGCATGGTGGCCACAGTGAGCTCCGGGCTCATCTCGAGGAAGCGGATCCCCATCTTCACCACGAGTGCTCCGACGCCGTACTGGCCCAGCCAATCGTGCATCTCCTCGGGAACCCCGGCCGCCGTGAGCTCGGCCGCGTAGGGGCCGGGCGTGAAATTGTCCATCATGGGAACTAGGCTGGCACCTGTGAGTGAAACTACCAAACCGGCCCTTGCCTCCAAAAGTGCTGCTTCCAAAAGTGCTGCCTCCCAAAATGCTGTCCCTCTTTCCGCTGCGCCCCTTTCCGCAGACCAACTCCTGGCAACTGAGCCGGACTCTGTGGGTGCGGGCAGGGCCGCCGGAAAATCCAGCCGGGCCGGGGCGTCGGTTTCCGCGACCGAGGCCCCCGTGATTCCGATCACCGACCAGCCGCGGCTGCTCGTTCTCGATGGGCACTCCATGGCGTTCCGGGCGTTCTTCGCCCTGCCCGCGGACAAGTTCTCCACCGCCACGGGCCAGCACACGAACGCCGTCCACGGCTTCACATCCATGCTGATCAATCTGATCAAGGAGCAAAAGCCCACCCACGTGGCGGTCGCCTTCGACGTCTCCGATGACACGACGCACCGCAAGGCCGAGTACAGCGAGTACAAGGGCGGACGCAACGAGACCCCGCGGGAGATGAGCGGCCAGATCGACCTCATCGACAAGGTGATGGGCGCCTGGGGCATCAAGACCATCAAAATGCCCGGGTGGGAAGCTGACGACGTCCTGGCCACTCTCGCCGCAATGGGGGAAAAGGCCGGTTACGAAGTGCTGCTGGTCTCCGGCGACCGCGACGCCTTCCAGCTCATCACCGACAACGTTTTCGTCCTGTACCCCAGGAAGGGTGTCAGCGATATTCCCCGCATGGACGCGGACGCCATCCAGGAGAAGTACTTCGTCAGCCCGGCCCAGTACTCGGACCTCGCCGCCCTGGTGGGGGAATCGGCGGACAACCTCCCCGGCGTTCCCGGCGTCGGCCCCAAGACGGCAGCGAAATGGATCAACCTTTACGGCGGTCTGGAGGGGGTCCTGGAGAACCTCGACGCGATCGGCGGGAAGGTGGGCGACTCCCTGCGCGAATACGTTGACGACGTCAAGCGCAACCGGCGCCTCAACAGGCTGCACACCGACCTGGACCTTCCCGTGACGCTGGACGAGCTCGCGGACCCGCGGCCGGACCAGGCCGCCCTCGAGGAGCTGTTCGACGCCCTGGAATTCAAGACCATCCGGACCCGGCTCTTTGCCCTCTACGGCAGTGAAGTTGCCGAAGCCGAGCGGGAAAGCCTCGAAACGCCCGACTTCGTGGTCCCGTCGGACGCGGCCGAGCTCGACGCGTTCCTCGCGGCCGGTGCCGGCAGGCGCTCCGCCGTGGCGGTCGATGTTGTTCCCGGCCGGATCGGCGAGGACGACGCCGCGGTGGCGATCGTCCGCGACGGGGCCGCCGTCTATATCGACCTGGCCAGCCAGGACGCCGCCGCCGAGAACGTCCTGGCCGCGTGGTTGCGTGACGCCCAGGCGCCGAAGGTGATGCACGGGTTCAAGGCTGCCCTGAAGGCGCTGAGCGCCCGCGGATTGGAACTGGAGGGCGTGGTGGATGACACCTCCATCTCCGGCTACCTCATCCAGCCCGACCGCCGCAGCTATGAACTCGCCGAGCTGGCGCAGCACCACCTGAACATCTCGGTGTCCACCGAGGCGGCCAAGGCAGGCCAGCTCGAGCTGGCGTTCGACGGCGACGACGCCGCCACCGCCGGCGCCCTGGTCCACGTGGCCGCCGTTGTTCAGGCCCTGAGCCGCTTCTTCGAATCAGAGCTGAAGGAACGCAAGGCCCAGGATCTGCTCACCACGCTGGAACTGCCCGTCAGCCGTGTGCTCGCCGACATGGAACTCGCGGGAATCGCCATCGACATGGCCCGCATGGACGAGCAGCTGTCGGATCTCGCCAAGGTGATCGACAACGCCCAGGAGCTGGCGTTCGCCGCGATCGGCCACGAGGTCAACCTTGGTTCGCCGAAGCAGCTCCAGACCGTCTTGTTCGACGAACTCCAGTTGCCGAAGACCAAGAAAATCAAGTCCGGCTACACCACCGACGCCGCGTCACTGAAAAACCTGCTGGAAAAAACCGGGCACGAATTCCTGGTCCAGCTCATGGCGCACCGGGAGTCGTCGAAGCTGCGCCAGATGCTGGAGTCGCTGAAGAAGTCCGTCGCGGAAGACGGCCGGATCCACACCACGTACGCGCAGAACGTCGCAGCCACGGGCAGGATCTCCTCCAACAATCCCAACCTGCAGAACATCCCCATCCGCAGCGAGGAAGGCCGGCGCGTCCGCGGCATCTTTGTGGTCAGCGACGGCTACGAGTGCCTGCTCTCCGCCGACTACTCGCAGATCGAAATGCGCATCATGGCGCACCTCTCGGGCGACGCCGGCCTGATCCAGGCCTACAAGGACGGCGAGGACCTCCACCGGTTCGTGGGCTCGAACATCTTCCATGTGCCCACCGACCAGGTGACCAGCGCCATGCGGTCCAAGGTCAAGGCGATGTCCTATGGCCTCGCGTACGGGCTGACCTCGTTCGGGCTGTCCAAGCAGCTGGAGATCTCCGTTGATGAGGCACGGACCCTCATGAAGGACTACTTCGACCGGTTCGGCGCCGTCCGCGACTACCTCCGCGGCGTGGTGGACCAGGCCCGGATCGACGGCTATACCGCCACCATCGAGGGGCGCCGGCGCTACCTCCCGGACCTGACCAGCACCGACCGCCAGCTGCGTGAGAATGCGGAGCGCATCGCGCTGAATTCGCCCATCCAGGGATCGGCCGCTGACATCATCAAGCGCGCCATGCTGGGCGTGCACGCGGAACTGGCGGCACGGGGCCTGAAATCGCGCATGCTCCTGCAGGTCCATGATGAACTTGTCCTCGAAGTCGCCGAGGGTGAGCGCGAGGCCGTGGAGAAGCTGGTGACCGAGCAAATGGGCTCTGCCGCGGACCTCAGCGTTCCGCTGGACGTGCAGATCGGCATCGGCTCCAGCTGGTACGAGGCGGGGCACTAACGGTTTGACGGTTCCGGCGCCGCCGGCACCGCAGGATTGGCAGGATTCTCAGGGGGAGAAACACTTGGCAGAAAAGTACGAGCTCAGGCGGTTCCGCGCGGTTGCGAAGGACTCGACGGACTACGCGCTGGGCACGGCGTGGCTGCGCGGGGTCGGGATCGGCTTCTACGAAGAGACTCGCAAAGACGATTTCGTGGACAAGATCATGGCCATGTATCTCGTGGACAACCGTGAAATGACCGGCGTTTACCAGGCCGACGGCGTCGCGGCCCACTCGCTGGCGGCCGACGTTCCGGTGGCGACCTTCGCCACCCTGCGCAAGGAGCTGAACATCGGCTACGGCCGTCAGCTCGAAGCCCAGCTGGTCACGGCCGTCACCGTGCGCGGGACCCACCGCCGGCAGGGACTGCTGCGGCGGATGATGACCGAGGACCTTGCTGCGGCGAAGGCGGACGGCGTCGCACTGGCGGCGCTGACCGCCTCGGAGGCCTCGATCTACGGGCGGTTCGGTTATGGAGTGGCCACCTTCGAGCGCAGCATCAAGGTCGACACCGGGCCGCGCTTCCGGCTGCGCCATGCGCCCGCCGGCACCGTGGAGATTGCGGACCGCAAGGTCCTGCTGGAACTGGCCCCGGAGGTTTTTGGCCGGGTCCACACTTCCATGCCCGGATCAATCTCGCGGCAGGAAGCGTACCGGCTTCGGTCTTCGGGCATGCTCGGCCGGGACGGCAGCGAGGACGAGGCAATCCGCTGCGCCCTGCACTACGACGCCGCCGGAACCGTGGACGGCTACGTGTCCTATAAGTTCGCCGGGTGGGACGCCAAGCCGTACACCATGGAGGTTGTGGACCTCGTGGCCGCGAATGACGCCGCTTACCTGGAACTCTGGCAGTTCCTGGGCAGCATCGACCTCGTGGACCGGATCAGCTGGCAGGATGCACCGGTGGACGACCCCCTGACCTGGGCGCTTGAGGACCCGCGTTGCGTCGAGGCCTCGGACCACCGCGACATGCTGTGGCTGCGCGTCCTGGACCCGGTCCGGGTGCTGGGGGCCCGGCGCTACTCGGCCGACGGGACGGTCGTTCTCGCGATCCGGGACGGTCTCGGCTTCGCGGCCGGCACCTTCGCGCTCACGGTCAGCGGGGGAGAGGCCACCGTGAGCCCTGCTCCGGAGGCTGAGCCGGACCTGTCCCTTGATGTCGCGGACCTCGGCTCCATCTATCTGGGCGCCGTCTGTCCTGTGACCCTGAGAGCCGCCGGCCGGATCACCGAGCACACCGCCGGGGCAGCGCTGACAGCGCGGCTCATGTTCGCCGTCGAACGTTCACCGCACTGCCTCACGCACTTCTAGGCCTCCGGCCCGATTTCGGCGCCGAAGGCGACACGGAAGGCCCCGTGCGCTTTGACCGGCGTTCGCGTAAACGACTAGACTAAACAGGCGCGTACTACGTGCGCGCATCTACAATCCACAAAATCAGGATGACCCGGCGGAACGCTTGCTGTGACGCCGTGCTCTTGGCCTGCATTCCATAATGCCGGCAAAGCGGTTTGCCTGACCGACTCACTATCCACAACGGAGCCCCTACTACATGACCATCACCTCCACCGAGAAGCCCGGTACACCCGTAGTCGCCATTAACGACATCGGTACCGCTGAGGACTTCCTCGCAGCTGTCGACGCCACCATCAAGTACTTCAACGACGGAGACCTCGTCGAAGGTACCGTCGTCAAGGTCGACCGCGACGAAGTCCTGCTCGACATCGGTTACAAGACCGAAGGTGTCATTCCCTCCCGCGAGCTTTCCATCAAGCACGACGTTGACCCCGGAGACGTCGTCTCCGTTGGCGATCAGGTCGAAGCCCTGGTGCTCACCAAGGAAGACAAAGAAGGCCGCCTGATCCTCTCCAAGAAGCGCGCTCAGTACGAGCGTGCCTGGGGCGACATCGAGAAGGTCAAGGAAGAAGACGGTGTTGTCACCGGTACCGTCATCGAGGTTGTCAAGGGTGGTCTTATCCTCGACATCGGTCTGCGCGGCTTCCTGCCCGCATCCCTCGTCGAGATGCGCCGTGTGCGCGACCTCGCTCCGTACATCGGTCAGCAGATCGAAGCCAAGATCATCGAGCTGGACAAGAATCGCAACAACGTTGTGCTGTCCCGCCGTGCATGGCTCGAGCAGACCCAGTCCGAGGTCCGCTCCACGTTCCTCAACAAGCTGGAAAAGGGCCAGGTCCGTCCCGGCGTCGTTTCCTCCATCGTCAACTTCGGTGCCTTCGTGGACCTGGGCGGCGTAGACGGCCTGGTTCACGTTTCCGAGCTGTCCTGGAAGCACATCGACCACCCGTCCGAGGTTGTCGAAGTTGGCCAGGAAGTCACCGTCGAGGTTCTCGAGGTCGACCTGGACCGCGAGCGTGTCTCCCTGTCGCTCAAGGCTACGCAGGAAGATCCGTGGCAGACCTTCGCCCGCACCCACGCCCTCGGCCAGGTTGTTCCGGGTAAGGTCACCAAGCTGGTTCCGTTCGGCGCGTTCGTTCGCGTTGAAGACGGCATCGAAGGCCTGGTCCACATCTCCGAGCTCGCCGTGCGCCACGTTGAGCTGGCCGAGCAGGTTGTCTCCGTAGGGGATGAGCTGTTCGTCAAGGTCATCGACATCGACCTCGAGCGCCGCCGCATCTCGCTCTCCCTCAAGCAGGCCAACGAGGGCGTCGACGCCGACAGCACCGAATTCGATCCGGCTCTCTACGGCATGGCCGCAGAGTACGACGAAGAGGGCAACTACAAGTACCCGGAGGGCTTCGACCCGGAGTCCAACGAGTGGCTTGAAGGCTACGAGAACCAGCGCGCAGCCTGGGAGCAGCAGTACGCTGACGCCCAGACCCGCTGGGAAGCACACAAGAAGCAGGTTGCCCAGCACGCTGCCGACGACGCTGCAGCTGCAACGTCCGGCGAGAGCGATTCCGGCACCACCAGCTACTCCTCCGAGCCGGCTGCAGCCGAGACCGGTGCAGGCACGCTTGCTTCGGACGAGGCTCTTGCCGCTCTGCGCGAGAAGCTGACCGGCAACTAATTGCCCGTGTTCCTCAAGGAGTCCGCTCCCTGAGGCCAGGCAGTTTGTAGCTTGAAGGTGGCCGTCCCCTCGGGGGCGGCCACCTTTCTTTGTGCCCCGGGGGACATGCCCATTTTTGGATCCCTCTCCCGGAGGACATGCCCGTTTTTCGAGCTGGCCCGTGGACATTTGGGGATTGTGCCCAGCCCTGGCCCTGGGCGTGGGACATGTCCAGTGCTGGCAGGCACGCGCCATGGCCTGGCGCTGAACATGCCCTGCGGGCGCCCGGACTACCGGACATGCCCATTTTTGAAGCCCTTCCTACAGGGACATGCCCATTTTTCGAGCCGGCCCGTGGACATTTGTGGATTGTGCCCAGCCCTGGCCCTGGGCGTGGGACATGTCCAGTGCTGGCAGGCACGCGCCATGGCCTGGCGCTGAACATGCCCTGCAAGCGCCCGGACTACCGGACATGCCCATTTGTGAAGCCTCCCGCCGGACATGCCCATTCCTCGCAATGGGCAATGGGCAATGGGCAATGGGCAATGGGCACTGGGCACTGGACACTGGGCTGCCGCTGCCCCGCGTTTCCTGCTCGTCAGGACAAGCGCGGGGTCGCCCCTGGAATGTAGGCTCCTTGACGGCAGCCAGGCGCTGCCGGCGGAGGGCATGTCCAATGGTGGCAGCGAGCCCGGACCCGGGCCCCGATGCCGTGCCTTCAGCGCAGCGGGATCTTCGCTATGACCGGCACCGTCTGCGTCTCCGAGGCGGCACCGGTCAGCAGCTCGGCGCCCGCGTACTTCAGCAACGCGAGGGCTCCCACGTTGCCGGCCGTCGTCTCGGCCACCAAGACGGCTGCCCCGGCCGACGCGGCGCGGGCCTTTACGAGGCGCAGCGCCTCGCGGCCCACACCCCGGCCGCGGAAGCTCCGGGCGAGCCAGATTCCGGTTTCCAGCGCCCCGCCGCCACCCCGCGCAACGGCCCAGCCGCCAGCCGCGCCGCCATCAGCAGACCAGCCGCCACCACCAGCCTCAGATCCACCTCCACCCCCGGCCAAGCCGCCATCAGCAGACCGGCCGCCACCACCACCAGCCCCGCTACTAACCCCGGCCAAGCCCTCACCCGCTGCTGCCGGCTCCGTGTCCATCCGCTTGAGCCGGACGGACCCTGCCAGCTGCCCGTCGCAGCTGATGGCCCACGTCTTCTGCCCCGCGGGACCGTCCAGGCCGGCTGCGGCGGCGCGGTGGAATTCGCGGAACCAGCTGATCCGGTCGGTGTTCCAGCCGGCGGTCGTGCCCAGCGGCGGGGTGACCTCGTCGGCGTCGGCGTCCCGGAGCGCAAGTTCCAGGAGCTGTTCGAGAACATCCTCGCTGACGTCGAGCAGCGCGACTGCCGGCGCGGGCTCAGCTGATGGGCACATCGATCCACTCCGTTTCTCCGGGCAGCAGCGACGCGCCGCCGGCCGACAGGGCGGCCACGCGGTCCGCGGCCCGGGCCAGTTCTTCCGGATCATCCGGCAGCGCCAGCCTCAGGACAGTAGTCTGCGCCTCGTAACGGGTTTCGGCCATGACATACCCCGCGGCGCGCAGATCGTTCTCGAGCCGCCCGGCCACGGCGTGCTGTACGGGCACCGAGCAAATGCGCAGGCGGCGGCGCCGCACGAGGGGAGCGAGCTCCAGCGCGCCGGACACCGATTCGGAATAGGCCCGCACCAGGCCGCCGGCACCCAGGAGAATGCCGCCGAAATAGCGCACGACGACGGCGGCGACGTCGCTGAGATCGGCGACGCCGGGTGCGGTCTCCCGCTTCAGCAACGCTTCGAGCATGGGGATGCCCGCGGTGCCGGAGGGTTCGCCGTCGTCGTTGGACCGCTGGATGTCCCGGTCAGGGCCGAGGACGAAGGCGAAGCAGTGATGCCGGGCGTCATGGAATTCCCGGCGCAACCGGCTCAGGACGGCCCGGGCGGCGTCCTCGTCCGCCGTCCGGGCCAGCACGGTGATGAAACGGGACCGCTTGACCTCGATTTCGTGCCGGAACCCGGGCCCCGCCGCGAGGGTGGTGTAAACGGCCGTCCTGCTCTCGGGGGATTCCGCCGCATCTGCCACCGGTTCAGTTTAGTCTGGTGAGGTGTTGAAGATCGGGTTGACCGGCGGAATCGCCTCGGGGAAGTCCATGGTTGCCGCGCGCCTGCGCGACCTTGGAGCGGTGCTTGTTGACGCCGACGCGCTGGCCCGCGAGGTCGTTGAACCGGGTAAGCCCGGGCTGGCCAGTGTGGTGGAGGCCTTCGGTGCCGCCGTTCTGACCCCGGAAGGCCGGCTGGACCGGGCCCGCCTCGGTGCCCTGGTCTTCGGTGATCCGGAGCGCCTGGCCGCGCTGAACGGCATCGTCCACCCCTTGGTGCGGGAGCGCGCCGCGGCGATGGTCGCCGCGGCCCCGGCCGGCGCCGTCGTGGTCCAGGACATCCCGCTCCTGGTCGAAACAGGGCAAGGGAAGAACTTCCATCTGGTGGTCGTGGTGGATGCCCCCGACGGCGTCCGGGTCCAGCGCATGGCCGAACACCGCAACATGACCGCCGACGAGGCGCGCGCCCGGATGGCAGCCCAGGCGGGCCGCGAGGACCGGCTGGCCGCGGCGGACGTCGTGCTGGATAACTCGGGCACCCCGGAGGACCTCCGGCGCGCGGTCGACGCGCTGTGGGAGGAGCGGGTGAGGCCCTTCGCCCTGAACCTCAAGGAGCAGAGGATCGCCCCGCGGACGGCGGGGCCGGTCCTCGCCCCGGCAGATCCGGCCTGGGCCGCGCAGGCCGCCCGGCTGATCGCCCGGCTGCGGGCAGCGGTCCCGCAGGATGTCCTGGCCGTCGACCACATCGGGTCCACGGCCGTCCCCGGCCTCGATGCCAAAGATGTGATCGACCTCCAGCTCAGCGTCAGGGACCTCGACGCCGCGGACCGGATCGCGCCGCTGTTGGCCGACGCAGGATTCCCGCGCTGGCCCGGCATCATCGCCGACAACCCGAAGCCCTCGCACCCGGACCCTGCCGACTGGGGCAAGAGGCTGCACGGCAACGCCGACCCCGGCCGGCCGGTGAATCTCCACCTCCGTGCGGCCGGCTCGCCGGGCTGGCGGTACGCGCTGTGCTTCCGCGACTGGCTGTGCGCCGATCCCGAAGCCCGGGCGGACTATGTCGACGAAAAGCAACGGGTCGCCGGGCTGCACGACGTCGACAAGTCCACCGCCGGCTACGCGGCCGACAAAGAGGGCTGGTTCACCGAGTATGCCTGGCCCCGGATGGAAGCCTGGGTGCAGCGCACGGGATGGCAGCCGCCGTCGTACGTGGACGACGGCGGTGCGGACGACGCTGGTGCCGCCACCGCGACGGCGCCTGCCGCCGGCCCCGGTACTGCCCAAAGCTGAATCAGGGCATCCTGTCACAGCCCGGCTGTAGATTAGGTACATGAGTCTTGCCCAGGAAATCAACCGCGTCGTGGCGCCCTTCGAGGTCATCAGTGAGTTCCAGCCGGCAGGTGACCAGCCGGCTGCCATCGCAGAGCTGACCGAGCGCATCAAGAACGGCGAAAAAGACGTCGTGCTGCTTGGCGCCACCGGTACCGGTAAGAGCGCGACCACGGCCTGGCTGATCGAGCAGGTCCAGCGGCCCACCCTGGTGATGGTGCAGAACAAAACCCTCGCCGCGCAGCTGGCCAACGAATTCCGCGAACTGCTGCCGAACAACGCGGTGGAGTACTTCGTGTCCTATTACGACTACTACCAGCCGGAGGCTTACGTCGCCCAGACGGACACCTTCATCGAGAAGGACTCCTCCGTCAACGAGGAAGTCGAACGGCTCCGCCACTCTGCCACCAACGCGCTGCTGACCCGCCGCGACGTGATCGTGGTCGCCACCGTCTCCTGCATCTACGGCCTCGGCACCCCGGAAGAATACATCGCCGGCATGGTGACCCTCCGCAAGGGCGCCGAGATGAACCGTGACGACCTGCTCCGGAAGTTCGTTTCCATGCAGTACACCCGCAACGACATGGACTTCCATCGCGGCACGTTCCGGGTGCGCGGGGACACCGTGGAAATCATCCCGATGTACGAGGAACTGGCGATCCGGATCGAGTTTTTCGGTGATGAGATCGAAAACATCCAGACCCTGCACCCTCTGACCGGCGAGGTGCTCCGGGACGAGAACGAAATGTACGTCTTCCCCGCCTCGCACTACGTCGCCGGTCCGGAACGGATGGGCCGGGCGATCAAGCGGATCGAAGACGAACTGGCCGAGCGCCTCGCCGTGCTGGAAAGCCAGAACAAGCTGGTCGAGGCCCAACGGCTCCGGATGCGCACCACCTATGACCTGGAAATGATGCAGCAGATGGGGTTCTGCAACGGCATCGAGAACTATTCCTCGCACATCGACGGCCGGGCCCGCGGGACCGCGCCGCACTGCCTGATCGACTACTTCCCGGACGACTTCCTCCTGGTGATCGATGAATCCCACGTCACCGTGCCGCAGATCGGCGCCATGTACGAGGGCGACATGTCCCGCAAACGGAACCTCGTGGACCACGGCTTCCGGCTGCCCTCCGCGATGGACAACCGCCCGCTCAAATGGGACGAGTTCCAGGACCGCGTGGGCCAGACGGTCTACCTCTCCGCGACGCCGGGCAAGTACGAGCTCGGCAAGTCCGACGGCTTCGTCCAGCAGATCATCCGCCCCACCGGCCTGATCGACCCCGAGGTCGTCGTCAAGCCCACGAAGGGGCAGATCGATGACCTGCTGGGCGAAATCCGGACCCGCACCGCGAAGAACGAGCGGGTCCTGGTCACCACCCTGACCAAGCGGATGGCCGAGGACCTGACGGACTACCTGCTGGGCCACGGCGTGAAGGTGGAATACCTGCACTCCGACGTCGACACCCTCCGCCGCGTCGAACTCCTGCGCGAACTGCGGATGGGTGTCTTCGACGTCCTCGTCGGCATCAACCTGCTCCGTGAAGGCCTGGACCTCCCGGAGGTGTCGCTGGTCAGCATCCTGGACGCGGACAAGGAAGGCTTCCTGCGCTCCTCGACCTCCCTGATCCAGACCATCGGGCGTGCCGCCCGAAACGTTTCCGGCCAGGTGCACATGTACGCGGACCGGATCACCGACTCGATGGCCCATGCCATCGACGAGACAAACCGCCGCCGCGCCATCCAGGTGGCCTACAACACGGAAAACGGGATCGACCCCCAGCCGCTCCGGAAGAAGATCGCGGACATCACCGACCAGCTGGCCAAGGAAGACGCGGACACCCGCGAGCTGCTGGCCGCGGCCGGGAAGAACCGCGGCAAGGGCAAGGGAAGTTCGCATATCCGTGCGGACGGCCTCGCCGCCGCGCCGGCAGAGGACCTCGTCGGGCTGATCGAGCAGTTGACCGAACAGATGCACGCCGCCGCCGGGGAGCTGCAGTTCGAACTCGCAGCCCGGCTGCGCGACGAGGTGGGGGAATTAAAGAAGGAACTGCGGCAAATGCAATCCGCGGGGCACGCCTAGGGTAAACTCGGTCAAACGTAGGGGAGTATCCCAAACGCTACGATCGTCAACACGCACGGCTACGATGCCGCGCCGGGCGTAGCGGGCAGCCAGGCAGCGTCATGCGCCGGCGGTCGGAGAGACTTACACCGCTGAGCTGTACCCTACGAAAGGTATTTCCCCCGTGCCCGAGCTTCCCCTGTGGTTCGAGATCGGCTCGTTTGTCGTCCTCGGCGTCATTCTGGCCATTGACCTGCTGATGGTCCTCAAACGCCCGCATGAGCCCTCCATGAAAGAAGCCGGACTGTGGGTCGCGTTCTACGTGGCCCTGGCCCTGGTCTTCGCCGGCGCCATGTTCGCCTTCACCGGCCCGGAATTCGGCGGCCAGTTCATCGCCGGCTGGGTGACCGAATACAGCCTGAGCATCGACAACCTGTTCGTCTTCATCATCATCATGGCGCGCTTCTCGGTACCGAGAAAGTATCAGCAGGAAGTGCTCATGGTGGGCATCATCATCGCCCTGATCCTCCGCGGCATATTCATCATGCTCGGCGCGATCGTGATCGAGCAGTTCAGCTGGGTCTTCTACATCTTCGGCGCCTTCCTGCTCTGGACCGCCTGGAAGCAGGCCCAGGACGAGGGCGAGGACGAGGAAGACAAGGAAAACCCGCTGATCGCCCGGATCCGCCGGGTCCTGCCGATGTCCGAGAAGTTCGACGGCGGAAAGCTCCGCACCGTCGTCGACGGCAAGAAGGTCTTCACCCCGATGCTGATCGTCTTCGTGACCATCGGCATGACGGACCTGCTCTTCGCGGTCGACTCCATCCCGGCCATCTTCGGCCTCACCCAAAGCGCCTTCATCGTCTTCACCGCCAACATCTTTGCCCTCATGGGGCTGCGCCAGCTGTACTTCCTGCTCGGCGGCCTCATGAACCGGCTCATCTACCTCAAGCACGCCCTGTCCGTGATCCTGGCGTTCATCGGTGTGAAGCTGGTCCTGCACGCCATGCACGTCAACGAGCTGCCCTTCATCAACGGCGGCCAGCACATCGAATGGGCCCCTGAGATCCCCACCTACGTCTCGCTCGGTGTGATCATCGGCACCATCGTCGTCGCGGTGGTCGCCAGCCTGATGAGCTCCAAGGCGTCCAAGTCGAAGCTGGACGCCCGGCTGGAAGAGGACTCCCGCAAGAGCCTGAGCGACGTCGACTAGTTCCGCACCGCCGGGTGACAGTGCAGCACACACCTCGCGGCGCATAGCAGTACGGCGCTGGACCCTCACGGGTCCGGCGCCGTACCTGTCTAAGCCGTACCTGTCTAAGCCGTACCTGTTTAAGCCGCGCCTGCGAATCAGGGGCCCCATCGGCCAGTGCCCCGCCGCGCCCGCGTTACCGTCGGGCGGAACGGGCCATCCCCAGCAGGCGCCCGAAGATCGCCTCGCCGTCGTCCGCGATGCCGTCGTGGTGGAAGTCGCCGGTTTCCCAGACCTGCAGGCCCCGGACCGCGGCCGCCGTCTCCAGGGACAGCTCCCGGTCCACGTAGATGTCGTCGGTGTAGACGGCCGCGGCGACGGGCACGGTGTTCAGCGCCAGTCTCTCCGGATCGTAGAGGGGTGCCCAGTCATCCTTTTCGGCCAGGAGCCGGGCCACGTCCTGCAGCGGGCGCAGGGCCGGGTCCTGCTCGAAATACCAGGGGTACACCATTTCCCCGGTCAGAAGCGGTTCGCCGGCGTCGGGGCGGAACGCGGGGAATTCCTCCAGCACCCGCCAGGCAGCCCAGTTGGTGGCACCGTCCTGGGCGTAAATGGATTCGTGCATCAACGCGTACAGCGGGTTCGCGGCCCGGGACACGAGGCCGCGGACCTGCTCCAGGAAGGCGTCCGAGAGACGGTCGCCGCCCGGTGTGGCCACGAAGGCGCCCTCGAGCAGGTGGTGCAGCGCGTCCACCCGGGTGTTGCCGCCCAGGAACGAGCCCACCATCTGGAACCGTTCCACCGTGAGCCGGCCGCCGTCGGGCAGGACCTCCTCCGTTTCCCGCAGGTGACGGGCGATCCGGGTGATGGCGGCCCGGTCCTCGGGATACCAGTCAAAGTATTCAGCGTTCCGGGCAGCGACCCGCTGGAACGTGGCCCGGTACACACGGTCCGCGGAGCCGCCCAGCGGGGCGAGGCCGCCCGTGACGAGAACCTCGCGCAGCCCCTCGGGGGCGAAGGAAAGGTAGCTGAGCGCGCAGAATCCGCCGTAGCTCTGGCCGTAGATGGTCCATGGGGCGGAGCCCAGGGCCGCCCTGATGGCCTCGGCGTCGGCGACGATAGAGTCGGCGCGGAAGTGCGTCAGGTAGTCAGCCTGCTCCGCGCCGGTGCCGCGCAGCGGCAGCGTGTTGCGGTCGACGGGCGAGGACAGGCCGGTGCCGCGCTGGTCCAGCATGAGGATCCGGAAGTCCTTCGCGGCGGCCTTGCTCCAGCCACCCAGCGACGGGAACCGGTTTCCACGCCCGCCGGGACCGCCCTGAAGGAAAAGCAGCCAGGGCAGCCCGGCCGCCTCTGCCTCGCTGTGTTCGGTGGACACGTACTCGCGGGCGAACACGGTGATGGTTTCGCCGCGGCGTCCCGCCTCGCTGAAGTGGTTCAGGGGGACCTGGAAGTAGTGTTCCGCGGTCCGCATTCCCCGGTAGGTGTGGCGCGCCCGGACGCTGTGCGGAACTTTGCGCCCGTCGCTGGAGGCAGTTTCCAGCAGGGAGGCTCCCATGAGCCCCGTCATTGGGAGATCAGCCACGGGTTGCCGCCTCACGGGAACCGGAGCCGGCGCCGGCGCCGGCAGCCACCGGGCGGCTGCCGAAGGCCGTCAACGCCGCTCCGGTGAGGCGGAAGGTGGACCATTCCTCCATCGGCAGGGCGCCGAGCTTCTTGTAGAAGTTGATGGACGGCTCGTTCCAGTCCAGGACACTCCATTCGACGCGCGCGTAGCCCCGGTCGACGGCGGTCGCTGCCAGATGCTGCAGCAGTGCCTTGCCGTGGCCCTCGCCGCGGGCCTCCGGCCGGACGTAGAGGTCCTCGAGGTAGATCCCGTGGACGCCCTCCCACGTGGAGTAGTTCAGGAACCAGAGGGCGAAGCCGCGGACCTCGCCCGCGGCGTTCTCCGCCATGGTGGCGAAGACCTTGGGATGCTCGCCAAAAAGGACCTCCGTGAGCATCTCGGGGGTGTTCCGGACGGCGTCCGGTTCCTTCTCGTAGACGGCGAGGTCGTGGATCATCTGCAGGATGGCAGGGACGTCATGCGCTGTGGCAGGCCGGATTACACTCATTGTCCGAGTTTACCCGCGGCGCGAAGGCCCCGGCTGGTGCGACGGCGACTGCCCGGCGCCGTCCCGCCCCGTGCCGTCCCGCCCCGTGCCGGCCCGCCCCCTGCCTCCTGCCCCCGTGCCGCCCCGCCTAGAGCCGGTTGACGTCCGTGACGCGGACGACGGCGGTCCCGGACTCGTCCGAGGCCGCCAGGTCCACCTCGGCGGAAATGCCCCAGTCGTGGTTGCGGGCGGGGTCATCGAAGATCTGCCGCACCTTCCACACCCCGGGTTCCTCGGTGATGATCAGCAGCCCGGGTCCGCGGGCGTCCGGTCCGGTGCCGATGTCGTTGTGCTCATCGAAGTAGTCATCGAGGGCATCTTCCCAGCGTTCGGCGTCCCAGCCCGAGCCGGCGTCGAGCTCGCCCAGGGCGGTGGCGGCCTCATCGGCGAACAGCTCCACGCGGCGGAACATCTCGTTGCGCACCATCACCCGGAAGGCCCGGATGTTGGAGGTCAGCGACGGCGGCGGGGGCGGGGGAGCGTCATGCGGGGTGGGCGCCGCGCCGGATGTGAGCTCTTCCCATTCGTCCAGCAGGCTGGAGTCCACCTGCCGGACCAGTTCGCCCAGCCAGGCGATGAGGTCCTCGAGGTCCTCACGGAGGGCATCCTGCGGCACCGTCTGGCGGAGCGCCTTGAAACCGTCGGCGAGGTAGCGCAGCACGATCCCCTCCGAGCGGGCGAGGCCGTAGAACTGGACGAACTCGCCGAAGTTCATGGCGCGCTCGTACATGTCCCGGACCACGGACTTGGGCGCGAGCTCGAAGTCGCCGACCCAGGGCGCGGCCTTGCGGTAGACCTCGAAGGCCTCGCCGAGGATCTCGGCGAGCGGCTGCGGGTAGGTGACCTCCTCGAGCATCGCCATCCGCTGGTCGTACTCGATGCCGTCGGCCTTCATCGCCGCGATCGCCTCGCCGCGCGCCTTCTTCTGCTGTGCCGAGAGGATCTGCCGCGGCTTCTCCAGGGTGGCCTCGATCACCGACACCACGTCCAGGGCGTACGACGGCGACTCCGGATCCAGCAGTTCCAGTGCGGCCAGCGCAAACGGGGACAGCGGCTGGTTGAGGGCAAAGTTTGCCTGCAGATGGACCGTGAGCCGGACCGTGCGGCCGTCGGCACCCTGCTCCCCGGCCGGGATCCGCTCCACGACGCCGGCGGCGAGCAGCTCGCGGTAGATTCCCAGGGCCTTCTTCATGAGCCGCAGCTGGGCCGGACGGGTCTCGTGGTTTTCGGTGAGCAGGCGGCGGGCGGCCTGGAACGGGTCGCCGGGGCGTTCCATCAGGTTCATCAGCATCGCATGCGTCACGGTGAAACTCGACGTCAGCGGATCCGGAACGGACTCGACCAGCCGCTTGTACGTCGGTTCGCCCCAGGACACGAAGCCTTCCGGGGGCTTCTTCTTGACCACCTGGCGCAGCTTCTTCTGGTCGTCGCCGAACTTGGCCGTGGCCTTGGCCATCGCCTTCACGTTTTCCGTCACGTGCTCCGGGGCCTGGACCACCACGGTTCCGGCGGTGTCATAGCCGGCGCGGCCGGCGCGCCCGGCGATCTGGTGGAACTCACGGGAGTTCAGCAGCCGGGTGCGGACGCCGTCGTATTTGCTCAGGGCCGTGAGCAGCACGGTGCGGATGGGCACGTTGATGCCCACGCCGAGCGTATCCGTGCCGCAGATGACTTTCAGCAGGCCGGCCTGGGCAAGCTGTTCGACCAGCCGGCGGTACTTCGGCAGCATGCCGGCGTGGTGAACGCCGATCCCGTGCCGGACCAGACGGTTGAGGGTCTTGCCGAAGCCTGCGGCGAAGCGGAACCCGGCAATGAGTTCGGCAATCTTGTCTTTCTCCTCGCGGGTGCAGACGTTGATGCTCATCAGGTTCTGGGCCCGGTCGATCGCCTCGACCTGGCTGAAGTGGACCACGTAGACCGGGACCTGCTTGGTGGCGAGCAGCTCCTCGAGGGTCTCGTGGACCGGGGTCTGCTCGTAGTAGTAGTGCAGCGGGATGGGGCGTTCCGCGGAACTGACGGTCGTCGTCGGGCGGCCGGTCAGGTCGCTGAGGCCGTCCTCGAACCGGCTGACATCGCCGAGCGTCGCCGACATCAGCAGGAACTGCGCCTGGGGCAGTTCAAGCAGCGGCACCTGCCACGCCCAACCGCGCTGCGGGTCCGAATAGAAGTGGAACTCGTCCATGATCACGGCGCCGAGCTGCGCCGCAGAACCTTCACGCAGGGCGATGTTGGCCAGGATCTCAGCCGTGCAGCAGATAATCGGGGCGTCCTGGTTCACGCCGGAGTCGCCGGTGATCATGCCGACGTTGTCGGCGCCGAAGATCTCACAGAGGGCGAAGAACTTTTCCGAGACGAGTGCCTTGATCGGGGCGGTGTAGTAGCTCCGCTGCCCGCGGGCCATGGCCTGGAAGTGCGCGGCGATGGCCACGAGGGATTTCCCGGACCCTGTCGGGGTGGCCAGGATGACGTTTGAGCCGGCGGCCAGCTCCATGATGGCCTCGTCCTGGGCGGTGTACAGGGCAAGGCCGCGGGTCTCGGTCCACTCGACAAACCGGGTGTACAGCTCGTCCGGGTCCAGGCCCGTCCTGCCGGGGATACGGGCGGCCGGGGCGGGGAGCTGATCAACGAGTTTCATTGCTGTCCAGCTTAGTGCCCGAGTGGTAACCGCGGGACCGGGGGCCGCCCGCACGCAGGCGTGCTTCCTTGGCTGGCCCACGGGCCGGGACTAGGCTTCGGTTAGGACAACGTGCCGGGAACTGGAGGCAGCCATGAAGTGGGATCCGGAGAAATATGTGCAGTTCGGGGACTACCGGGACAGACCATTTTTTGATCTGACCGGTCGGATTCACGCCGAAGCCCCGCGGCACGTGGTGGACCTCGGCTGCGGTCCCGGCAACCTGACCGCGACGCTCGCGGACCGCTGGCCGGGCGCGCAGGTGGTGGGGCTGGATTCGTCGCCGGAAATGCTGGCCACTTCCAAGGACCACGCAGCCGCGGCGGCCAATCTTTCCTACGAGCTGGCCGACATTGAGCACTGGCTGCCGTCCGGGGACACAGACGTGGTGGTCACCAACGCGGCCCTGCAGTGGGTGCCCGGCCACCGAAAGCTGCTGCCCCTATGGCTCGATGCCCTCAAACCGGGCGCCTGGTTCGCGCTGCAAGTGCCGGGGAACTTCAACGCCCCGTCGCACACCCTGATGCGGGAGCTGGCCGATTCCCCGGCCTGGGCGGGACGGCTCGCTGGGGTGCTCCGCCACGACGACGTGGTGGGGGAGGCAGCGGAATATCTGGAGATCATGCTCGACGCCGGTTGTGCCGCCGACGCCTGGGAGACCACATACCTTCAGCTGCTGCCGGGCGCCAACCCTGTTTTGGAGTGGGTCCGCGGCACCGGACTCAGGCCGGTCCTGGCGGCCCTCCCGGACGACGAGGCCAGGGAGTTCGAGGCCGAGTATTCGGCACGGCTGGACGACGCATATCCGGCAGGCCGGCACGGGACGGTCTTCCCGTTCCGCCGCACGTTCGCGGTGGCGCAGAAAACCGGGTAGGCGGCGTGTGTGCCGCATGACACAAAGCACTCCGGAATGGGGCTTACAATGACGTGGCGGTGTGGGGCGGCCGTTAGGCTGATCACCATTCCGGGCCCTGGGCTAGTAATGGAGGTTCAGTGCTTATAGGCCTGATGTCGCGGCTGTTGTCCGCGCATAAGGGGACCGTGCTGGCCATCGTTGTGCTGCAGCTCGTTCAAGCCACTGCCAACCTGCTCCTGCCCACCCTGAATGCCGCGATCATCGACGACGGCATCATCGGCGGGGACACCGGGGAGATCCTCCACCTCGGCGCCTGGATGGCCGGAATCGCCGCCGTGCAGGTGATCACGGCCGTCGCGGCCGGATACTTAGGCGCCGTGGTCGCCATGGAGATTGGCGGCCAGCTGCGCGGGGAGCTCTTCGCGAAGGTGCAGTCCTTCTCCTCCCAGGAGGTGGGCCGTTTCGGTGCGCCCAGCCTCGTGACCCGGGCCACCAACGACGTCGCCCAGATCCAGAACCTCGCCGTCCTGGTATTCATCATGCTGATAGCCGCACCTGCGATCTTCATCGGCGGCATCGTGCTGGCCGTGCACCAGGACGTCGTGCTGTCCTGGATTGTGGTCGTGGTAATCCCGGTCCTGACGGTGATCATGACGGTGATAGTCCGCCGCCTGATTCCCCTGTACCGCCAGGGCCAGGGCCTCCTGGACCGGATCGGCCGGGTGCTGCGGGAGCAGATCATCGGCGCGAATGTCATCCGCGGCTTTGTCCGGCAGGACCACGAGGCCCGCCGGTTCGATGAAGCCAACAAGGACCTCACCCGGAACAATCTGCAATCCGCCCTCCTGGTGGCGGCGATGATGCCGATGATCATGTTCGTGGTCAACATCTCCTCCGTGTTCGTGGTGTGGTTCGGCGGCCATCGCATCGACGCCGGCGAAATGCGGCTGGGGGCGCTGACGGCGTTCATCGCCTACATCCTGCAGATCCTGATTGCCATCATGATGGCGATGTACGTCTTCATGACCGCCCCCCGGGCGGCGGCCTGCGCGGAACGGATCCGCGAGGTGCTGGACACGGAACCGGCCGTTGCGGATCCGGCCGTTCCCGCCGGCACTGCCGCCACTCCAGCCGATGCGGGCGCTCCGGGCCACTCCGGCGCTGTCGAGTTCCGGAACGTGTCCTTCGCCTACCCCGGCGCCGAAGCGCCCGTGCTGGACGGAGTCACCTTCACCGCCAGGGCCGGCACCACGACGGCGATCATCGGCGCGACCGGCAGCGGCAAGACGACACTCCTGAACCTGCTGCCCCGTTTCCTCGACGCGACAGCCGGAGAGATCAGCATCGGCGGCGAGAACGTGCGGGCGATGCCCCTGGACGTCCTGCGCGGCCTGATCGCGATAGTCCCGCAGCAGTCCTACCTGTTCGCGGACACGGTCGCGGGGAACCTCCGGTACGGGGCGCCCGCCGCCAGCGAGCCCGAACTATGGCAGGCGCTCGAAACTGCCCAGGCCGCCGACTTTGTCCGCGCCCTGCCGCTCGGGCTCGACACGCCCGTCAGCCAGGGCGGCACCAACTTCTCCGGCGGCGAACGGCAGCGCCTGTGCATCGCTCGGGCCCTGCTCAAGCGGGCCCCCGCCTACCTCTTCGACGACAGTTTCTCGGCTCTGGACTACGGCACCGACGTCAGGCTCCGGGCGTCGATCGAGCCGCTGCTGCGCGCCGCGACCGTGCTGATCGTGGCCGAGCGGGTGTCAACAATCGTGGACGCCGGGCTGATCCTCGTACTGGAGGGCGGCCGGGTGGTCGCGCAGGGCACGCACAGCGAACTCATGGAGTCCTCGCCGAGCTACCAGGAAATTGCCGCGTCCCAGCTGGTGCTGGAGGAAGCCCCGTGAGCCGCGCGCGGGCACACCGCGCCGGGACCGTTGCGGGACCCGGCCTGCCGGAGCGCATCAAATGGCACACCGCCGCCCGGCTGCTGGGACTGCTGCTGCCGCTGAAGTGGCGGATGGCCGGCGTCATCGCCGCGACCTGTGCGTTCGTGACACTCAACGTGGCGGCGCCCAAGGTGCTGGGCGACGCCACCGACGTCGTCGTCGATGGCTTCCTGGGCGGCTCCCTCGACGAGCAACAGCTGGCCGAGCGGCTGCTGGCCGTTGCGGCCATGTACGTCGGGGCGTCGCTGTTCAGCTGGATCCAGGGCAGCCTCACCGCCACCGCGGTGCAGCGCCTCAGCTACGGCCTCCGCGGCTCCGTCGAACAAAAACTCCATGTGCTGCCGTCCAGCCATTTCGAGGAGCAGCGCCGCGGCGACGTGCTCAGTCGGGCTACGAACGACGTCGACAATATCTCCCAGGCGCTCAACCAGCTCCTCAACCAGCTGATCATGTCCGTCCTGATGCTCTCGGCCGCTCTCGCCATGATGCTGTGGCTCTCGCCGCTGCTGGCGCTGATCGCGGTCCTCTCGGTGCCCGTGTCCACGGTGATCACCGTGCTCGTGGCCCGGCACTCCCAGGCGCACTTCAAGGAGCAGTGGAGCAGCACGGGGGCACTGCACGCCCAACTCGAGGAATTCTTCACCGGGCATGAAGTCGTCAAGGCCTTCGGCCGGCAGGAAGAGTCGGCGGCGAGCTTCCGGGAGCGCAACGAGAAGCTCACACGGTCGAGCACCCGCGCGCAGTATTTGTCCGGCATCGTGCAGCCGCTGCTGGTGTTTGTCGCCAACCTCAACTACATCGCGATTGCTGTTGTAGGGGCGCTGCAGGTCACCGCGGGGCTCTTGACGATCGGCGGCATCCAGGCCTTTGTCCAGTTCTCCCGTCTCTTTAGCCAGCCGGTAAGCCAGATCGGCGGCATGCTGACCCTCGTCCAGTCCTGCCTGGCCTCGGCGGAGCGGGTTTTTGAGCTGCTGGACGCCCCGGAGATCCCTGCGGACAGCGCCGTGCTGGCCGTGGCCGCCAACGGCGCCGGCAAGCTGCGCGGCGCCACGGCCGCGCGAAAGTTCCATGTCCCGCGCAAATCCTCCAACGGACGCAAATCCGCTGCCCCGGGCACGCCCGGCGAACTGCTGGATCCCGGCGCAGTAGCAGGCCGGGTCACGTTCGAGCACGTCAGCTTCAGCTACAGCCCCGGCACGCCCGTGGTGAAGGACCTCTCCTTTACGGTGAACCCGGGACAGACCGTGGCGATCGTGGGACAAACCGGGGCCGGCAAGACCACCGTGGTCAACCTCCTGATGCGCTTCTACGAACTCGACTCCGGCCGGATCCTGGTGGACTCGACGGACATCGCCACGATCCCGCGGGACGAGCTGCGGCGCGCCTTCGGAATCGTCCTGCAGGATGCCTGGCTGTTTACCGGCAGCATCCGGGAGAACATTGAATACGGCCGGCCCGGCGCGACCGAAGCCGATATCGTCGCGGCGGCCCGCGCCAGCCACGTGGACCAGTTTGTCCGGTCCCTTCCGGCCGGCTACGCCACGATGCTCGGCAACGACGGCGACTCCCTGAGCCGGGGCCAGCGCCAGCTCGTCTCGATCGCGCGGGCGCAGCTCGCGGGGCGCAGCATCATGGTGCTGGATGAGGCGACGAGCTCCGTCGACAGCCGCACCGAGGTGCAGATCCGCCATGCCATGGAGCAGCTGCGGCACGGTCACACGAGCTTCGTGATCGCGCACCGTTTGTCCACGGTCCGGGACGCTGATCTAATTCTCGTCATGGACCACGGACGAATCGTTGAACACGGAACCCATCAGCAGCTGGTGGCCCGGCAAGGGCTCTACAAGGATTTGTACGAGGCCCAGTTCGCCGGCCGCGAACAGGTCCCGGCCGTCCGGGAGGCCGAACAGTGAGCCCCGCGGACGCCGCGGGGGAGCGTTTTCCCGGATCGTGGCGGACCAATCCGGCCAGCTCCGTCCCGCTCTTCGAACAGCTGCGGCTCTACGTGATCGAACGCGCCGACAACGGCACACTCGCGCCGGGCACCAGGCTTCCGGCCGTGCGGAGCCTCGCCGGCGAACTGGGCGTGGCCCCGCACACCGTGGCGCGGGCCTACAAGGAACTTGAGGCCGCCGGCGTCGTTGTGACGAAGGGCCGCAACGGGACCGTTGTGTGTGCCCGCGATGCCGCCTGGAGTTCGCTGTCCGCCGCGGCCGCCGAGTTCGCCGCAGCCGCCAAAGCCCAGGGCGCCAGTTTCGCCGAGGCCGTGCAGCTGCTGGCCGCCGCTTACGACCGCCACTAGCACATCCGGCGCCGCCCTCAGCGCGCGGAATAGTTTTTCGAAGAAGTTTTCGATTAGCATTAGATTCGTGCCTAAAGCTGTAGCTGAAGATCCAGCCGTTGAAGTCCATTCCGCCGTCGAGCCGCTGGCAGTCCGGGATGCGGGCCCGTCCCGCCCCGTCCTGAAGCGTCCGGACATGACGCGCCTCGTCGTTAAGGGCGCCCGCGAGCACAACCTGCGCAACGTCGACCTGGACCTGCCGCGCGATGCCATGATCGTGTTCACCGGCTTGTCCGGCTCCGGGAAGTCCTCCCTCGCGTTCGACACCATCTTCGCCGAGGGCCAGCGCCGCTACGTCGAATCGCTCTCCGCCTACGCCCGGCAGTTCCTGGGCCAGGTGGACAAGCCCGACGTCGACTTCATTGAGGGCCTCTCGCCGGCGGTGTCCATCGACCAGAAGTCCACGTCCAAGAACCCGCGCTCGACCGTGGGCACCATCACCGAGATTTACGACTACATGCGCCTGCTCTGGGCCCGTGTTGGCCGGCCGCACTGCCCCGTCTGCGGGGAGCCCGTGACCAAGCAGACCCCGCAGCAGATCGTCGACCAGCTGCTCGAGCTCCCGGACGGCACCCGCTTCCAGGTGCTGGCACCCGTGGTCCGCGGCCGCAAGGGCGAATTCGTGGACCTCTTCAAGGAACTCACCGCCAAGGGCTACTCGCGGGCCCGGGTGGACGGCGAACTCGTCCACCTGAGTGATCCACCGAAGCTGGGCAAGCAGTTCAAGCACACCATCGAAGTGGTGGTGGACCGCCTCGTGGTCAAGGAAGGCATCAGCCAGCGCCTGACCGACTCGGTCGAAACCGCCCTCGGACTGGCGGAGGGCCGCATATTGGCCGAATTCGTCGACCTCGAGGCAGACGATCCCGAGCGGATCAGGGCGTTCTCCGAACACCTCGCCTGCCCCAACGAGCACCCCCTGGCGATCGACGAGATCGAGCCCCGCTCCTTCTCATTCAACAATCCTTTCGGCGCCTGCAGCGCGTGCAGCGGCATCGGCACCAAGCTGGAGGTCGACGAGGAACTCCTCATCCCCAACCCGGAGCTCTCGCTCTCCGAGGGGGCCATTGCGCCGTGGTCCCTGGGCACTGCCACGACGGAGTACTGGAACCGGCTGCTGGCCGGCCTCGCCGAGGAACTCGGGTTCTCCATGACCACGGCGTGGGAGAAGCTCGACGCCGACGTCCGGCAGACCGTCCTGCACGGCAAGGACCACAAGGTGGTGGTGCAATACCGCAACCGCTTCGGCCGGGAACGCAAGTACAGCACCGGATTTGAGGGCGTCGTACAGTACGTCCACCGCAAGCATGGCGAGACCGATTCCGACTATGCGCGCGACCGCTACGAGGAATACATGCGCCAGGTCCCGTGCCCGGCCTGCAACGGTGCACGGCTGAACCCTGCATCGCTGTCGGTGCTGATCAATGGCAAGTCAATCGCCGAGGTCGCCGCGCTGCCCATGCGGGAATGCGCCGGCTTCCTCGAAAACCTCGTCCTCACCGGCCGCGAGGCCCAGATCGCCCACCAGGTCCTCAAGGAAATCCAGGCCCGCCTGACCTTCCTCCTCGACGTCGGACTTGAGTACCTGAACCTGGAACGGCCCTCCGGCACCCTGTCCGGCGGCGAAGCCCAACGCATCCGTTTGGCCACCCAGATCGGCTCCGGCCTCGTGGGCGTGCTGTACGTCCTCGACGAGCCCTCGATCGGCCTGCACCAGCGGGACAACCGCCGCCTGATCGAGACACTCACCCGGCTCCGGGACCTCGGCAACACCCTGATCGTCGTGGAGCATGACGAGGACACCATCCACGAGGCCGACTGGGTGGTGGACATCGGACCGGGCGCCGGCGAGCACGGCGGCATGGTGGTCCATTCCGGGTCCTATAAGGAGCTGCTGGAAAACAGGGATTCGCTCACCGGCGATTACCTCTCCGGCCGGCGGAAAATCGAGATCCCGAAAAAGCGGCGCAAATACGACAAAAAGCGCGAGCTCAAGGTGGTCGGGGCGAAGGAGAACAACCTCCTGAACATCGACGCCAGTTTCCCGCTGGGCCTCTTCACCGCCGTCACCGGCGTCAGCGGCTCGGGCAAGTCCACCCTGGTCAACGAGATCCTCTACAAAGTGCTCGCCAACAAGCTCAACGGCGCCAAGCAGGTGGCCGGCCGGCACAAGTCCGTCCAGGGCCTCGAACACCTGGACAAGGTGGTGCACGTCGACCAGAGCCCCATCGGCCGCACCCCGCGCTCGAACCCGGCCACCTACACCGGAGTGTTCGACAACATCCGCAAGCTTTTCGCCGAGACCACCGAGGCCAAGGTCCGCGGCTACCTGCCGGGCCGGTTCTCCTTCAACGTCAAGGGCGGCCGCTGCGAGGCCTGCTCCGGCGACGGCACCCTGAAGATCGAGATGAACTTCCTGCCGGACGTCTACGTCCCCTGCGAGGTTTGCCATGGCGCGCGGTACAACCGCGAAACCCTGGAGGTCCACTACAAGGGCAAGACCATCGCGGACGTGCTGAACATGCCCATCGAGGAAGGGGCCGAGTTCTTCGCGGCCTTCTCGCCGATCGCACGTCACCTCAACACGCTCGTCGACGTCGGCCTGGGCTACGTCCGGCTGGGCCAGCCCGCCACCACGCTCTCCGGTGGCGAGGCCCAGCGCGTGAAGCTCGCAGCCGAGCTCCAGAAGCGATCCAACGGCCGCAGCGTCTATGTCCTGGACGAGCCCACCACGGGACTGCACTTCGAGGACATCCGCAAGCTCCTCATGGTGCTGCAGGGCCTCGTGGAGAAGGGCAACACGGTGATCACGATCGAGCACAACCTCGACGTCATCAAGAGCGCCGACTGGATCGTGGACCTTGGCCCCGACGGCGGCTCCGGTGGCGGGCGTGTGGTCGCCTCCGGCACCCCCGAGCAGGTGGCCAAGTCGAGCGAGAGCCACACGGCCGCTTTCCTTGCCGAGCTCCTCGCCTGAACACCGGCCGCCGGGGACCGTGCGGCGGCCGAGGCAAGCTTCCGCCGCACGGTCCCCGCTCCGCAGGGGCGTCCCCAGTGGATGTATCCGCTGATGCATCGCCAGATGTATCCGCTGATGTATCGCCAGATGTATTCCTGATGTATTCCCTGATGTATTCCTGAAGGAGTATGCGAATTTCTGGCAACCGCACACTCGTGAGAAACTAAGCCGGTGACGCATACAACAGTGCCCGTGATCTTCGACCTTGACGGCACTCTTGTCGATCCCGCCGGGGGTATTACCGACGGAATCGCCGCGGCTCTCATGGAGCTTGGCCTGCCGGTTCCGGACAAGTCCCGGATGGACGCCATGATTGGGCCCAAGCTCAGCCATTCCCTGACGGAAATCGCCGGCGTTCCGGCCGCACAGCTGGAAGACGCCATCCGCATCTACCGCGCGCACTACGCATCCACGGGAATCGCGCAGCGCAGGCTGTACCCGGGAATCCGCGGCCTTCTCGAGGACTTCGTCGCCGCGGGTCGGCCCATCGCGGTCGCGACCCAGAAGCCGGAAGGGCTCGCCCGCACTGTCCTGGCGCACCACGGCATCGCCGGACTCTTCCACAGCATCCGCGGCTCTGCCGCCGACGAGGCCGCCAGCCCGGGGGCGGGCTCTGTCCCCGAAGGCTCCGTCCCCGAAGGCTCCGTGCCCGACGGCTCTGCCCCCGAAGGCAAGGCCGGCATCGTCGCCGCCGCGCTCTCGGACCTCGCTGCCGCGGACCCTGCGGCCGCCGGCCGGGCCGTGATGGTGGGGGACCGGGCACAGGACGTCGCCGGGGCCGCTGCGAACGGACTGGACTGCATCGGCGTAGGCTGGGGGTTTGCGCCCGACGGCGAACTGCACGCGGCCGGTGCCGTCGAGATCGTGCACACCACCACGGCGCTTCACGCGACGATCAACCGACTCTCCGAACGCCCGGGGACCACAGCCCTGAACGAGGTGCACACCGATGGCAATGTTTGATGCAATCCGCTGGACCACGCGGGGGCTGGTAACCACCACGTGCCGTCCCACGGTCATCGGCCTGGAAAACGTGCCCAAGGACGGCCCGTTCATCGTGGCACCGAACCATCTCTCGTTCCTGGACAGCGTGATCGTCCAGGCCCTGATGCCGCGGCCCGTGGCCTTCTTCGCGAAGGCTGAGTACTTCACCACCGGCGGCATCAAAGGCAAGGCCATGAAGTCCTTCTTCGAGGCCGTGGGCTCCATTCCCGTGGAACGCGGCGAGCAGGCGGCTAGCGTTCAGGCGCTGAAAACGCTGCTGGACATCCTCGACTCCGGCAAGGGCGTGGGCATCTATCCCGAAGGTACCCGCTCCCGCGACGGCATCCTGTACCGCGGCCGCACCGGCGTCGGCTGGCTGGCCCTCACCACCGGCGCGCCCGTAATCCCGGTCGGCCTGATCGGCACCGAACACCTGCAGCCCGCGGACAGCAAGTCCGTCAAGCCGCAGCACTTCACCATGAAGGTCGGCGAGCCGCTGTATTTCGAGAAAACCGGACCGGACCATTCCCTGCCGGCCCGCCGCCAGGTCACGGACCGCATCATGGACGCAATCGCAGATCTGAGCGGCCAGGAACGCTCCACCAGCTACAACCAGAGCAAGTCGGCCGAATAGCGCGGGGCTTCCTGCTCCCGGCGTCCGCCGGGCATGCGGCGGAGGCACGTGCAACGGCACCGCCAGCGGCTCAGTAGACTTGATGTGTGGCAGATCCAGCGAGTTACCGACCCCAGACGGGTGAAATTCCGACCAATCCGGGCGTGTACCGCTTCCGCGATCCGCACGGCAGGGTCATCTATGTCGGCAAGGCCAAGAACCTCCGTGCCCGGCTGAACACCTACTTCGCCAACCCCGCCGGGCTCATGCCCAAAACCTATGCGATGGTCCACACGGCCAGCAGCGTCGAGTGGACCGTGGTGGGCAGCGAACTCGAGTCGCTGCAGCTGGAATACACCTGGATCAAAGAATTCAAGCCCCGCTTCAACGTGATGTTCAGGGACGACAAGAGCTACCCGTACCTCGCCGTGACGATGGGGGAGAAGTACCCGCGCGTCCAGGTGCTGCGCGGCGACCGGCGCAAAGGGACCCGGTACTTCGGCCCCTACACCGCCGGCGCGATCCGGGACACCATGGACACCCTGCTGCGCGTGTTCCCGGTCCGCAGCTGCAGCGCCGGGGTGCTCAAGCGCGCCGAAGCCAGCGGCCGGCCCTGCCTGCTCGGCTACATCGACAAATGTTCCGCGCCGTGCGTCGGCCGGATCTCCGCCGCGGACCACCGCGCCCTCGCCGAGGATTTCTGCACGTTCATGGGCGGCGAAGCCAAGCCCTTCGTCAACCGGCTGGAACGGGAGATGGCCGCGGCAGTCGCGGAGCTCGACTACGAACGCGCGGCCCGGCTCCGGGACGACATCGTGGCGCTGAAGAAGGTCTTCGAACGTAACGCCGTCGTCCTGGCCGAGGGCACGGACGCCGACGTCTTCGCCCTGCACGAAGACGAGCTGGAGGCCGCCGTGCAGGTCTTCCACGTCCGGGGCGGACGGATCCGCGGCCAGCGCGGCTGGGTGGTGGAAAAAGTCGAGGACTCCACCACCCCGGAACTGGTCGAACACCTGCTCCAGCAGGTCTACGGCGAGGAAGCCGGGCTCCAGGGCAGGTTGCCCCGGGAAGTACTGGTGCCTGCCGAACCCAGCAACGCCCCAGAGCTCGCGCAATGGCTCAGCGGTCTGCGCGGGGCCCGGGTGGACATCCGCGTTCCCCAGCGCGGAGACAAGGCCGCCCTCCTGTCCACGGTCCGTGAAAACGCCGAGCACGCCCTCAAACTCCATAAGTCCCGGCGCGCCGGCGACCTCACCATGCGCTCCCAGGCCCTGCAGGAAATCCAGGAAGCGCTCGAGCTTCCCGTGGCGCTGCTGCGGATTGAGTGCTTCGACATCTCGCACGTCCAGGGCACCAACGTGGTCGGCTCCATGGTGGTGGTCGAGGACGGCCTGCCGAAAAAGTCCGACTACCGGAAGTTCGCCGTGACCGGCGCCGCGGCCACCGACGATACGGCGGCCATGCATGATGTGCTGACCCGCCGGTTCCGGCACTATCTCCAGGAAAAAGACGAGCAGGCGGCGGCTGCGGCCAAACCGGCGCACCAGGCCGCCCTGGACGCGGCAACCGCCGCGGCGGTCGCGGACTCCACGACGCCGGCACCGCGGAGCAAATTCGCCTACCCGCCCAACCTCGTTGTCGTCGACGGCGGCAAACCGCAGGTCAATGCCGCCGCCCGGGCGCTCGAAGAGCTCGGCATCGAGGACGTGTACGTGGTCGGCCTGGCCAAACGGCTCGAAGAGGTGTGGCTGCCGGACAGCGATTTCCCGGTGATCCTGCCGCGCGCCTCCGCCGGCCTGTATCTGCTGCAGCGGATCCGCGATGAGGCCCACCGCTTCGCCATCAGCTTCCACCGGCAAAAGCGCGGCAAGGCCATGACGGCCTCGGCCCTGGACAGCGTGCCCGGACTGGGCGAATCCAAGCGCAAGGCTCTCCTGGCGGAGTTCGGCTCCGTCAAGGGGATCAAAGCCGCGACGCAGGAGGAACTCACCGGTGCAAAGGGGATCGGCCCCTCCCTGGCCGCCGCAATCGTCCGGCACTTCGCTGGCGGTGCCGAGGAAGCCGCCACGGTTCCTGCCGTCAACATGACCACAGGCGAAATCCTCGACGCTTAGCTAGCGCCGCCAAACTTAGCTAGGGTAAAGACTTGGGTACGGCACGGCAGCGGCAGCACCGCGGCCCGCGCGAACCTGACAAACAGCAAATCGCACAGGCAGAGATGGGGCTTCACTGATGGCAGAGTCGACGGCAGGATCCGAGACGGATGCGGACGGCATGACACCCGTCAAACCCGTCGAGGCTGAACTGCTCGTGGTGACCGGAATGTCGGGAGCCGGCCGCAGCACCGCCTCGGACGCCCTTGAGGACCATGGCTGGTACGTCGTGGAAAACCTGCCGCCGCAGATGCTCGGCACGCTCGCCGAACTGGTGTCCCGGACGCCGCACTCCATGTCCAAGCTCGCCGTCGTGATGGACGTCCGGAGCAAGGAATTGTTCGTCGACATGCGCGCGGCGCTCCGCGCGCTGGAAGCCACCGGCGTGAGCTTCCGCGTGCTGTTCCTCGACGCCAACGATGACGTCCTGGTGCGCCGCTTCGAGCAGGGCCGCAGGCCCCACCCGCTCCAGGGCGGCGGCCGGATCCTCGACGGCATCGCCGCCGAACGCGAGCTGGTGCGTGAATTGAAGGACACCGCCGACATCGTCCTGGACACGTCCTCCCTCAACGTCCATGGCCTCGCCACCGCCATCACCGAACTCTTCAGCGAAACCGGGCCGGTGGCGCTGCGGCTGAACGTCATGAGCTTTGGCTTTAAGTACGGGCTGCCGGTGGATGCCAACTTCGTGGCCGACGCCCGCTTCATCCCCAACCCGCACTGGGTGCCGCAGTTGCGCCCGCACACCGGCCTGGACAAGGACGTCAGCGACTACGTGCTGGAGGCCCAGGGCGTCAGCGACTTCGTGGAACGCTACGTCCTGGCCCTTGAACCTGTCCTGGACGGGTACCGGCGGGAGAACAAGCACTACGCCACCATCGCCGTGGGCTGCACCGGCGGCAAGCACCGCTCCGTCGCGGTCGCCGTCGAGCTCTCACGGAGGCTGGCGCAGTACCCGCGCGTCACGGTGACCACGACGCACCGGGACCTGGGCCGCGAGTAATGGCGCTGCTGACCGGCCCGCTGCCCCTTGTCCCGCCCGCCAGCGCGGCCTTCGCCAGCCAGCAGGACAAAGGCCCCTCCGTCGTCGCGCTCGGCGGCGGCCATGGCCTCTCCGCCTCGCTCTCGGCTCTGCGCCTGCTGACCTCCGAACTCACCGCGGTCGTCACGGTCGCGGACGACGGCGGATCCTCCGGCCGGCTCCGCGAAGAGTACGGCGTCCTGCCGCCGGGCGATCTCCGGATGGCCCTGTCCGCGCTGTGCGACGACACCGACTGGGGCCGCACGTGGCGCGACGTCATGCAGCACCGCTTCGCCCCCGGTAAAGGCCGCGGCGGCTCCCTCGATGAGCACGCGATGGGCAACCTCCTGATCGTCACGCTCTGGGAGCTCCTGGGCGACACCGTCGCCGGCCTGAAGTGGGCCGGCGCCCTGCTCGGCGCGCGCGGCGAAGTCCTGCCGATGTCCAGCGTCCCGCTGACCATCGAGGGCCAGGTCCGGGTCACCGCCCCGGACGGCGTGACGGCACTGCAGACCCTCACCGGCCAAGCCAAGTGCGCGGTGGCCGGGTCCCTGGAGCACGTCCGGCTCTTGCCTGAAAACGCTCCGGCCTGCACCGAGGCGCTCACGGCGATCGAGCTGGCCGACTGGGTGATCCTCGGGCCGGGCTCCTGGTACACGTCCGTGCTGCCGCACCTGTTGCTGCCCGAAATGCGCGAGGCCCTCGCCAACACGGCTGCCCGCCGGTGCCTGACCATGAACCTGGCCACAGACACCAAGGAGACGGCCGGCATGTCCGCCGCCGACCACCTCCGGGTGCTGCGCGAATACGCGCCGGAGTTCACGATCGACGTCATCCTGGCCGACCCGGCGTCGGTGCAGAACCTGCCCGACTTCGAGGCGGCGGCAGGAATGCTCGGTGCCGAGGTGGTCTTGGGTAAAGTGGGGGCGTCTGGTCGCCGTCCGGTCCACGATCCGTTGCGGCTGGCGACGGCGTATCACGACATTTTCGGGAATAGTTAGGAAAGGTGCCATGGCACTGACAGCATCAGTCAAGGAAGAACTTTCCCGTCTGGATATCAAGAAGTCCTCAGTCCGCAAGGCCGAGGTATCGGCGATGCTCCGCTTCGCCGGCGGGCTGCACATCATCTCGGGCCGGATTGTGATCGAGGCCGAAGTCGACCTCGCATCGACCGCCCGGCGGCTGCGCGCCGCCATCGCCGAGGTGTACGGCCACCAGAGCGAGATCATCGTCGTCTCCGGCGGCGGACTGCGCCGCGGCAGCCGCTACGTGGTGCGGGTGGTCCGCGACGGGGAGGCCCTCGCCCGCCAGACCGGACTCCTGGACGCGCGGGGGCGCCCCGTGCGCGGCCTTCCGTCGGTAGTGGTGAACGGATCCGCCGCGGACGCCGAAGCTGTCTGGCGCGGCGCGTTCCTGGTCCACGGCTCACTCACAGAGCCCGGCCGCTCCTCGGCCATGGAAGTCACCTGCCCCGGCCCCGAATCGGCCCTGGCCCTCGTCGGCGCCGCCCGCCGCCTGGGCATCCAGGCCAAGGCCCGCGAGGTCAGGGGAGTGGACCGCGTGGTGATCCGCGACGGCGACACGATCGCCGCGCTGCTGACGCGCATGGGCGCCCACGACGCGCTGATGGTCTGGGAGGAACGCCGCATGCGCAAGGAAGTCCGCGCCACTGCCAACCGGCTCGCCAACTTCGATGACGCGAACCTGCGCCGTTCCGCGCAGGCCGCCGTGGCCGCCGGTGCCCGGGTGGACCGCGCCCTGGAAATCCTCGGCGACGACGTTCCGGACCACCTGAAGTATGCCGGCGAGCTCCGGGTCGCGCACAAGCAGGCCAGCCTGGACGAGCTGGGCCGGCTCGCCGAGCCCGTCATGACCAAGGACGCCATCGCCGGCCGGATCCGCCGGCTGCTGGCCATGGCGGACAAACGAGCCCAGGACCTCGGCATCCCGGGCACGGAAGCCAATGTGACGCCGGAAATGCTCGACGACTAGCCCGCCCCTAGAATCAACAGCAGGAATATCCCGGGGAATGAAATATCCGGGAGCCGCGGCAGGTTGTCGCCGTTGGATCCCACCGCAATTTTCCGGATGCCCCGCATCCGGATGCACAATCCGAGAGTTACCGAACCGGACAACCCGTCCACGACATTGGAGGAATTTGTGACCGAGTACGTACTGCCCGATCTCGACTATGACTACGCAGCGCTGGAACCGCACATCTCCGCGAAGATCATGGAGCTGCACCACAGCAAGCACCACGCCGCCTATGTGGCCGGCGCAAACAACGCCCTGGCCCAGCTGGCCGAGGCGCGCGACAAGGGCGACTTCGCCAACATCAACCGCCTCTCCAAGGACCTCGCGTTCCACACCGGCGGCCACATCAACCACTCCGTCTTCTGGAAGAACCTCTCCCCGGACGGTGGCGACAAGCCCGAGGGCGAGCTCGCGGCGGCCATTGACGACGCCTTCGGCTCGTTCGACGCGTTCCGTGCGCAGTTCAGCGCCGCGGCACTGGGCCTGCAGGGCTCCGGCTGGGGCTTCCTGGCCTACGAGCCCATCGGCGGCAACCTTGTCATCGAGCAGCTCTACGATCAGCAGGGAAACGTCGCACTCGGCACCACCCCGCTGCTGATGCTGGACATGTGGGAGCACGCCTTCTACCTGGACTACGTCAACGTCAAGGCTGACTACGTCAAGGCCTTCTGGAACATCGTGAACTGGGCCGACGTCGCCAAGCGCTTCGAAGCCGCCCGCAAGAACGCCACGGGTCTCATCACCCTCTAGGCAGGTCCCTTTACCCTGCACAGGGTGACGGAATCGACTTCCGCTTGTAACAAACCTCACATTACGGGCCCTTCGGCCCGAAATGTGGACGGACTGCCCCTGCACTTGCGGGGGCAGTCCGTGTTAAACGTAAGATGGATCACGGAAGGCGGTTAGCCTTCAGCAATGTGGCTGGTCGCCCTCCGATCTGGTAATTATCTCTGCCCAATGGCGTGCGGGATCTGTTAGTTGGCTTGAACGCCTTCTCAACTAGTCGTGCTCGCAAGAGCACCAAGGAGACTGAAAACGTGACGACCCGTATTGGCATCAACGGCTTTGGCCGTATCGGCCGCAACTACTTCCGCGCCGCCCTCGCACAGGGCGCAGACCTCGAGATCGTTGCGGTCAACGACCTCACCAGCCCGGAAGCCCTCGCTCACCTCTTCAAGTACGACTCCGTGGGCGGCCGCCTGGCCGAAACCATCGAGGTCAAAGACGGCAACATCGTCGTCGACGGCAACATCATCAAGGTCCTCGCCGAACGCGATCCCGCGAAGCTGCCCTGGGGCGAGCTCGGCGTCGACATCGTCATCGAGTCCACCGGCTTCTTCACCAAGGCCGCCGATGCGCAGAAGCACATCGACGCCGGCGCCAAGAAGGTCCTGATCTCCGCCCCCGCGTCGGATGAGGACATCACGATCGTGATGGGCGTCAATGACGGCCTGTACGACAACGCCGCGCACCACATCATCTCCAACGCCTCCTGCACCACCAACTGCCTCGGCCCGCTGGCCAAGGTCATCAATGACGCCTTCGGCATCGAGCGCGGCCTGATGACCACCATCCACGCCTACACCGCCGACCAGAACCTGCAGGACGGCCCGCACAAGGACCTCCGCCGCGCCCGCGCCGCCGCCATCAACATGGTGCCCACCTCCACCGGTGCCGCCAAGGCAATCGGCCTGGTCCTGCCGGAGCTCAAGGGCAAGCTCGACGGCTACGCCATCCGCGTGCCCGTTCCCACCGGCTCCGCCACGGACCTGACCGTCACGGTTTCCCGCGAGACCACGGTCGCCGAAGTCAACGCCGCCCTCAAGGCAGCGTCGGAGACCGAAGAGCTCAAGGGCCTGCTGACCTACACCGACGAGCCGATCGTCTCCTCCGACATCGTCGGCGACCCGGCATCGTCCATCTTCGATTCCGGCCTGACCAAGGTGATCGGCGACCAGGTCAAGGTTGTGTCCTGGTATGACAACGAGTGGGGTTACTCCAACCGCCTCGTGGACCTCACGGAGCTTGTCGCGTCCAAGCTGGGCTAGGGTAAGACTCATGACATTTCACACCCTCAACGAACTGATCGCTGATGGTGTCCGCGGGCGGTACGTTCTGGTCAGAAGTGACCTGAACGTGCCGCTCGACGGCTCTACAGTGACTGACGACGGCCGTATCAAGGCCTCCCTGCCAGTGCTGGCGAAGCTCACGGACGCCGGTGCCCGCGTGCTGGTCACAGCACACCTCGGCCGCCCCAAGGGCGCCCCGGAGGAGAAGTACTCCCTCAAGCCAGCAGCCGCACGGCTGGCCGAGCTTGCCGGGTTCAAGGTTTCACTTGCCACTGACACCGTCGGCGAGTCGGCCAAGGAGCTCTCCGCGGCGCTGCAGGACGGCGAAGTGCTGGTCCTGGAAAATGTGCGCTTCGATGCGCGCGAGACCTCCAAGGACGACGCCGAGCGCGGCGCCTTCGCTGACCAGCTCGTCGCCCTCACCGGGGACAACGGCGCCTTCGTCGATGATGCCTTCGGTGCGGTGCACCGCAAGCACGCCAGCGTCTACGACGTCGCAACGCGGCTGCCGTCCTACCAGGGCGACCTCGTCCGCACCGAGGTCGAGGTGCTGCGCAAGCTCACCACCGACACCCAGCGGCCCTACGTCGTTGTCCTCGGCGGCTCCAAAGTCTCCGACAAGCTCGCTGTGATCGACAACCTCCTGGGCAAGGCGGACACGATCCTGGTGGGCGGCGGCATGCTGTTCACCTTCCTCGCCGCCGAGGGCCACAAGGTCGCGGGCAGCCTGCTCGAAGAGGACCAGATCCCGGTCGTCCAGGACTACCTGAAGCGGGCCGCCGACGCCGGTACCGAGTTCGTCGTGCCCACCGATGTTGTGGTGGCGGCCAAGTTCGCGGCCGACGCCGAGCATGAGACCGTTGCCGCCGACGCCATCGAGTCGGGCAGCTTCGGAGCCCAGGGCATCGGGCTGGACATCGGGCCGGTGTCGGCAGCGGCGTTCGCGGAACGGATCAAGGGCGCCAAGACGGTGTTCTGGAACGGACCCATGGGCGTGTTCGAATTCGCTGCCTTCGCCGGCGGTACCCGGGCCATCGCCCAGGCCCTGACCGAGGCAGACGCGTTCACCGTGGTTGGCGGCGGCGACTCGGCGGCAGCGGTCCGGACACTCGGCTTCGCCGATGAGGCATTCGGCCACATTTCCACCGGCGGCGGCGCAAGCCTGGAGTACCTTGAAGGCAAGGAACTCCCAGGCCTGAGCGTCCTCGACCGTTAGAAGCACTGACCGCTAAAAGCACCGGCATTTGAGCCGGCAGGGTGCCCTCCGCAGGGAACCGGGCGCCCTGCCGGCTGCTCCCACACACCAAGAACTCCTGGAGATCACGTGACCACGTCAACCAACGGTAAATTCGACCGCAAGCCCTTCATCGCCGGCAACTGGAAGATGAACATGGACCACGTCCAGGGCATCACCCTCCTGCAGAAGCTCGCGTGGACCCTGTCCGACGCCAAGCACGACTACAGCCGGGTGGAGGTCGCCGTCTTCCCGCCGTTCACGGATCTCCGCGGCGTCCAGACCCTGGTCCAGGGCGACGAGCTCGCCGTCGTCTACGGCGGCCAGGACCTTTCCCAGTTCGACTCCGGCGCCTACACGGGCGACATTTCCGGCCAGTTCCTCGCCAAGCTTGCCTGCAGCTACGTCCTGGTCGGCCACAGCGAACGCCGCACCATCCACAACGAGTCCGACGCCGTGCTCAACGCCAAGACCAAGGCCGCCTTCCGGCACGGCATCACCCCGGTCCTCTGCGTCGGTGAAGGCCTGGAGATCCGGCAGGCCGGCACCCACGTGGACCACACCCTCGCCCAGCTGCGCGCAGGCGTCGAAGGCCTCACCCCCGAGCAGGTCTCAGAGGTCGTAGTTGCCTACGAGCCCGTGTGGGCCATCGGCACCGGCGAGGTTGCAGGTCCGGAGGACGCGCAGGAAATGTGCGCCGCCATCCGTGCCGAACTGTCCACCCTCTTCGGAGCAGACGTCGCAGCCAAGACCCGTCTGCTGTACGGCGGCTCGGTCAAGGCCAATAACGCGGCCTCGATCCTGAAGGAGCGCGACGTCGACGGCTTGCTGGTCGGCGGTGCCAGCCTGGACGCTGCCGAGTTTGCTAATATTGTCAGGTTCGAGAGTCACCTGTTGACGGATTAGTCCGGACACAGCCTGACCCCCGCAATCCAATCCTTCTGAAAGGCCGTCGTGGACGTTCTTCATGTCATTCTGCAGGTCCTCCTGGGCATCACCAGCCTCCTGCTGACGTTGCTCATCCTGCTCCATAAGGGACGCGGAGGCGGCCTGTCCGACATGTTCGGCGGCGGCATGAGCTCGGGCCTGAGCTCCTCTGGCGTGGCGGAACGGAACCTCAACCGCTTCACGGTCATCCTGGGAATCACCTGGGGCGTGGTGATCATCGCCCTCGGTCTGCTCATGCGGTTCAGCACAGGCGCTGATTCCTAGGACGCCTGTCCGAAAACTTCATATGGGGTCCTTATGGCCCTCCCGGCATCGGGAACTCTCGACTTACACTGTGGCTGTCGTCTTGCACTTCCACCAGCTAAGTAGCCAGGAGTTCCCGATGCTGCATTCTGCTTCCGGATTCAAAGGAATCCGTGTGGGCGCCACCGAGGGGGCAACTCCCCGCCACGAACCACTGAACGGGGCCGGCGTACGCCAGCCCCGTATTCGTGTATCTTTCCGGTGCGCCAAGGGCCATGAAACCTCGCTCGTGTTCGCACAGCTTCCGGAAGAACAGATCCCCGGAGTTTGGGACTGCCGGCGCTGCGGCGGCACCGCAACCCGCGACGAATCAAAGTTTGCCCTGGAGGAAACGCCGACAGAGGGCTTCAAGACGCATCTGGAATACGTTAAAGAGCGGCGCTCCAGCCAGGACGCCGAAGACGTACTGGCTGGAGCGCTGGAACGTCTACGCTCCGGACGGACCCTTCCGGACGAGCTGCTCCGGGACCCGTGAGGCCGCGTTCTCGTCAATCAGCCACAGCGTTTCCCGGCGGCCGCGCGGCCCTGCGGCGGGCACCTGCACGGGATTAGCGCCGGCCAGGGCCAGCCCTACGGCGCCGGCCTTGTCGTCGCCGGCCACCACCATCCACACCTCCGATGCCGTGTTGATCGCGGGCAACGTCAGCGACACCCGCGCCGGCGGCGGCTTGGGGGAGTTGTGGACGCCCACGACAGTCAGCTCCTTCTCCCGGATGCCGGCCTGCTCCGGGAAGAGCGAGGCGACGTGTGCGTCCGGTCCTACGCCGAGGAGGACGATGTCCAGGCGGGGCAGCCGCGCCGGCTGTTCCGGCCTGTCGTCGGACATGTCCGCGGCGTGCTCGGCGGCCGCCGCCTCGGCGAGCCGCCGGGCATAGTCGGCCGCGGCGTCGTCCGGGCTATCGAAGTCATCGGTGGAACCGGGCACATGGACGCGCGCCGGGTCAACGTTGATGTGGGACAGCAGGGCGTCCTGGGCCTGGCGGGCGTTGCGTTCGGCGTCGCCGGCCGCCACGAAGCGCTCGTCACCCCACCAGAAGTTCACCTTGGACCAGTCGACGGCCCGCGCCGCGGGCGATTCGGCCACGGCCTTCAGCGAGCCGATGCCCATCGTTCCCCCGGTAAGCACCACCGTGGCCTCGCCGTGCCGGTCCTGGATATCCACCAGCTTGGTAATCAGGCGGGCCGCGATCGCCGCCATCAGAACGGTCGAGTCAGGATGGATGCTTACTCTCGGGTCAGCGCTCACTGGGACGGACACTCCTTAGATTGGTACGCGGCAGTCCCATAGTAATCACTTCACCGAAGACTTCGTCCGGATCCAGGCGGCGGAGTTCTTCGGCCAGGCAGTCCTTGAGGCTGCGGCGGGGCAGTGAGATCCGCTGCGCGGGCTGGCCGGGCTGGGTTAGTTCCGCAATGGTGAGCCCGGGCCGGAAGAGCTGGATGTCGCCGCCGGGCCGGGTCAGCCGGACGCGCCGGATGCCGGTTCCGGCCGGGTCCGCCACGATCGTCACGGGAACGTCCAGGGCCAAGGTGAGCCAGGCCGCGAGGAGCACGGTGCTGGGGGAGTCCGATGCACCCTCGACGGCGACGGCCGTGACCGGTGAGTCATCCACCTGGTCCAGGACCGCGGCCAGCTGGATGCGCCAGTTGGTCAGCCGCGTCCAGGCCAGGTCGGTGTCGCCGGCCTTGTAGGTGCGGCGGATGTTCTCCAGCGCCGCGACCGGGTCTGCTTCGTTGGCCGAGTCGGTGATCCGGCGGTGCGCGATGCCCCCGATCGAGGTCTGGCACGCGTTCCTGGGCGCGCCGTGCGGCCACCACGCCACGATCGGGGCGTCGGGGAGCAGCAGGGCCGCGACGAGGGATTCGCTTTCCTCGGCGAGTTCGCCGTAGCCGCGCAGCAGGATCACCTCGGAGGCTCCGGCGTCGCCGCCGACGCGGATCTGGGCGTCCAGCCGGGTCGGGGCCGAGGCTCCGGCGTCGGCGAGGACGATGATCCGGCACGGGTGTTCGCGGCTGGCCTCGTTGGCGGCCTCGATGGCCTCCTCTTCCAGACCGGAGCGGGTGACGACCACAAGGGTCAGGACCCGGCCCAGGGCGATCACGCCGCCCTGCTCGCGCAGGGCCATGATCTTCTTGGAAATCTTGGAGGTGGTGGTGTCGGGAAGATCTACGATCATGGCCTTCTCCAGGTTCGTCCGTCGCGGGCAAGGAGCTCGTCGGCCGAGGCGGGGCCCCAGCTGCCGGGAGCGTAGGGCTGGGGCTGTTCGTCAAGGCCGGCCCAGTATTCCTCGAAGGGATCCAGGATCTTCCAGGACAGCTCAACTTCCTGGTGCCGGGGGAACAGCGGCGGCTCGCCCAGCAGCACGTCCAGGATGAGGCGTTCGTAGGCTTCGGGACTGGACTCGGTGAAGGAGTGGCCGTAGCCGAAGTCCATGGTGACGTCGCGGACCTCCATCTGGGTGCCCGGGACCTTGGAACCGAACCGGATCGTGGCGCCCTCGTCAGGCTGGACCCGGATCACCACGGCGTTCTGGCCGAAGTCGTCCTCGCCGTGGTCCGTGAAGAGCAGGTTCGGGGCGCGCTTGAACACGACGGCGATCTCCGTCACCCGGCGCCCCAGCCGCTTGCCGGCGCGCAGGTAGAACGGCGCGCCGGACCAGCGGCGGGTGTTGATGTCCACCCGGATCGCGGCGAACGTCTCGGTCTTGGAATCGGCCGGGATGCCCTCCTCCTCCAGGTACCCGAGGACTTCTTCGCCGCCCTGCCAGCCGCCGGTGAACTGCCCGCGGGCGGAGTGGGAGGAGAGGTCCTCGGGGAGCCGGACGGCGGCGAGGACCTTTTCCTTCTCGGCACGCAGGTCGTCCGCGTTGAAGGAGATCGGTTCTTCCATGGCCGTCAGGGCCAGCAGCTGCAGCAGGTGGTTCTGGATGACGTCGCGGGCCGCGCCCACGCCGTCGTAGTAGCCTGCCCGGCCGCCGGTCCCGATGTCCTCGGCCATGGTGATCTGGACGTGGTCCACATAGTTGGCGTTCCAGAGCGGCTCGAAGAGCTGGTTGGCGAAGCGCAGTGCCAGGATGTTCTGCACCGTCTCCTTGCCCAGGTAGTGGTCGATCCGGAACACCGCGTCCGGCGGGAACACAGACTCGACGATATCGTTGAGCTGGCGGGCCGATTCGAGGTCGTGTCCGAACGGCTTTTCGATCACCACGCGGCGCCAGTTGTCGCCCGCGGCCTGGGCCAGGCCGTGCTTGGAGAGCTGACGGCAGACCTGCTCGAAGGCCTTCGGCGGGATCGAGAGGTAGAACGCGTGGTTTCCCCGCGTCCCGCGCTGTTCGTCGAGCTCATCGATCGTGTCGGAGAGCCGCTTGAACGCCTCGTCGTCGTCGAACTCGCCCTGCACGAAGCGGATGCCCTCGGAGAGCTGCTTCCAGACCGTTTCATCGAACGGCGTGCGGGCGTACGCCTTGACGGACTCCTTGACCTCCGCGGCGAAGTCCTCGTTCTCCCACTCCCGGCGGGCAAAGCCCACCAGCGCGAAGCTCGGCGGCAGCAGCCCGCGGTTGGCGAGGTCATACACGGCGGGCATGAGCTTCTTGCGGGCGAGGTCCCCGGTCACCCCGAACAGGACCAGCGAGGCCGGTCCGGCAATACGGTTCAGACGGCGGTCACGGGGGTCCCGGAGCGGATTGCGCCCCCGGCCGGCCGTGGTCCTGCCGCCGTTGTAGGTTTCTGGCATGGTTGCGTGGGTGCCTTAGCTTTGAGTGGAGGATGCTGCCTGGCCGGCGAGGGAGGTGACGAGCTCCTGGAGCTGCTTCACACCCGCGGCGCGGTCGGTCAGGTGCAGCCGGAGGACCGGACGGCCGTGCTCGGACAGGACCTGGGCATCGCCCGCAGCCTGCGCCGAGATCAGCTCGCCGAACGTGAACGGCCGGTCCGGGATGGCCAGGTCAGCCGCGGATGCGGCCGTGACCTGCAGGAAGACGCCGATCGCGGGTCCGCCCTTGTGGAACTGGCCGGTGGAGTGCAGGAACCGCGGGCCCCAGCCAAAGGTGACCGGGCGTCCGCTGATCGCGGCCAGTTCGTCCCGGACGCCTTCGAGGCTGGCATAGGCCAGCCGGTCGAAGTACGCCTGGACGCTGAGGTAGTTGTCCGGGCCGAGCTCGCCGAGCAGGGCGTTCACGGCTTCTGCCGCGGTGCCGGCGTCGCCGAGCCACTCCCCGCCGCGGACCTCGATCGCGCCGTCGGTGAAATTCGCCGGCGTCGGTGCGGGCTGTGCGTCCAGCAGGCCACGGGCGGCGATCTTCGCTGCCTCGACGTCCGGCTGGTCGAACGGGTTGATGCCGAGCAGGCGGCCGGCCACGGCGGTGGCGAATTCCCACACCATCATCTGCGTGGCCAGGCCGCCGGCGATGGCGACCTCGTTCTCGCCGAGTTGGACGTCGTCATCCGCCGCGACCAGCCGGATGACCAGGACATCGGGGGCGCCCAGGGTGGCTTCCGGGGAGGCAGGACCCGCTACGACCGGCAGCACGCCGGTGCCGAGCTTGCCCGTGGATTCGGCGATGAGCTGTTCGGCCCAGTCGGCGAAGCCCACGATCCCGGATCCGTCCTCCGCGATGACGATCTTGTTGCGCAGCGGGGTGGTGCCGCCCAGGGCGGTGCCGAGGGCGAGGCCGATGTTGTCCTCCGAGTCCTCATTGAGGATCTCGGCGGCTTCTTCGGCCTCATCCAGGAAAGCCTGGATGTCGACACCGGCAAGCCCGCAGGGGACCAGCCCGAAGGCGGTCAGGGCCGAGAAACGGCCGCCGACGTTCGGATCTGCGTTGAAGACGGCGCGGTAGCCGGCCTCCCGGGAGGCCTTGTCCAGCGGCGACCCCGGGTCGGTAACGATGATGATGCGGCTCTTCGCATCGATCCCGGCGTCGGTGAACGCCTGCTCGAAGATCCGGCGCTGGGAATCGGTTTCCACAGTGGAGCCGGACTTGGACGAAACCACGATCGCGGTTTCGTCCAGCCGGTCCGCGACTGCGGCACTGACCTGTTCGGGGTCGGTGCTGTCCAGAACAGTCAGCTCGACGCCAGCGGTGCCCGCGATGACTTCAGGCGCCAGCGAGGAGCCGCCCATGCCGCAGAGGACGATCCGCGTTACGCCCTCGGCCTTCAGCGCGTCGCGGAGTTCGAGAATGTCGCCGACCAGCGGCTGGGAGACGGAAGCCGCCTCGACCCAGCCCAGCCGGACAGCGGATTCCTGCTCTGCGTCCGGACCCCACAGGGTGTGGTCCTTCGCGAAGATCCGGGTGGCAATGCGGTCTTCCAGCAGTGCCGGGAGGTGCTGCTCATGTGCCTGGCGGGCTGCGCCGGTGGCGTCGTAGCTGAGTGTGCTCATGGTGGGTTAGGAAGCCTTCCGTGCAGAGGCCAGGGCGCCTTCGACGTCGCCCAGCAGTTCCTTCCAGCTGGCCACGAACTTGTCCAGGCCTTCGGATTCGAGCAGGGCGACGACGTCGTTGTAGGAAATCCCCAGCGCGTCGAGGGAGTTCAGCGTGGCGTTGGCGTCGTCGTAGCCGCGGGTGACGGTGTCGCCCGTGACGGTGCCGTGGTCGAACGTCGCGTCGAGCGTCTTCTCCGGCATGGTGTTGACGACGCCGGGGGCGACGAGTTCGGTGACGTAGAGGGTGTCCGGGTAGGCCGGGTCCTTCACGCCGGTGGAGGCCCACAGCGGACGCTGCGGCAGGGCGCCGGCCTCGGCCAGGAGGGCCCAGCGTTCGGTGGAGAAGAGCTCCTCGTAGACCTGGTAGGCCAGGCGGGCGTTGGCCAGGCCGGCCTTGCCCTTGAGTGCCTTGGCTTCCTCGGTGCCGATGGCGTTGAGGCGCTTGTCGATTTCGGCATCGACGCGGGAGACGAAGAAGGACGCGACCGAGTGGATCTTGGACAGATCGTGGCCGTTGTCCTTGGCCTGCTCGAGCCCGGACTGGAAGGCGTTGATCACGGCGCGGTAGCGTTCCAGCGAGAAGATCAGGGTCACGTTGACGCTGATGCCCTCGGCCAGGGTGGCGGTGATGGCCTCGAGGCCTTCAAGGGTTGCCGGGATCTTGATCAGGACGTTGTCCTTGTTGACCTTCTTGTACAGGTGCTTCGCTTCGGCGATGGTGCCGGCGGTGTCCCAGGCCAGGCGCGGGTCGACCTCGATGGAGACACGGCCGTCGACGCCCTTGGTTGCCGCGGCGACGGGGGCGAACAGGTCGCAGGCGTCGGCGACGTCGGTGGTGGTGATTTCGAAGACGGTCTCTTCGACGGTGGCGCCGGAGGCGGCCTGGGCGGCGATCACGGAGTCGTAGTCGTGGCCGGCGGTGATGGCGGCGTGGAAGATCGACGGGTTGGTGGTGACGCCAACGACGTTCTTCTCTTCGATGAGCTTGCGCAGGGTGCCGGTCTGCAGGCGGCCGCGGGAGAGGTCGTCGAGCCAGATCGAGACGCCGGCGTCGGAGAGCTGCTGGGTGGGGGTAGTCATTTCATAACTCCTGGAAATCATGGGTTCCGGGGGCACAGCGTCCCCCGGAACCGTGGTGGTGGATCAGTTGGTGAGGCCGGCGAGGGATTCCTTCGCGGCGGCGGCGACTGCTTCCGCCGTGATGCCGAATTCCTGGAAGAGGCGCTTGTAGTCCGCGGACGCTCCGAAGTGCTCCAGGGAGATGGAACGGCCGGCGTCGCCGACGAATTCCTTCCAGCCCAGGGCCAGTCCGGCCTCGACCGAGACGCGTGCTTTCACGGCCGGGGGCAGCACGGCGTCGCGGTACGCGGCGTCCTGCTTGTTGAACCATTCCACGCAGGGCATGGACACCACGCGGGTGGGGATGCCCTCGGCCTGCAGCGCTTCGCGGGCGTTGACGGCGAGCTGGACCTCGGAGCCGGTGCCGATCAGGATGACCTGGGCTTCGACGGTGGAGCCGTCCTTTGACGCCTCGGCCAGGACGTAGCCGCCCTTCTCGACGCCGGCGGTGGAGCCGAAGGTGTCGCCGTCGGCCACGCCGGTGCCGCGGGCGTAGGTGGGGATGTTCTGCCGGGTCAGGACGATGCCGGCCGGGTTTTCGTGGTTTTCCAGCATGGCCTTCCAGGCCGCGGCGACCTCGTTCGCATCTCCGGGGCGAACGACGTCCAGGCCCGGGATGGCGCGGAGGGAGGCGAGCTGCTCAACGGGCTGGTGCGTGGGGCCGTCCTCGCCCAGGCCGATCGAGTCGTGCGTCCAGACATACAGCGACGGGACGCCCATGAGGGCGCCGAGCCGGATCGCGGGGCGCTGGTAGTCGGAGAAGATCAGGAACGTTCCGGAGAACGCCCGGGTGCGCCCGTGCAGCGAGATGCCGTTCACGATCGACGCCGCGGCGTGCTCGCGGATGCCGAAGTGCAGGACCCGGCCGTAGGGGTTGCCCTTCCACGCCGCGGTGGACCGGGACGTGGGGATGAACGAGGGCGAGCCCTCGATCGTGGTGTTGTTCGACTCCGCGAGGTCGGCGGAGCCGCCCCAGAGTTCGGGCATGACCGGGCCGATCGCGTTCAGGACCTTCCCGGAGGCGGCCCGGGTGGAGACGTCCTTGCCGGCTTCGAAGACCGGCAGGGCGGCTTCGAAGTCGCCCGGGAGCTTCTTCGCCTCAACGCGTTCCAGCAGTGCAGCGGACTCGGGGTTGCCGGCCTGCCACGCCTCGAACGAGGCCTGCCAGTCGGCGCGGGCGGCCGCGCCGCGGTCCTGGACGGCACGGGCGTGGGCCAGGACGTCCTCGTCGACCTGGAAGGCACGTTCCGGGTCAAAGCCCAGGACCTGTTTCAGGGCCGCGACTTCCTCGGCGCCGAGGGCGGAGCCGTGGATCTTGCCGGTGTTCTGCTTCTTCGGCGCCGGGTACCCGATGATGGTCCGCAGGGAGATGATGGAGGGCTTGCCGGTTTCGGCCTTCGCGGCGAGCAGTGCCGCGTGCAGTTCCTGCACGTCTTCGACGTATTCGCCGGTCCGGGTCCAGTCGACCCGCTGGGTGTGCCAGCCGTAGGCCTCGTAGCGGGCCAGGACGTCCTCGGTGAACGCCACCTCGGTGTCGTCCTCGATCGAGATGTGGTTCTCGTCGTAGATCACCACGAGGTTGCCCAGTTCCTGGTGCCCGGCGAGTGAGGACGCCTCGGAGGTGACGCCTTCCTGCAGGTCACCGTCGGAGGCGATAACCCAGACGGTGTGGTCGAACGGGCTCGTGCCGGCGGGAGCGTCGGCGTCGAACAGGCCGCGCATCCGGCGCTGGGAATAGGCGAAGCCGACCGCGGACGCCAGGCCCTGGCCGAGCGGGCCGGTGGTGATCTCCACACCCTTGGTGTGCTTGTACTCCGGGTGGCCCGGGGTCAGCGAGCCCCAGGTCCGCAGCGCCTCCAGGTCCTTCAGTTCCAGGCCGTAGCCGGAGAGGAACAGCTGGATGTACAGGGTCAGGGACGTGTGCCCGGGGGACAGGATGAACCGGTCGCGGCCCAGCCAGTCCGGGTTCGCCGGGTCGTGGCGCATCAGCTTCTGGAACAACAAATAGGCGGCGGGAGCCAGGCTCATCGCCGTTCCCGGGTGGCCGTTTCCGACCTTCTCCACCGCATCCGCGGCCAGCACCCGGACGGTGTCCACCGCGCGCTGGTCCAAGTCAGTCCATGACAGTTCTTGCTCTTCCAAATGTGGCACGAAAACCGGGCCCCTCTCTGTGCTGACGGCCGGCGGTACGCTCTTTTCCCGCCCGGGCACAGTTCGGTGCCCGCTGCGGTTCGTACCAGCCGTTCACCATCGAAACGTTGATCTATCATTCAGACGCAGATGCAGAGCCGCGTGTTCCGGCAAGTGCCTAAATGCGTGCCCGTGTGCGCTGATCTAATGACAGCCTAGTCCCATTCCACTTTGTGGTCAGCGTATATCTCACCAATTGGACCTGATTTCGCTTATATGAATCACCGTCCGCCGCGGGGCCGGTGAGCCGGCGTTAACGCGCCGGAATCATGGCGTGGCATTCGGCGCACCCCCGGCCCGGAGCTCCACGGTATGATGGGTGGTGGCCTTCGACTGAGGCAAGGACACGGGCGTGCGCCGAGCGCGCCGCCCGGTCTGCAGCACAGTGCGTTGCGAAATCCACCCGGGGCTGCCCAGCCAGACAGAACTGCACAGCCAGACAGAACAGAGTGACTGCCACCGTGAGCACAACTAATACGCCGCTGAACGCCGCCCCGGCCTCGGGAAGGATGGGCTTCGGCCGCAAAGCCAAGGCCTACCTGGCGCTCACGAAACCCCGTGTGATCGAGCTCCTGCTCGTCAGCACGCTCCCCACCATGATCTATGCCGAACGCGGCTTCCCGTCGATCGGTCTGATCCTGGCGACGCTGGTGGGCGGCGCGTTCGCGGCGGGTTCCGCAGGCGCCTTCAACTGTTACATCGACCGCGACATCGACAAGCTCATGCACCGCACGGAGAACCGGCCCCTGGTCACCGGCGAGGTCACACCCCGCGAAGCGCTCATTTTCTCCTGGCTGCTGGGCGCGGCGGCCATCGCCATCCTCTGGTTCGGAGCCAACCCGCTCGCCGCGTGGCTCGGACTCGGCGCCATCGTCTTCTACGTGGTCATTTACACCATGATCCTGAAGCGGCGCACGGCCCAGAACATTGTCTGGGGCGGCGCCGCCGGGTGCTTCCCGGTTTTGATTGCCTGGGCCGCCGTCACCAACACCGTCGAGTGGCCCGCGGTCGTGCTGTTCATGGTGATTTTCCTCTGGACCCCGCCGCACTACTGGCCGCTGTCGATGCGCTACGGCGAGGACTACCGCAACGCCAACGTGCCGATGCTGGGCGCCATCGCCGGGGCGAAGGTGGTTTCGGTGCAGGTGGTCCTCTACGCATGGGCCATGGTGGCATGTTCGCTGCTGCTGATCCCGGCCGGTGGTGCCGGCTGGGTCTACACGGTGACTGCCGTCGGCGCCGGTGCCTGGTTCCTGTACGAGTCGCACGCCCTGTACAACCGCGCCCAGGCCGGCGACGTTTCCAACAAGGGAGCCATGAAGGTCTTCCACGGCTCCATCAGCTACCTGACCCTGCTCTTCATTGCCCTGGCCGTCGACCCGTTCGTCGGCTCGGCCATCATGGGCGGCTGATCCCCCGCTCGCCTGCCTGACGCTCCCTCACCACTGGTGGGGGAGCGTCAGCTGTATCAGGGGAGGGACGGTCCTTTTCGGTCCCGGGGTATCCTTACGAACCGGCCAAGCGACACAACCCCAGGGGAGCCCGTGATCAACCGCAGCGATGTACTTCAGGCACAGAACCGCATCAGTGGCCACGTGCGGCGCACACCGTTGCTCCGCGGGGGCACCGCTGCCGCCCCGCTCTGGTTCAAATGTGAGTTCCTGCAGCACACGGGCGTCTTCAAGGCCCGGGGTGCCTTCAACCGCCAGCTCGCCGCCCGGGAACGCGGGGAGCTTGACCCGGCCGTCGGTGTGGTGGCGGCGTCGGGCGGCAACGCGGGTTTGGCGAACGCATACGCCGCCGCGGCCCTCGGCGTGCCGGCGACGGTGTTCGTCCCGAAGAACGCCCCGCGGGTAAAGGTCGCACGACTCCTCGCGTACAACGCCACGGTCCGGCAGGTCGGCACCGAATACGCGGAGGCTTTCGCGGCCGCAATGGACTACGTGGAAGATACCGGTGCCTTGTTCTGCCATGCATACGACCAGCTGGAAATCGCGGCAGGCGCAGGCACCCTGGCCGAGGAAATTCTCGAGGACGAACCCGGCATCGACACGATCGTAGTCGCCGTCGGCGGCGGCGGACTCTATGCGGGCGTGGCGGCAGCTGCCGAGGGGCGGGCCCGCGTCGTCGCGGTTGAGCCCTTCGCCATCCCCACGCTGCACGCGGCCCTCGACGCCGGCCGCCCGGTCGATGTGGCCGTTTCGGGTGTCGCCGCGGATTCCCTCGGAGCCAGGCGGGTGGGTGGGATCGCCTTCAGCATCGCCTCACGCGTCCCGCCGGCCTCTGTGCTGGTGGACGACGCCGCCATCGTCGCCGCCCGCTCACAGTTGTGGAGCGATTACCGGATCCCCGCCGAATACGGGGCCGCGGCTGCGTTCGCGGCGCTCACGTCAGGGGCGTACACACCCGCCGCAGGGGAACGCGTCGCGGTCATCGTCTGCGGGGCCAACACCGATGCCTGCACGCTGGAGAACGACCCCGGCAGCGATTGACCAGGGCCGACTGAATTCTGCCGGCTGAAGGGTGTCGGCTGAACAGTGCCGACTGAACAGTGCCGCGTGAATCCTGCCGCCTGAACAGTCCCGCCTAACCGTGCCGGGAAGCGGCGCTGCCGGCCGGCTGCCGGTCCGGATGGTAGCGGGCCGAAAAGTGCTGGTCGAAGCGGGCCCGCGCGATCCGCCCGAGCCGTTCGACGGTGTGCCAGCTGATGACCGCAATGAGCAGGGTCACCACGATGGCCGACACCGCGATGAGCGGCGGCAGATCGGCCGTGGAGCCGCCGTTCAGCCAGAGAATGACCGCGTAGTTCCACAGGTACGCGGCGTAGGAAACGGTGCCCAGCAGCTGCACCGGGCGCGTCCACTTCGGCATCACTGCGGTGCGGGAGGCGGCCAGTGCGACCAGGACGGCCGCGGCGGCCATGGCCAGCGGACCGCCAATGAACATGAACGCCGGCGTTTCGTTGGCCTTCGGGAAGTAGATCAGCGCGGCCAGGACGGCGACGGAGACCAGCAGGGCCGCGCGCCTGAGCCAGCGGCCGGTGAACCAGTTGAACACATGGACCCTGTACAACCGCAGGGCCGAACCGACGATCAGGCCCAGGCCCCACGTGGTCGGCAGCGCGTAAACCAGCGAGTGAAGTTGCGGGGCCAGAGTCACCATTGCCAGCACACTGGCCGACATGAGGAACAGCGCGACGGCGGCGGACCAGCCAATCAGCCGGCCCTGGCGGTTGCGCCGCAGGGCGAGCACCAGCAGCGCGGGCCAGATCAGGTAGAACTGCTCTTCCACCGCCAGCGTCCAGAGCGGTCCGATCGCCATGCTGACGTCGAACGGCAGGGGGAGGTCTTTGAGGTAGCCAAGACCGGCGAGGACCGTGTACCCCACGATTCCCTTGGACCGGTCACCAAGGACATCGGTGGCCAATTCGACGATCGCGTAAACGCCCAGGAGAGAAACGAGTGCCGGCACCAGCCGGAACGCCCTGTGCGCATAGAAGCGTCCATAACGAATCTTTCGGTGCCGTTCGATATCGCCGACCAGCACGTCGGTGATCAAGTATCCGCTCAACACGAAGAAGGCGATGACACCCACGATGCCGGCGCCCTGAAATATGCCGGGCCAGGAATGTCCGAGCAGGACGGCGCCCACGGCGGCACCGCGAAGAACGTCCAGGCCGTCCAGCCGTGGGCGCTTTGCAGTATGTTGGACCGTCTGTGCGGGCCTTTCGCCGACTAGTAACGCCACATATCCTCCGGTGCCTCTATCTGGCCGGTTCCGATTCCAGCTGCATCAAGGCAAAACCGCGCCGTCCGTCTATCCATGGATGCGATTGCGGCGCCAGTCCTGCGCCCTGTCCAAGTATTCCCGCCTTGGCTGGACGAAACCTGACGCCGGCTCTGCGGCTGCCCGGCCATAAGGCGGGCCCAAAGAAAGGGGCCACACCATCCAGTATTCCGAAATCTTTCCCGTTTGGACAAGTGACCGGCCAGTAACCGGGCGCCAAGGGGGAAGTCTTCAGGCTCCCTTAGAGATTGTGGGCCACCAGCTCCAGCCCGATGACCAGCAGGCTCAACACGACTTCGGCGAGCATGATGGCGGCCTTGTGACGGACCGGAATCTCGAGGCGCCGGATCGCGAGGAACCCGACGACGCCGAGCGAGACAACCAGAACAGCGACTGCCCACCCGAGGGCAACGGCCGTCGACCACAGACCGAGGCCGGCTGCCGTGAGGAGGAGCAGCGGAGTGACCAGAACGCCGAGGCCGTCCGCGCTGACCGCGATCATGTGGTGCAGCTCGTCACCGGTGGGAAGCTTCGAATGAACAGTCAGGTGGCTCAGGAGATCGGCGACGAAAATCCCCAGCAGGGAGCCGATCACCACGATGCTGAGCGTCGCCGCTGCTGCCAGCGGCGTGGTCTCGTCCGCGTGACTCCGAAGCGCCAACACCACGGCCAGGCTCGTGAAGATGATGTAGACGCGTTCTTTGAGGCTCGCCGCGCGTTGGCGGGCTGACGGTGAAGGAGGCACGGGCGATTCTGTCGCTTGCATCAGAGAAGGCCTTCCGGTCAGCGTCACGGGAACGACAAAAGCCCAGGGCCGCGACGATCCATGTCCATGCCATCCCATAGTCCACCCGGAAATCCCGTCAAGGCCAGCCCCGGGAGGTGAATGCGGTACTCGTCATTGTTGCCGCAGTGCCCGGACAGCAAATGCGGGGCCACTTACGGGCCGTCCGGACGTGCCGGAGGGGCGGTAAGTGACCCCGCGATGCTTTAGTCAGGGAGTCTGCGGCTGATTAGTCCACCGGGTTAGTCCACCGGGCTGTAGCGGGCGAGGTCCGCGGCGTTGGTCGCCGCACTCATCAGCAGCGCCGCCGCCAGCATGTGAGCGCCAACGAGCAGCGCCGGGATGCCATTGTAGTACTGCGTGAAGCCGATTGCGGCCTGCAGCACCGTGACGCCCAAGAGCATGAACACCGCGGAGCGGAACGGCCCCTGGATCCGCCCGCGGACCACAAGGAAGACCGCGAACAGCGCGCCGGCGGTCACCAGGTAGGCGGGTACGGCGTGGATGTGCGCGAAGAGGTCCCAGTCGAGGTCGTTGCGCGCGGCGTTCGCGTCGCCGGCATGCGGACCGGCGCCGGTCACCACCACACCGAGGCAGACCGCGACGGCGGAGAGGACCGCGACGGCGGTCATCACCGGGCGGGCAACGCCCGGCAGGGCGGGAAGCTGCACGGTCCGGGCCTTGCCCGTGCGGTCGTACGCCCGGTTCACTAGAAGGGTCGCGAGGACCACGAGGGCCATGGACACGAGGAAGTGCAGGCCCACGACCCACGGGTTCAGCTGGGTCAGCACCGTGATGCCGCCGATGACGGCCTGGGCCGGGATGCTGGCGAGCAGGCCGAGGGCGAGCAGGAAGAGGTCGCGGCGCTCCTTGCGGAGGTTCCACAGATAGACCAGCATCATCACCGCGACTGCCGCCAGCGCAAATGTCAGGAGCCGGTTGCCGAATTCGATGATTCCGTGGATCCCCATTTCGGGGGTGGTGGCCAGGGATCCCTCGGTGCAGCGCGGCCACGTGGGGCAGCCAAGGCCCGATGCTGTCAGGCGGACGGCGCCGCCGGTCACCACCAGGACGATCTGGCCAATGAGGGACAGCACGGCCAGCCGCCTGACCGTCTTATCGACGCGGACTGGCAGCCGGGAGGTGATTCCGGAGACAATCCGGGGAGTTCGTGACGCCGTGCTCACAGTTTTCTCAATTCCACTTAAACCAACGGGTTGCTGCGCCGCCGGCGATCGCCGTCCAAAGCAGCAGGACAAGAACGGCGGCACCATTGACGCTGCCGTACAGGAAAGCATCCCTCAGCGCCTGGCCCAGCGCGCCGGAGGGGAGGAAGTGCACCACAGCCTGGGCCAGCGCCGGGAGCCGTTCGGCCGGAATCACGATTCCGCCCAGCGCGCCGAGCAGGATCCAGAGCAGGTTGGTGATGGCCAGGGTCGCCTCCGGCCGGACCGTCCCGGCGACCAGCAGCCCGAGTGCTGTGAAGGCGGCGGCGCCGAGGACCAGGATGGCCAGCCCGGGCAGCCAGCCCGCGGGATTGGGCTGCCAGCCCAGCAGCAGGGCCACCGCGGTCACGATGAGCACCTGCAGGAACAGCACAGCCAGGACGGCCAGGACCTTTCCCGCAATCAGGCCGGTGCGGCCCAGGGGTGTGGTGGAAAGAAAGCGCAGGACGCCGTAGCGGCGGTCGAAGCCGGTGGAGATGCCCTGCCCGGTGAAGGCCGTGGACATGGCGCACAGGGCCAGGATGCCGGGGACGGCGACATTGATGCGGCTCGAACCGAGTCCGTCCAGCAGCGGCGTCACGGTCAGGCCGACCATGGCCAGCAGCGGCAGCACGATCGCGAGGATCAGCTGCTCGCCGTTCCTGAGCATGGTGACGGTCTCGTACTGCCCCTGCAGCAGGATGCGGCGCAGCAGGGAAGCGGGGGCACTCCCATGCACGGCAGGAGGCACGCCGGCACGGCGTGCGCTCTCCAGCGGGGCGCCACCTGTTACGCGGGTCATCGGATCTCCCTTCCGGAGATGTCCAGGAAGACGTCCTCGAGGCTGCGCGCTTCAAGGCTCAGCGAGCTGGGCATGATCCCGCGCTGGGCCCACCACGCGGTGATCGCGGCGAGGTCGGCGGGGGTCAGGGCTCCGGTCACGGCGTAACTGCCGGCCCGCGCTTCGGTGACGTCGACGCCGTCGGGCAGCACGCCGGCGAAGTCCAGGCCGGGTTCGGTTTCGAACAACAAGGTGCGGATGTGCTGCGACGTGTCGCCGGCCGGGAGCTGGTGGCGCAGGAGCTGGGCGACGGTGCCCTCGGCGACGTTGCGGCCGGCGTCGATGATGTAGACGTAATCCGCCAGGCGTTGGGCGTCGTCCATCAGGTGCGTAGTCAGGATGATCCCCATGCCGCTGTTCCGCAGTTCGGAGATGAGATCGAAGACCATTTGGCGCGATTGCGGGTCGAGGCCCGCGCTGGGCTCGTCGAGGAACAGGACCTCCGGATTGCCCACCAGCGCCGCGGCCAGGGCGAGGCGCTGTTTCTGGCCGCCGGACAGGCGCCGCACGTTGGTGCGGCTGAAGGTGTCGATGCCCAGGCGGCCGATGAGTTCATCCACAGGCCACGGGTCCTGGTACATGCCGGCGATGTGCCGCAGCAGGGGGATGGGCCGGGCCGACGGCGGCAGGCCGCCGTCCTGCAGCATCACGCCCACCCGGGCGCGGAGGCCTGCGCCGGCCGAATCCGGGTCGTGGCCGAGTAGGCTGATGTCGCCGGCGGTGCGCTTTTGCAGCCCCTGGGCGCATTCGATGGTGGTGGTCTTGCCCGCGCCATTGGCGCCGAGCAGGGCCGTGACTTGGCCGCGTTCGGCGATGAGGGAAAGGCCGCTGACCACGCGCAGCATCTTGCCGTCGAGGGTGGGCAGTGGACCAACATCCTTGACAAGCCCGCTGATGGTCAGAACGGGGGATTCGGGAGATCGCACCACAGCATTCTACGCGATGTAGTACGTCGGCTTCCCGGAGGGGCGGTCCCGCAGGCAAGCCATGCCTTACTGGAATGCCGGACTAAATTACGACATGATTGTGTTGTGTATTCCATGAGCCCCTCTGCGTCCGGAACCGCTGCGTCTGCAGTCCCGTCCGGGCGCGGCACCGCGCGCGTCAGGCCTGCCCGGGCACACGTGGCGGTTGTTCCGGACGCCGTTCCCGCGGCCGCCGGCACCCACACGCACGACGCCGAAGAGCGTACGCGCGACCGCGTCCTGAACGCGGTCCTGGAACACGGACCCATCAGCGCAGCCGAACTCGGCGACCTCCTGGGTTTCACTCCGGCCGCCGTGCGCCGCCACCTGGACCACCTCGCCCGCAGCGGAGTGATTGAGGTCAAGCGGGTTGCCCGCGCGGGTGCCGGCGCCGGACGTCCCGCCCGCCGCTACGTTCTGAGCTCCCAGGGCCAGTCGAACCTGGGCAACGACTACCTCGACATCGCCTCCGTGGCGCTGCGCCGCCTCGGCGAGGCGGCCGGCCCCGAGGCCGTGCGGCAGTTCGCCGTCGAGCGTTTCGCCGACATGGAGCGCCGCTACGCACCGGAGATCGAGCAGGCCGGACCGGACATCACGGCCCGCGCCCAGGCTCTCTCCGCGGCGTTGAGCCGCGACGGTTTCGTCGCCTCGGCGCAGTCGATCGAAGCCAGGGCCCCGCTCCCGGCGGCGCTCTCCAGCGTCCAGCTCTGCCAGGGGCACTGCCCCATCCAGCACCTGGCTGCCCAGTTCCCCGTGTTCTGCGACGTGGAGACCGAAGTGTTCTCCCGGCTGGTCGGCGTCGATGTGCGCCGGCTGTCCACCCTGGCGCGCGGCGGGCACGTCTGCACCACCCATATACCTACGGGCCGTCCAGCCGCCGTCGGGACCCCCAGTCCCGCTGCACCGGTCAACCCGGACGAAGTATCCAACCATCTCCAAGAAAGGCCGTGATGACGGACCAACTATCAGAGAAGAAGGTTGCTGACTCTACTGTGATTTCGGAGATTCTGGAAAAGAATCCCGAGCTCCACGGAATTGGCACCTATGAGTACGGCTGGGCCGACAAGAACGACGTCGGGGCCAACGCCCGCCGCGGCATCGACGAAGACGTTGTTCGCGATATTTCGGCCAAGAAGAACGAGCCGGAATGGATGCTCGACCTTCGCCTCAAGGGCCTGAAGTACTTCGACCGCAAGCCCATGCCCACCTGGGGCGCGGACCTGTCCGGCATCGACTTCGACAACATCAAGTACTTTGTGCGCTCCACCGAGAAGCAGGCCGCAACCTGGGAAGACCTGCCCGAGGACATCCGGAACACCTACGAGAAGCTGGGCATCCCGGAAGCCGAGCGCAGCCGCCTCGTCTCCGGCGTCGCCGCCCAGTACGAGTCTGAAGTGGTCTACCACCAGATCCGCGAGGACCTGGAAGCCCAGGGCGTCATCTTCCTCGACACCGACACCGCGCTGCGCGAACACCCGGAGATCTTCCAGGAGTACTTCGGCACCATCATCCCGGTGGGCGATAACAAGTTCGCGTCGCTGAACACGGCCGTCTGGTCCGGCGGTTCCTTCGTGTACGTGCCCAAGGGCGTCCACGTGGACATCCCGCTGCAGGCCTACTTCCGCATCAACACGGAAAACATGGGCCAGTTCGAGCGCACGCTGATCATCGCGGACGAGGACTCCTACGTCCACTACATCGAAGGCTGCACCGCGCCGATCTACACCTCGGACTCGCTGCACTCCGCCGTCGTGGAAATCATCGTGAAGAAGGGCGCCCGCGTCCGCTACACGACCATCCAGAACTGGTCCACCAACGTGTACAACCTGGTCACCAAGCGCGCCATCTGCGAAGAGGGCGCCACCATGGAGTGGATCGATGGCAACATCGGCTCCAAGGTCACCATGAAGTACCCGGCCGTCTACCTCGTGGGCGAAGGCGCCAAGGGCGAGACCTTGTCCATCGCGTTCGCCGGCGAAGGCCAGCACCAGGACACCGGCTCCAAGATGGTCCACATCGCGCCCAACACCAAGAGCTCGATCATCTCCAAGTCCGTGGCCCGCGGCGGCGGCCGTGCTGCCTACCGCGGCCTGGTCCAGGTCCGCGAAGGCGCCAAGCACTCGGCCAACACGGTCCGCTGCGACGCCCTCCTGGTGGACACCATCAGCCGGTCGGATACCTACCCGTACATCGACATCCGCGAGGACGACGTCACGATGGGTCACGAGGCCACGGTCTCGCGGGTCAGCGAAGAGCAGCTGTTCTACCTGATGTCCCGCGGCATGCGCGAAGACGAGGCCATGGCGATGATCGTCCGCGGCTTCATCGAACCGATTGCCCGCGAACTGCCGATGGAATACGCCCTCGAGCTGAACCGACTGATTGAACTGCAGATGGAAGGATCGGTCGGTTAATGACTGACATCACTACTGAAAAGGCCCGCATCGGCGCGCCCTCAGCCCAGCCGTTCATCAACGGCTTCACCGAGGAAGGCGAAAGCCTCTCACCGCTGAACGCCGCGGAGTCCAAGGCGCCGCTGGCCGGCGAAGCCGTCAAGCGCCACTCGCACGGCGGCGGCGTCGGCGTACCGGACAGCTCACGCGCCGGCCGCCTGACCTCTTACAAGCTGGCGGACTTCAAGCCGCTGACCGGCATGGAGGAGGACTGGCGCTTCACCCCGCTCAAGCGCCTCCGCGGCCTGCACACCGAGGTCCTCGCCGGTGCGGCGCCGGCCGTGAGCGTCACCGCTCCGGACAGCGTCAGGGTCGAGACCGTCGGCCGTGACGACCGCCGGATCGGCTCCGCCGCCATCCCCGAGGACCGCGTCTCCGCGAACGCCTGGGAGAACTTCACCGGGGCCACCGTCATCACGGTCCCGTCCGAGGTACAGGTGGAAGGCGAGGTCAGCGTGCTGCTGACCGGCCAGGGCACCGAAGCCTCCGCGCAGCACGTCGTGATCGTCGCGGAAAAGTTCTCCAAGTCCGTCGTCGTCCTGGACCACCAGGGCACCGCCGTCGTCTCGGAAAACATCGAAATCCTCGTTGAGGACGGCGCGCAGCTGACCGTCATCTCGCTCCAGGAATGGAACGACGACGCCGTCCACGCCTCCTCCCAGCAGGCGAAGCTCGGCCGCGACGCGAAGCTCAAGCACATCGTGGTCAGCCTCGGCGGGGACCTCGTGCGCGTCACGCCCTCGGCACGCTTCACCGCCCCGGGCGCCGAAGTGGAACTGTTCGGCCTGTACTTCGCCGACGCCGGCCAGCACCTCGAGCAGCGCCTGTTCGTGGACCACGCCGTGGCCAACTGCAAGTCCAACGTCCTGTACAAGGGCGCCCTGCAGGGCCGCAACGCGCACACCGTCTGGGTCGGTGACGTTCTGATCCGCAAGGAAGCAGAAGGCACCGACACCTACGAGGCCAACCGCAACCTGGTCCTGACCGACGGCGCCCGCGCCGATTCCGTGCCGAACCTTGAGATCGAGACCGGCCTGATCGCCGGCGCCGGCCACGCCAGCGCCACCGGACGATTCGATGATCAGCACCTGTTCTACCTGATGGCCCGTGGCATCCCGGAAGAGGTGGCCCGCCGCCTGGTGGTCCGCGGGTTCCTGAACGAGATCATCCAGAAGATCAACGTTCCGGCCATCGAAGAGCGCCTCACGGAAGCCGTCGAGCGCGAACTCGCGGCGACCAACCACTAGTGCGCAGCACGAGAGAACACGGACGACATCAATGACTGAACAGCCAAAAGGCGAGCTAGTCTGCAACGCCAGCGAGATCCAACTCAAGCAGGCGCTGCGGATCCTGATCGACGACTACCCGGTAGCGATCGTGAAGGACTCGATGGGGGAGATCCACGCCATCGGCGACACCTGCTCGCACGCGGACATCTCCCTCTCCGAAGGAGAAGTCGAAGGCTGCAAGATCGAGTGCTGGGGCCACGGCTCCCAGTTCGACCTGCGCAGCGGCGAGCCGCTCCAGCTGCCGGCCTATGATCCCGTTCCCGTGTTCGCCGTGACCGTCCTGGATGACGAGGTCTACGTGGACTTCACCAACGTCCTGAACGGCGCCGAGGCTCCCACCTTCAGCTAGCTGCCTGCAGCCGGCAACCCGCACAAGAAAACTTATCGCCAAGAAAACGCACAGTGCCGAGGGCACGGTGCAGAGGAGAACAAGACACATGTCGACTCTTGAGATCAAGGACCTGCACGTCAGCATTGACACCGAGCAGGGCACCAAGGAAATCCTGAAGGGCGTCAGCCTGACCATCAGGACCGGCGAGACGCACGCCATCATGGGCCCCAACGGCTCCGGCAAGTCCACGCTGGCGTCCACCATCGCCGGGCACCCGCGCTACAACGTCACCTCCGGCACGATCACCCTCGACGGTGAAGACGTCCTCGCCATGAGCGTTGACGAGCGCGCCCGCGCCGGCCTGTTCCTCGCCATGCAGTACCCCGTCGAGGTCCCGGGCGTGAGCATGACCAACTTCCTGCGCACCGCCAAGACCGCGATCGACGGCGAAGCCCCCAAGCTGCGCACGTGGACCAAGGACGTCAAGGCGGCCATGGCGCAGCTGCGCATCGACGCCGACTTCACCCAGCGCAACGTCAACGAAGGCTTCTCCGGCGGCGAGAAGAAGCGCGTCGAGATCCTCCAGCTCGAGCTCTTCAAGCCGAAGTTCGCCATCCTCGACGAGACCGACTCCGGCCTGGACGTCGACGCGCTCAAGGTTGTCTCCGAGGGCGTCAACCGCGCCCACGGCGAAGGCAACATGGGCACCCTGCTCATCACGCACTACACCCGGATCCTGCGCTACATCAAGCCTGACTACGTGCACGTGTTCGTCGATGGCCAGGTTGTGGAAGAGGGCGGCCCGGAGCTCGCCGACCGCCTCGAAGACGAAGGCTACGACCGCTACGCCACCGGCGCAGGGGCGGCCACCATCGCTGCCGCCTCGGCTGCAGCCCAGGCGTAGTTAGGACCCCCCAATGACCGAACTCAATGTGGCCCGCACGGGCCTCGAGGATGTCGAAGAGGCGCTCAAGGATGTGATCGACCCGGAACTCGGGGTGAACATCGTTGATCTGGGCCTGCTGTACGGTCTGAAGTACTCGGACGACGACGGCGCCCTGCTCATCGACATGACACTCACCACCGCTGCCTGCCCCCTCACCGACGTGATCGAGGAGCAGGTCGGCAAGGCCCTGGACGGGATCGTCGACGATTGGCGGCTCAACTGGGTGTGGATGCCGCCATGGGGTCCGGAACGGATCACCGAGGACGGCCGCGACCAGATGCGCGCCCTGGGCTTCAACATCTAGATCCCCACCGCCTCCCTAGCCTCGCTTCGCTCGGCCAGGGAACCCTCGGCGGCGGAGGCCCCTAGTTACGACGACGGCGGCCCCACCTCATTGAGGCGGGGCCGCCGTCGTCATTTCCTTCCGGCGTTCCCGCCGGTGTTTGCGCCGCCGTTCCCATATCGTCCCGGCGGTGGTCTGATAAAGACAACGGATCCACACCCTTCGGACCGCGTCGAACAGGAGGCACACGGGAATGGATGCCACGCCACCGCCGCGGCCCTCCGATGCCGGCAAGGACTTTGTGGTCGTCGAGGACAGCGGCGACTTCTCGTACTACCGGTCCCGGGAAGCCCTGCTGGCCGACTTCGAATATGTCGGCGAAGCTCCATGCATCATTGACCGCAGCGCCACTACGTACCGGCTGGAGCTGGACGAGAACCGCCACCTGCGCCTGGGACCGCCCCTGGGATCAGTAGAGTTCCACTGGCTGCGCCAGGCCCTCGCCGAGGCCCGCGACGTGCATCCCGAGTCCCACCGGCTGCAACGGGTTGACCCCGCCGGGCTCGCCGGGCTCGTGGCCGGACTGTTCGAGACGCTGCAGCTGGAACGCGGAACCGATGCCGAGCTGGGGCTATGGAGCCTGGACATCGACGGCCTGGCCACGCGGCGCAATGCGCTGGCCGACGTCGACCGCCTCCTGGCCGGAAACGACCGGCTGGAGTCGGTCCTGGTGACCGACCCCTTCGGGCACCAGTACCGGCCCGTGTGGCATCCGAAGCACCGGCACCTGGGCCACGCCGGCTTCCTCAGCTACGTCGAGGTCCCGGTCCGGCGCTGGCCGCGCGGGTGAACCCGCGGGCTTGGACCAGGGTTGGACCAGAGGGTTGGTCCAGAGAGCTGGGACCAGAGGGCTGGAGCTAGGGCGTGGCCACCGCGAACGTGTCGCACTTGTTGATGTCCCCGGTGGTGTACCCCTGGTAGAACCACTTCTGCCGCTGGGCACTTGATCCGTGGGTCCATGCCTCCGGTGAGACGCGGCCCGTGGCGGCCTTCTGGATGCGGTCATCACCGACGGCCGAGGCCGCCGACAGGGCGTCCTTCACGTCCTGGTCAGTGAAGGGCTCGAGATAGGGCTGGCCGGTCTTGGGATCCGCCTGCGTCGTTGCATAGTGGGCCCACAGCCCCGCGTAGCAGTCGGCCTGGAGCTCAACCCGGACACCCCCGGAACCGGGGCCCTGCGGGTCCTGTTGCGCCCGGTCGAGGTCGCCGAGCAGGTTCTGGACGTGGTGGCCGAATTCGTGGGCCACCACATATTCCTGCGCCAGGGGGCCGCCGGAGGAGCCAAACCGGTCCACCAGCTCCTGGAAGAAGCCGGGATCGAAGTACGCCGTGGTGTCGACCGGGCAGTAGAACGGCCCCACCTCGGAGGTGGCGGCGCCGCAGCCGGTGTTGGTTCCGCCGGTGAAGATCACCGCCTTCGGCCGCGGGTACTTGGTGTTGTACTGCGACAGATAGGCCGGCCAGAAGGCGTTCAGGCTGTTGACCGTGCCGGTGATCCGGCAATCGAGGCGGGCGTCGGCGTCGGCGCCGGTCTGGCAGGCGGGGGCAGAGCCCTGGCTCTGCGTCTGGGGTTCCTGGACGGTGCCGGCCAGACCCTCGAGAAGCTGGGGATTGATGCCAAAGAGGGCTGCCAGCAGCAGGATGATGCCGCCGCCGATCCCGCCGCCGATCATCGGGCCGCGGCCCATCCCGCGGCGGTCCTGGACTTGTGACGGGTCCAGCGGGGCGTTGTCGTTAAAGCTCATGGAGTCACAATATCCCGCACACGCAGCCGGGGCGCCCGGCAACGCTAAAGTTGGTTCGATGCCTTTTCTCGACAGACTCCAGCGCTGGGCCGATGACCGTCCCGACGAGACAGCCGTCGTCGTGGCCGGAGAGCACCTCAGCTGGTCCCGCCTGCGGGACAAAGCGGCGGCCCTGGTGCCCGCGGCGCCGGCCATCACTGTGTTGTCCGAACAAAATTCAACCCACTTCGCCGTTGCCTTCGCCGCGGCCGTCGCTGGTGAGCGGCAGTGCGCCGTGTTGGACCCGGCCTGGCCCCAGCAACTCCAGGACGGCATCACCGCACGCATCGCCGGGACGGAAACAGGTCCGGCGCATGCGGTTCCCGGTGTGGGGACCGAGCTGGTCGACGGGCCGCCGGAGACCTCGTTCCTGGTCGGCCTGACGTCCGGCACCACCTCGGTCCCCAAGGCGTTCACCCGCTCGCGGCGGTCCTGGCAGGAATCCTTCGAAGCCTCGATTGAATTTTTCGCACTGACGCAGGACGACAAGTCCCTGGCTCCCGGACCGCTCGCGGCAAGCCTGAACCTGTACGCTCTCGCCGAATGCCTGTACGCCGGCGCCGAGTTCCACAGCCTGGACCATTTCGACGTCGGCGCCGCCCACACGGCCGTCAGCCACGACGGCATCACCCGACTGGTCCTGGTGCCCACCATGCTCCGGCTGCTCAGCGAGCGGGGCCTGACCGGCGGTGTCGATGCCTCCGGCATCCGCAGTATCATCTGCGCCGGTTCCAAGCTGGACGCCCGGACGCTGGAGGCGGCCCGGCGCTGGGCCCCCAACGCGACCATTTTCGAGTACTACGGCGCCTCCGAGCTCAGTTTCGTCTCGGGCGCCGGGTTGCGTCCGGGCGAGCCTGTCGAGCCGGGCGGGACCGGCATCGGGAAGCCCTTTCCCGGCGTCGATATCCGCATCCTCGACGACGACGGCGCCGAACTCCCGGACGGCAGCGACGGCAACATCTGCGTCCGCAGCGGCATGGTCAGCAACGGCTACCTGTGGGGTGACGACGGCCAGGCGCTGCGCTGTTTTGACGGCTGGTACACCGTGGGGGACCAGGGCTACCTCTCCGACGGGACCCTGCACATGCTGGGCCGCCGCTCCGACATGATCATCACCGCCGGCACCAACGTCTACCCGCATGAGGTCGAGATGGCGCTGGCCTCCGTCCCGGGCGTCGCGGCGGCCGTGGCGGCCGGCATGCCGGACGATCTTCGCGGCAAACGCGTCGTGGCCGGCGTCGTTCCCTCGCACGGGGCGGTCACCGCGACCCAGCTGCGGTCCGGGATCGACGATGTGCTGGCGCGGAACAAGCGCCCGCTGGAGTACTTCGTGCTGACGGAGCTGCCCCTGACGGACCGCGGCAAGATCAGCCGGCAGCTGCTGCTGGAGTGGATAGCGCGGAACGATCCCAGGATCCGGCGTCTTGGCTGAGCCGCTCGCCGGCAGCGGGCCGGCAGCACCGGGGCCGGCTGTTCCCGGGCTGTCTTTCCCAGGGCTGTCGTTCCCCGGGCTGGTGCCCGAGGACAGGCAGCCGGTGATCATCGCCGCGCGCCGGACGCCGCTGTGCCGCGCCAACGGGGCGCTGAAAAAGCTTCGCGCCCACGAACTCCTGGCTCCGGTGCTCCGGAGCCTGCTCGCCGATGCCGGCGACGGCCCCGCCCGGGGGTCCGTGACCGACGTCGTGATCGGCAACGCCGTGGGCGGCGGCGGAAACGTGGCCCGGCTCGCCGCGCTGGAGGCAGGCCTGCCGGTCACCGTCCCCGGCGTCACCGTGGACCGGCAATGCGGCTCCGGTCTGGACGCGATCGTCCTGGCCTCCCGGCTGGTCGCGGCGGGCGGCGGCGGCCTGTACCTCGCGGGCGGCGTGGAGAGCATCAGCACGGCTCCGCTCCGGGCGCACCGCAACGACGACGGCAGCCCCGACTTTTACAGCCGGGCCCAGTTCGCGCCGCTGAGCTTCGGCGATCCCGATATGGGGGTGGCGGCCGAGAACGTGGCCGCCCGCTTCGGCATCAGCCGGGAACGCCAGGATGCCTTCGCGCTCCGCAGCCACCGGCGCGCCCTGGCAGCCGCGGCTGCCGGGACGTTCGACGCCGAAATCGTGCCCCTCACCGCCGGTTCCGGGGCGTCCGCGGCAGCCGACGACGGTCCGCGGCTGAGTCTTGGCCCGGCCCTGATGGCCCGTTTCCCGCCCGTTTTTGCCAGCGGCGGCACGGTCACGGCCGGTAACTCCTGCTTCGACGCCGACGGTGCCGCCGCCGTCGTCGTCACATCCGTGGAGCGGGCCCGGCAGCTGGGCGCCGCCGACGGGCTGCTGGTCCTGGGAACCGACACCGCCGGGGTGGCGCCGCAGCTGCTGGGCATCGGAGCGGCCGTGGCGGCCGAACGGCTCCTCGCGGCACACGGACTGACGGCCGCGGACGTGGGCCTGGTGGAATTCAACGAGGCCTTCGCGGCCCAGACGCTCGCGTGCTTTGACCAGCTGGGAATCGACCCGGACCGGGCCAACCTCGACGGCGGCGCTTTGGCCCTCGGTCACGCCTATGGAGCCTCGGGCGCGGTCCTGGTCACCCGGCTGCTGGCCCAGGCCCGCAGGTCCCCGGAGCCGGGCCAGCTTGCCCTGGCGATGATCAGCATCGCAGGCGGCATGGGCACGGCCGCGCTGCTGGGCTACGCACGCATCACCTGACCGCGAACGGGGGACATGTCCATTCTTCGCCGCGGAGCGTGGACATATGGGCCACATGTCCACTGGCCGGGGGCAGGGGAGGGCATGCCCATGCACCCGGGGCGGACATGCCCTGTCCTGACAGTGAGGAAGGGGCATGTCCATTTTTTGGCCGAGGAGCCGGCAATGCGGTCAGGCGGTAGTAGTGAGATCCCGCCTAGTAAACGGATCCTTCCAACAGCTCTGAGAGTCGGCCGGCGGCGCGACGGAGTTCAGGAACGCCGGCCTCGAGGCTGGCTTCGGTGGCGGACTCGACGGGGCTGGTCAGCGCCATGGATTCACTCGGACGACGGGATCCGTTCGGCACAGCGACGGCGACCGACAGCACACCGGTGGCGCGCTCATCCGCGGAATACGCGTAATCCACGCCGGGTTCGGGCAGGCGTGCGCGGAGCTCGTCGGCAGTAAATGCACTGTCCTCATGGCCCGCCGCGATGGCCGCAGCCACCACTTGCCGGAGTTCCACGTCGGAAACCGAGGCCAGAAGGATCTTCCCGGCCGCTCCAACTGTGAGGGGGAGGCGCTTACCCAGCGGAAGGTCATAGCGGAGGGGCGAGTCGCCGTCGACACGTGCTACGAGGATCCTTTCAAAGCCCAGCCTGGTGTACAGCGATGCCGTGAGTCCCGTTTGCGAGGCCACCTGCTGGAGGATCGGCCGCGCGGCAACAACGAGTGGGTCGTTCTCCAGGTAGCTTCGGGCCGCCGGCAGGACTGCCGGCCCTATCCGGTAGGACTTGTCCGTCTGGCTGACCATGCCGAAATCCTGCAGCACACGCAAGATCCGCAGTGTGGTCGGCAGGCTCATCCCGCAAGTCCTGGCCAAGTCACTGAGGCGCTGTGGCCGCTCCGCACGCTGGAGTTCGGCGAAAACCTCCATCGACCTGGACAGGGAGCGCATGTTCCCGGCTTTGGGGCCGCCCTCTTCAGCGGAGCCGGCCGAATGTGTCGAAGTCACTGTCATTGTTTCATTCTATGTAACTTCACTGCGCTTGACAGGCGTTGTGTCCCCTGTCACTATTTCTTCAGGCGAAATATTCTTTCATTCTATGAAAGAGACTATCGCGGAACGTAAGCACGGAACATAAGAAGGAAACGATGACAACGGAGTCACTACTGACTAAACCCGAGCGCGCCATCCGCGTCGCTCCGTCGGTGCTTATCGGCATCGGCATGTTCACGGCCGTCGGCGTGTATGTCCTGGTCAGTTCGGTGGGCCTTGGCCTGTGGACGTCGCTGGGCCCTGGCCCCGGCCTCTTCCCGTTCGCCATGGGCGGGGTGCTGGTCGCGATGTCGGCCCTCTGGCTGCTCCAGGAACTGCGCCGGCCCAGCGAGCGGGCCGAGGGGATCGACCGGGGTGTGGTCATCTCAGTCGTCCTCAGCCTCGTTGTGCTGGCGTCAGTCATGGACCTGCTGGGCTTTCAGCTGAGCATGTTCCTGTTCCTGCTCTATCACCTGAAACTGCGCGGCCGCCGGACTTGGGTGTCCTCGCTGATCATCGCCCTCGCCGGAAGCGTCGGCGCGTTCTATGCCTTCAACTACGGGCTGAACGTCGCGCTTCCCGTATCGGCCTTCGCCCCGCTGAACCTGATCGGACTCTAGACGTGGACACAATCAACGAACTGCTGGGCGGTTTCGCCACCGCCATGACCTGGCAAAACCTGCTCTTTGCCTTCCTGGGCTGCCTGCTCGGCACCATCATCGGCGTCCTTCCCGGTGTCGGCCCCGTGGCCGGCGTGGCCCTGCTCATCCCGCTCACCCTGAACCTGGATCCCGCCGGCTCGATCATCATGCTGTGCGCCATCTTCTACGGCACCCAGTACGGCGGAACCATCACCAGCGTCCTTTTGAACACCCCGGGTGAGGCGTCATCCGCGATCACCACCATCGACGGCTATCAAATGACCAAACTCGGCAGGGCCGGTGCGGCACTGACCTTGGCCGCCGTCGGATCCTTCATCGGCGGAACCGTCGCCACCATCGGCCTGGTCGCCGCCGCCAAACCCCTGGGTGAACTTGGCCTGCTCGTCGGGCCGCCCGAGTTCTTCGCGCTTATGGTCGTCGGTATATCCCTGCTTGTTGCCCTGGCCGGAAAGTCCATGGTCAAGGCCATCATCTCCGGGGCCCTGGGCCTGCTGATCTCCATGGTCGGCATCGACCCTGTCGCCGGCGCCCCGCGCTTCACCTTCGGGATGGACAGGCTCCTGGACGGCGTCAGCTTCGTCGCCGTCATCGTCGGCGTCTTCGGGCTCTCCGAAGTCCTGTCCTACCGCAAAAACGCGGAGAGTCCCTTGGTTCATGCCCCCGGCATGCGCTCACTGCTCCCGACGCGGACAGAATGGCGGCGCAGCGCCCCCGCCATGGCCCGGGGCACCGGCGTCGGCTTCGGACTCGGCCTTATTCCCGGCATGACCGGATCAGTCTCGTCCCTGCTGTCCTACGCCGCGGAAAAGAAGTTCTCCCGCTTCCGCCACCAACTCGGCAAGGGCGCAGTCGAAGGCGTCGCCGGTCCCGAAACGGCCAACAACGCCCACGCCAATGCCGCCCTGATCCCGCTCTTCACCCTCGGCATCCCGGCATCTCCGACCATCGCCGTGCTGATGGGCGCGTTCCTCCAGCAGGGCCTGACGCCCGGACCCGCCCTGTTCACCGACCACTCCGAGATCGCCTGGGCCATCATCGCCAGCCTCTTCATCGGCAACGTGCTGCTGCTGCTGCTCAACGTCCCCCTCGTCGGCCTCTGGACCTCCATCCTGCGCGTTCCCACCCCCATCCTGACCGCCCTGATCCTGCTCTTCATGGTCATCGGCGCCTACACCATCAACTTCAGCGTCTTCGACGTTTTCGTGATGATCGGCTTCGGCCTCCTCGGGCTGGCCCTGAGGAACCTGGACATCCCGCTGGCACCGATGGTCCTCACCCTGGTGCTGGGCCCGCTGATGGAACGCTCACTGCGCGAATCCCTGGAAATCTCCCAAGGCGACTTCAGCGTCTTCACCAGCCGCCCCATCTCCGCCGTGCTGATCGGCGTCGGCGTGCTGATCATCTGCAGCCCGCTGCTCAAGTTCCGTAAACCCAAGGCCCTCACCGAGGACCCCGAAGCCTAAACCGAGCTCACGTCCGACTACCTATCAACCCTCTAGTTCCCACCTCTTCAAAGGAGAAGACCCTTGTCACGCAAGAAAATCACCGCAGCCATCGCCGCAGCAGCCCTCATCGCCCTCACCGGCTGCGGCGCCAACGCCAGCGCCAACAACGCAGCATCCGGGGACGACTTCCCGAAAAAGGGCAAGTCCATCGACCTGATCGTGGCCTTCTCCTCCGGCGGGGCCGTGGACACCGCAGCACGCCTCGTCCAGCCGATCCTGGAGAAGGAACTCGGCACCAACGTCGAGGTCATCAACAAGCCCGGCGCCGGCGGACAGATCGGCTACACAGCACTGACCAGCGCCAAGCCCGACGGCTACACCATCGGCGCAACCGGCTCACCGTCCGTCGTCGTCTCACCCCTGGATCCCGCACGCGGCGCCAAATACACCCGGGCCAGCTTCCAGCCCCTCGGCCGCCAGGTCATCGACCCCACCGTCATCGCAGTCCAGCCTGACAGCCCCTTCAAGACGCTGAAGGAACTCCTCGACGCCGCCAGGGCAAACCCGAAGTCACTCACCGCCAGCACCACCGGGCTGCAGACCGGCGAACACTTTGCCCTGGCGCAGATCCAGGAGGCCACCGGCTCCGAGTTCGCCCCGGTGCACTTCTCCGAAGGCGCCTCCCAGGCCACCACCGCGTTCCTCGGCAAGCACGTGGATGTCCTGGTCGCCAACGTCAGTGACGTGACCGACCTGACCAAACAGGGCAAAGCACGCGTCCTGGGCGTCATGACCGCCGAGCGCGCACCCTCGCTGCCGGATGCTCCCACCTTCAAGGAATCCGGCTATGACCTTACGGCCGGCACCGTCCGCGGCTACTCGGCCCCGGCCGGCCTGCCTGACGGCGTTGCCAAGAAACTCGAAGCCGCCATGCAGAAGGCCATCGAGGACCCGACCGTCAAGGAAAAGATGAGCGCTCTCGGCCTGCAGACCAGCTACCTCTCCGGCAGCGACTACGAGAAGTTCTGGGCCGGCCAGGAGGAGGACTTCAAGAAGGTACTCCCGCTGGTTCAGAAAAAAGACTAGCCCTCGTAACCAACCCCTCTCCACGGAAGAAACCATCATGACAACGCCCGTCCTTGAGGACATCGACGCAGACTTCGCCCGCCCCGACAAGGAAGTGATCGACCGCCTCGCCAAACTGCCCGCCGCCAACATCGGCGACGCCATGGACCGCCTCGGAATCGCAGACTCAGCCATCCAGGCCATCTGGCCCGGTGCCCGCCTCGCCGGACCGGCCTTCACCGTCTGGACACGCCCAGGGGACAACCAAGGCATCCACCGCGCCCTGCAGTTCGCCCACCCCGGAGACGTGATAGTCGTCTCCGGCGGCGCGGACGAATCCCGGGCACTGCTGGGCGAACTCATCGGCGAACGCGCCATCAACCTCGGCATCGCAGGCTTCGCACTGGACGGCGCAGCCCGCGACGCCGAGGCCCTCAGTGAGATCGGAATGCCCGTCTTCGCCCGCGCCATCACCCCGGCAGGCCCGTACAAGAACGGCCCCTCCCGTCTGGGCACGCCAATTTCCTTCGGCGGGGTCCCCGTTTTGCCAGGAGATGTCATCATCGGCGATTCCGACGGCGTCGTCGTCATCCCCAGGGCGCAGGCATTGACGGTGGCAGAGGCCGCCGAGGCCGTCTTCGCCGAGGAAACCAGCCGCCGGGCCGCCATCATCGCCGACCGCCACTAGACAGAAAAGACACAAGACAATGACAACGTGCACCGTCATCGGCCTCGGTGAGGCCGGAGCCACTTACGCGGCCGCCCTCGTCGCCGCGGGCCACAGCGTGAAAGGATTCGATCCCGTCGCACCCTCCACGCCGGCCGGCGTCATCCGGGCCGCCACCGCAGCACAAGCCTGTGCCGGCGCGGATATCGTTCTCGTCCTCACCGGCGCGGCCGCCGCGCGAAGCGTGGCCCAGGAATGCCTGCCGGTCCTGCCGGCCGGCAGCTGCTATGCGGACTTCACCTCCTCTTCACCGCGGGTCATGCAGGAACTGGGGCAGCTGCCCGGCGAGGCGCTTTTCGCCGACGTCGCCATTCTGGGGCCCGTCCCCACCCAGGGAGTAAAGACACCCCTGATGGTGAGCGGACCCGGATCCCGGGCAGTGGCCGGCCTCCTGTCGCCGCTGGGCGCCGACGTCGAAATGGCCGACGGGGAACCGGGGGCGGCGATGGCCCACAAACTGCTCCGCAGCGTCCTGATGAAAGGCATGGCCTCAGTCGTCGTCGAAGCGGTCACCGCCGGACGGGCAGCCGGCCTGGAGGACTGGATCCGGGCGCAGATCGCCGGGCAACTCGCCGGCGACGGCCACGCCGTCATTGACAGGTTCCTGACCGGCACCGCCAAACACGCCCTGCGCCGCTCCAAGGAAATGCAGGACACCGCCAGCTATCTCTCCGATCTCGGGGTACCTGCCGACATGACGGCAGCCTCGGCCACCGCCCTGACGCGCATGGCCCAGGAAACGGCGTCGGTGACGCCGTCCTTGCACTGACCCCGGCATCAGGCAGAATCATTTACAGGAACCAACGATGAACCTTTCAGTACGAGATTCCCTGTCAGGAGAAGCATGAACGGCATCTGGGCCCTTGGGGCCTACCTCGCCGTCATCCTGCTCTGGACGACACTGATCAAACGCAGCGTCGGAGAAGCCATGATCCTCGGCTTCCTGGCAGTGCTCCCGTTTACGGGGGCCGCTGCGGCACAGGTCGGCTGGTCCTCCCTGTACTCGGCCGCCACGGACGAAATCGTCTACGCCACTATGGCCTTCGTGTTCATGGGCTACCTGCTGGACAAGACCGGCGTGCTGGACCGGCTCATCGACCTGCTTAACTCCATGATCGGCGGCGTCAAGGGGGGCCCGGCCTGGGTGTCCACCGTGGCGTCCGCCGGTCTGGGCGGTGTCGTGCACAACCAGGCTGCCATCGCCGCGACCGTCGGCTCGGTGACCATCCCGTGGATGGAGAAGTCCAGGCTCGACAAGCCCTCGGCCGCGACGCTCGTGGCCGGAAATGCCGGCATGGGCATCACCTTCCCGTTCAGCGCCTCCATGTTTGTCCTCGTCGGATCCGCCACCGTCGGCCCCCTGCTAAACGTCAATTCGCTCGTTCTTCCCCTGCTCATCGGCGGCCTCTGGTGCTTCCTGCACCGGCTCATCGTTACCTGGCTGCTGATCCGCAAGAGCGGGATGTCCCCGCTGGACCCCGCACACCGGCTGACTGCCCGCGTAGCCTTCGGGCGCGGCTGGGCCACCCTGCTGCTCTTCATTGTGGTGGCCGTCCCGCTGATCATCACCTCCGGCGCCGTCGCCACGGCCCTGTCCGATTGGACCGGAGGAGACGTCACCAAGACCGTCAGCGTCATCGTCTGGATTCCGGTCGTCCTCCTCATCACCGGCGCCCTGCTGGGCAGGAAAAAGCTTCCGGGCAGCGGCCGCGCCTGGTGGACCCTGCTGCAGGACTCTGCCCCGAGGTTCGGCATCGTCGGCATCACCGTGGTCTTCGCCTTCGCCGGCGCCAACGCCCTCGCCGCCACCGGCCTGCCCCAGCAGATGACCGCCCTGCTCAACCAGCTGAACCTGCCCCTGTGGCTCCTCGCCATCCTTATCGGGCTGATCGTCATCGCCGTCGCCGCGCCCCTCTCCGCCACGGCCACGATGGCCGCCGTCGGAACCGTCGGCGTCGCCACACTCGTGGCCGCCGGCGTCCCAGCCACCACCGCCGCCGTCGCCGTGCTGATCTTCTCCTCCTGCGAAGCAGCCGTTCCCCCCGGAGGCGCACCGCTCTACGTCGCCTGCGGCATCGCCGACGTGAACCCGGTCAAGACCTTCTCCCGCCTGCTCACCCACTACGCCCTGCCACTGCTGGGAATCGGCGTGCTGATCATCGTCGGCATCCTGCCGATCTAAAGGAACAAGCCATGCAGCAAACCAGACGAGCCATCCAGGCCATCTTTGTACTAACACTCGCCCTGCTCCTCCTTGGGGGCGTCTTGTTCGTGGCAGGCCAAGCCATCGCCCTCATCGCCGGGCAAGGTGACTGGCTGCGATTCTTCAATGATGTGTTCAAGCCCCTTCTGTGCATCGCTGCCTCGGTGTGTGCGGTCGCCGGCTTCCTCCTCAGCTACAACAGTCACCAGAAACAGGAACAGACACGGCAGGAAGCGGCGACGCGATGACATTCCTTGCCGGGGACGGAACATACCCGACGTTTGCCCGACTGCTTGAAAGGGAGGGTGGGCTAGCCGCGACGTCCTGGGGATTGTTTCCCGAACCTGGGCGCGGAACGCCGTCCTTCATCACGCAGGACACCATCCTGGAAGCAACGAAGTGCATCAGAACCGGCACGGTCTTCGGCCTGGACTACCCTGCCGACGCCTTCGATCCCGGAATGTCACTCAAACGCAGCGCACCGCGCCACACCATCTACTCCTCCCACCCTGCCCACCGCGACGACTATCTGGACGGCTACTACCTCCAGGGCTCCACACAGATCGACGGACTCCGGCACCGCCGGGCGGACGACATCGGCTTCTATAACGGCACACCGGATGACCGGATTCGGGAAGGCACCCCGGACCTAGGCATCCAGCAATGGGCCGACAAGCCCATCGTTGGCAGGGGAGTGCTTGTCGACCTCGACGGGCACCGCAACGCCCTCGGCGAACCGATCGACCACGCGGGCGGCGAACCCCTCAGCCTCGACTTGATCCAAACAGCCGTCCGAGCCCAAAACCTCACCATCCGCCCGGGTGATGTCCTCATGCTCCACACCGGATGGTGCGAATGGTTCCTGGCCCTGAGCCTTGAAGAGAAACAGCGGACCCGCGACGGCCGGCGGGCCACAGGCATCGCCCAGTCACAGGAGTTCGTCGCCTGGGCCTGGGACAACCGGCTTGCACTCATCGCGGCCGATAACTTCGCCCTCGAATGCCTGCCCGCCGTGCCCGGAAGTCCCTTCAGAGATTCAGCCCCAAACGATCATGGCATGATGCACCAGCAACTTCTGGCCAAACTCGGCATGCCCCTCGGGGAACTGTGGCGGCTTGGACCCCTCAGCCGGCACATGACCACTACCGGTCGCTGGGACGCACTCATCAGCATCAAACCGCTGAACATCACCGGAGGAACCGGGTCGCCAGCCAACGCCACCGCAGTGATGTGAACCGGGCGAGGCCGCCGGCCGGGCCGGGGGCGTCTGATGCGGCCAAAGTTGCCGGCCTGCGAACGGGCACCGGACATGTCTGTTCCTGTCCGGGGAAGGACATGCCCATTCTCGGGTGCCCGGACTGGGCATTGCGGCCATATGTCCAGCGGCTCAGTCCGCGGGAGGGCATGTCCAGTTACCTACCCCCCGTGGGACCACGACCGCGGGCACCCGGGGCCAGTCTTCCTAGCCTTCCCGGTCCTCCGCCTCGCCCAGTCCGCGGGCGGCGAGGGCTTCGCCGGTCTGCCGGGCGAAGGCCACCGTGCTGATAAAAACGGGCAACACGAGGGCCCGCGGGTTGCGTTCGAGTCCGCGGGCCCGGGCCGAGTCGCGCACGTCCGTGTAAGCCCCGGCAACGAACGGGATGCTGCGGAGCATGATGGCGATGGTCAGGGCGAAGCGTTCCGGGTCCGCGCCGAAGCGCCGGAACGGCCGGGCCAGCGACGCCACACCGTCGAGGAGTGCCTGCACGGGAGTGGTGGCGGTCAGGATTGACGCCGCGACGACGCAGACCAGGACGTTCAGCACGATCCGGGCGGCGGTCGGTGCGCCCAGCTGCCACCACTGGAAAAGCCCGATCGCCACGAGGACCGGAAGAACCGGGCGCACCGCGCGAAACAGCCGGCCCGGGCCGGCCCCGCTGAGCAGGAACAGACCGCAGAGCAGCACCAACATGGCGGCCGACACGGCCCAGTCCGCGATCAGGAACGACGTCATTCCACACCCAACGACCAGCAGGAACTTCAGCCACAGCGGCGCACGGTGGACCAGGGACGCGCCCGGCACATATGCCGCCAGCAGGAAGCCGTGGCCTCTCACGCCTGCTCCCGCAGGGCCTGCTCCGGCACCGCGTGCTCCAGGCCTGCCGCGCTCAGGGCACGGTAACGCGCGACGGCGGCCGCCGGTTCGCCGTCGAACACCACCTTCCCGGCGTCCACCACCAGGACGCGGTCCATGTCCAGGGCCAGCTCGAGGTCGTGGGTGGACAGGATCACCTGCTGCCGGAGCCCGGCGAGGGTGCGCCGCAGGAGTTCACGGTTGCGCAGGTCCAGCAGCGTGGACGGCTCGTCCAGGACCAGCACCTCCGGATCGACGGCCAGGACCGCGGCGAGTGCCAGGAGCTGGCGTTCGCCGCCGGAGAGCTCGTAGATGCTCTGGTCCGCCAGCGGCAGGAGGCCGAACCGGTCCAGCACTGACTCCGCGTGGGCCCGGCGCTCGGCGGCGTTACGGATGGAGCGGCGCAGGGACAGTTCCACATCCTCGCGTCCGGTGGGCATAACGAGCTGGGAGAGCGGATCGGTGAAGACAAAGCCCACGCGGCGGCGTACCTCCCGGACGGCCCGGACGGTATCGGCACCGGCGACCCGCACGGTGCCGTCGCTGGGTGCCACGAGCCCGTTCAGGAGACGCAGGAGGGTTGACTTGCCCGAGCCGTTGGCCCCGATAACCCCGATCCGGCGTTCCGTGAGGTCGAGCGAAAGCTCCTGGAGCAGTGTCTTGGGCTCGGGGCGGCCATCAACCGGCACCCACACCGAAACCCGGTCCAGGACAATGATGCTCACGGGCGGGTGTCCACCGTCCGGACGCGGCGCAGCAGCAGGTCCGGGAAGGCCTTGTGCAGGGATAACGCGATGCTGACGGCCAGGACGTTCTTGATGATGTCGCCGGGGTAGAACGCGAGATCGGCGAGGAAGGCCTTGGAGAAGTCCAGCTTGGCGTTGACCATCATGCCCAGGATGCCCAGGCCGTGGATGAAGATGATGCTGCTCACCATGGCGGCGGCGAACAGGAGGACGGCGCGCAGCTTGCCGGTGCGGTTGGCGGTCCGCTTGAGCACGACGACGGTCAGCCAGCCAACGGCCGTGGCGGCCAGCAGGAATCCGATGATGTAGCCGGCGGAGGGGCCGGCGAGCACGCCGAGGCCGCTGCGGCCGCCGCTGAAGATTGGCAGGCCCGCGAAGCCCAGAAGCAGGTAGAGGCCGACGGCGGCGAAGGCCCGGCCCGGCCCGAGGGCCAGCCCCGTCAGCATGACGGCAAGGGTCTGCAGCGTGATGGGCACGCCGAGCCCGCCGACGGGGATGGCTGCGATCAGGGCAGAAGCGGCCACAAGGGCGGCGAAGACGGCGATGAGGCCAAGGTCGGTGGCATTCCAGCGGTCCCGGCGGCGCGGGGTCTTGGCTGCGGCGGGATGGTGGGTTTGCGTCATGATGTTCCTGTCGGGGTGCTGCGGCGGAAATATGGACTGTGATATTGACTGTACGGTCGCGGCGGGGACGGTTTTTTGTAGGCGCCCCACTAACGGGCGGCCCGGAAGCTGGAGGGCGCCGCCAATGAACACCGCCGGCAGGCGGGACCGGCAGGGCGACGGCGGCTGGCCACTGCCACAGGTGCCCATGTCATGGAGCCGGGGCAGTGCCGGTAGACTTGTGGAGGCCGTGCTCTCGCATCGCCCCGCCCCGGCCCCGCCCAGACTCCACCCGTTGTGCCGCGGCATTCCCTGTTGTGAAAGGCCTTAGCTGCATTGATTACCGTCCAGGATCTCGAACTGCGCGCCGGCGCCCGCCTCCTCATGGACCAGGTGAGCTTCCGGATCGACAAGGGAGACAAGATCGGTCTGGTCGGCCGTAACGGTGCAGGCAAGACAACGCTGACCCGGGTGCTCGCGGGCGAGGGCCTGCCCGCCGCCGGCAAGGTTACCCGCAGCGGCGAAATTGGTTACCTGCCGCAGGATCCGCGCACCCCGGACATGGAGCAGCTCGCGCGGGACCGGATCCTGTCCGTCCGCGGCCTGGACATTGCCGTCGGCAAGCTCCGTGTGGCGCACGAAGAGATGGCCAGCGAGGACCCCGCGGTCCAGCGCAAGGCGATGAACCGCTACGACCGGCTGGAATCCGAGTTCCTGGCCGCCGGCGGCTACGCCGCCGAAGCCGAGGCGGCAGCGATCTGCTCGAACCTCGCCCTGCCGGACCGGCTGCTGAACCAGCCGCTCAAGACCCTGTCCGGTGGACAGCGGCGGCGTGTGGAGCTTGCTCGCATCCTCTACTCGGACGCCGAAACCATGCTCCTCGATGAGCCCACCAACCACCTCGACGCCGATTCCATCTCCTGGCTCCGTGAGTTCCTCAAGAACCACCAGGGCGGGCTGATCGTCATCAGCCACGACACCGAGCTGCTCGAAGCGACCGTCAACAAGGTCTTCCTCCTCGATCCCAACCGCGCCCAGATCGACTACTACAACATGGACTGGAAGCGCTACCTCACGCAGCGCGAAACTGACGAGCGCGCCCGCAAGCGTGAGCGGGCCAATGCGGAGAAGAAGGCCCAGGTCCTCATCGACCAGGCCAACAAAATGCGCGCCAAGGCCACCAAGGCCGTCGCCGCCCAGAACATGGCCAAGCGCGCCGAGCGCCTGCTCGGCGGCCTCGAAGCCGTCCGCGCAACGGACCGCGTGGCGGCACTGCGCTTCCCGGATCCGTCCCCCTGCGGCAAGACCCCGCTCACCGCGGACGGCCTCAGCAAGTCCTACGGTTCGCTGGAGATCTTCACCGACGTCGACCTTGCCATCGACCGCGGGTCCAAGGTGGTCATCCTGGGCCTCAACGGCGCCGGCAAGACCACGCTGCTGCGGATGCTGGCCGGCGTCGACAAGCCGGACACCGGGGAAGTCGTTGCGGGCCACGGCCTGAAGGTGGGCTACTACGCGCAGGAGCACGAGACGCTCGACGTGGACCGCACCGTTCTGCAGAACATGCGCTCCTCCGCCCCGGACATGAACGACGCGGAAGTTCGCAACATCCTGGGCTCGTTCCTGTTCTCCGGCGACGACGTCGACAAGCCCGCCGGTGTGCTCTCGGGCGGCGAGAAGACCCGTCTGGCGCTGGCGACCATCGTGGCCTCGAGCGCGAACGTGCTGCTCCTCGATGAGCCCACCAACAACCTGGACCCCGCCAGCCGCGCCGAAATCCTCGGGGCCCTGAGCAACTACACCGGCGCCGTCGTCCTCGTGAGCCACGATGAGGGCGCCGTCGAGGCGCTCAACCCGGAGCGTGTCGTCCTGCTTCCCGACGGCATCGAGGACCATTGGAACGAAGACTACCTGGACCTCATCACGCTGGCATAAGCCACCTAGCTGACTCGCAGCAAAGGCCGTCGTGAGCGCTCACGACGGCCTTTGCTGCGAGTCAATTGGGGTCAGCGGACCGACATCTCTTCCGCGCCCGTGATCCGGTGCAGGTCCGCGTAGCTGATGGAGAACATCGAGTTGTGGTCTCCCGCTCCCGCCCAGAGCACGCGGTGGGCCGACAACGACTCGTCCAGCAGGGTCCGGATTTTCTCCGGGTGGCCCACCGGGGCGACGCCGCCGACCTCCTGGCCGGTGTGGGCCAGGACGAACTCGGGGGAGGCGCGGCGGATCTTGCCCGTGCCCAGCCGGTCCGCGACCTTGCGGACGTCCACCTTGGCCGCGCCGCTGGCCAGGATGAGCAGCGGGGTGCCCTCGAGTTCGAACACCAGGCTGTTGGTGATCGCCGCGACATCGCAGCCCAGCGCGGCGGCGGCCGCTGCCGCCGTCGGGACCTTCGCATCGAACACCGTCACGGTGTCCTGGGCGCCCAGGGCGGTGAGGGCACGCTTGACGTTGGCCACCGGGCCGGGAAAGGCGTCAGAGCTCATCGCTTAGAACCCCTGGGCGTCGAGGATGGCGTCTTCCTCTTCTTCCGCCGTCGCGTTCTTTCGCTTCCGCGGGGCAGGACGACGGCGGGCCACGGGGCCGCTGGAGTGCAGGAACACGCCCTCCGCGGCCTCGGCTTCGGCGTCTTCCGCGTCGATCGCGGCGTTGCGCGCCTGCTGCCTGGCCGCGTAGCCGAACCCGACGAACATCAGCACGCCGAACGCGAACCACTGCAGGGAGTAGGACAGGTGGGTGCCTTCATCCGTGGTCGGCTTGGGGAACGGGAACGGCATGTCCTGCACCGACGGCGACTCGGAGGCCAGCTGCCCGTAGGCGCCCGTCAGCAGCGGATAGCCCAGCTGCGCGGAATAGGCGGAGAGGTCGATCGAGGCCAGCTGTCCGTCAGGGGCGCCGCGCTGCAGCTCGGGCTCGGCTGGCTTGAGGCGGGCAACCACCGTCACCGGCCCCTGCGGCGGGGCCGGCACTGAGTCGGGCCGTCCCGGCGTGTTGTTGCCGATGGGCAGCCAGCCACGGTCGATCACCACGGTCTCGCCGGACTGGAGCTTGAAGGGGACCACCACCTCGTAGCCGGGCTGGCCGTTGAGCGGGCGGTTGCGCACGATGCGCTGGCCGGCGGCGTCGTAGCTGCCCTTTAGCTCCACCTGGGTCCACTCGCGCTCCGGATTGAGCCGGCTGAACTGGTCCCGGACGTCGGCGAACGGCACAGGGGTGGCCGAGTAGTTGGAGACCACCCGGTTGATTTCGGTCAGGGTCTCGGCGCGGCGGTCCATCTGCCACCTGCCCAGCCCAACGCAGCCGGCGGCGAAGATCGCGGCCAGCAACAAGTACCCCAGCCATTTACTGGAGAAGAGAAAGCGGTACATTCAGCCGATCCTGCCTGACGGGTCGAGAGGGGCGGTCGCTGCGGGGAGGGGGACGGCCTCTGGGCCGAGGACCAGAGTCTCTTTCCACAGTCCGCGCGTCTGCAGGTAGTCCTCAAGCCAGGCTCGGTGCTCCCCGCATGCCAGCCAGATCTTGCGCCGCTCCGGGGTGTGGATCTTGGGATTGTTCCACAGCAGCTTCCATTCCGCCGCCGCGCGGCAGGCTTTCCGTGAGCAGACGGTGCCCGGGGCAGCGGCCGTGTCCCCACCGGTCCCGGCCAGGTCAAAGAGGTTCATGAAGCTGCCCGTCCGTGGTCGTCGTCGTCGTTCTCATCTTCGATCAGCTCGCCCTGCAGCAGCGTCCCTGAGCCGTCTGCGCCGTCGTTTGCATCCTGCCCGTTTGGATACTGCCCGGCGGGGCCCGCGGTATCCGGTGCGTCCAGCTCTGCGAGCGGAGCATAGTCCAGGAGCGAATCACTGTGGATTTCGGCCTTGTCGCTGCCATTGGCGATCACCACGGCCACCCAGGGCAGGAAGACGGCGCCGGCAATCGGCAGGAGCTTGAACCAGCCATCCACGACAAAGATCAGGATCAGGCAGACCATGCGGATGCCCATGGCGATGGCATACTTCACCATCCGCTGGTGCATCTCATCCGAGTGCGCAGCAGCGGCGTCCGTGATGCTGTGCACCTCGGTCCCGCCGGACTCGGAGTCCGGCCTCCCGGGCACATGCGCACCGGGTCGGTTTTTGAGTGTCACGGCTGTCAGATCACGCTCCCAAGGCTTACTTCGATTCTCTCACCATCGGCGGAGCCGCCCAAACGGAAGCGAACCGGGCGCTAAGATCGGAGGCAGGAAAATTCCAGCCCCCAGCGCGGCCCTCCCTGCCGCAGAATCCCGGAGCCCCATATGACTGACACACCCACCACCGGCCGCAGCGTTCTGATCACCGGCGGAAACCGCGGGATCGGCCTGGCCATCGCCGAGTCCTTCCTGGCCAACGGCGACAAGGTGGCCGTGACCTTCCGCAGCGAATCGGCGCTGCCCGAGGGCATCCTCGGCGTCAAGGCGGACGTCACGGACGAAGCGTCGGTCGACGCCGCGTTCGCGGAAGTCGAAGCCGCCCACGGCCCGGTGGAAGTCCTCGTGGCCAATGCCGGCATCACCAAGGACACGCTCCTGATGCGCATGAGCGAAGACGACTTCACCTCGGTGATCGACACGAACCTCACGGGCGCCTTCCGGGTGATCAAGCGCGCATCCAAGGGAATGATCCGGGCGCGCAAGGGCCGCGTGGTGCTGATTTCCTCCGTCTCCGGCCTCTACGGCGCGCCGGGCCAGATCAACTACTCTGCCTCCAAGGCGGGCCTGGTGGGCATCGCCCGGTCGCTCACCCGCGAGCTCGGCGCGCGCGGGATCACCGCGAATGTGGTCGCACCCGGCTTCATCAACACCGACATGACGGCCGAACTGCCCGAGGCCACGCAGAAGGACTACCTGACCAAGGTTCCCGCCGGCCGCTTCGCCGAGGCCTCCGAGGTCGCCAACGTCGTGCGCTGGATCGCCAGCGACGAGGCGTCCTACATTTCCGGTGCGGTCATTCCGGTCGACGGCGGTCTGGGAATGGGCCACTAGCCCTGACGCAGCAGGACGGCGCAGGACTCCTGCGGAGAACAGCGGACGACGGCGGATTCCGCCGTCGTCCGCTGTGGTGTGTCAGCCGTAGAGGCTCTCGGTTTCTCCGTGCCGGGCCTTATTGCCCTTGGCTCCGGGGCTCCTGGAGCGTGTAATGGGCTCACAGCCCCTGACCATGCCGCGGCAGGGGCGTGGACGCAGGAGGAAATCATGAGTGATCTCAGCAAATGGACGCCCTCGGACATGCTGGAACCGGTCCGCCGCTTCCTTGACGGTGATCTGTCCATAGCGCCAGGGATCAAGATCGAACAGTTCCAAGAGGGCACCACCCTGGTGGTGCGGGCGGAAGTGCCGGGCATCGACCCGGACCGGGACGTCGACGTCTCGGTCGGCGAGGGCGTGCTTAATATCGCGGTGGAGCGGCGCGAGTCGTCCGAGCACAAGAGCAAGGACGGTTACCGCTCGGAGTTCCGCTACGGCCGGGCCGCCCGGACCATTGCGCTGCCCGCGGGGGTAAGGGACGAAGACATCACCGCCACGTACAAGGACGGCGTCCTGGAAGTCCGCGCACCGGCGCCCAAGGTTGTGACCGGCGAAGCCACGACGAAGATCCGGATCGACCGCGGCTGACCCACCCCCGGCACGCTCAAGCCACGTGACGACGGAACTACGCCGCCGGGGCTTCTTTGTGGATGCTGAACAACTGTAATGGCGCGGTCCGCTGGCATGATGGATTGCAGACCCACAGTATTTGGACGTTTGGAACAAAGGAGCTCGTATGGGACTGCTGGAGAACAAGACTGCGATCGTGACCGGTTCGTCGCGCGGAATCGGCGCCGAAGTGGCCAAAATCCTCGCCGCCGAGGGTGCGGCCGTCGTCGTCAACTACCGCCAGAAGGCGCCGCGCGCCAACAAGGTTGTCGCCGAGATCGAAGCCGACGGCGGCCGTGCCGCGGCCGTCGGGGCGGACCTCACCACCCAGGAAGGCGTCCAGGCCCTCGCCAGCGCCGCGATGGAGAACTTCGGCTCGCTCGACCTCCTGGTCCTCAACGCCTCCGGCGGCATGGAGACCGGCATGGAAGAGGGCTACGCGCTGAAGCTGAACCGCGACGCCCAGGTGAACATGCTCAACGCCGCCGTCGCGCTCATGCCCGAAGGCTCGCGGGTGGTCTTCGTGACCAGCCACCAGGCCCACTTCATCGACACGGTGCCCACCATGCCCGAGTACGAGCCCGTGGCCCGCAGCAAGCGCGCCGGCGAGGACGCACTCCGGGCCCTGGTCCCGAACCTGGCCGAGAAGGGGATCACGCTCGTGGTCGTCTCCGGCGACATGATCGAGGGCACCGTCACGGCCACCCTGCTTGACCGGTCCAACCCCGGCGCCATCGAGGCCCGCCGTGCGGAAGCCGGCAAGCTGTACTCGGTCAAGGAGTTTGCCGCCGAGGTCGCCAAGATAGCCTCGGCCGACGTCGAGACCGGCCACACCGAATACGTCGGCGGTGCGGATTATTTCGGTAAGACCGCAGACCAGGCGGCGGAGAAGAGCACCAGCTAGGCGCAGCCCGCCACGCGCGCCGGGCTGGCGCGTCAAGAAGGCACGTCCCGGCAATGTTTTGGCTCAACATTGCCGGGACGTGCCTTCCCGGTTAATGCATCAGACTCCGGCGATGTACCGCACGGCGTCCAGATAAGGAAGGTTGACGGCGGCGTCCGCGGCAGCGCGGACGGCCGGCTTCGCGTTGAAGGCGACGCCGATCCCGGCCGCGCCGAGCATGTCGAGGTCGTTGGCGCCGTCGCCCACGGCGATCGTGTGTTCCATGGGAATGCCCTCGGCCGCAGCCCATTCGCGCAGGTACTTCTCCTTGGCCGCCCGGTCAATCACGTCGCCGAGCACCTTGCCGGTCAGTGCGCCGTCGACGATTTCGAGTTCGTTCGCTATCCAGTAGTGCAGCCCCAGGTCTTCGGCGATCGGCCGGAGGATCTGGTTGAAGCCGCCGGACACGACGGCCACGGCATGGCCGGCGGCCTGGAATGCCGCCACCAGCTCGGCGGCGCCCTCGGTCAGCCTGACCTCGGCGCGGACCGATTCGACGACGTCCGCGGGCAGCCCCGCGAGGACCGCCACCCGGGCGTGCAGGCTCTGGGCGAAATCCAGCTCGCCGCGCATGGCCGCCTCGGTCACCGCCGTCACTTCCTCGCGCTTGCCGGCGTAGGCGGCCAGGAGCTCGATCACTTCCTGCTGGATGAGGGTGGAGTCCACGTCCATGATGAGGAATTTTCGGGGCGCGCTGCGCAGTGCTGCCGGAACCAGCGCCGTGTCGACGCCCTCGATGCCGGCGGCCGCCAGCGCACGGCGCGCACCGTCCAGGCGGGTTTCCGAAACCGCGGCAGCTGTGGCGGCGTCCAGCGAGCCTGCCTCTGAGCCGTCCAGCGCGCAGTCGACGGCGTACACCTCGAAGCGGGCGTCGCCGGTCCGGGTTTCCGCCCCGACGCCCAGCCCGGCGGCCCCCAGGAGCAAACGCAGCCGCTGGATGTCGGGAAGGGACAGTTTCAGGCCGTAGCTCACTGCGGTCACGTTCGAACTCATGGCCTCAATCCTAGCGAGCGGGCGGCGGGCGGCCCGAATTCGTTGCGCCCGGGCAGGCTCCGCGTGACGCTCCACGGCAGGGCGCGGCGCCGGTTATCAGTCGCCCGCTTTTTTGTCCTAGTGTCTACTCCTATGAGTGATGTTCTTGAAATGGCCGGGGTCAGTGTTGTACGTGGGGCGAAGACGCTCCTGGACAAGGTCGACTGGCAGGTCAAAGAGGGCGAACGCTGGGTGATCCTGGGCCCCAACGGCGCCGGCAAGACCACACTCCTCCAGCTGGCCGCGGCCCGCATCCACCCGACCTCCGGAATGGCGGGCATCCTCGAGGAAGTCCTCGGTGCCGTCGACGTCTTCGAGCTCCGCCCCCGGATCGGGCTGTCCTCCGCTGCTCTGGCCAGCCAGATCCCCGAGCACGAGAAGGTCCTGAACGTGGTGGTCACCGCCGCGTACGGCGTGACCGGCCGCTGGCGCGAGGGCTACGAGAAGGACGACGAGCGGCGCGCCTTCGGGCTGCTGAACGAGTGGGGGATGGGCCCGCTGCTCAACCGCCCCTTCGCCTCGCTGTCCGAGGGGGAGCGCAAACGCGTCCAGATTGCCCGCGCCCTCATGACCGATCCCGAGCTCCTGCTCCTGGACGAGCCGGCCGCGGGGCTCGACCTCGGCGGCCGCGAGGACCTGGTCCAGCGCCTGAGCGAACTCGCCCGCGACGACGCCGCCCCGGCGATCGTCCTGGTCACCCACCACCTCGAAGAAGTGCCGCCGGGCTTCACGCACGCGATGCTCATGCGCGACGGCGGCGTCGTGGCTTCCGGCCCGCTGCCGGAGGTCCTCACGGCGGAAAACCTGAGCGAAACGTTCGGTCTGCCGCTGGACGTCAGCGTCAACGCGGGCCGGTACACCGCGACCGCCAGCCGCTGACGGGGCCGCTGACCGCGCGTGGAGCTCCTCAATAGCGCCCTCATATTCTTCGCCGGGCTGTGGGCGGGCACCATCAACAGCGTCGTCGGATCCGGCACCCTGGTCACGTTCCCGGTGCTGATCGCCCTGGGCTACGCCCCCGTCACGGCCTCCATCAGCAACGCCATGGGGCTCGTGGCCGGCAACGCCACCGGCGCCTGGGGCTACCGGAAAGAACTCGAGGGCCGCGGCAAGCAGCTGCTCCGGCTCCTGCCGGCCTCGCTCCTGGGCGCCGTCACCGGCGCCTATCTGCTGTTGCACCTGCCCGAGAAAGTCTTCTACTACGCCGCCCCCGTCCTGATCGTGCTGGCCCTGCTGATGGTGGTCTTCCAGCCGCGGCTGCAGCGGTGGGTGAGGAACCGCGAGGAGAACCCCGAGCACGCGATCAGGGACCGCCGCCACGGTGTCCTGCTCGTGGTGCTGGTCTACCTCGCCGGCGTCTACGGCGGCTACTTCGTCGCGGCCCAGGGCATCCTGCTGGTCGGCATCCTGGGCGTGTTCATGACCGGGACCATCCAGAACGCCAACGCGATGAAGAACTTCCTGGTCCTGGGCGTGAATGTGGTGGCCGCCGCCTCCTACCTTCTGTTCGCCTTCGACCGGATCGACTGGGGTGTGGTCGGGCTGATCGCCGTGAGCTCCCTGATCGGCGGCGTGATTGGCTCCAGGGTGGGGCGCCGGCTCTCCCCGGCGGTCCTGCGCGGGGTCATCTTCACCCTGGGCCTGGTGGCACTGGGGTTCATGATCGCCAACCTGTTCAAATAGCCCCTTCCAACAGCCTCACAGGAATGACCTGCCCGTGACCTTTCACCTTCTTGAATCCGCCGACGACCCGCGGGTTGCGGACTACACGCAGCTCACGGACGTGCACCTGCGCAAAATCCGGGAACCCGCCGAGGGCCTGTACATCGCCGAGTCCTCCCGCGTCCTGCGCCGGGCCCTGGCCGCAGGGCACCGGCCGCGGTCCTTCTTCCTGGCCGAGAAGTGGGCCGCGGACCTCGCCGATGTGTTTGAGCAGTACCCTGAGGTCCCCGCCTACATCGGCCCCGCGGCTCTGCTGGAGCAAATCACCGGCTTCCACCTGCACCGCGGCGCCATGGCCGCCATGCACCGGCCCGCCCCGGTGCCGCTGGCGGACCTCCTCGCCGGAGCCCGCCGGGTCGCGGTGCTGGAGGACATTGTGGACCACACGAACGTCGGGGCCATTTTCCGCTCGGCCGCGGCCCTGGGCGTGGACGCCGTGCTGGTCTCGCCGCGCTGCGGGGATCCGCTCTACCGCCGCAGCGTGCGGGTCAGCATGGGCACCGTGTTCCAGGTGCCGTGGGCGCGGCTGGAGGACTGGGCGGAAGGCCTGGCCGCGCTGCAGGAGCAAGGCTTCACCGTGGCGGCCATGGAGCTCACCGAGGACGCGGTGGACCTCGACGTGCTCGCGGCGCGCCGCCCGGAGCGGCTGGCCCTGGTGCTGGGCACGGAAGGCGCGGGCATGAGCGAAGGAACCCTGGCCGCCGTCGACCTCGCCGTGAAAATCCCGATGCGCCCGGGCGTCGACTCGCTCAACGTCGCCGCGGCGTCGGCGGTGGCGTTCTGGGAGCTCCGCCCCAAGGACTGAGGGCACTGCATCGTGCGGCGGCTGCGCCGCGCTGACGTGCGCCAATGGTGTTCGTCAGCGGTCCGGGGATCGGCTATCATTGATAGCTGGCCGTCCGGTGCTTTCCGCCGGCCATCCCATTCATACCTGGCAACTGGCAAAATCCAGTTGTGCGAACAAAGGTCCAATTATGAAGTCTAATACTCACCCGAAGTACGAAGCTGTTGTTTTCAACGACCTGGCTTCCGGCGTCAAGTTCCTGACCAAGTCCACCGTGTCTTCTTCGAAGACCATCGAGTGGGAAGACGGCAACACCTACCCGGTCATCGACGTCGAAATCTCCTCAGAGTCCCACCCGTTCTACACGGGCAAGCAGCGCATCATGGACTCCGCAGGCCGCGTCGAGCGCTTCAACGCTCGCTTCAAGGGCTTCGGCGGCAAGAAGTAACTTTCTTCCCCAAGGTCTTATGGAAAGCCCGCACCGGCAACGGTGCGGGCTTTCTGCGTCTCTGCTGCCGTTCCGGCTAACCGGGTGACCCGGTTCCCGGGTTTCCGGACGCATGCGGCAGGATGGAGGTCATGACATCCCATCCCGCGGCCACCGCTCCCAGCACCGACGACGACGGCGGCGGCCGTCACCACGGCGAGTACAAGGTCCCGGGCGGCAAGCTCGTGGTCGCCGACTTCGACGTCGTCGACGGCGTCCTGGCCCACGTCTCGCTGAGCGGGGACTTCTTCCTCGAACCCGACGAGGCGCTGCCGGAGATCAACCGGGCGCTCACCGGGCTGCCCGTCGAGGCCAGCGCCGCGGATATCGCGGACGCAGTGACGGCGGCGCTGCCCGAAGGCACCGTGCTGTTTGGCTTTTCCGCCGACGCCGTCGCCGTCACCGTCCGCCGCGCCCTGGCGAAGGCCACCGGCTGGGCGGACCACCACTGGAACATCATCGCCCCGTCGGTCCTGCCCACGCACGTCAACGTCGCCCTGGATGAGGTCCTCACCGAGGAAGTCGGCGCCGGGCGGCGCAATCCCACCCTGCGGTTCTGGGACTGGGAAGAGCCCTCCGTGGTGATCGGCAGCTTCCAGTCCGTCCGCAACGAACTCCATCCCGAGGGCGTGGCCCGGCACGGCATCAGCGTGGTCCGGCGGATCAGCGGCGGGGGAGCGATGTTCATGGAGGCCGGGAACTGCATCACCTACTCGCTGTACCTTCCGCAGACCCTTGTGGACGGCATCAGCTTCGCGGACTCCTACCGCTTCCTCGACGCCTGGGTGATGGCGGCCCTGGAAAAGGTCGGCATCAGCGCCTTCTACGTGCCGCTCAATGACATCGCCACCGAGCACGGCAAGATCGGCGGCGCCGCGCAGAAGCGGCTCGCCAACGGCGGCATGCTGCACCACGTCACCATGAGCTACGATATCGACGCCGAGAAGATGGTGGAGGTCCTGCGGATCGGCAAGGAAAAACTTTCCGACAAGGGCACCAGGAGCGCCAAAAAGCGCGTGGATCCGCTCCGCCGCCAGACCGGCCTGGCCCGCGCCGAAATCGTCACAGCGATGATGGACGTCTTCGCCGAACGCTACGACGCGACACCGTCCGTCCTCACCGACGCCGAGCTGGAGGCCGCCCGCCGCCGCGTGGAGACCAAATTTGGCACCGCGGAGTGGCTGCACCGGGTCCCGTAAGGACCCGCTCCCTAGCGGCCCGGTCCGCAACCACCCGTTCCACCACATCGATTGCTCCCCAACTGCCGTTATGGGCCGCCAGAAGGGCGGCTACGGAGCAGTCGATCGTGGGTTTAACGCGGGATCGCCGCCTGGGCCGGTGCCGCCAGCGCCTGCGCCCTGAGGGAACGGTGCAGCTGGCTGCGCTGTTCGATGATGATCCGGCGCAGGGCGCGCGGCGCATCAGGGTGGGCGGCCAGCCACTGGTCGGTGCGGACAATCACGGCGTGGGTTTCGGGCGCTCCGCCGTCCAGGTCCTGAGCCGCGGGGTAGAAGCCGCGGACAATCCGGCTGGCGATCTCGATGCTCCGGTCCGCCCAGACGTCCTCAAGGGATTCGAAGTACGGGTCGATGAACCCGGCCAGCAGGGAGGCCGCGCCGGTGTTGAACCCGGCAATCGTGGCGCCGAGGAGCTGGTTGGACAGACCGGTGCCGTGGACGGCGGCCTCCCAGGCGGCCGCCTTGACGGACGCCTCGGGGCGCGCGGCGAGGGCCGTGGCGTGCCCGGACTTGCCGGCCGCCGTGTTGTCCCGGGCGAGTTCCCGGTCGAGCTGCTCCTGCGAAGCCTGGCCGTTGGCCGCCAGGGCATGCCAGAGATTCCAGCGCAGTTCGGCGTCCACCGCGAGGCCTTCGATCACGGCGCTGCCGTCCAGGATGCCCCGGAGCAGATCCAGCAGGCCGGCGTCATAGCGGCTGGTTGCGGCAAGGGTGCGGGCCCAGGCCAATTGCTGGTCGGAACCCGGGACCGCCGCGTGCAGCTGTTCGGCGGCCGTGGTCAGGAAGCCGTGGCGCACGGCGTCGCGCTGGCCCCGGGGCACGTAGCGTTCCACCGCCGTCGAGGCATTCCCCAGCACATTGAGGAGGACGCCGATGCCCGGCTCGGCGGGCCCGAAGCGCTCGACGGCGTCGACATAGAGTGCCGCCGGAGTGACGGCATCCCGGGCCGAGTCCCACAGCGCCGTCCAGCACAGCGCCCGCGCCATGGGGTCCTCCAGCTTGTCCAGGGAGCCGCGGACAGTGGCCTCGGAATGCGGGTCCAGCCGGACCTTGGCGTAGCTGAGGTCCTCGTCATTGACCAGCAGCAGCGCAGGCCGCGGTTTGCCGGCCAGCGCGGTCACGTCGGTCCGGGCGCCGCGGACATCGGTCTCGACGCTGTCCGTGCGGGCCAGGGCGCCGGCGGCGTCAAAATCGTAGAGGCCGATCCGCAGCCGGTGCGGACGGGGCTCCTGCCGGCCGGTGGTGGGATCCACGGCGTCCTGCAGGACGGCGACGGAGCTGAACGCGCTGTCGTCCCCGGTGGACGTGGTGATCTCGCTGGACAGGGTGGAGATGCCGGAGGTCTGGAGCCATTGGCGGGCCCATTCGCTGAGGTCGCGGCCGGACGCCGCGCTCAGGGCGGCCAGCAGTTCGGCGAGGGTGGTGTTGCCGTAGGCGTGGTCCCGGAAGTACCGGCGGGACCCGGCGATGAAAGCCTCGAACCCGACGTAGGCCACCAGCTGCTTGAGCACCGAAGCGCCCTTGGCGTAGGTGATGCCGTCGAAGTTCTGCTTCGCGGCTTCCAGGTCCGGGATGTCGGCGACGATCGGGTGCGTGGTGGGCAGCTGGTCCTGGACGTACGCCCACGCCTTGCGGTTGTTGGCGAAGTTCACCCAGGCCGTGTCCCAGTCCGTGGTCCGGTCCACGCCGAGGGTGCCCATGTAATCCGCGAAGGATTCCTTGAGCCACAAATCATCCCACCACTTCATGGTGACGAGGTCCCCGAACCACATGTGCGCCATCTCGTGCAGGAGCGTGTTGGCGCGCGCCTGGTACTGCGAATCGGCGGCCCGGGAGGTGAAGACGTAGCTTTCGGTGAAGGTCACCAGGCCCGGGTTTTCCATGGCGCCGAGGTTGTACTCGGGGACGAACGCCTGCTCGTATTTGCCCCACGGGTAGGGGAAATCGAAGAGCTCGTTGAAGAACGACAGCCCGTTCCTGGTGAGGCGGAACAAGGCGTCTGTGTCGAAGGACGCGGCCATGGAGGCGCGGCAGTAGAGCGCCAGCGGTACGTCCAGGACGGTGCCGTCGGCGAGCGTGCCGCGCCAGGCGTCCTCGGCCTTGAAGTACGGTCCGGCGAGAACGGTGGTGATGTAGGTGGACATCGCCTTCGTGGGCGCGAAGTCCCAGCGGCTCGTGGCGGGATCGCTCGTCAGCTGGGTGCGCAGCACCTCGGCGCCGTTGGAGGACACCTGCCAGTCGGAGGGGGCCATGACGTGGAAGGTGAACTCGGCCTTCAAGTCCGGCTGTTCGAAGTTCGCGAACACCCGGCGGGCGTCGGCGGGCTCATACTGCGTGTAGAGGTAGCACTGACCGTCGGCGGGATCGACGAAGCGGTGCATGCCTTCACCGGAGGTGCTGTACAGGGCCGTCCCCGTGATGGTGACCTGGTTCTCCGGCTGCAGGTTCTCGAGCCGGATCCGGGAACCGTCCACGACGTCGGCGACGGCGAGTCCCTTGCCGTTGAGGAAGACGCTGTGGACGCTGCCGGCGATGAAATCCACGAACGTCGTCGCCCCGGGTTCGCTGGCCGAGAAGGAGATGATGCTGCGGCTCGTGTAGCCGGCGACGTTCGGGTCGGCCGCCTGCCGGACGTCGAGGGAGACATCGTAGCTGTGAGTGGTGATGAGGGCGGCGCGGTCCGCGGCCTCGTCGCGGCTCAGATTCTGGTTTGACACCCCGCTATCTAATCACGGGAGCGTGTGTGCCCCATCACGCCGGCGGGAACATCAGGAAGGCGGCTGCCAGGCCCAGCAGGGCGATCAGCAGCCAGGACGCCAGCGCGGCCAGCAGCGCGCGTGCTCCGGTGTGCAGCAGCTGCCCCACCCGGACGGCGGAGCCGAGTCCGAACAACGCCATGCCGAGCAGCAGGTCCTGGAGTGTGGCGGCCGCGTCGAGGGCCGCGGGGGAGAGCCACCCGGTGGTGCGCACGGCCGCAAGGGCCACGAATCCGATGACGAACAGCGGGACCACCGGGGGGCGCTTGGCGCCGTCGGCTGCGGTTCCCAGCCGGTGGTGGAAACCCGCGGCGGCGACCATCGGCGCCAGAAGGATCACCCGGGTGAGTTTGACGACGACGGCGACGGCCAGCGCCGCGGTGCCCGCGGTCTGGGCGGTCGCGACCACCTGACCGACGTCGTGCACGGAGGCGCCGGTCCACGCCCCAAATATCTCCGGGCCCAGGCCCAGCGGCCGCGCGAGCAACGGCAACACACCGATCGCCAGCGTGCCGCACAGTGTCACGAGCGCCACCGGCAGCACGGTTTCCTCCTGGCGGATTCTGCGCACGGCGGCCATCGCCCCGATCGCGGACGCCCCGCAGATGGCGAATCCCGTGGCCACCAGCAGCGCCACGCGGGGAGGGAGCCGGAAGAGCCTGCTGATCCCGTACGTCCCGGCGAAAGCGGCCAGCACCACGGCGGTCACGAGCAGCAGCGCGGCCCAGCCCAGGCCCAGCACATCGCCGAGGCTGACTTTCAGGCCCAGCAGCACGATCCCGGCCCGCATGAGGTGCTTGCCGGCGAAGTCCAGCCCGGGCCGCGCCGGACCGGCGGTCCAGCCAGACACGCCCGGCAGGTTGGCCGCCAGCAGCCCGAGGAGCACGGCCATTGTCATCGCCGGCAGCGCGGGAAGGAGCAGGTGGGCGGCGATGGCGACGGCGACGGCCGCCGCGGCGCCGGCCAGGCCTGGCACGGCAGCTCTCAGGCCTGAGGCGGTGGCGGATCTCTTGGGGGGCACGCCCCTACATTGCCGTACCCGGCCGGAAAACCCGTAACCGCGGCCGTCGCGGCAGGCGGCCCGGACTGCGCGGCCTGCACTGAGCACCACGCCGCGGGCCGCCGAAATGATTTCAGAACAAAAAAGTGGTTGGCTAGTGACCATGTCTGACCTATTCCAGGAATACTCCGAGGCCGCCGGCCGCACCGGCGCCTACGACGAGATGTTTGCCCCCGGCCAGCAGGCCCGGAGATCCTACGGGCAGGTGGCCCTGGCCCTGCGCGAACTCTCGTTGGCTGACGTCAGCGCCCGCGCCGATTCCATGGCCCGGACCTTCCTGGACCGCGGCGTGACCTTCGACTTCGCGGGTGAGGAACGGCCCTTCCCCCTGGACATCGTCCCCCGCGTGATCCCCGCGGATGAGTGGAGCGTCCTGGAACGCGGCGTGGCCCAGCGCGTCCGCGCCCTTGAAGCCTTCCTCAATGACGTCTACGACAAGATGACCGTGGTGTCCGACGGCGTCATCCCGCGCCAGCTCGTCACGACGAGCGCGCACTTCCACCGCCAGGTGCACGGCTTCGAGCCGGCCGGCGGCGTCCGGGTCCACATCTCCGGAATCGACGTCGTCCGCGACGCCGAGGGCACGTTCCGGGTCCTGGAGGACAACGTGCGCGTGCCCTCGGGCGTCAGCTATGTTCTCGAGAACCGCCGGGCCATGGCTAAGGGCCTGCCCGAGGCTTTCGGCCAGCAGCTTATCCGCCCGGTCGAGGAGTACCCCCGCCGGCTCCTGTCCGCCCTGCGGAAGACGGCGCCCTCCGGCGTCGACGATCCCACCGTGGTGGTCCTGACCCCCGGCGTGTTCAACAGCGCCTACTTCGAGCACACCCTGCTCGCCGGACTCATGGGTGTCGAGCTTGTCGAGGGCCGCGACCTCATCTGCCGCGGCAACCGGGTCTACATGCGCACCACGGCCGGCGAGCAGCGTGTGGACGTCATCTACAAACGCATCGACGACGAATTCCTGGACCCGCTGCAGTTCCGTGCCGACTCCATGCTCGGCTGCCCCGGCCTGGTCAACGCCGCCCGCGCCGGCGGCGTCACGATCGCCAACGCCGTGGGCAACGGCGTCGCCGATGACAAGCTGGTCTACAGCTATGTGCCCGACCTCATCCGGTACTACCTGAACGAAGAGCCCGTGATCGCCAACGTGGACACGTTCCGGCTCGAAGAGAAGGAGGCCCGGGAGCACGTCCTGGACCGCCTGGACGAGCTCGTGGTCAAACCGGTGGACGGCTCAGGCGGCAAGGGCCTGGTGATCGGCCCGGACGCGTCCAGGGACGAACTCGACGCCCTGCGCAAGCGGATCATCGCCGACCCCCGCGGATGGATCGCCCAGCCGGTGCTGCAGCTGTCCACGGTGCCGACGCTCAGCGGCGACAAGTTCGGCCCCCGGCACGTGGACCTGCGCCCGTTCGCCGTCAACGACGGCGAGGACGTCTGGGTTCTCCCCGGCGGACTGACCCGCGTGGCGCTCAAGGAGGGCTCGCTGATCGTCAATTCCAGCCAGGGCGGCGGCTCCAAGGACACCTGGGTCCTGGCCGATTCCCCGCAGGTCCCCGTCGAAGTGATCCCGCGGCCCACCATCGCAGTACTCGAGCGGGTTTCGGTCTGGCCGGTGGAGAGCAACTGGCGCGACAGCCAGAAAGAGCAGCAACAGCAGCAGCAGATTTCTGACGCGCAGGAGGTACCCGCGAATGCTTAGCCGTATTGCCGAGTCACTGTTTTGGATCGGCCGTTACGTGGAACGGGCCGACGGCACCGCCCGGATCCTCGACGTCCACCTCGAACGGCTCAACCACTTGCCCATGGAGGAACAGCGCAGCGTGGCGCAGGAACTCCTCGCCGTCATGGGTGCCCGCGCACAAAGTGACGATTTCGGCCTGCCCGAACTGCTCAATGCCCTCGCGTACGACAAGCAGAGTGCCACGTCCATTGCCGGTTCCCTCGGAGCTGCCCGGGAAAACGCCCGCCGCGCCCGCGAGACCGTCTCCTCCGGGCTCTGGGAAAGCCTCAACACGACCTACTACGGGCTCAACCAGCACCGCAAGGACGTGGTGGGCACCTACCGGTTCTGCAACTGGGTCCTGGAGCGGACCGCGATGGTCAGCGGCCTGGCCGACACCACCGTCAGCCACGACGAGAGCTGGCAGTTCCTGGTCCTGGGCCGGTCGCTGGAGCGTGCGGACATGACAGCGCGCATGCTCTCCACCCGCGACGTCCTCTCGGCCGGCATGTCCTGGGTGAACATGCTCCGCTGCGCCGGGGCCTACGAGTCCTTCCTGCGGACCCGCCGGGCGGCCTTCGGGGACCAGCACGCGGCCGAATTCCTGCTGCTGGACCGGCTGTTCCCGCGGTCCATCGTCTACGCGCTGCGCGACGCCGACGAGTGCCTGGCGAAGCTCGACCCCTCGGCCCAGCGCGTCGGGTTCATCAACGACGCCCGCCGGATCGTCGGGCAGGCCCGCACCTTCCTGGAGTTCCACCGCACCGATGACCTCATGTCGGAGCTGCCGGAGCACATGGAGCGTGTGCAAAAGGCCGTGTCGCAGGCCTCGGACGCCATTTCCCGTAAGTACTTCAATCAGGCAGACGAACTGGCCTGGGTGGGAGAAGTTTCATGACCCGGCTGAACATCGTCCACAAGACGGCCTACAAGTACAACAAGCGCGTCACCCTCTCCTACAACGAGGCCCGGATGACCCCGCTGACGGACCCGCAGCAGGTGGTCCTGGAGTCCTCCATGAAGGTTTCGCCATCGCAGGCGGCCCTGAGCAGCTACCGCGACTACTGGGGCACCCGGGTGACCGCCTTCGACATGCAGATGCCGCACGAGCACCTCGAGGTCCTGTCCACCACCACCGTCGAGGTGCACCGGGTCGAGAAGATCGCGGCCGAGGCCGACATCGTCGGTTGGGACGTCCTGGCCGCACCGGAAACCCTGAACCAGTTCAGCGACTGGATTCCCCAGTCCCAGCTGACAGGTCCCGGCTCCGAAGTGCTCGCCATCATTCCCGGGGTTGTCGAGGGGAAATCGCCGCACGAGGCCGCCATGGCGGTCTTTGCCTGGATGCGCGGTGAAATGACCTACATGAAGGGCTCCACCGGCGTCACCACCAACGCCGAACAGGCCTGGAACCAGCGGCAGGGCGTCTGCCAGGACCTGGCGCACCTCGCCATCGGGTCACTGCGCAGCTGCGGTATCCCGGCCCGCTACGTGTCCGGTTACCTTCACCCGCGTTCGACGGCGGAGCTCGGCGAGACAGTCGCCGGCCAGTCGCATGCGTGGCTCGAGTGGTGGGACGGCGAATGGCGCAGCTGGGACCCGACCAACCACAAGCCGGCGGGGGACTTCCACGTCACGGTGGCCCGGGGCCGCGACTACCGCGACGTGCCGCCGCTCAAGGGCATCCTGTCCGGCGGCGGGGGATCGGCCCTCAGCGTCAGCGTGGAGATCACCCGCGTCGCCTGACCGCACGCCGCCAAGTGCCGCTATCGTATCGGGCTGCCCTGAAGCAGGTCAGCCCGATAGGATAGCGCAAGTGGTGTTTTGCGGGTTACTCGAGGCCGGAACGCGTGGAGTCGTCCAACGAAGTCCACCACGTCTGCGGCGGCACCACCTTGAAGCGCCGGCCCGTGACAGTGTCCGGCGTGATCCGGACGAAGTGTTCCTTCTTTCCGGCCTGCCACGGAAACAGCAACAGGCCCACCGTGTCCATGACTTCCTGGGGGTTCTGCACCGGCGCGGCCTGGCCCTTGATGACCACGCTCCAGGCGACTCCGGTGTCCGCGTTGATGCCGTCGGCTTCCAACGCCACCGGCGTGCCACCGGTGGCCGCCTGCAGCTTGGTGCCCTCCGCGGTCCGGAACACCAGCGTGCCGTGGTCCACTTTGTAGTTAATGGGGAAAATGTCGGGATGATCCTCCACCCAGACCGCCAGCCGGCCCACCGAGACGCTGCGCAATAGCTGCCAGCATGTGTGGTGGTCGAGGTCTTCGACGGCGTGGGTCTGGTCCTCTGGCTCGTGACGGCCCGGGCTCGATTCAGTGCTCATGCCGGCGAGCGTACGCGGCCCGGCTGGCGGCGGCTAGGGCAAATGGACCCGGCCGCCGGGTTATTCTCCGAATTCTGAGGTTTTCCTGAGACGTTCGCGCTATTCTGGCATAGGGCCGTCAGCGTCTACATTGGCCGGAGCGATTGGGGGCAATGACATGCAGTCAACGGGTGAGGGCTCCGGCCATACCGTGTCCGAGCCAAATCCCGTAGTTGAGGAACTGCTGAAGGGGTTCGGCGCCCGGGCGGAAGAACTGCTCCAATCCAAGGAACGCATCACCGGGCTGCTCGAAGCCGTCGTCGCCCTGGCCGAGGACCTGAGCCTGGATGCCGTCCTGGAGCGCGTGGTCGGATCGGCCTGCCGGTTGTTGCACGCCCGGTTCGGCGCCCTTGGCGTGATCGGTGATGACCACGCGCTCAGCCACTTCATCACCGTCGGCATCGATGGAAAACTGGCGCGGCAGATCGGTCCGCTGCCGACCGGCCACGGCGTCCTCGGCCTCCTGATCACAGACCCGCGGCCGCTCCGGCTGCATGAACTGAGCAAGCACCCCGAGGCCTACGGGTTCCCCTCGCACCACCCTCCCATGAGGTCGTTCCTCGGGGTACCGGTCCGCGTCCGGGACGTGGTGTTCGGAAACCTCTACCTCACGGAGAAAGAAGACGGCGAGGACTTTTCCGCAGAGGACGAGGCCTTGGCCGTCGCCCTGGCGGCGGCTGCCGGTGTCGCCATCGAAAATGCCCGGCTCTACGACGACGCCCGCCGCCGGGCCCGCTGGCTGGAGGCCTGCATGGATGTCTCCGGGCTGATGCTGAGCACGGACCGCGACTACACCTCGGGCGGCCTGGACCCGATCGCCGGCCGCGCGCTTCAGGAATCCGCGTCCTCACTCGCCCTGCTGGTGGCCCCCGCCGCCAACGGTGTGGCCCACGTGGTGATCGGTGTTGCCGGTGAGCGCGGCACGGCGTTTTCGGGGCGGTCACTGCACTTGGAGTCAGAGCTCCTGGAAGGTGTCCTCGAAGGCGGCGAACCGGTGCTGTTCGACGACGCGTCCGAAGTGTTGGGGGAGGTCGACGGCGCAGTCACCGGCCCGCTGCTTGCAGTGGCGCTGAGTACCCAGGGCGCCCACCATGGCCTCCTGTTGCTGGCACGGGACAAGGGTTCGGTGCGCTATGCCCGGACCGATATCGAGATGGGTGCCGTCTTCGGCTCCCACGTTGCCCTCGCCTTGGAACTGGCCAGGGTTCACCGGCTGCGCGAGGAACTCCTGGTCTTCACCGACCGCGACAGGATCGCCCGGGACCTGCACGACCTCGTCATCCAGCGGCTGTTCGCCGCCGGGCTGAGCGTGCAGAGCCTGACCCGCTTCACGAAGGAGGAACTGGCGCTGGAGCGCATCCGCAACATCACCGGCGAACTCGACGAGGCGATCCGCAGCCTGCGCGACACCATTTACTCGCTGAAGAGCAACACCGGTGAGATCGAACTGCTCAGCGGCCGGATCCGCCGGGTTACGCGCAGTTCGTCGAAGTCCATGCCGTTCCCACCGCGCCTGACTATTACGGGCCCCGTGGATGCCGTGACGTCGGACAAGGCCGACAACGTCGTGGCCGTGGTGTCCGAAGGGCTCAGCAACGCCATCCGGCACTCCGGGGCGGACACCATCTCAGTCTCGGTCGCCGTCGTCAAGGGCCGGGTAACGGTGGTGATCAGCGACAACGGCGCCGGTTTCACCCAACCCGAAAAGCGCAACGGGCTAAGCAATCTCGAAGACCGGGCGCGCATGCTCGACGGCAACTGCACCATCACGAGCGCGCCCGACTCCGGTACCAGCCTGGAATGGTCGGTTCCCCTTTAGCCGGCGCGCCCGGAGGTCCGGGCCCTACCCGACGCTGTGCGGCCGGATGACTTCTCCGGTTCTCCCGGCGGAGGCCCCCGGAAACGCCGGGCTCGCGATGAAGACGGCTGCCTGCGTGCGGCGCTCGAATCCGAGCTTGGCCAGCAGGGACGACACATAGTTCTTCACGGTCTTCTCCGCCAGGAACATTTCCGCGGCAATCTGCCGGTTGGTCAGTCCGCCCCCCACCAGCTCCAGGACCTTGCGTTCCTGGGGCGTGAGCGAGGACGTGCGCGGGTCGACCTCTTCGGCCTCCACCAGGCTGTCCACGACGCCGGCGGCCACGCCTTCCTCGAAGAGGGACTCGCCCGCTGCTGCCCGCCGCAGGGCGCCGATCAGGTCGGTGCCGCCGATCTCCTTCAGCACGTATCCGCGTGCCCCGGCCAGGACGGCGCCGCGCAGGGCCTGTTCGTCGTCGAAACTCGTCAGGATGATGCAGTTCAAGGACGGGTCCACCGATCTCACGTCCCGGCAGACCTCGATGCCGGTCCCGTCCGGCAGACGGGCGTCCAGCACACAGACGTCGGGATGCAGTGCGGGAATCCGCCGGGTCGCCTCGACCGCGGATCCGGAACTGCCGACGACGGCAAACCCCTCGCCTTCGAGCAGTTCCTGCAGCCCGCGCCTGACAAGTTCGTGGTCATCAAGGATAAAGACGCGGATCACCGCCTGCCCGCCATCAGGTGCAGTGAGACCTGCGTCTGCCCAGGCAATCATGATTCTCCCGTCCGGCCGCTCGCACGACCGCTCGATGCTGTATGTAACACGATGCTTTTTGTAACGCGATGCTGTAATGCATTTGCTGACCCCAGCCTCTGCCATTCTTCTGCACCGGGGCGGCGCGGACAAGGGTCATAGTGCCCAACGGACCGCCTCCGGCCAGTTGCCGGAGCGCTTCCGGCCTGTCCGCCGGCCGGGAGGCGTGCATGCCCTTTGGCCCTAGGCGCCTGGCCGGGTGGAGGAAATCATGGGAGCGTCGCCATCTGGCGCGGGAAGCTCGGCCGGTACGAGGGCAAAGGATTGCGATGAACGAAGTCAGGGACGTCCGGATGATCGTGGTAGGCGTTGACGGCTCGGACGCTTCGGTGTCCGCGTTGCGGCATGCGCAGGCCCTCGCGGTGCCCCTGGCCGCCAAGGTCGTCGCGCTGGCATGCTGGGACTATCCGCCGGTGTACGACGGCTATGTCGCCGTCGGCATCGGCGACTTCGACGTCCGGGCCGCCGAAATCCTGGCCGAGGCGGTGGCGAAGGCCTTCGGCCCGGACACCCCGGACAACGTCGAGACCCGTCTCGTCCAGGGACACCCCCGCCGCGTACTGATCGAGGAAAGCAAAGCCGCGGACATGCTCGTGCTGGGCCGCCGCGGCCACGGGGGATTCGGTGGACTGCTATTGGGATCGGTGAGTTCCGCCTGTGTGGCACATGCGCATTGCCCGGTGCTGGTGATCCACGCGCCAGAACACGGCTGACGCCGCAATCCTGCCCGGAGCCGGTGCTGGTGATCCACGCGCCAGAACACGGCTGACGCCGCAATCCTGCCCGGAGGGTGCCCGGAGGATCCTATTCGAACGTGGCCCGGCGCGGATCCGCGAGCCGGGTGGTCCACACGTCGGGGCGGTTGACCTTGAAGCGTCGTCCCGTCAGGGCTTTGGGAGCCACACGGACGTAGTAGGCCTTCTCGCCGGGCTGCCAGGGCTCCAGGAGCAGGGAGTCAATTTCGTCCTTCTCCTCCTGGCTCTCGATGACCTCGGCTTCCCCGCGCGCCATCACGCTCCAGGCCGTCTCATCGCGGGCGTCGTAGCCGTCGATCTCGAATGCAACCGGCTTGCCCGTGATCGCGCCCCAGAGCTTCGTGCCGCCTGCGGTGCGGAAGGCAATCGCCCGCCGCTCAAGGACGAAATTCACCGGGAAGATCTCCGGATGGTTGTCTACGATCAGCGCTACGCGCCCTACAACTTCGGTGTCGAGCAGCGCCCAGCACTGGTCCATAGTCAGCGAGTATTCCGGCGAGGGCGTGGTTGAGTCCATGTCGAGCCACGATACGGCCCGGCCCGGGCCCCGATTAGGGCCATAGGTCCCGCAGCGCGCACTGGATTGACGCCCGCAGTGGCCCGCCGGCGCCGGTCACCAGGGACTGGGCTTGTAGTCCTTCAGGAAGACGCCGTACTGGTCCTCGCCGGATTCGCCCATCACGATGGGGTCGTACACGCGGGCGGCGCCGTCAACGAGGTCCAGGGGCGCGTGGAAGCCCTCTTCCATGAGGCGGACTTTGGTGTAGTGCGGCCGCTCGTCCGTGATCCAGCCGGTGTCCACGGCCGTCATGAGGATGCCGTCGGCGTCGAGCATTTCCTGGGCGCTGGTTCGCGTCATCATATTCAGCGCAGCCTTGGCCATATTCGTGTGCGGGTGCCCGGGGCCCTTGTAGGCGCGGGAGAACTGGCCTTCCATGGCGCTGACATTGACGATGTACTTCCGCCGCGCGGTGGAGCGCTTCATGGCCCCCCGCAGCCGGCTGACCAGCAGGAACGGAGCCGTCACGTTGCACAGCTGCACTTCGAGCATCTCCAGCGGGTCCACTTCGTCCAGCACCTGGGTCCAGCTGTTGATGGTGGCGAGGTCCGGGACCAGCCCGCCCGCGTCAATCGCGGTGCCGGAGGCAATACGCTCCAGCGACGCCGACCCGGTGGACAGGGCCAGGGACGTGATCGCGTCCCCGGCCAGCACGGGATGGTCGAGCACGCTGCTGGCCAGGGCAAGCGGGTGCTTGTCGTGGGCGTGGCCGAACGTGACCAGCTCCGGGCCCCCGTTGGCAGCCTGGAGGGCGGCGGGCAGCGGCTCGTCCTCGGCGTCGACGAGCGGCTTGTAGGCGTTGCCGGAGCGCCGCACCGTCTGGGCCGCGTTGTTGATGATGATGTCCAGCGGTCCTGCGGCGTCCAGGGAATCCGTCAGGGCCATCACCTGGGACGGGTCGCGGAGGTCGATGCCCACGATCCGGAGCCGGTGCAGCCAGTCGGCGCTGTCCTCCATCGCAGCGAAGCGGCGGGCGGCGTCCTTCGGGAACCGGGTGGTGATGGTGGTGTGCGCGCCGTCCCGCAGGAGCCGGAGCGCGATGTACATACCGATCTTTGCCCGGCCGCCGGTCAGCAAGGCCCTGCGGCCGGTCAGATCGGTGCGGGCGTCGCGCTTGCTGTGGCTGAACAGGGCACACTCGGGGCACAGCTGGTGGTAGAAGGCATCCACCTGGGTGTAGTGCTGCTTGCAGATGTAGCACGGCCGGGACCTGATCAGGTGGCCGGCGATTTCCCCGGTCGCGGACGTGGCGAGCTTGTTGCCGCGGGTCTCGTCGTCAATCCTGTCAGGGGCCGCCGTCGCCGTCTGCGCGATCACGGCGCGGTCCGCCTCGGCGATCTCGTCGCGCTTGCTGACCCGCCGGTGGCGCTTGACGGCCTTGAACATCTTTCCGGTGGCGCGGCGCACCGAGACGTAGTCCGGGTGCTCCTCGTCATAGGCGTGGATCGTGTTCAGGACCTTCAGGCAGGCCTGGATTTCCTCCGGGGTCAGCTCGGCAAGACCGGACCCGGCAACACCAGGCTCGGCAGAGGGAAAGTCGGAGGACAGATCGGGGGAGCTCATTGCCCTAATTTTACAGGGTGCGGGGAGCCCGGCCGGACGTGCCAGCCGGGCCCCCGCCTGCCTATGCCGTGGGTGACTGCTTGACCGGTCCGTCCGTTCCGACAGCGGCTGCCTGGACGTCGGCCACCTTGTCCACGGAGTCCCGCAGTTCGGGCCAGTTCTCGGTTGCGGTGCGGACCGCGTCGGGCACCAGGCGCAGGTTGGCCGCGGACAGCGCCCGTTCCGCATCGCTGGGGTCCGGGACGTGCTGGCCCTTGGACAGGACCGTGATTCCGGAGTCGGTGACCTTGAAGCCGCGGGCGCGGTCCAGTTCGGCGTCGAGCCCGATCGCGGCCCCGGCCGGAACCTTGACGTTCTTGTCGATGATGGCGCGCTTGATCACGGCGCCTTCACCGACGTTGACCTTGTCCATCAGGACCGAGTCCAGGACCCGGCTCGAGGTGCCGACGTAGACGTCGTTGGAGAGCACGGAGCCTTCCACGATGCCGCCGGAGACGACGACGCCGCTGGCCACGATCGAATCCAATGCCGTGCCCACCGTGTTGGACTTGCCGCGGACAAACTTGGCTGGCGGGGAGATGGTCTGGCGGGTGTAGATCGGCCACTCGGAGTTGTAGAGGTTGAAGACCGGAACGGGGGAGATCAGGTCCATGTGGGCGTCGTAGAACGAATCGATGGTGCCGACGTCGCGCCAGTACGTGCGGTCCCGTTCGGTGGATCCGGGGATGTCGTTGAGGGTGAAGTCGTAAACGCCGGCCTCACCCTGGTTCACGAAGTAGGGAATGATGTCCCCGCCCATGTCGTGCTTGGTGTCGAGGCGCTCGGCGTCAACGTGGAGGGCTTCAATCAGAGCGTCGGCGTCGAAGACGTAATTGCCCATGGAGGCCAGGAATTGGCTGGGGTCGGCCGCGAGGCCGGGCGTCGAGGACGGCTTCTCCACGAACGCGGCAATCTTCTCCGGGTTGTCCGCATCGGTTTCGATCACGCCGAACTGGTCCGCCATGTGCAGCGGCTGGCGGACCGCGGCGACCGTGGCCTTGGCCCCGCTCGCGACATGCTGCGCCACCATCTGGGAGAAGTCCATCCGGTAGACGTGGTCCGCGCCGACCACGACCACGATGTCGGGGTTGGCGTCGTGAATGAGATTCAGCGACTGATAGATGGCGTTGGCGCTGCCGAGGAACCAGCTCTTGCCGACGCGCTGCTGGGCCGGAACAGAAGCCACATAGTTGCCCAACTGGGTGGACATCCGCCACGTTTCGGAAATGTGCCGGTCAAGGCTGTGCGACTTGTATTGCGTCAGCACCACAATTTGCAGATAGCGGGAATTCACAAGATTTGAAAGGGCAAAGTCAATGAGCCGGTAGCTTCCGGCAAACGGGACACCAGGCTTGGCCCGGTCCGCCGTCAACGGCATGAGCCGGTTTCCCTCGCCACCTGCGAGGACAATTGCCAAAACTCTCTTTTGATGCGGCATGGTGATCGCTCCTGAACGCCTTCGTTACTCCCCAATACAGTCCGGCATGCCCGAACGTCTTCACACTAGATCAGTTCCACCGTAACGACTACCTTGGTGCATGTGCGAATAGATATTGTGACCAAAGAATTCCCGCCGGAAATTTACGGCGGCGCCGGGGTCCATGTGGCCGAGCTCAGCCGAGTGCTGGCCCAACGCGTGGACCTTCAGGTGCGTGCCTTCGGCGCGCCCCGCGAGCCCGGGTATCACGGAGCGGCTGTCACGTCGTATTCCGTGCCCGAAGACCTGGGCTCCGCAAACGCCGCCATCCAGACCCTTGGGGTGGACCTGAGGATCGTCCCGGACATCGCCGGCGCGGACCTGGTCCACTCCCACACCTGGTACGCCAACATGGCCGGACACATCGCGTCGTTGCTTCACGGCATCCCGCATGTACTGAGCGCCCACAGCCTGGAGCCGCTGCGCCCGTGGAAGGCCGAGCAGCTTGGTGGCGGCTACGCAGTGTCCTCCTGGGTGGAAAAGACCGCCTACGAGGCCGCCGCCGCCATCATCGCCGTCTCCGAAGGCATGCGCCAGGACATCCTGCGCAGCTATCCGGACGTTGACCCGGCCAAGGTCAAGGTGGTCCACAACGGCATTGATGTCAGCCAGTGGACCCGGGACGAGGCTGATGACATCATCCGGCCGCTCGGGATCGACCCGGAGCGCCCCAGCGTTGTTTTTGTGGGCCGGAACACCCGGCAGAAGGGCGTACCGTACCTGCTGCGGGCCGCCGCCAAGCTCCCGGCTGACGTTCAGCTGGTGCTGTGCCTCGGCGCCGCGGACACGCCGGAACTGGCCGCCGAGACGGCACGCCTGATCGAGGAACTCCAGAGCCAGCGCAGCGGCGTGATCCTGATCGAACGGATGCTGCCCCGCAACGAGGTCATCCAGGTGCTCAGCCACGCGACGGCGTTCGCGTGCCCGTCCATCTACGAGCCCCTGGGCATCGTCAACCTCGAGGCGATGGCCTGCGGCGCCGCCGTGGTGGCCAGCGCCACGGGCGGCATTCCGGAGGTCGTCGAGCACGGCAAGACCGGGCTGCTTGTTCCGATCGAGCAGGTCACCGACGGCACCGGCATCCCGCTGGACCCGGAGAAGTTCGTCACCGACTTTGCCGAGGCCCTCATCGAAGTGGTGTCCGATCCCGCCCGGGCACGAGCCATGGGTGAAGCGGGCCGGCGCAGGGCCGAGGAACACTTCTCTTGGGAATCCATCACGGAGACCACGCTCGAGGTCTACCGCTCGGTGCTCAACAAGGACTCCTGACCCCGCGACGGAACAGCAGTCCGTCGACAGGGCAGAACGACGACGGCGCCGCCCCGGCTGAGGGGGCGGTGCCGTCGTCGCATTTCGGCTGGGTCAGCCGCGGGCTTTGGTGCCCTGGGCCTTTGTGCCGTGAGCCTTCGTGCCGTGAACGGCGCGGGCAAGCAGGATCTTTTCGTCCAGGGGCGCCTGGCCGCTGGCCCGCTGCTTGCGGAAGTAGTCCCGGGCCTCGTCCTGGCGGACCTTCTCCGCGCCGGTGGAGATCTCAGCGCGGAGGTGCTCCGGGCCGTACCCAAACGCGTCCACCAGGTCCAGGGCGTGCGGGCGGATCTTCACGAGCAGGCGGTTGATGTATTCGCCCACAGTGCGGCCGCGCTGCATCGACAGCCTGCCGTTCATGAGGTACCAGGACAGGTTCTTCTCGATCAGGGACAGGCCGAAGAGATCGCGCAGCCACGTCAGGACTTTGTGCGTGCCCGGGTCTGTCACCTGGCCGAGGGCCTCGGTAAAGGCCTCCCACTGCAGCAGCTCGGCATGGGCCTGGGCGGCTTCGATGAGTTCGTGCTGGTGGGCGTTGAACAAGGCGGCGCCCTGCTGCTGGGGGAGCTTGTTCGCGCCCTTAAGGGCCGTGGCCACCTCCGCGACCATGGTCTGGACGCGGTCCGTGAGCAGGGTCCGCTGGCTTGCCTCGTCCTTAATCGCCAGCGCCGCCTTCTGCACTGATCCGGTGTCCGCCACGAACTGGGCGACGCCGCGCAGCCCGGTGCGGTGGATCGCCGCACCGGTGGCCTGGCCCACGACGTAGCGGGCCAGCACGCCGACGTTGACGGTGCGGAATTCTTTGGCGTAGTCCGCCAGCAGGCGCTTGGCGACCAGCTGCAGCAGGACCGTGTTGTCGCCTTCGAACGTGGCGTAGACGTCCAGGTCGGCGCGGAGCGAGGCGAACCGGTTCTCGATCAGGAAGCCGGCACCACCGCAGGCCTCGCGGCATTCCTGCAGCGTATCCAGGGCGTGCCAGGTGCTCAGCGGCTTCAGGGCCGCGGCCAGGGTTTCGAGGTCCTGGCGGTCCTGGTCGGTGTCGTGACGGCCGGAGAAGACGTCGTCGAATTTCTGCAGCAGTTGCTCGCTGGCGAAGCTGGCGGCGTACGTGGTGGCCAGCCGGGTGAAGAGCCGGCGCTGGTGCCGCTGGTAGTCCAGCAGCACTTCCTCGTCGGTCTGGGAGGAGGCATTGAACTGCCGGCGTTCGGTGGCGTACTGGATGGCGGTTTTCAGGGCCAGCTTCGACGCCGTCACGGCGGCGCCGTCGAGCGAGACCCGGCCCTGGACCAGCGTGCCGAGCATGGTGAAGAAGCGGCGGCCCGGGCTGGCGATGGAGGACGTGTAGTTGCCCTCGGGGTCGACGTCGCCGTAGCGGTTCAGGAGGTTGGTGCGGGGGATCCGGACGTTCGTGAAGTGAAGCCGGCCGTTGTCGATGCCGTTCAGGCCGCCCTTGACCCCATCGTCCTCGCCGCCGATGCCCGGCAGGAACTCCTTGGTCCCGGGGTCCCGGAGGTCCATGTAGAACGCGTGCACGCCGTGGTTGACGCCCTTTGTCACCAGTTGGGCGAACACGACGGCGGCCAGGCCATCGGTGGCGGCGTTGCCGATGTAGTCCTTCCACGCTGCCCGGAACGGTGTGTGGACCACGAACTCCCCGGTGGCGGGGTCATAGGTGGCGGTGGTGGCAATGCTGGCCACGTCAGAGCCGTGCCCGGTCTCCGTCATGGCGAAGCAGCCCGGGATCTCCAGGCTCATGATGCCCGGCAGCCATTTCTCGTGGTGTTCCGCGGTGCCGAGGTGGTTCACCGCGGAGCCGAACAGGCCCCACTGAACGCCGGCCTTGATCTGCAGCGACGGGTCAGCGATGACCAGTTCCTGGAAGCCGGCCACGTTACCGCCGTGGTCATCCGAGCCGCCCACGGACTCCGGGAAGGCACGGTGGACTGCCCCGTTGTCCACCAGGATCCTGAGCTGCCCGAAGACGCGCCGGCGGTGTTCTGTGTGGGTCTGGCCCTCGATCTTGTGCAGTTCCGGGCGGCCGGCGAGGCCCCTGGACTTCAGCCGGATGTCGGCCCACTTACCCAGCAGCTGTTCACCAAGGGCCGCGACGTCGACGGCGGGCACCTCAGGGGTACCGGGCTGGCCCGAACGGCCGGCAGCCGTGGTTGCGGCCGGCTGCTGTGGCTGGGGCCGGCGGCGGGGTGCGTTGCCGGTGATGCGGTCGGCTAGTTCAGTCATGTCGTTTCCTTCTGTGGTTCTGACAATCTTTAGTGCTGACAATTCAGTCCGCGGGCGTGGGCCGGTGTGCCGCTGCTACGGCGTGCCCTGACCTGCCGGGCCGGTTCGTTCCGTTCGGGCTGCTTCTTCGGGAGGAGGTGCCTGCAGCTCGGGGGCGATGCCGAAGCAGAGCCAATCCGTGATCTGCCGGGCCATGGCCTCCTGGCCGGGCTTGGCCGGTCCGGGTGGGCTGGCGAGCCACTGTTCGCCAGCATTCCGGACCAGGCCGATCGCGGCATTGGGCCAGTAGCCGATCACGGCTTCCTTGTCCGGGCCGCCGCCCAGATGGCTGCGCATCGGCCGGGCAATCATGTCGCTGATGGCGGCGAAGAAGTGGCTCAAGGCTCCCGCCGTGGACATGGACGGGCCGGCCGTTTCGGGCTCGCCGGAAGCATGGCGCGTGACGAACGTGTAGACATTCGGGCTGGTCTCGGCCATTTGCAGGTACGCGGACACCATGGCGAACAGGCCTTCGCGGGGCGTCTGGGCGCTCTGGGCCGCCTCCTGGATGCGCCGCTGCATCTGGCTCAGGACCACCTCGCCCACGGCCCGTTGGAGTCCGGCCTTGTCGCCGAAATAGCGGTAGAACACGGACTTCGACGTTCCCGCGGCTGCGGCAATGTCCTCCATGGACGCGTCGCTGCCGAGGGCATGCACCGCCCTCCGGGCCGACTTGATCAGCTCCCGCCGCCGTTCCTCGCGGTGGGAGTGCCAGCGGGAAGCGCGGCCGTCGACGGCGGCCTGCCCGGCGGGCACGGTGGCTTTGGGGATGTTCACGATACCCAGCGTATCAGGTACGCTGGGTATCGGTAATCGCTTTGATCGAAGGAGACAGCCCATGTCCGTCAACGGACAGTCAGTGCCCCGCCCCCAGCCAGCCGCCGCACCCGCCGTCGGAGGGACCGCTGCCGGGACCGCCGCCGCCGGAACGAATCAGCACGCCGGCGCTGGCCCGGCGCAACTCCGCAAAGCCGTGGTCGTTGGCGGCAACCGCATCCCGTTCGCCCGGACCGGAGGCGCGTATACGAAGTCTTCCAACCAGGACATGCTCACGGCCGCCCTGGATGGCCTGATCGCCCGCTTCGGCCTGCAGGACGAGCGGATCGGGGAAGTGGCCGCGGGGGCGGTCCTCAAGCACTCCCGGGATTTCAACCTCACCCGGGAAGCCGTGCTCGGCTCGGCCCTGTCCGCCGAGACCCCGGCGTATGACCTCCAGCAGGCCTGCGCCACCGGCCTGGAAACCGTGCTCGGCCTGGCGAATAAGATCAAGCTGGGCCAGATCGATTCCGCGATCGCCGGCGGCGTCGACTCCGCCTCAGATGCTCCCATCGCCGTCAGCGAGGGACTGCGCGAGGTGCTCCTTGACCTCAACCGCGCCAAGACGATGTCCCGGAAGCTGCAGGTCCTCAGCCGGCTCCGTCCCAAGGATCTGGCTCCCGATGCCCCGAACACGGGGGAGCCGCGCACCGGCCTGTCGATGGGCGAGCACCAGGCGCTGACCACGGCGCAGTGGAAGATCACCCGGGAGGCCCAGGACGAGCTGGCCTTCAACAGCCACCGGAACCTGGCCGCGGCCTACGATGCCGGCTTCTTCGATGACCTCCTGACCCCCTACCGGGGACTGAGCCGCGACTCCAACCTGCGCGCTGACACGAGCCCGGAGAAGCTGGCCACCCTCAAGCCCGTTTTCGGCAAGAACCTGGGCGCCGCGGCGACCATGACGGCCGGCAATTCCACCCCGCTGACCGATGGCGCCTCCACTGTTCTGCTGGCGTCCGAGGAATGGGCCGACGCCCACGACCTTCCCAAGCTCGCCGCGGTGATCGACGGCGAGGCTGCCGCCGTCGACTTTGTCCACGGCAAAGACGGGCTGCTCATGGCCCCGGCCTTCGCGGTGCCCCGGCTGCTCGCACGCCACAATCTCAGCCTCGCGGACATGGACTTCTTCGAGATCCACGAGGCCTTCGCCGGCACGGTGCTGAGCACCCTTGCCGCGTGGGAGGACGAGGAATTCGGCCGCACCCGCCTGGGCCTGGACGGCGCCTTCGGCAGCATCGACCGGGCCAAGCTGAACGTCAACGGCTCCTCGCTCGCCGCCGGACACCCGTTTGCGGCCACGGGCGGCAGGATCGTGGCCTCGTTGGCCAAAATGCTGCACGAAAAGGGCGACGTCAACGGGCGCCCGGCCCGCGGCCTCGTGTCCATCTGCGCCGCCGGCGGCCAGGGCGTCGTCGCAATCCTCGAAGCACTCTAGGGAGAACCGGATGAGCGACAAGTACACCCGGCTGGTCAGCCACGGACTCGGCAAGGACCTCGCCAAACGGCTGGGCCTCCCGCAGCCAGTAGTCCTCCGGCGGCACGAGCCCGGCCGCCCCCTCATCGAGGGACCGGTCCTGGTCCAGGGATCAACCGGCGGGGCCGACGAGCTCGCCGCCACCCTGCTGGACTGGAACCTTGACGTCCGCCGCCACGCGATACCCAAGGAGAAGCTCGGCGCCATCATCCTGGTGCTGGACGAGCTGGCCCACCCCGGCGACCTTGAGAAGCCGGTCCTTACCGCTGCCGCGTCGCTTCGTGACCTCGCCCCGAGCGCCCGCGTCATCACCGTGTCCCGCACGGCGGGCTCGGCCACGGAACCGGCAACGGCGGCTGCCAGGCAGGGCGTGGACGGTCTCCTGCGGTCTTTGGCGAAGGAACTCCGCGCCGGCGCCACCGGCAACGGCATCCTGCTCGCCGACGACGTCCGCGCCACGAGCCCGGCAACACTGGGCGCGTTGAGGTTCTTCCTCTCGGGCCGCTCTGCGTTCGTGGACGGGCAGTTCCTGACCGTCAGCTCCGGTGCCGGTCAGCTGCCCGACGACGTCGAGAAGCCGCTGGCCGGCAAGGTGGCCGTGGTGACCGGCGCCGCGCGCGGAATCGGGGCCGCGATTGCCCGCACCCTGTACCGCGACGGCGCCACGCTCATCCTCGTCGACATTCCGGCGGCGGGAGAGCACCTGGCGGCGGTGGCCAACGAGGTTCACGGGACGGCCCTGCAGCTGGACATCAGCCGCGACGACGCCGGCCAGCGGATCATTGACCACGCCGCGGCACGGCATGGCCGGCTGGACATCATGATCCACAACGCGGGGATCACCCGGGACAAGCTCCTGGCCAACATGGACGCCGGCCGCTGGAACGCCGTTCTCGCCGTCAACATCGCCGCGCAGCTGCGGATCAACGAGGCCCTGCTGGCCTCGGAGCACTTCCATGACTCGCCCCGGATCGTCTCAGTGGCCTCTACCAGCGGGATCGCCGGAAACCGCGGCCAGACCAACTACGCCGCGTCCAAGGCCGGCGTGATCGGCATGGTCCGCGCCACGGCGGCGCTGATCGGCGAGCGCGGCGGGTCCATCAACGCCGTCGCGCCGGGCTTCATTGAAACGGAGATGACCGCCAGAATCCCGTTCGCCACCCGCGAAGTGGCGCGCCGGCTCAACTCCCTGCAGCAGGGCGGCCGGCCGGGCGACGTCGCCGAGGCCATCGCGTTCCTGGCCAGCGACGCCGCGGGTGGGATTTCCGGGGAGGTGCTGCGCGTCTGCGGGCAGAACCTGGTCGGCGCATGAGCGGATCCCAGACCGTCATCCTGGGCGAGATGCCCGCACTGTCCAAGCTCTACGTCAACGCGGCGGCCGCCGCGGCTCGGCGCCGGGTCCTGGGCACCCATGGCGGCACCGAACTGCCGGCCCACACCCACGAGGTCCGTGGCGTGAAGGCCGACGTCGCCAACCTGACGGCCTTCCAGCACCTGATCGGCGAGAGCGCGAGCGATGTCCTCCCTGCCGGCTTCATCCATGCCCTGGCGTTTCCGCTGGCCATGAGCGTGATGAACCGGGACGATTTTCCGCTGCCCCTGCTGGGCATGATCCATCTGACGAACACCGTGGTGCAGTCCGCGCCGGTCCTGTTCACCCAGGCCCTGGATATCCGCGCCCGGGTGGAGAACCTGCGCGGGCACCGCGCCGGCACACAGCTCGATGTCGTCGCGGAGGTCCGCGCCGCCGGGCAGGAAGAGGTCCTCTGGCGCGGGGTGTCGACCTACTTGGCCAAGGGGGTGTTCCTTCCGGGGATCGACAAGGCCTCGGTGGCCGTGCCGCCGTCGCCATTCACCGTGCCGGATCCCACGGCCCTGTGGCAGCTCGGCGTCGATACCGGGCGTGCCTATGCGGCTGTCTCCGGAGACTTCAACCCCATCCACCTGAGCGTCCTGACCGCCAAGGCCCTCGGGCAGCGGCGGTCGCTTGCCCACGGCATGTACCTGGCGTCCCGGGCGCTGGCCGACGTCGGTGCCGTCCGGGGGGATTCGTTCACTTGGGAGGTGGCCTTCGAGGCGCCCGTGTTCCTGCCGGGCCGCGTGGCGCTCGACATCAGCACTGTGCAGGCCGACGGCGGCGCATGGCAGCGCTCGGATTACGTGGCGTGGAACCCGCTGTCCGGGCGCCGGCACTTCAGCGGCTCGGTCGCGGCGCTGCCATAGCCGGCGCTGCCTTGGCTGGTCCGGTCCGGCTCTGTCCGGACAGACCGGACAAAGCCGGACAGCCCGACCCGCTGTCAGGCGGAGCGTTTTCCTAGTCTGCCGGCGCCGTGGCCGGTTTGGCCTCCGGCCGCCCAGGCGTGGCCACGCGCAGCATGCGGTGCAGGCTCAAGAGGATGGATTCGACCGCGCTCGGGGCGTCCGTGCTGTGCTGTTCGGAGCCAAGCCGGGCCGTCAGGTCGCTGATCGCCGCATCGGCGGCGGCGGCCAGCTCGGCTTGGCGTTCGGGCTGTTCCTCTTCCAGGGCGCGCAGCACGTCGCCGACGGAAGCCATGGCGTCCCCGAGGGGCACTGCGTATTCGTCGGGCACCACAAAGGGGGTGTCCTCGGCCCAGATGACATCCGAGAGCACCTGGGTCACGTCCTGGACGTGGAAGGTCAGGCGCTCGAGGTCCCGCAGGTTCCGGTAGTCGAGGTTCAGGTCGCGCGGATGCAGGTGGCGTCGGGGATTGGCCTGGCGGCTGGCGTCGGCTTTCTCGACGGCGAGCCGCACGGAGCGGGCGTGGGCTGCGAGCGCTTCCGAACGGCGGGACCAGTCAACATGCTCCGGCGGCCAGCTTTCCTTCAGTGCCTTGCCCATGTCCCAGAGTTGCTGGGCGAGGGCCTGGCGCAGTTCCGCGATGCTCAGGGCCGCCGCACGGAAGTGCAGCGGCGGGAAGACCAGCAGATTCACGGCTATGCCCACCGTGACGCCGACGCCCATCTGGAACAGGTATCCGAAGGAGAACGTGTCCGGATTATGGCCGCCGACCAACAGCACCAGGAGCGCCGCCGTCGGGATCCAGTCCCGGCCCGAACCGATCTTGGGCAGGCCGGCGAGGATCACGCCCAGTCCCATGACCACCGCGACCGTCCACGGCGACGGCGAGCCGAGGCTGAACAGCATGAATGCGAGGCCCACCCCGATCGCCAGTCCGACGAGCGTCTGGACGCCCTGGCGCATGGAACCGGCAACGTTCTCGTACATGGCCACCAAGGCACCCAGCGGGGCGTAGTACGGATAGTCGGCCGCTGAACCCGGCATGAAGGGTGCGATCGCGAAGGCGACGCCCGCGGCCAGCCCGGCTTTCAGGGCCAGCTGCAGCCGGGGCCACAGCACCGCCGCGGCGACCGCGCTGCCCGCGGTGCGGGTCCATCGGCGCAGCAGGGAGGGCGGGCTGCCGGCTTGATTTTCTGGAATGGCCATTCGGCTCACCCTAGGGCCGGGAGGCTCCTGCGACAACTGGACGAACCCCGGAGCGGGCCGCTCAAGCCGAAACGGGGCAGGTCAGGACGCCGCGTGGGCGGCCCGGCGCACCGCCGCGGCCAGCCGCTGGGCCCGCCCCTCGGTCCGGCCTTCCTCGCTGCGGCGGGGGACATATCCGAACCCGAGGCCGTAGCCGGGATCCGCGAAGCCGAGGGCCGCGTTCGCGCCCTCGTGCCCGAACGCCAGATGGCTGCCAAAGTTCCGCCCCGGCTGGGGCTTCATGAACACGACGGCAAAGGCGTTGTCCTGCCCGGAGCACCGATCCAGTCCCCAGACCTGCTCCGCGGCCATGAGATCGATGGTGGCGGTGTCCAGGAAAGCAGGAACGCCGTACACCCCGGTGGTGGCGGCGGCGTAGAGCCTGGCGAGCCCCTCGGCTGACCCCACACCACCAGCGCTGCTCATGCCCGACGCGCGCACCACGCGATGGTTGGGCAGTTCCATGATGGTGCTGACCGGCGCGTTGCTGTTCAGCCCGTCGAGGCTGAGCGGGTCCAGCCACGGCTGCGCCGGATCAGGGTCGTAGAGCACCTCGCGGTACCGCGGTTCCTGGTCCTCGGGCAGGCCCAGGAAGAAGTCGATGCCCCACGGGCGGCGGAGGCGTTCGTCGTAGAGCCCCTGCAGCGGCAGCCCCGAGACGCGGCGGCAGAGCTCCTCCATCAGGATCCCTATGGTCAGGGCGTGGTAGCCGAAGGCCGTGCCCGGGCGCCACAGCGGCGCCGAGGCCGCGAGACGCCGCGCCGCGGCCGGGGTGGCGAACTCCGCCAGGGGAAAACCGCCGGCGACGCCGGGCAGCCCCGCCTGATGGGAAAGTGCCTGCCGCACCGTGAGCCGGTCCTTGCCGTGGACGCCGAACTCGGGCCAGTAGGACGCGACGGTCCGGTCGAGGTCGAGCCGGCCGTCCTGGACGAGGAGGGCGATGACGAAGGCGGCGACTCCCTTGGAACAGGAATAGGTGCCCGTGATGTCGCCGGGGACGAATCCCGGTCCGCCGCAGAGGTCCAGCACCTTTGTGCCGTGGTGGTAGGCCGACAGTTGCGCACTGTAGCCCGGATCCTCGGACAGGAAGGAGTCGAAGAGCTCACGCACCCCCGCAAATCCGGGCGCGGCAAAGCCAGCCGCGCCGGCCGCCGTCGGCATCAGGCTGCGCCGTGACCCGGGGCGACCTCTTCGCCGGCCCGGACCGGTCCGGGCGGCGTGCCGTCGCCGAACGGCCGGCCGCCGAGCGCTTCGCGGCCGTGCTCCGAGAGCCAGTTGCCCAGCTCCGGTCCGCGCGGGACCACCCCGGTGGGATTGATGTCCTCATGCACCATGTAGTAGTGCTGCTTGATCTGCACAAAGTCGGTGGTGTCACCGAACCCTGGCGTCTGGAACAAGTCGCGCGCGTAGGCCCACAGCACCGGCATCTCGCTGAGCTTTTGCCGGTTGCATTTGAAATGGCCGTGGTACACGGCGTCGAAGCGGGCCAGCGTGGTGAACAGGCGGACGTCGGCCTCCGTGATCGTGTCGCCCACCAGGTACCGCTGGCCCGCCAGGCGTTCCTCGAGCCAGTCCAGGGCGGTCCAGAGCCGATCGTAGGCGGAGTTGTAGGCCTCCTGGGAGCCGGCAAAGCCGCAGCGGTAGACGCCGTTGTTCACCTCGGTGAAGACGCGCTTGTTGACGGTGTCGATTTCTTCCCTGAGGTGCTCCGGGTACAGCTCCGGCGCGCCGGCCCGGTGGTACTGGGTCCACTCCGTGGAAAAGTCGAGGGTGATCTGGGGGAAGTTGTTGGTGACTACCTGCCCGCTGGGGACGTCGACGATCGCCGGGACGGTAATCCCGCGGGGGTAGTCGGGGAAGCGGCGGAAGTAGGCGTCCTGGATGCGTTCGATTCCGAGGACGGGATCCCTGCCGTCCGGGTCGAGATCGAACGTCCAAGACCGGGCGTCGTGGGTGGGGCCGGGCTGGCCGAGCGAGATGACCGCTTCCAGGCCGAGGAGCCGGCGCACGATCACCGTGCGGTTGGCCCACGGGCAGGCGCGCGCTGCGATGAGGCGGTAGCGGCCAGGTTCCACGGGCCAGCCGGGCTCGCCGTGGGCGCCCGCGGCACCGTCCCTGGTGATCCGGTCCTCAATGTAGTTGGTATCCCGGGTGAATTCCTCGCCGCCGGTCACGTACGCGCCCTTGGTGCTGAATCCCGGATCGTCGGTGTGGGTACTCTGGCTCATGGTCCCAGCCTAAGGCCGGGAAGAGAACGGCCCGAACGCGGCCGTGAACACGGGCGCCATGGGCTGCCAGGCCAACCACCAGGCGCCGGCCACAACCGCGGCGAAGAGCGTAATCCACACTGCGGCGGGAATGGAAGTGGCCCGGGCCAGCAGGTAGGCGTCCGACGTCGGGAGTCTGTCCCGGTGCCGCAAATGGACGTTGGCCAGTTTGCCGAGGTCCCTGACGGCAGCGACCAGTAGCGCCAGGCCCAGCACGATCATGACGTGGCCGTTGAATACAGGCGGCACGAAAAGCACCAGGAGCGCCGAGGCCAGTACGGCGGCGGCGGTGATGAGGAGGCCGACGCCGTTGCGGAGGAACAGGAAGGACGCCAGGAGGATGAGCGTGCCCACCGACATCGCGGCCGGCCCCCAGCCGGTGAAACCGCACCAGACCATCGCCGCCCCGACGACGGCGGGCACGGGGTAGCCCCAGAACGTTGACCAGGCGGCAGAGAGGCGGCTCCTGCTGTACGTCGTGGTGGTGCCGGAGTGGTCCAGGCCCAGCCGGATGCCCCCGAGCCGCTGGCCGGTGGTGAGGGCGGCAAACGCGTGGCCGAGTTCGTGGGTCACCGTGGCGAGCAGGCCAAAGTAGCGCCAGGACAGGCGGGGCAGGGAGACTGCCACTGCCAGCAGGATCACCGCAACGAGCTCCATACCGCTCACGTGAGGGCTGGGGGCGTGGGTGAATCCGGCAACGATCCGCTCCCACCAGGTCAGGGCGAGGTTCGGTTCCCCCAGCAGGCCGGGCGGGGTCATGCCTTGCCCGAGGCATGCGCGATGCAGTACGCGGTCCAGGGCCGGGCCTCCAGCCGGTCCTCGGGAATCGTGGTGGCGCATACAGCGCAGATTCCGTAGGTGCCCTCGTCCATCCGCGCAAGGGCGGCATCGATCTGCAGCAGCGTAGCCCTGCTCTGTTCCAGGAGCGCAGAGGCCTGGGACAGTTCGAAGGCGATCGTTGTGCCCTCGGGGTCGTGTTCGTCGTCGACATTGGAGTCGAGGCGGGCGGCATTGACCGAGGTGATGTCCCGGCGGAGGGCGGGCAGGAGGGCAAGCTTCCGGTCACGTTCCTCGCGCAGGAGAATCCGGAACCGTTCGACGTCAACCATAGGCTTCAAGGCTAGCGCGGCCGCTGTGGCGGCGCCTAAACGGGCCGAAGGGGCCGTCCGCGCCGGGCGCAGGCCAAGGACTCAACGAACTGGGAGATGATTCCCACATCCACGGAAAGGGCGCGGGCTGTGGGGGCAGCGTCTAGAGTGGGCGCATGGTGGACCAGACGCACCCCGAGACCCCCGCAAACCCCGAGGACCGTCCAAACCCCGATCACCCTGCAGAGGCCGGCGCCGCGGCCCCCGGAAGTCCCGGACAGGCCGGGGACACTCATACGGCCGACGCGCTCCTGCGCGAACTCGCCGCAGCCTATGGCGTCGACACCAGCTACTGGGGCTGGGACGGAGTGCAGCGTTCCGTGGCCGCCGGGACGCTGCAGGACGTGCTGGCGGCCCTCGGGGTCCCCGCCAACGGGCCCCAGGAGCAGCAACGCTCCCTGGCCGAGTCCCGGCTGGCACCCTGGCGGCGCATCCTGCCCCCGGTCCTTGTAGTGAGGGAGGGGCAGGAGTCCCGCGTCGACGTCCACGTCCCGCACGGAGGCGAGGTCCGCGTCTGGATCGACGCCGAGGACGGCAGCAGCCATGAGGCCGCCCAGCGGGAGAACTGGGACCAGCCGGTCGACGTCGACGGCGTACTCACCGGACGTGCCACCTTCGCCGTACCCGGCGGCCTCGGTCTCGGCTGGCACACCTTGAGAGCCGACGCCGCGGGCACCACGGCGCAGTGTCCGCTGGTTGTTACGCCCGACCGGCTCCGGGCCTCTGCCCTGCTCAAGGAACGCCGCACCTGGGGACTGACCGCCCAGCTGTACTCCGTGCGGTCCTCCCGGTCTTGGGGGATTGGCGACTTCGCCGATCTCGGCGACCTCGCCGAGGTTGCCGGGGAGCAGGGGGCCGGCTTTGTGCTGGTCAATCCGCTGCATGCCGCCGAACCAGTGCCGCCGGTCGAGGACTCCCCGTACCTGCCCACCACCCGGCGCTTTTTCAACCCGCTCTACCTGCGGGTGGAGGAAATCCCGGAATACGGTTACCTGGACGCAGCCGGCCGGGCCGAGGTGGCACGCCTGGCTGAAGGCCTGCACGCGGCCAACCGTTCCCGGGACCTCCTGGACCGCAACGCCAGCTACGCTGCGAAGCTCGCGGCCCTGGAACTCGTGTTCGCGGTCCGCCGCGGGCCGGCCCGCAGCCGGCAGTTCGCCGACTTCTGCGCCGAGCAGGGGCAGGGGCTCGAAGACTTTGCGCTGTGGTCTGCGCTCGCCGAAGAGCTGCCGCCGTCTGCGCCGGAGTGGACCGGAGCGGCGGCAACCCCGGCGTCGCCCTACTGTGGGGAGCAGCGGCCGAGGCTGGCAGCCCGGATCGAATTCCACTGCTGGCTGCAGTGGCTCTGCGACCAGCAGCTCGAGGCGGCACAGCGTTCGGCGCGCCAGGCGGGGATGGGCATCGGCGTCGTCCATGACCTTGCCGTCGGGGTAAAACCCGGCGGTGCCGACGCCTGGACCCTCTCCGGTGTTCTTGCCCGGGGCGTGAGCGTTGGTGCGCCTCCGGACATGTTCAACCAGCTGGGCCAGAACTGGTCGCAGCCGCCGTGGCATCCGGGCCGGCTCGCCGAATCCGGCTATGCCGCCTACCGGGACATGCTCCGTACCGTGCTGCGGCACGCCGGCGGCATCCGGGTGGACCATATCCTCGGCCTGTTCCGGTTGTGGTGGATCCCCGAGGGTGCGGGGCCGGAGAGCGGCACGTATGTGCACTACGACTACGAGGCGCTCATCGGCATCCTTGCCCTCGAGGCGCAACGGGCCGGGGCGATCGTGATCGGCGAAGACCTGGGCGTGTTCGAGCCGTGGGTCCGCGGCTACCTGGCCGAGCGCGGGATATTCGGCACGTCGATCCTCTGGTTCGAACATAACGCCGATGGCCCGATTCCGCCGGAGCACTACCGCGAGCAGTGCCTGACCAGCGTCAACACCCACGATCTGCCCCCGACGGCGGGCTACCTTGCCGGTGAACACGTCACTTTGCGCGAATCGCTTGGGCTGTTGCGGCGGCCCGTGGCGGAAGAACGCGCCGAGGCCGCGGCCGAGCAGGAGGCCGTGCTGGCCCGGGTCCGGGCACGCGGCCTGCTGGCGGAGAACGGCACGGACGTCCGGACCACGGTGGAGGCGCTGTACGCCTACACGGCGCTGGCCCCGTCAGCCCTGATGGGGGTGGCGCTGGTCGACGCCGTGGGGGAGACCCGGACCCAGAACCAGCCGGGCACCAGCACCGAATACCCGAACTGGCGCATTCCGCTGGCCGCTCCTGAGGGGGTGGTGCTGATCGATGACCTGCCGGACAACGAGCGGTTCCTGTCTCTGCTGGGCACCGTCCGCGGCGCGCTGCAGCCCGGCGGGTGACGGGACGGGGGTGCCGGGCCCTGGACGTTGAACCCGGGTGCGGGCAGGTGCTTTGACCTGAGCCTGGCCTGAGACCGGGAATGGGGACAGCATTGGCCGTACCAATACCGGCCGCTAGCATGGACCGATGACGCGGATCGGCCGACTCTCCCTGGCCGGCGGATGGGCGTTGGCGATGCTGCTGGCGGGGTGCACGTCGGTGCAGCCCTTCCAGGCCGGCCCGCCCTCGCAGTCTCCATCTGCCGAGTCCCCGCCGGCCGGGTCCCTGCCTGCCGGGCCGCCGTCGACCGAATCGCCGCCCACGCCCCCCGGCCAGGACACGCCCGCCGCGACCCCACCACCATCCCCGTATTTCGCGCAGCCGGCCCCGCACCCCGCCCCGGGCGGGCAGGCCGGCGGCGGAATCGCGCACATTGTGGTCATCGTCCAGGAGAACAAGTCGGCCTCGCAGATCATGGGCGCCAGCGAAGCGGGCTACTTCAACAGGCTTGCGGCGGAATTCTCAGTGGCCGCCAACTACCGGGCCATCACCCACCCGAGCCTGCCCAACTATCTCGCCCTCACGAGCGGTACCAGCGCGGGGATCACCAGCGACTGCAAACCGGACTCGTGCACCGCCGATGTGCGCTCCATCGCCGATGAGATCATCCAGTCCGGACGGACCTGGAAAATGTACGCCGAGGGCATGCCCGCGCCCTGCACCGCCCATGACTCCCGCCGGTATGCGGTGAAGCATAATCCGTTCATGTACTACCCTGCCGTGACAGACGACGCGGCCTCCTGCTCGGACCATGTTGTTCCGTATGGCCGGCTGGGGCAGGACCTGCAGTCGGCGTCGACGCTGCCGGATTACTCCTTCATCAGCCCGGACATGTGCAACGACACCCACGACTGCTCCATCGGCACTGGAGACGACTGGCTCGCCCGCGAAGTGCCCAGGATCCTGGGATCCCCGGCTTTCACGACGCAGAACTCCCTGCTGGTGGTTACGTGGGATGAAGGCAGCAAAGACGACAACCAGGTCGCTACGGTTTTTGCCGGCCCGGCCGCGCGGAAGCACTTCACCTCCAATGCCGCCTACTCGCACTACTCCTTGCTGCACACCATCGAAGACGTGTGGGGGCTGAGCCCCCTGACCGACGATGTCCGCAATGCGCCCCTGATGGGTGAATTGCTGAACCACTAGCGGTCAGCCTATTCCCGGCCAATACACAGGAACCACTGCCCATAATGGACCCGAAGCTCCGGTCAACCGCTATTTGACCGGAGCTTCGCCACTTCCGCCTCGCCGCCGCATGTGTCCGTTCGGGTGAAGCTAGGGCTTGGCCTCGACGAGGATGACCAGGCCGGCCGTCTCCAGCACCCGGTTTCCGTGACAATCTGCTCCGATAGGGGCCTTTGGGCACACGCCGGGAGCGTGCGGGAGTTCCTAAAATGAAGCATGGCCGCCGACGCGATCGAGGTGGAACGCAAGTACAGCCCTTCGGAATCCGACGCCCTCCCGCCACTGGCATCAATCCCAGGGGTAGATCGCGCCGGGCAGCCCGTGAACGAAATGCTGGACGCCGTCTACTTTGATACCAAAGCACTGGCATTGGCCAGGCAACGGATCACCCTGCGCCGCCGGTCCGGCGGTCCGGATGCAGGATGGCACCTGAAACTGCCGGTCGCCGTGGGGGAGCGCCGGGAGATACGGGAGCCGCTTTGCGGCGATCAGGATGCCGTGCCGGAAAATTTGCGGCAGCTGGTGCTCGTCCACACCCGCTGTCACGAGCTGGTGCCGGTTGCACACATACGGACCAGCCGGAGGTTGACGCCGTTGTACGCCGCCGACGGCGCCGTCCTTGCCAAGTTCAGTGACGACCGTGTCGAGGCCCAATCCTTGCTGAGCCGAGCGGGTCCGTCGCGATGGCGGGAATGGGAACTGGAACTCGCCGACGGCCCCCGTCGGCTGCTCCAGGACGCTGACGCCCTGTGCGCCGCAGAGGGGGTCACCATCGCCACCCACCCGTTCAAGCTCGCCCGGGCGCTCGGACCGGACTATCCGGAGAATCCCGGCGCGGCTCCGAAACCGGATCCGAGCGGGCCGGCCTCGGACGTCATGCTCTCGTATGTATCCCAACAGGTACGCGCCGTGAAGCTGAATGATCCTCGCGTCAGGGTCGATGCGCCCGATGCCGTGCATCAATTCCGGGTCGCCGCCCGCCGGTTGCGGTCGGCACTGGCAACCTTTCGAACGCTCACAGATACGACGTCGGCAAGGTTCCTTCGGGGCGAGCTCCAGTGGCTCGCCGGCAACGTAGGCCAGGCTCGGGACGCCGAGGTCATCCGCGCCCGGCTGAAGGACATGATCAGTGCCGAACCTCCGGAGCTTTTGATCGGGCCGGTCGCGCGGCAGATCCAGGAGCACCTCGGCACCGTCCAGCAACAAGGCCGTGCCGCCGGCCTCGCGGCGCTGGACAGCACCCGCTACTTCCGCCTGCTCGATGCCCTCGACGCATTCCTCGCGGTACCTCCGCTGAGTGGCTGGGCAGGCAATGATGCGCTGGGGACGGTTGGCCGGCTCGTCTCCGCGGAACGCAACCGCCTCAAGGCGGCGGTCCGGTCCCTTGATGGCGCAGGCGGGACCCCGCCGGATGCCGCATTGCATGAAGTTCGGAAGGCTGCCAAGCGGCTGCGCTATGCCGCAGAAGCCGCTACCCCCATTTTCGGCACCCAAGCAACGAACGTTGCCCGGGCCGCGGAGGGCATCCAGGAGATCCTCGGCGACTTCCAGGACAGCGTCGTCACCCGGGAAACCCTACTGGTGCTGGCGGGGCAGGCGGCGGATGGCCCCGGCAGCGGATTTACCTTCGGGCGCTTGCACGCCCTTGAGCAACAGCGCGGCAACGAAGCCCGCTTGCGTTTCTACGATGCGTGGCAACAGTCCAGGCCGAAGCCCCTGCGCTGGGCCTAGTCACCGCGTCCGAACGCCGGGAGAGCCCCTATGATCGAACCCCGCAGCGGAATGCCGGCCATCTGGTCGGACGGACTGGGCCGCGCCAGCATCCGCTCCGTACAGGTCCTCGCCGTGTCCGCCCTCGCATGGGCGATCATCTGGGCCGCCAGCCGCATCCCGCTCGTCATCATCCCGGTCCTCATCGCCGTTATCCTGGCCGCAGCGATCTCCCCGCTCGTCCGCTGGCTCACCGGGCACGCCTGGCCGCGCGCCCTCGCGGTGGTTGCCTCGTTCGTGGCCATTCTCGCCGTTTTCGGCAGCGTCATCGCCGGCATCGTCATCCTGGTCTCTAACCAGTGGGGCGAGCTCACGGCCCGGGCCGCTGCGGGGGTCGAGCAACTGCACTCATTCCTGAACCACGGACCTGTCCCTGTCAGCGACCAACAGATCACCGCCGTCATGGACTCGGTGCGGGAGTTCTTTACCTCGAGCACGTTCAGTGCAGAAGCCCTCACGGGTGCCCGCACCGCGGTGGAAATCTTCACCGGCGCGGTGCTGATGGCCGTCACCCTGTTCTTCTTCCTCAAGGATGGGCCCGAAATCCGGGCCTTTCTCATTGGCATGCTGCCGGCCGACCACCGCGCCAGGGCACGGCTGGCGGCGGATCGCAGTACCGTCGTCCTGGGCGGGTACGTCCGCGGCACGGCCATGGTGGCCGCGGTTGACGGCCTCGTCGTCGGGATCACCCTCGCCATCATGGGAGTGCCCCTGGCCCTGCCGCTGGGAGTGTTCATCTTCATCGGCGGATTTATCCCGATTGTCGGCGCCACTGTCGCAGGCACTCTCGCCATTGTGGTCGCACTGGTCTCCAACGGGCTGGTCCAGGCGCTCATTGTCGTGGCCGTGGTCATCGGCGTGAACCAGCTCGAACACCACTTCCTGCAGCCGGTCCTGATGGGCAGGGTCCTCAGCATCCACGGCCTGGCGATACTGCTCGTCCTGGCTGCCGGCACCATACTCGCCGGCATTGTCGGCGCGCTGCTGGCCGTGCCGATCACCGCCGTCACGTGGACGGTCGTGAAGACATGGACCGGCAAGGACCCGCTGCCCGGACTTGAGCCGCCCGGACCAGAGCTGCCCGGACCGGAGCCGCGCGGACCGGAGCTGCGGTAGGTCCGCCGCTCCGGGCGCTGCCTGCCGCTGACCGCGGCAACGTGGGCCCGGCACTACAATTGACCGGTTCCTACGACTTGCTCCTGCCCGGCACACGCCCGGCCACCGACAGAAAGATCCGATGCAGACCACTTCTGACCACGCCGTCCCGGCCCAAGTTGACCTGAAGCAGGCCAACCGCCCGGACCACAAGCCCCTGGTCCGCTGGCTTCTGGCCAACCAGGTCGCACCCGCCGGCCCCGAAGCCGAGGAAGACCACAAGCCCAACGCCTGGTGGAAAGTCATGTGCCTGACCGGCGTCGACTATTTCTCGACCCTGTCCTACCTTCCCGGTATCGCCGCCCTGGCCGCCGGTGCCCTGTCGCCGCTGGCCACCCTGCTCATTGTGGCCCTGACCCTGCTGGGCATGCTGCCCATGTACCGCCGGGTCGCGCAGGAGAGCCCGCACGGGCAGGGCTCGGTTGCCATGCTGGAGAAGCTGCTCCCGTTCTGGCGCGGCAAGTTCTTCGTGCTGCTGCTGCTCGGGTTCGTTGCGACCTCCTGGATCATCACCATCACCCTCTCCGGGGCCGACGCGACGGTGCACCTGCTGGAGAACCCGATGATCCCGGAAGGCCTCAAAGGCAGTGCCGTGATCATCACAGTGATCCTGCTGCTGATCCTGGGCGGGGTGTTCCTGCTCGGCTTTAACGAGGCCGTCGGCGTCGCCATTCCCCTTGTGGCCGTCTACCTGCTCCTGAACGCCGCCGTCGTCGCCGCAGGATTCGCGCATGTTCTCTCCGAACCGTCCCTTATCACCGGCTGGACCGACCGGCTGCTCGCCAGCGCCGGCGGCGGCCCCATGGACCTGATCGGCCCGGCCGTCATTGCGTTCCCGCTGCTGGTCCTGGGCCTCTCCGGATTCGAAACCGGCGTTTCCATGATGCCGCTGATCAAGGCCACCGGGGACAGCCCCGAGGAGGTCATGGCGTCCCGGGTCAGGAACACCCGCAAGCTGCTTACCACGGCGGCGGCCATCATGAGCGTCTACCTGATGTCCACCAGCTTCCTCACCACGGTCATGATCCCGGCCAAGGAGTTCGAGGAGGGCGGCCAGGCCAACGGCCGCGCCCTGGCGTTCCTCGCCCACGACCTGTTCGGCGCCGGGTTCGGCACCGTTTACGACATTTCCAGCGCCCTGATCCTCTGGTTCGCCGGGGCCTCCGCCATGGCCGGGCTCATCAACATCGTTCCCCGGTATCTGCCGGCCTACGGCATGGCGCCGGAATGGGGCCGGGCGGTCCGCCCGGTCGTGATCGTCTACACCGTGCTCAGCGTCGGCATCACTATCGCCTTCAACGCCGACGTCAACGCGCAGGCAGGTGCCTACGCCACCGGCATCCTGGCCATGATGGTCTCCGGAGCCGTCGCCGTGACGGTCTCCGCGATCCGCCGGCACAGCCGTGCCGGCACCATCGGCTTCGGTGCGCTGACCCTGGTCCTGCTGTACGCGCTGGGCGCCAATGTCATCGAAAAGCCCGACGGCATTGCGATCTCGGCGTTCTTCATCGCCGGCATCATCGTGGTCTCACTCATCTCCCGGGTCCAGCGCACCACCGAATTGCGTCTGGAAACCATCGAGTTCGACGAGGCAGCCCGGCAGTTCATCACGGATTCGATTGCCTTCGACGGGCAACTGAATGTCATCGCCAACAAACGCCAGGCCGGTGACAAGGCTGAGTACGCGGACAAGGAGTACGAACAGCGCGGGCTGAACCCGGTCCCGGGCCCGGCGGATGTCATCTTCCTGGAGGTGGAAATCTCGGATCCTTCGGCGTTCAGCCACACGCTCCGGGTCGAAGGCGTCGAAGTGGACGGCTACCGGGTCCTGCGGGTGAAGTCCCCGGCCGTGCCGAACGCGATAGCGGCGGTCCTGCTGGCCATGCGCGACTCGACCGGCACGAAGCCCCAGTGCTATTTCGAGTGGTCCGAGGGCAACCCCGTCGGCCACCTCATGCGCTACCTGTTCCTCGGCGAGGGCGACACCGCACCGCTGGTGCGCGAAATCCTCCGCGAGACCGAGCCCGACCAGGCACTCCGACCCGCCATCCACGTGGGCTAGGCAGAGCGCACTTTAGCCACAACGAACAGCCCCGCCGGGATTCAGATTCCGGCGGGGCTGTTCGCGCGTTGTCGGAGTCCGCGTCGTCGACTTCGGTCAGCACGCAGGCCTGTCACGGCTGCGGCCGGTCCACCCAGGGTCGACGGCGGCCAGCCGCTCGGCCACCCCCGGGCCTCAAACGTTGGCGGATTTCCCCCAAGGGCCGATCTGGTCCAGCGTGTATCCGTCCGGGTAGGCCACGACGTTCATCCGTCCCGGCACAAATATGGGCTCGGTCGGCAAGGGACGCCGCCTGGCCTTGAGGGAGCGGAACCGCAGCACCGCGTTGAACGGTACGCGCAGCACTGCCGGGGCAGGTCTCAGGCCCAGCGCCACAGCGACCTGGGGTTTGTCCATCATCAGCGCCAGGATGGTCGGGGTGAACCTGCGAAGCAGGGTGGGGATACGGCTGGCGAAGGCCGCGACGGTCGCATTGAACAGCATCGAGCCCTCGGGGCTCGGGCCCATGTTCCGGTCCTCGTATTCGTCCAGGAACCGTTCCGCCTCCGCGAAGGTGCCCGGGATGCCCTCGAGCCCCATCTGCCGGCCCAGTTCTGCGTGGAAGTCCGTGGCGGCCCGCTTCTCCAGCTCCGTCAGCCGGCGCCAGCCATGACGCTCGGTCCAGCGCAGCGGCAGGACAAGCAAGGTCATGAGGACGTAGACGAAATCGTCCGGCGTGCCGGGCACCCCCTTGTGAACCCGGCGGAGCAGTTTGATCATTTCCTGGCTGCGTTCGTGCTCGAACCCGTTGGCGATGATCTCGTGGAGGACGATGCCGGTGTCGTAGGAGCGCTTCATCGGCCGGGATTCCATCTCCCCGGTCGCCGCTAGGGTCCTCGCTGTGGAGGGGATGGCGAAGTTGCGGTAATAGGCGACGAAGAAGCCCGAGTGGATTTCACTCTTGAAATCGAAGAGGACCATGTTCCGGTAGATCCCGTACATGTCCGTACCGCTCGGGCGTGTTCGGCGGGTCGGGTGAGTCAGGAGGTGCATGGGGGCTTTCCGTAGCTGTTGTCGCAGGTTATGCAGGGGCAGGGGAGTTATGGAGCTTTGCTTCAACAGAGAGCAGGTAGCTGCGCTCCTCCGCGGTCAGGAAGGACACCGAAGTGCCCGCAACGAGTTCAGCGTCCCGGATTTCGACAACCATCCGGTGCAGCCTGTCCTGGACCGGTGCCTGCGGGTCGGCCTCAAGGGTCCGGTCAAGCGACGTGCTCTGCAGCGCCTTGGCCCAGATGGCCTCGACGCGTGCAAGGCTTTCGGCGTTGCGGCGGTGCAGGTTCTTGCGGGCCGCCCTGCCGGCAACCGCGGGGATCGTGAGTCCGGCGCCGGCCAGGACGGTCGCGACCAGTTCCAGCTGATGGTAGGGGAAGCCGGGCCTGACCAGTATGGCCAGGAATGTCAGGTGTCGGGCCAGCAGGGACAGACACATCTCGGCCATCACCAGGAAGCCCATGATGCAGCCGGCGCCCAGCATGGAGAAACCGACGCGGAACGAGCGGCTCATCCGCGGGACGTAGCGGAAACAGATCACGGCAATCTCCGCGCTCATCGAACAAATGAAGAGGGTGAGCATCAGTGAGAACAGGAGAGCCGGGAAACGGTCCTCGTAGATGCCCCAGGCGGGGGTCGTGACGGTGGGTCCTGTGAGGAGGAAGAACGCTGTCTGCAGGGTCAGCGTGAGTGTCAAAGGCAGCGTGCGTGTCCACCAGGACCGGCGGCCGCCGGCCTCCGGGGCGATGGCGGCGTATGCGGCGAGGCGCAGATACCAGAGAGAGATGATCATCAGGGAGTTCAGGACCAGTTTGACCAGGTTCATGCCGCCCAGAGCCGTATCGACGGGGACGTAGACAATCGGGGACATGAGCAAAGAGCCCACGCCTCCGTACACGGCACAGGAGAACACCAGGTCGCTCCTGCTGCGCAGCAGGGCGGGAATGCGGGCCCCCGCCAACAGGAACAGTGCCGCGGCCATGAGGAACTGCATCATCCGAAGACCGCCCCGAAGTTGCCCGGCTCCGCGTCCGGCTGCCGGTAGGAGCGGCGGATGCGGGAGGCCAGCCGGTCGGCAAGGAGTTCGGCCGTTACTTCGAGTTCGTCGGCGAAGTAGGTGCGTTTCAGGGCCGAGACGACGCGCTCCGGATCGAGGTCCGGGAAGAAGACCTTGGCGTCGTTGTGCGAGAGGACTTCCTGCTCGTGGCGGAGGATCATGTGGGCGAACTCGTGCAGGACGATCTGCTGGCGGTGCACCTCTGACGCCGCCTTGGCGTGGAGGATGAGGTCCAGGTCGTCCAGGCCGAACCACAGGCCGCAGACCTTGTCGGTGGGGGTGTTGTCGATGGGCTTGATGACAATCGGACGCCCGCTGGCGGTCTCCAGGTGGGTCTGGATGGAGCGCATGGAGACCGGCTCCTGCAGCCGCAGGCTTTCTTCCGCAGTCCGGGCCCGCGCTCGGGCGACGCTGTAGTCCATGGGTGCTGATCCTTGGGGTGGTCCGATAAGGGGCCGGAGTGCCTCTGACTCCAAGGAGGAGCGTATCAGCCCTGTTCAGGGGCCTTTCCGGCGCCCGGTGTGTCGGAAGAAGTGACGTTCGTCTCTGCCAGCTGCTCGTCGATGAGGTCCCGGATCTGAAGGAGCGTCTCGGGCGACAGGCCGCCGAGTTGCCGGGCAGCGAAATTGCGGACCTTGGTGGCCCGCATGCTGGCCAGAAGGTCGAGCTGGGCCTCGACTTTCTGGGGGAGTCCGTCCTGGTCGTGCAGCAGGTAGTCGCGGTTCACGCCGAAAAACTTTGCGAGGTTCTGCAGGAGCTCGGTCTTCTTCACCTCGGGCCCGGACCCGGTGCGCATGTAGTGCCAGCGGGCGCGGGAGATCGGTGTGCCGGCCGCCTTCATGGCGGCGCTGACGTCGTTGAAGGTGATCTTGTTCCCGGCCGCTTCAGAGGAATCAAGGAGCAGGTTCAGCTTCCTTGCGAGTGACGCGCCCGGCTCGGAATCGACTGACGCGTCGTTCATCGCGCGGCTCCTTTTCTGCGGTCGAAAGGGTGGATGCAGAAGACGGTATCATCCGATTGGACATGTCTAACAATTTTGCATTACTCTCTGAAAACAGAATTGGACATGTCTATTTCTGCGCCTGGGGCTACCGGTCCACACCTCCGGTACCCCCTCCATCGTGGAGGCACGCAGCCTGAGGGCTGCCCGTCAGGGGAGCCGCGCTCCGGCTGACGCCACGACGGCCGCATTCCTGCAGGAGCTTTTGGGGGGCCGGCAGGGATGCGGTCTTTTGGTTGGCCCGGCCGCGGCGTGAGCTGCCGGTGTTCCTGTCGACGGCGGCCGTCGAGGGAGAGGCGCGCTCCGCGGTCTGCGGGTTGTAGCCGCACCGGCTCAACACCTTGTACCGGCAAGCGCGCAGAGGCTCAGCGGGTCGTCAGCCCTTGGACTTCCGGCCCCGCGCTCGTCGCGCTGCCCAAACCACGAAGACGACGATGAACGCGACGGGCAAAAGCACCAGCGGGTTCCAGCCCTTAACTGTCATTTGTCATCCCTCGATCCGCTTGCAAGTCTCTTGCGCAGACTCTACGCCGGCGACCACGGGGCGACGACGCTGTGTGGCCATTCTTTGGCCAGCGTGTCTGTGAGCCCCTGGTCGGGATAGCGGGTTTGGCCATTCAGCGGGGAGAAGCTGTAGCCCGCTGCGGGGCGGGGAAAGCTCCCCGGTCAGGCTCGGGCGTCGTACTGCTCCAGCATCAGTGCCCGAAGCTGGACCGTTTGGCCCGGTAAAGGTTCGGCTACCGAGACGATCTACTCGACAGTCAAGTCACCTGAAAGGTGTCGGTTGCGCGTCTCGATCAGCCTTTGGAGGTATCGGGCCAACACCAGTTTCTCGACCAGACGTCCGATGGGTCCGAATGGGGCCGCGAACTCGATCCGGTCCACCGTCGTGGTTCCCGCCGCGTCCTCGCTGAACTCGTGAACGTGCCGGAACCGTCGGAACGGACCCTTGACCTGCTCATCGACGAAATAGTCCGGCGCCTCCATCTGGGTGATGCGGCTCGTCATGCGGATCGGGATCCCGAAGTGCCAAGCGCGCCAGGTCACCTCTTCTCCCAAGGAGATGAGACCGGACCTGACGCCGGCTACGGCTTCTTCACGAGACTGCGCCATTGAGTCTTTGTGGACGTCGATGCTCCGGGAAAGGTCAAATAGCTCGGATTTGGGTGTATTTGTCCGCGTTGTGCACTCAAAGTAGACAGCCATTGTCAGAGTATTACAGCTCCTTCAGCCTCGACTCGAAAATCTGTCCACATCTGCCTCCGCCAGCGACCGCCGAACGTCCCACAACCAGCACGCACGAGGTCACTCAAAACCGCCGGGTGCCTTGTTCCCTGACGGCCCGGTAGTCCAGTGCCGCCACGGTGATGTTCCGTGTGGCGGCGGTATCCGTGGCTGGCTCGGACGCCACTTCGACGGCTTTCCATACCCGGCGCAGGCGGCAGGACCGGGCCTGCATAGTCGCGGCGAAGGCCCGGGCTTCTTCCAGGAGTTCGGCGGTCTCGCCGGCGGCGTCGTGAAGTCCGCGTTCCCGAAGACTGTCGACCACGGAGGCCAGGGCGTCGAGGCGGGGGAAGATTTCGGCGGGTGCCGTGACATCGCCGATCAGGTCGTGGGCGCGCGGCATCAGACGGTGGGCCTTGCGTTGAAGGCTTCGACCTCGCGGGTGATGGATCCCGGTCCCCAGTCGCTGGAGTGCGTCCATTCCACCGCTTTCCAGACACCGCGCAGAGCCTCACCCCTGGCCAGGATGGATTCTTCGAAGGCCTTGATGTCCGCGAGGATGGATTCCGTGGCCGCAGCGGCTTCGACGTGGCCGGCGTTGCGGAGCGTCCGGCCCATCGTGTCGATGTCGCTTGTCTGCTCCAGCAGCTCGGTCAGGGAGTACCGGCTGCAGAGGTAGTTGAATGATCCTCCGCTCACGGCTTGACCACCAGACCGGTCTTCGGGTCGATGACCGCGATGTGCGGGCTCGACCGGGCGCAGGGCCAGGTTCAGGCGGTGACGGGCGGTGTTGGCGACGGTGGTGTTCGGGTCGTCGATGAGCTGCCAGAGCTCCTGGGTTTCGGTGTCCGGGTTCTGGGCCAGGGCGAGCCGGTCGATGACGTGCGCGGCTGCGATCGGTGCCTCGGAGGGCTGGGAGGTTTCCATGCCGCTCATGTGTGCGGACGACTGGGCTTCAGTCACTGGGCCGCCGGAGTGAAGCGGTCCTTGAATTCGTCCGCGGGCAGAACCGCGAACGACCCGGCAGGGCAGCCGTCCCGGCCGAGCTGCTGGACGAAGACGGCGCCGCGGGTGAAGACGCCCAGGAAGCTGATCGTGGTGAATTCGGGGTCGGTGGTGGAGGCCAGGAGTCGGCCAATGTATTCGGCGTCGTCGAGGTCTTCAGCCAGCGCCTGCCGGCCCTCCATCATCTGGACGCTCATCGGCTCATCCGTCCGGTTCTCGGGTCGAAGTGCGGGACCCCGGGGATACGGAGTCCCGGGCCGGGGCGCCGCGGCATCCCGGGGCGTTCCCGGGCGGCGTTGGCGATGAAGTCGAGACGGTCTTCGGCGAGCAGGCGCAGGGTGCCGACATCCAGGGATGGGTTGCGGGCCGCATTGAACCGGGCCATGGTGTCCTGGGCGCCGCGGTCACCGGCGAGGTGGATGAGTTCGTGGAGGCGTTCGGGCGCGGTGGCCGGGTCCTGGGCTTCCTGGCGAAGTGTCGTCATGGACCTGATGTGTGCGGCCGGCCTCGCCGGGCTCATCACCGGGCCGCCGCAGCGGCCGGCCGCGTTACGGCGAGTAGGCTCTACGCTTGTCGGGTCCGCGCCGCGAGCCTATGATGCGCGGACATTCGTCAGGGACTTTCCCGTGCCCATGGGGGGACTTTTTCGCAAGCTACGAAGGAGCAACCTCATGAAGCGCGCACTTATACCCATCGCCCTCGCAGTCGGAGTCGGACTTTTCGCCGGGACGGGCGCCGCCGTCGCCGCGCCACCAACCCCACTCGACCCGACAGCGGAGACGCTTGACTGCCCCGGCTTTACGGTCGAAGCCGTGACTACGGGCAAGACCAAAGTGATCGACCAGTTTCCCCACCACCTTGTGGACCCCTCCAAGGACTTACGGTTCTATACCAACGTGGGTGCCGACGTCACCATCACGCTGACGGGCCCGACCTCAAAAATGGTCCGCTACCCCTTGAACGGGACAATACAGGTGGCGCTTGGCCCCACCGACTTTGTCTATAAAGGGACCGGCAAGAACCTGATCTCCCTCCCAGCTGGTTCCGGCGCCCCTGGCATCTTCTACACATCAGGGCAGGTGACCTGGACTCTGAACGGGCCGGTTTCCCCGAATGGGGGACTCACTGGCCCCGGCAAAGTAACAGATGTCTGCGCGCTGCTGGCGCCTTAGCCGCGGCATTCCGATGCCACCGCGCCGCCGGTAGGCTGTGGCTCAGCGGCATTCCGGCCCGATGGACCACCAGACACGAAGGTGTGCTCATGGCAGGCAAGTTCGAGCTCTACGAGGACAAGTCCGGCGGATACCGGTTCAGGCACAGGCAGGCAACGGCGAAACCACCGCCTCCTCGGAGAGCTACAAGACCAAGGCCAGCGCTTGGGCGGTGTCGAATCCGTGAACAAGAACGCCGGCTCCGACGTCATGGACCTCACGGAAGAGTCCTGACCGGAGCCCGGTATGAAGAAGCCCGGCCGCCTCGAGGGGTGACCGGGCTTCTGTGCGGGTATGGGGGACTATTTGCCGAACGCGGCGGTGTACTGGGCGTTCACGCTCGGGGACAGCTTGCCGTTGACGCGCAGCAGGGTTGCGCCGTCCAGGTGATGCCATTCGGTGCCGGCGGCCGGGCCCATCGCCTTGAGCACCTTCTGGATGTACTCCGAACGGGCCTTGGCGTCCTCCGCGTTGGCGAACATTTCGACGACCGCGCCGCCGTCGCTTCCGGTCTTGCCGGCCGTCGCACCCTTGTCGGTGATCCACGCAAGGGAGGTGTACTGGCCGTTCCGGCCCAGGAGCTGGTTCTCGTCCATTGCCTCGGTGACGGTCGTGACCTTGGTGATGGACTTGACCTTGGCTTTCAGCGCGGTGGCCACGGAGGTGGCGTCGGCCGCGGCAGTCGGCGTGGGTGTCGGGCTGGGCGTTGCAACGGCCGGAGCCGTGCTGACCGGGGCCGGAGCTGACGAGGTGGTGGCCTGGGCTGAACAGCCGGTCAGGAGGGCTGCCGCAACCCCAAAGGCGGCAAGATATTTACGCATGCTTGCGATCCTATCCGCCAGTCAGTGCGCACCTTGGATCGGCCTCGACTGTGACGTTCCGGTGCCCGGGTCAGTGCCCGCCGCGGGCGAAGAACACGGTGACGGCGGCCCGGATGCCGGGCACGAACCAGATGACCGCGGCGGCACCCATCATGGTGCCGATGATGACCAGCAGAGGTACCGGGTTGAACGGGGTCGTCTCGGACGCCGGCGTCGAGGCCACGGCCTCCGCGGCGGCCGTGGTCGGCGCCGCGGTCCGCACCGCCCGTTCCGTCATCGTCGGGACGGGGCGTGGCCGCTTCCGAGGCAGCCGGCGACGGGGAAGCCGTCGGGGAGTCGGTGCCCGCCCCGGAACCGGAATCTCCGTCGGAGCCTGCCGCGCTGCCGGCGCCGTCGGTGCCTGAGCCGGTCCCTGCAGACCCGGCGGCCGGCGGCAGCTCAACCGTAGGCGCCGGTGGGGTGTAGCCGGGGGTGGTCACGGGCGGCGGCGCCACGTGGTTGGCCGGGCCGTCGGGGTTCGGGGCGGGTGGCGGAGCCGCCGGCGGGACATAGCCCGGGATTGTCCAGGGCTGCGGGGGAGCAGGAGCCAATGGCTGTCCGTCCGGGCCGATCATTCCGACCGTGCCGTCGTGAATACCGGTGTTGCCGGTGTACGATCCCGGGCCGCTGGTCGGTAGGGTTCGGGACATGCCGCAGACCCGGTTGCCCTTGTCATCGCTCATGCAGGTGTCGGCGTGAGCGGCGGCGGGCACGAGTAGCAGGGCCCCGGAGGCGAGCAAGGCAGCGGCGGTAGCACGAGGGGTCAGTCGTTCGGCAGCGCCGGCTTTCCCTGGTGCAGGTCAAGTAGAGCCCCGCAGGGAGCTGGCCCTCGCCGGCCCCCTCTTTCATGCCCTGACCTGCAAAAACGAACCTCGCAGGCCCTGCCCACTGCGCAACATGGCCGGTACCATGACACCCGGGGACCCGCTGGGGTGCCCCGAATTTGGCACCACGGCACAGCGTTCCAGCGGCATGACTTCCAGCTCGTCGCGGCACGCCGGACCCACCCACCACAGCAGTGAAGGAGCAGCATGTCAGATCCTTATCAGTCACCTCAGGGCACCGGCCAGCAGCAGTGGCCGAGCGACCAGCCCCGGCAGAACACAGGGTGGGCGACCAACCCGTACGCTGCGCCGGCATACCCGGGCATTACGGCGGGGCCGGTGCCGCTCTGGGCCCCGCTCTACGGAGCCTCACTGCCGGAGGCCATCGCGAGGTACTTCAGGAAGTACGCGACGTTCTCCGGCCGGGCCAGCCGGAGTGAATTCTGGTGGTGGGCGCTCGTCAACGGCATCGCCTCGTTTGTCCTGAACGCCTTCACCCTGGTCGGCGGGGCCGCCGGCGCGACACTGCGCCCCGACGGCACCAGCGTCCCGGGCCCCGTCTATTGGATCGGGCTCATCCTGTCCATCATCATTTCCCTGGGCATAATCGTCCCGAACATCGCGTTGTCCGTCCGGCGGCTCCACGACACGAACATGAGCGGCTGGACGGTCCTGCTCGCGCTGATCCCGTTCGTCGGCCCGATCCTGATCCTCATTTTCATGGCGCAGCCCTCCAAGCCGGAAGGCCAGCGGTTCGACCAGCCGACCTGGTAGGCGGGCAACCCGACAGGCCACCGGGGCAAAACGCTCCGGTGGCCTGTCTGCGTCCGGGCTCCGAAGCTCAGTAGGAATCGAGCAGCCAGGAGTCGCAACTGGCCGGGATCCCGGAGTTGTACCCGGCGATGAAGGCGGCGTGCCGTTGCATCGGAGTGCCATGGTGCCCTGGGTCGTTGAGTTCGTTGTCTCCCAGCAGCATGGTCGCCTGAATACCTTCTTCGATGTCTCCGGCCTCGAGAATGCCCTCGTAATAGGCCGAGTTGGCCCAGACGCCCGCCCAGCAGTCGGCATGGAGTTCGGTCTTGTAGACGGGGTATAGCTCAGCCGCCGGAGGCGCCGGAATAATCCCGAGTTCGGTCTGCAGGTTGTGGGCGTATTCGTGCGCGACGGCCAGGGCAACCGAGAAGTCACCGGACAGGTTACCGGTCGCCGGGTCGGTGTTCGCCTTGACCTCGCCGTTCCAGATCTTGGTGGCAACGACCTGGGAAATGACGATGGTGTCGTTGGTGCCACAGTAGAACGCATCATCATCCGTGGTCATCCTGTTTGCGCAAGGGGTGAACACCGCCTCGCCAGGGCCGGGATAGATCACGTTCACGTACGGTTCGGTGTAGCCGGCTCCTTGCCAGACCTTGGTCCAGTATTTGTCGACGTCGGTCATCACCGTGGTCATGAATGAGGCCATGGTGGCCGTCGAACCCGCCGAACCGCCCGTGGAGCGAAGCTGCTGTCCCTGGCCGGCGGCAGGCTGCTGCGGCAGCTGGGTCGTGGTCGGCGACGGCGCCGCCGTCGCGGGTGCCGAGGTGTCTGGCGGCGGCACGACGGCCTTGTAGGACGGGGTTGCGGTGGCCGTCTCAGGCGCGGTGGAAGACGTGGCTTGGGAGGACGTCGGTGTTGATACCGGATCGGTCGCACTGGCGCTGGCCGACGGGCTCGGCGTCGAACCCGGGCCCTGTCCGGCCGGCACGGAGCACGCCGAGCTGGCCAGGAGGAAGGATAAGGCAACTGCAAAGGCAACACGCGGTGTTTTCATGGTGGCTCGTTTCTCATGCAGAAACTGCTGGATTCGAGGCGACCCCACCCATAGTCGTCGTTGCCGGCGCCGTAAACGTCGGATTTATGGAGTGATTCTCCCGAATATACGCCTGCCGATTTCGGATTGCACCAGCACGGGCATTCATCGTCGACAATTTTCGCCGAAAATGCTGGATTCGTGCACCCGGCGAATGGCGCAGAAACGGCAAAATCCCTGCCCGCACCAGCGGGCAGGGCACCGGGCCGCTACTTAGCGGTCAGGGCCTGACGAACCTTTCGTCCCTTCCCGGCTTCGTCCGGGTCGATGTCCGGGTCCATCAGGGCCAGCTCCCATCCGCCGTCGCTGACCCATGTCAGGTGCGTCATGTGACGGCACGCCATGACGCACAGCCGTCCGGGGGAGAGCTGATGGGTCGTCGCCGTGGTGTAGCCGACAAACGGGTCCAGCGCGACGACTGCGTGCCACTGGCCGCCCTGCAGGGAGTCGGCGGTGCCGACCGTAATGGTTTCGGCTTTCAGGGTTTCAGGATGGCCCGGAGGCCGGATGTCTGGGCGTTGTGGGCGACGACGACGCAGATGTCGGAGGCGCCGAGCGTGCGCGCTTCCAGCTGGCCGTCGACGGTTTCGACCAGCCCGGCCCCGATCAGGTCTGCGGCGTAGTTCGCGACGATTTTCAGGATGGGGAGCGCCTCGGGGAACGGCTGGCTCGGAACGTTCAGGGGCACGATTTCGGAGACCGGTTGCCGTCCGCGTCGGTCAGGTACCTGTGAACGCACCGGCCAGCACCGCGGCAGCCTCGCCGAGCGCCACGGCCGCGGCAAAGGCCACCGCCACCGCGGCGGCCACCGTCGCACCGGCACCGGCCCCGATTGCAGCCCCGGCTGCCAGCAAGAAGGTGACGGCACCGGTGCAGTCCTGGCCCGCGTGTACAGCGGCAAGTACGGCGACGGCGCCTCTGGCCCGGTCAAGCGGAAAGTCCGGGATCACAGCCCCGTCTCCGGTATCAGGGACAAGTCAGGGGAAGCCACGCAGTTCGGCTTCGCCTACGGCCAGTTGGTCAACGGCAGCCGCTACTACTTCATGGATGTCCGGCGCGCGCACGGTTCCTGGCACCCGACGGCAGCTCCGGATCCAACCAGATCATGCTGACGAACCGGATCATGAACGCCTACGTGGTGCTGAGCGATTCGCCGTCCCCCTGGCGTTCGCTGCGCCGGCTGCAGCGAAGGCCCGGATGGGGACCGGACGGTACGCGCAGCTCAAAACGATGCTGCTCAGCCTGAGCTACAAGTAAAGGCGCCCGGCCCGGAGGCTCAACCACCTCCGGGCGCTGGGTCGGCCAGCCGCTCGACTGGCTCACCGCACGACTCGACGCCCTCGCGCCAGCGAACGGGCCTATGATCAGTTCCATGCGCCGCCCTGCGCCTCGACTTGGGGGAGTTGAACCACAATGCACAAGATCCACAGCAGCGGTCCGCAAGGACCCGCACTGAATCGGGGCTGGAAGTTCGCGGCCATCACCGTCCTGCTATCTGGAGTGTTGGCCGCGTGCGCCTATGATCCGTCTCCGGAGCCGGTCCCCTCAGAGCTCGGCACCCCAACCGGGACAGCGACCGCCGCCGAGGCCGACTTCGCAATGCTTTCAGCACGCGGGCCGGTGGTGTCCGATTCGTTCGGGAACGCTGACTACTACACGACTGTCGCGGGGGACACGGCGGACATGGTGGCCCGGGCCTTCGGGCTCTCCGAGGCAAAGCTCGCTGAGTTCAACGGGCTGCAGCCCGGGGCGCCCCTGACGTCGGGCACCAAGCTTCGCCTCATCCCCGCCCCGGGTCCGATCACCGGCGCGAAGGGGACGGCCGTCTTCGACGCCAAAGGCATCCCCATCAGCTACGTGGTTGCACCCACCGACACCCTGGGCGGGATCACGTACCGGTTCGGGCTGACCGACGAGCAGTTGGCGGAAGCGAACAAGACGAGTGACGTCGGCGAGAGGGGCGGCGTGTATTTTCTCCTTGCTGGGAAGCACCTGAGGCTGCAGAAGGACCCGGTGGACAGCAAGGCAGGCACAGGAGCCTCCGTCAATAATTCGTTCGGCCGGACCATCTTCTACACCACCGTGGACGGCGACTCCCTCGACAGCCTGGGCTACACGTTCCGCCGCAGCACGTCCCAGCTGCTGCAGTACAACCCGTCCCTGCCCGCGGGCAAGCACATCCCGGCGGGCACCAGGGTGAGGCTGATCCCGGGTGAACTCAAGATTGACGGCGCCCGGGGCTCCTTCACCGCCGACGCGGCCGGGATCCCCCTGACCTACACCACAGTTCCCGGTGACACGGAGCGTCAGGTGGAGTTCCGTTTCGGTGCCACGGACCTGAGATCAGCGAACCGCCCGCTCACCGGCGGCGCGGGAGCCTGGTACGACCTCGCCCCGTCGCGGGATGAGTTCGCCCCCGGACAGACCATCAGCCTCGACCTGAACAGGCCCATCAACAAATAGGTCCTCCCGGCACAGGCAACTATTCAACAGACAGGACGGAGCGATGGCGAAGAGCAGCACCGGGCCGGGGTGGTGGCGCACCGGAAACGTATCGGTCAGGCTGCTCTGCCTCGGCGTCGTCCTCGGGTTCATCGGCGCATGGGCTCCCAGTCCATCTTTAGGCGGCCGGCGTCAAATTCACGCAGAACCGTCTCCGCCTCGAAGGACCCGACGCCGTCCGATCTTGCAAGTATTACCAGATAGGCCCGCGCTTCGATTTCAGCCCAGAAGAGAGAATGAGCAGCGGACCACTGGGCCACGGTCTGCATGGGATGAGCGATCATCGCCGTAATCGCCGCTCGCCCGTCGGCAGTCTTCCCCAGCTCGAGCTGGGCACGTTGCATCCGATGGACGTGCTTGTTTTATTGTCTGCCGCGCGCGTCGCTTGCCAACCTGATCGAGTCCATTGCCTCCAACTCGATCAGATAAGCATTGGTCCACTTCCTGAGGTCCTCAGGGGTCATGCCGTTCAGCTACCGGTAACAACTGTCATCTGTTGCTGGCAAAGTAGATCGTGAGGACCATGATGCCGCCGATGACATCGAGGACGCCCAGAACTTTCCCGGCGGTGGCCTTGACCCCGTTCGCCTCAGCCCGTCCGGCAAGGATAAACGCCACGACCCCCGCTGCGATGCCGAACAGGAACAGCCCGATGACGCCGATGATGATGGAATTGCGGCGGTACTTCCGTCCTTCGTGGAAGGCGACTACTTCCGACTCTATCGGGCCGTTCAGTGACACGGTTTCGTTGCGCAGGTCGTTCGATTCGCTCATGGTTCCCCCAATTTTGTCAGCCACAGTCGGCCCAATCGAGAGGCTACTACTGTTCGGCAGGATGGATAGGTGGGCAAGGCATCAACTTTTCGACCCTGGCGACCGTGACAAGAGATACAAATTTTTGTCACGAAAATGACACGCGACTTCTCTAGTCATTGGACAAAACCCATGCCTAGAGTGAGCGCCATCACTCACTTCCAAGTCTGGGGGCACAATGCTTGTTGGGGGAAGGCGGCCTGCGCCGCAACGTTCAAATCGATCTGCCGGTGGCCATAGGCCGCCGGCTTTGTTGTTCCGCTTTCGGGGCATCGCTGAACTTCTATGAAGCATGCCTGGCAGGAGTAGACGAGCGGGGAACCAATGCCTACTACGTCGGAAGGTGGGGTGACTGATGGAACCGCGTAACCGACGCAAAGCATATATGGTGGCCACCGTGCTCCTCCTATTGGGAGTCCTTGCGTGCCTATTCGACGGCCACTCGCAGTGGATTGGCGCTGGCGCAGCAATACTGGCTGCTTACAACGCCTACAACTGGGGCCGCCTCGCGGCGCGACCCACCACCCAGCAGTCGTCACGCCCCTAAGAGAGTCGGCTGGGCAGTAGGAGACGCAGAGATGCGGATAGTACAGACATTGACGACTGCGAAAGGGGGAAGCTCGATGGAGGAACAGGGCCGAGGAGGAATCGGCAATCCGATTTTCCACCGCTCGGAGACATGGTTTACGCCATTGAGCCCTGAAGACCTGAAAGCCCAGTTCCTAGAAGCCTTCAGTGATAGGCGATACGCGGTCAAAACGACAGGCGATGAAATCCAGGTCGCAACAGGCTCAAAAGCCCTGTACAAGATCTGGGGAAACCTCATTTCCTGGGGGCAGAACAACGCCCCCGTCGGCCTCACGCTGTCCGTGCGGCCTTCGCTCGAAGGGGGATCGGAAGTCACGGCGGCGGTCTTCGACCGATTTGGGTGGAGGCTGACGGATAAGACGTTCTTCGGCGCGGAGGAGAACTTCACTTCCAGGATGGACGGCCTGATGCAGACGGCTCGCACGGCGTCGGAGCTGTAGCGACCACAACTGGTCGTTGCCGCACCGCCCACGGCTCGTGTCAGCGGTGCGGCAACGAACGATCGTAGAGGAGGAGATGCGGAAATGGCTGTTGAGATGCTGAAGCCCTCGCCGCGGGGCAGGTGGGAAAAGGCAGCTGTCTCCTCATATTTCTGGCTGATCTTCGTCGGAACCTTCGCCTCAAGCGTCGTCCGCGATGACCTGGGCTTGTGGGGATCCACGGCATTAACTGGTGTGATCATCGGCCTCGGATCGTTCCTGCTCGTCCGCAAGGCCGTTCCCGAACGGAAAGAGCGGTTGGCTCGCGACGCCGAGCGCGGCGTGATCGAATGCGCACTCCGGTATGCGGACTCGCATCCCGATTCGCTCCGGGGCCGGTGGTTGCCGGGCTTCGCCGAGATCGGCACCGGCACGTTCAAGTTCCAGCCCGACTACATCGAGAAGGGCGGGCCCGAAGGCAAGATCACGGTGTTCTCCGACGTCGCGAGCCAGGGCCAGGTCGAGCCGCCACCGAAGCGGCCTCGCGAGTTGAAGAAAAACTGGGGGATCGTGTCGCTTACGACCGATAAGGGACGGCTGCACTTCGCCACCGGCGAGCTTGGCCTGAAGCTCATCGAAGAGTGTCTGGGGTAAGCATGGCATTCGCTAGCGATAGCCGACGGGGCGGCCCTAATCGTGCCACGAATAATCGGTATGGTGGGCCATGAGCACTCCGCAGCGACGGCGAACCCCGCTCCCTCCACCTGTCATGGTCGCCTTGATCGTGGGGGCTGCCGTTTCCCTGATACGCGGGCTGATTCCGGCGTTACGCACTGAACAGTGGGAGTGGCTCACGTGGGTCCTATTGGCCTTTCAGGTCATCGTGCTGGTGACTGCGATGGTGTACTTCGTGAGGTTTCTGCGGGAGCAGAAAGCCGACTATTGGCGAGAACGGGGCAAGGACCCGAAGCATCCGGAGGTCTGATCATGCCGACCAGTGAGGGGCGCAAGCGACTGGAGCCGCGGATGACTCGCGGCTCCTGGAAGTTCGGAGCCTGGTCCGCCGCTGGGCAGATTGCGGTCAGTGCATTGCTCGCCCTCAACAAGCTCTGGTCCGAACAGGGATTCGACGCCGTCTCCTTCTGGATCTACGCCGCCTGGTTCGCGGTTAGCGTGGCGCAATTCCTGTATCTGCTCCGGGTCCGGAGAAAGGACGCACCGTTCTGGGACGAGGAAGATGACCGCCGGGCCGACTGGGACCGTCGGGGAAGACAGCTGTAGCCACTGCCCCGGCCGCAAAGCGGACCTGGTATCAACGCGGCAGGGACCTCCACTGCCGGGCCTGGAAAGCCAGCACGAGAGTCCACGCGATCGGCACCAGCGGGAAGGCGAACGCGCCGAAGAAGGTCAGAGCAGCAAAGACGACCCAGAGCGCACCGGTGAAGACGGCCAGGACGATCACTGCCTTGCGGGTGATCACGAAGGCCGGCATATCGACACCCTCGGCACGAAGGGCACGGGTCTCAGCGATTGCTCCCCGGACCAGGGGAACGAAGACGGCCGCCAGGGCGGCGGCGAGCAGCACGGGCCGCCACAGCTCGGGTACCCCAAGTGCCTCGAGAATGCTGTCCAGCAGACTGCTCAGGAAGAGCCACAGCAGCCCCCAGACGACGAGCCGGCGCCGCTTGGGCGGCATCCCCTCCAGGGAATCGGACGGCCACGATTGCCACTCGTACCGTTTGCCGCCAGCACCGCTTCCCGAGGTCATGGCGACAGACTACGCGCACCCGTCCCGAAGCTCGTAGGGCCAGCGGCCGGGCGCAGGCCATGCAGACGGACAATGCAGTGATCCTCACCGCAGGGCCGCCAGCCCGCTAGTTCGGCGGAAGGCCGGGCACGTCACCGTCGTCCTTCCGGCGGGCCCGGAGCCCTTTCCAGAGAACGATGACCATCACGACCGCGACGACGATGACGGCGATCACCAGCATCGCCAGAAACACGACTACGTGCCAACCTTCAAGCCTCTTCTAGGGGCTGATCCTCCAGCTCAACCCCCTCGCCCCCGTAACGAATTCCGCCCGTTTCGTCGACTACCGCTTCGATGTCAAAAACGTTGAGGACCGCGGCCACGCGAAACTGATACTCGGTGGCCGTCATTTGGCGAGAGGCCCGGACTGGAATTTTGCTGAGTGCGCGCGCGACCACGGCGTCGGATTCAATCATGGGCGCACTCTGGCATGACTGTCGCCCTTGCACAAGGGGCACCAGGTCGACCTTCAGGCGATGATCTCGGCTCGCGATCATCAATCGGTCGACGCCGCGTCTGTTCTAGGTTCTTAGGGAGCCGTGATTTTGATCCCCGCAACGGCGCCTGTCCAGGCACCGTTGTAATCATGGCGGATGAGGTGGATACCGACGTATCCCTCTTGCAGTTGCACGGCGCGAGTCTGGATCGCCGAGCAGTCGATTTCGAAGTTCTTGTCGTCTACTCCGCCCACGATTCGCTGGGTAAGGAAGATCTGGGCGTGAGGGATGCCGACGCAAGCCAGGGTGACGGCGTACGGGCCGGCTGTCTTCACGGTTGCGGCTTTTTGGAAGCCGATGCTCGGACCGTCTGCGGGGCCGGAGTCGGTCAGCAATACTTTGCCCGGCACCTTTGACAACCTCTGCCCCAGCTCAGCATAGTTGCGGGCTTCCACTGCCATCACTGCCGGATCCTTCGGGGGAATGGTGTGCACGGGCCGTGCGCTGGCCCCTGCTGTCGTTGGCAGTGGATCTCCCTGGTCCTCATAGGCGCAGCCGGCCAGGCTACCGGCCAAAAGTGTGCTGATGATGAGTGTCGCAACGCCGTGGACTGTTCTTGTCCCCCCAGAACCAAACATTGGCCGAGTCTACGGGGCGTCCGCTGGAAGGCACGTCATCACACGGTGGGAACGGGTCTCACGAACTCTAGTTAACGGGGATGGTCGCCAGACCCCGGAATTACGCCGTTTCGGTGTCGGTACTCTCTCATACAATCTGTCTCACGGGGATACCGCAAGATCCCAAGCGTCCCAGGCCCGATTGTGCGGGAGATGGGTGCCAGCGGTGTTTACAAACACGAACGATTTGCTCGTTGCGGCGTCGTGAAGCAGCGGCTGCAGGTTTGAGAACACACTATCGGTCAAAGCGACAGTTCTCTTCGACTGCTTCGTCTTGGGTGGGCCGACGTACGGCACGTTGTTTTTGTCCCTGGTCCATGCCCGGACCACTTTGACAACGTGCTGCCCAGAAGGCGTAGTTTCGAAGTTGGCGCTGTCCGCTGAGTCCATCTTCTGCCACATGCGCTGTCTGGTGTCCGGATCGATCCACCGTACGTAGTAGGTGACGGATCCGTCTTTGCGTTCTCTGTCCTCGATGTAAGCCACAAAACCACTATGCGGAGGTCGGTCCGGCGGGTGTCGCTTTTCAGCGTCCGCGTGGGTGAAACTGGAACTCGCGTGGTCGGAGACAGAAAAAAACCCCTGGAATCCTTGGATTCCAGGGGTTTTCCCTTGTGCGCGGAGGGGGACTTGAACCCCCACCCCCTTTCGAGGACTAGCACCTCAAGCTAGCGCGTCTGCCATTCCGCCACCCGCGCAGGTGGTAATTCCGAGTTCGTTTCGCCTTTCAGCGTTTTGCTTTTCTCGGAAGCAGCGAGAAAGACTCTAGCACGACTTTTCCGGAAACAAATAATCGGGGTCCGCGGGGGTGGTGTGGGTAGGCTGAAGCAAGCAATTGAGCCACCCGCCACGAGGAGCCGCTATGACTGAGAACCGGACCGAAACCAGGCCAGAGGATGAGGTCGTCAGGATCTGCCAGGAACTGATCCGGATCGACACGTCCAACTACGGCGACGGCTCCGGCCCCGGTGAACGCGCGGCCGCCGAATACACCGCCGGGCTCATGGCCGAAGTCGGGCTGGACGCCGAAATCTTCGAAGCAGCCCCCGGGCGCGCGAGCGTGGTCACCAGGCTGGCGGGGGAGGACCCCTCCGCCAGCGCCCTGGTGGTCCACGGCCACCTGGACGTGGTCCCGGCCCTGCGCGAACAGTGGTCGGTTGACCCCTTCGGCGCCGAACTGAAGGACGGCCTGATCTGGGGACGCGGCGCCGTGGACATGAAGGACATGGACGCCATGATCCTGTCCGTCCTGCGCAACTTCGCCCGCACGGGACGCAAACCCAAGCGCGACCTCATCTTCGCGTTCTTCGCCGACGAGGAAGCCGGCGGCACCTACGGCGCCCGCTACGCCGTCGAGAAGCGGCCCGAACTCTTTGAGGGCGCCACGGAGGCGATCTCCGAAGTCGGCGGATTCTCCGCCACCATCGGCGGCCAGCGCACCTATCTGCTCCAGACGGCGGAGAAGGGCCTCTCCTGGCTCCGCCTTGTGGCCCACGGACGCGCGGGCCATGGCTCCCAGATCAACACCGACAACGCCGTGACCAGGCTTGCCGGCGCGGTCTCCCGGATTGGTGCGTACAACTGGCCGATCGAGCTCACGCCGACCACCCGGCAGTTCCTCGACGGCGTCACCGAACTGACCGGCGTCGAATTCGATCCCGATGACCCGGAGAAGATCCTCAAGGAACTCGGCACGGTGGCCCGCTTTGTCGGAGCCACCCTGCAGAACACCACCAATCCCACCCTGCTCAAAGGCGGCTACAAGCACAACGTCATTCCGGAATCGGCCGAAGCCCTCATCGACTGCCGCACGCTGCCCGGGCAGGAACAGCAGGTGCTGGAAATCGTGCGCGAACTCGCCGGCACCGGAGTGGACATCAGCTACGTGCACAACGACGTCTCGCTGGAGGTGCCGTTCGCCGGCAACCTCGTCGATTCGATGATCGATGCCCTGCATTCCGAGGATCCGGGCGCCAAGGTGCTGCCGTACACACTCTCCGGCGGGACCGACAACAAGTCCCTGAGCCGGCTCGGCATCACCGGCTATGGCTTCGCACCCCTGATGCTGCCGGACGAGCTCGACTTCACCGGCATGTTCCACGGCGTCGACGAACGGGTCCCGGCGGATTCCCTGAAATTCGGTGCACGGGTGCTGGACACCCTGCTCACCAACTACTGAGCGGACACCGCCTGCCATGACCCCCGAGGACATCCTGAACGGTCCGCTGCTGGAACGGATCCGCGGCCGCGCCGCCGGCTACGACCGCGACAACGCCTTCTTCCACGAAGACCTGGCGGATCTCACGGCGGCCGGCTACCTGAAAATTTTCGTCCCGGTAATCGACGGCGGACTCGGCCTCGGGCTGGCGGAGGCGGCGCAGTTGCAACGCCGGCTGGCGACCGCGGCGCCCGCCACGGCACTGGCGGTCAACATGCACCTGGTGTGGACCGGCGTCGCCCACGTCCTTGCCGCCCGCGGTGACTCCTCGCTGGATTTTATCCTCCAGGAGGCGGCGCAGGGTGAGGTCTTCGCCTTCGGCAATTCGGAAGCAGGCAACGACTCCGTGCTGTTCGATTCCCGCACGGAGGCCGTCCCGCTGCCCGGCGGCGGCTACAGCTTCACGGGCCGCAAGATCTTCACCAGCCTGTCCCCGGCGTGGACGCGGCTGGGGATCTTCGGGAAAGACGCCGACGCCGCGGACGGCGCCGGGGAACTGGTCCACGGGTTCATCACCCGGGAAACCCCCGGCTACGAGATTCTGCCCGACTGGGACACGCTCGGCATGCGGGCCAGCCAGTCCAACACAACCCTCCTGGACGGCGCCGTCGTCCCGGCCGAACGGATTTTCCGGAAACTGCCGGTGGGACCGAACGCCGACCCCCTGATCTTCGCGATCTTCGCCTGCTTCGAAACCCTCCTCGCCGCGGTGTACACCGGAATTGGCGAACGGGCCCTCACGCTCGGGGTGGAAGCGGTGCAGCGCCGGACATCGTTCAAGAACGGCGGCCGCAGCTACGCCCAGGACCCGGACATCCGCTGGAAGGTGGCGGAGGCGGCGATGGCCATGGACGCGCTCTACCCGCAGCTGTCCTCCGTGGCGGCCGACGTCGACGCCCTCGCGGACCACGGCAGCCAATGGTTCCCCCGGCTCGTGGGGCTCAAGGTCCGGGCTACGGAAACGGCGCGCACCGTGGTGGATCTCGCCATCCGGGTATCCGGCGGCTCCAGCTACTTCCGCGGCTCCGAGCTGGAGCGGCTGTACCGGGACGTGCTCGCAGGCATGTTCCACCCATCCGATGACGAGTCGGCCCACAACACCGTGGCGAACGCCTGGCTGGGCCCGCTGGAGACACCCTAGAGAACCCAGGACTCCCCGCGGCGTTCGCGGCTGCCGAACCCGGCCAATGCGCGGCCGCGATCGGTGTGCGGCCTAGACGGTGCGCTGGACCTGGATGACTTTCCGGCGCAGCCAGAAACGCCGCCCGCCGCCCACGTAGAGGCGGCTGCGTTCCAGTTCCCATTTGCCGTACTCGGAGTGCTCCACGAGCCGGCGGCGGGCCTCGGGGAGCGAATCCTCAGGACCGACCGTCAGGACGAGGTACTCGTACTGCTTCACATAGTCCCGTTCCCGCCGGACCGAGCTGCTCAGAAAATGTTCTTTCATTGCTCTCCATTTTCGTCTTTTTCCGACTAACGTGAAGTCATGAGCATCGATCCGCGTGTCGCGCTTCAGTCCCTGACCTCTGCACTGGAAGAACACCTGGCGGCGGCCTCCGCCCGCAGAAGTGACGGGGATCCCGCGGTCGAGGCGGCGTTCTTCGCCGTTGCCGATGCCTTTGAAGTCTACGACGACGCCCTGTACGAGGCGTACGGGGAAGTGACGCCGCTCGAAGTGATCGACGGCGACGAAGAGGGCGACGAAGACGATGTCGACGACGAAGAGGACCTCGAGATCCTCGAAAATTCTGAGAACTAAGGGGACCTGCGGATCTCCGTAGACCGTCCTCAGCCGGGGTCGGACACGTCTTCGAGCGCCTGCGCGATCTCCGGCGGCAGCGGCGCGAGCGCCGAATCCAGGATCTCCTTGAGCTGAACCGGTGTACGGGGGCCGACGACGGCGGTTGCCACACCCTGTTGGGACAACAGCCAGCTCAGCGACACATCCAGGGCAGTCCGGCCGAGGCCCTTCGCCGCCATGGCGACGGCCTCCACCACGCTGGACGCCGGTCCCTCGAGATAGGGTTCCACGTACGTCGCCAACCGCTGGTTGGCGGCCCGGGAATCAGCCGGGATGTGGCCGCGGTATTTGCCGCTGAGGACGCCGCGTCCCATCGGAGCCCAGGCCATCAGGCCCAGCCCCGCATCCTCGATGGCCGGAATAAGCTCAATCTCGGCACAGCGCTGCAGGAGCGAGTATTCGGACTGGTTGGCCACGAGGGGGAAGCCCGCGATTGCGGCGGCCTTTGCCGTCTGCCAGCCGTTGAAATTGGAGACACCGGCGTATCGCGCCCGGCCGGACCGCACCGCGTGGTCCAGCGCCGACAGGGTTTCCTCCAGCGGAACGTTCGGATCCCAGGCGTGCGCGAACCAGAGATCCACGTAATCGGTTCCCATCCGGGCCAGGCTCGCGTCCAGCCCGGACAGCATGCCGTTGCGGGACGTGTCGACGCTCCGGCGCCCGTCCGCCGTCGTCAGCCCGGCCTTTGTGGAGATCACCACTTCGGACCGCGCCACGACGTCGCCCAGTATCCCGCCGAGCATCGCCTCGGCCTGCCCGTCGGCGTAGGACGCCGCCGTATCGATCAGGGTTCCGCCGGCATCGACGAAGGAGCGCACCAGGGCGGCGGCATCCTGTTCCTCGGTTTCCCTGGCCCAGGACATGGTGCCGAGGGATAGGGCGGACACGCGCAACCCACTGTTGCCGACATAACGCTGCTGCATGTCAGCTAGCTTACGGGGTCGGGCTGCTTCGTAACGTAGGGTCTATAAACGTGAACTGGATACAAGCGGCTCTGTTGGGCCTGGTACAGGGGCTGACCGAGTTCCTCCCGATTTCCTCGAGCGCCCATCTGCGGATTGTCGGCGCCTTCCTCCCGGAAGCGTCCGATCCCGGCGCGGCCTTCACGGCCATCACGCAGCTGGGCACCGAGACGGCGGTGATCGTTTATTTCTGGCGCGACATCCTGCGGATCATCCGCGCCTGGGCCGGTTCGCTGACCGGCAAAGTGTCCCGGCAGGACCCGGATGCTCGCATGGGCTGGCTGGTGATCCTGGGCAGCATCCCGATCATCGTCCTGGGCCTGCTGTTCCAGGACCAGATCGAATCGGTACTCCGGAGCCTGTGGGGCGTCGCGACCATGCTGATTATCTTCGGCATGGTCCTCGCGGTTGCCGACACCATCGGCCGGCAGGACCGTGAACTGACGCAGCTGACCTACAAACATGGCCTCTATTACGGACTGGCGCAGGCCCTGGCCCTGTTCCCCGGCGTGTCCCGCTCCGGCGGCACGATCAGCGCCGGGCTCCTGATGGGCTACACCCGCGAGGCGGCGGCCCGCTACTCCTTCCTGCTGGCCATCCCCGCCGTGTTCGGCAGTGGCCTGTACCAGTTGTACAAGGTGGTCTCCAAGGAAGGCATCACCGGCCCGTACGGCCTCCCGGAAACTGCCCTGGCCACCGTGATTGCCTTCATTGTGGGATACGTCATTATTGGCTGGTTCCTGAAATACGTCTCCACCCGCGGCTACCGGCTCTTCGTCTGGTACCGGATCATCCTGGGAATGTCCCTGTTCCTGCTGCTCGGTTTCAATGTCATCAGCGCCTAGCACTAGGCTTGGTCTGTGAAATCCTGGACCTCCCGCCCTGTTGCCCAGCTCCCCGGCAGCATGCCCGCCCTGCGCCTCTTCGATACCGCCAAGGGCGGAATTGTCACCCTGGAGGCCACGGGTGAGCAGTCCATGTATGTCTGCGGCATCACCCCTTATGACGCCACGCACATGGGCCACGCGGCCAGCTATGTCGCCTTCGACCTCCTCAACCGCGCGTGGCGGGACGGCGGGCAGCACGTCGCCTACGTCCAGAACGTGACCGACGTCGACGACCCCCTCCTGGAGCGCGCCACGGCCACCGGCGTCGACTGGCGCGATCTCGCCGCGAGCCAAATCGAGCTCTTCCAGACCGACATGGAGGCCCTCAACGTCCTCGCCCCGGACCACTACATCGGTGCCGTCGAGGCCGTTCCCCTGATCGTTCCCGCCATCGAGCGCCTGCTGCGCAACGGACTCGCGTACCGCGTCCCCGGCACCGGCAGCGAGCCCGACGGCGACGTCTACTACGACGTCGAAGCCGCCGGGAAGCACTCGACGGACGACGTCGACGCCTGGACCCTGGGATCCATTTCCGGACTCTCCGACGCCGAAATGCTGGAGCTCTTCGCCGAACGCGGCGGCGACCCTGGCCGGGCGGGGAAGCGCCAGGCGCTGGATCCGCTGCTCTGGCGGGTTGCCCGCGAGGGCGAGCCCAGCTGGCCCGGCGGCGAGCTGGGGGAGGGCCGGCCCGGCTGGCACGTCGAATGCACCGTGATCGCCCAGGAGTACCTGCCCAGGCCGTTCACCGTCCAGGGCGGCGGCTCGGACCTTATCTTCCCGCACCACGAAATGGGCGCCGGCCACGCCTACTCGCTGGCGGGCGTGCCGCTGGCCCGCCACTTCGCGCACGCGGGCATGGTGGGACTCGACGGGGAGAAGATGAGCAAGTCCAAGGGCAACCTGGTCCTGGTTTCCAGGCTCCGGGCTGACGGGGAAGAGCCTGCCGCGATCCGCCTCGCGATCCTGGCCCATCACTACCGCTCGGACTGGTCCTGGACCGACGCCGGATTCGCCGAGGCCAAAGACCGGCTCCGCACCTGGCGCGAGGCCCTCGCCGTGGCGCCGGAAGGCTCCGCCGCGGCCCTGCTTGGCAGGCTGCGGACCGAACTCGCCAACGACCTGAACGCGCCCGGCGCACTCGCCGCGATCGACGCCTGGGCCAAGACCGCCCTGGCCGCCCCGGGGGAGGCCTCGGCCACGGACGCCGCGCTGGTGGGCGACGCCGTCAACGCCCTGCTCGGCGTCGAACTCTAACCGGTTTTCGACCGGCCTCGACCGGAGGAAGATCCCAAACCCGGCGGCCGTCTCCAGGGCGGCTGCGTCGGCCGGTCAGGAGGAGGCGGCCTCAATGATCTTCTCGTCGCCCTCGTTCACGGCTTTGACGACGGCGTCGTAGTCACCACTTTCGACAGCTTTGCTGACCTTCTTGGTGGCCTTGCTGATCGCCTTGTCGACGCGGTCAAGGTAGAGGTCGTCGACGATGGCGACGATCGCCGAGGAGCCCGGCGGCAGAAACTCCTCCGCGTTGACGCCGATGGACTTCTCCTCGTGCCGCTTCCTGATGGCACCGACACCGGCGCCGATCCCGGCCCCGATCACGCCGGACAGCAGCAGTGGCGGAGCGAACAGTCCGACCACGAGGCCGCCGACTGCGCCGGCCGTGGTGCCGCCGGCGACCAGTCCGCCGCCGTGCTCCTTGACCTCGGTCTTGCCCGAGGAGTCACGCGACAGGACTACGGCGGCCGCGACGGCCGCGTCGTCCATGCCCTTGATCGCCTTGAAATCCTCTGCCGCCGATCCCTCGTCGGCGTACGACGACACGAACAAGATGTAGTTGTGATCTGTCATGGGGTGCCCTCCACTCGGTATTGGCCGGCGTCGCGGCCAGGTCCAACTCTCGCCGCGGCAGGCGCCCGCCGGCAGGGTCATAAGACTCTGGTCCGCGGAAGGCACGGGCAGGCAGCCGGTCCGGATGCCGCCATGAGGGGGACGCTGGCTAGGGCTTGTCCTTGCCGCGGCGCTTGAGGTAGCGCTCAAATTCGCGGGCTATGGATTCGCCGCTGGCCTCCGGGAGGTCGGCGGTGTCCTTGGCCTCTTCCAGCTGGCGCACATAGGCCGCAATTTCCGGATCCTCCGTAGCGAGCTCGTCCACGCCGCGCTCCCACGCGTCGGCCTCCTCCACGAGTTCCGTGGTGTCCAGCGGGACCTGGAGCAGCTCTTCGACCCGGTGCAGCAGGGCCAGCTGCGCCTTCGGCGACGGCGCCTGGGCCACATAGTGCGGCACGGCCGCCCAAAGCGACACGGTCGGGAGCCCGGCCAGCAACGCCACTTCGCCGAGCACGCCCACGATTCCCACCGGGCCCTCGTACTGCGAGGCCTCCAGGTCCATTCGCTCACGCAGTGCGGCGTCGTCCGTGGAGGTGCTGACCGGAATGGGCCGGCTGTGCGGCACGTCAGCCAGCAGCGCACCGACCAGGATGACGTAGTCGACATGCAGGGCCTCGGCATGCACCAGCAGTTCCGCCGTGTAGGCCCGCCACTTGTAGGACGGCTCGGTGCCCTGGACGAAGATCACGTCCACGTTCGAGTCCGGGACGCTGGCCTTGAAGATCCGCGTCGAAGGCCACTTGATCTTCCGTTCACCGGCCGCCGTGCGGCGGATCGTGGGCCGGGTGAACTGGAAGTCGTAGTACTCGTCGGCGTCGATCGCCCCGACCTTCTTGCCGCCCCAGAGCTTGTTCAGGTAGCGCAGGGCATCGCTGGCGGCCTCTCCGGCGTCGTTCCAGCCTTCGAAGGCCGCGAGCATGACGGTGATGCGCCGGCCCTCGGGGACTGGCTGCAGCAGCCGCTCCGGCTCGGAGACGGCGCCTGGTTCGGTGGGGTCTGCCTCGAAGCTGTTCATGCCATCACCCTACGTCCAAGAACCCGCCGCGCGCAGGCAATCGCGCGCCAAGGAACCGCAATTTCCGCCCGGAATCCCAAGGTCGGGGGCGCGGAATTCGCCGTAGGCGTAGCGCGGGCGCCCGGCCGCGGGCTTCCCCGTAGACTGGAAGGCATGCGATCCTCAGCTTCCCGGCCCCTCCTTAAAGCAGCGCTCTGGGACATGGATGGCACCATTGTCGACACCGAGCCCTACTGGATCGCAGCCGAACACGCACTCGTCGAAGCCCACGGCGGACAATGGTCCCACGAACAGGCCATGCAGCTCGTGGGACAGTCCCTGATGTTTTCCGCGGGAATCCTGCAGGAAGCTGGGGTGGCCCTGGAACGGCGGGAAATCATCGACACCCTCACCGGCCACGTGATCAGCCAGGTCCGGACCTCCATTCCCTGGCGGCCCGGGGCCCGCGAACTGCTCGACGAACTCTACAACGCCGGCGTCCGTTGCGCCCTTGTCACCATGTCCGAGGCCCCGCTGGCCCGGGAGATCGTTGCGAGCCTGCCCGAGCCCTACTTCGAATTCCTCGTCACGGGAGACACTGTCACCCAGGGCAAGCCGCACCCGGAGGCTTACCTCACGGCCGTCGAGCTCCTGCAGCAGCAGGATCCCGAACTCGGCCTGCACCACTGCGTAGCCCTGGAAGATTCCGTGCCGGGTGTCGCCGCCGCCGTGGCCTCCGGCGTCGTCACGGTCGCCATCCCGCACATCCTGCCCCTCCCGCACGATCCCCGCCGCGCCACCTGGAGCACCCTGGAAGGCCGGACAGTCGCGGACCTGGAAGAGCTCGTGGCCCTGCGGCACGAATTCCCGGACGCCACCTTCGGCGCCGCCGCGGACTCGACCACACTCTCGACCGCGGGCCAAGCCCGTGGCTGACACCGGCAGCCAGGGGCAGCCCGGCAAGACCCCGGCTACCCGCCGGGAGGGAATCCCGCTGGGCCGGATTGCCGGTATCCCGGTATTTCTGGCGTATTCCTGGTTCATCATCGCGGCCTTCACGGTGATCGCCTACGGGCCGGTCCTGCAGAGCAACAATCCGCGCCTCGGCGTCACCGCCTTCTTCGTCGCATTCGCCTACGCGCTGCTGCTCCTGATTTCCGTGTTGGCCCACGAACTCGCGCACGCGCTGACCGCGAAGCTGTTCCACTGGCCCACGGAGAAAATTGTCCTCAACCTCTGGGGCGGCCACACCCAGTTCCAGAGCTTCACGGCCTCACCCGGCCGCTCCGTGCTGGTGGCAATGGCCGGCCCGGCCGCGAACTTCGTCCTTGCCGGCGCAGGCTGGCTCCCGCTTGCCTTCGGCGACCTGAACGGCGTGGCCGACATCCTGGCCAACATCTTCGTCTGGGCCAACCTGCTGATCGGCATCTTCAACGTCCTTCCCGGCCTTCCGCTGGACGGCGGCCGGCTGGTCGAATCCGCCGTGTGGAAAGCCACCGGCAGCCAGGAAAAGGGCACAATTGCGGCAGGCTGGGCGGGCCGCATCATCGTGATCGCCCTCGCCCTGTGGTTTATTGTCCTGCCGCTGGTCAGCGGCGCACGGCCGGATATTTCCTTCACCCTCATCACCGCCCTGGTGGGCAGCTTCCTGTGGATGGGGGCGTCGGCCTCGATCCAGCAGGCCCGCCTGCGGGGCCGGCTGCACCTCGTCGACGCGGCTGCCCTCGCCGAACCCGCCCTTGGCCTTCCGGAAACCGCCACGGTCGCGGACCTCCTGGACCGGGCGCCGGCTGGAAAGCCCGCCGTGGTGCTGTGCGACCGGGACGGCCGTCCCGTGGCCATCGTCGACGCCGGCGCCGCAGCCAGCGTCCCTGCCGGACTGGCCGCAGCGACCGCCCTGACCGCGGTCTCCTACCCCCTTGGCGCGGGCGCCTATGTTCCCGAATGGTCCAAGGGCCAAGAGCTGGTCCAGTACCTGGCCCAGCTCGAGGGCCAGGAGTACGCGGTGGTGAACCGCGAGGGCGCCGTCACCGGGCTGCTGCGCCAGTCCGCCGTCGTCCGGGCCATAACGGGCAAGTACCGGAACGAACGCCAGAACCAGGGGCAGAACCGGTAGAGTTACTGGGCGGTCGTGAATTTCCGGCCCCCACGCGCAAGGACCGGTGCCCGCCGGCATGTCCGCGGCCACACAGCTTTACAGGAGCGAGGAACATCTTCATGAGCAGCGACACCGCCGCAGGCACTAACACCGCCACCACCGCCGCAGGAGGCACCGCCACCACCGCCGCAGGAGGCACCGCCACCACCGCCGCCGCAGGCAGCACTGCCTCCGGCGTTAATGGTGCCACCGGCGCCGCGCGCCGCCGCGGACCGTTCCGCGAAGGCGAGCGTGTCCAGCTCACGGACGAGCGCGGCCGCATGAACACGATCACCCTCGAAGTCGGCGGTGCCTTCCACACCCACCGGGGCTTCCTGAACCATGACGAGATCATCGGCAAGCCCGACGGCTCAGTGGTGGTCAACAACGTCGGACAGCAGTACCAGACCCTGCGCCCGCTGCTCTCGGACTTCGTGCTCTCGATGCCGCGCGGCGCGGCCGTGGTCTACCCCAAGGACGCCGGCCAGATCGTGACCATGGCGGACATCTTCCCCGGCGCACGCGTCGTCGAAGCCGGCGTCGGCTCGGGCGCCCTGTCCATCTCCCTGCTGCGCGCGGTGGGGGACAACGGCTACCTGCATTCCTTCGAACGCCGCCAGGAGTTCGCGGACATCGCCCGCGGCAACGTCGAGACCATCTTCGGCGGCCCGCACCCGGCCTGGAAGATCTCGCTTGGCGACTTCCAGGAGGAAGTGGTGCGCACCGAGGAGCCCGGCTCCGTGGACCGCGTGGTCCTGGACATGCTCGCGCCGTGGGAATGCCTCGACGCCGTCGCCACCGTCCTCGCCCCCGGCGGCGTGTGGATCAATTATGTCGCGACTGTGACGCAGCTTTCGCGGACAGCCGAAGCTATCCGCGCGGACGGACGCTTCACCGAACCCGACGCCTGGGAATCCATGGTCCGCGGCTGGCATCTCGAAGGCCTGGCCGTCCGCCCGGACCACCGCATGGTCGCCCACACGGGCTTCCTGCTGGTAACCCGCCGGCTCGCCGACGGCGTCACGGGCATTTCGGTAAAGCGCCGCCCCTCCAAGACCGACTTTAACGAAGAAGACGTCAACGCCTGGACCCCGGGCGCTGTGGGCGAGCGTGCGGTCTCGGACAAGAAGCTGCGCCGCGCCGCCCGCGACGCAATCGCCGGAACGAACGTCGTCGACGCCCCGGAGATAACGAACTAGGCAGCATATTTCGGATGTCTCCAGCGGCACCCGCCTTCTTAGGGCTATGGTCTTAACAGAAGAGCAGGAAGGGGCTGATGCACGATGGAGACTCCGAATACTGACCCGGGCCGCACACCGGCCGAGGACGCGGCGGATGCTGCCTCCCGCACGGATGCGGCCCGCGCCGCAGCCGGCGAGGGTGACCGGTATGCCGCCAACGAGCTGTCTGTCGCCGAGCGGCAGGTCAACATCCTCCGGGACAAGCTCCGCCACATTGACCGCCAGCTCGCCGCCGCGACGCAGAACAACTCCAAACTGGTCAGCATGCTGGAAACGGCCAAGGCCGAGATCCTGCGGCTGAAAAACGCCCTCGACCAGGAGGGACAGCCGCCGTACAGCTTCGGCACCATCCTCCAGCTCAACCCGAAACGGCAGCCGACGGCCGGCAACAGCGGCCAGGCGGCCACGGAGGAATCCGTGGACATCTTCAACGCCGGCCGCAAGATGCGGGTTGGCATCAGCCCGCTGGTCAACATCAACCAGCTCACCGTCGGGCAGGAAGTCCTGCTCAACGAGGCCCTGATGGTGGTCGCCGGGCTCGGCTACGAGCGGGCCGGTGACCTGGTCACGCTCAAGGAAATGCTGGGGCCCGACCGTGCCCTGGTGGTGGGCCGCGCCGACGAGGAGCGGGTCATCCGGCTCTCCGGCGCCCTGCTCGCCCAGCGGCTCCGGGTCGGCGACGCGCTCTCCATTGATTCCCGCACCGGGTACGCGCTGGAGAAGATCCCGCGCTCCGAGGTGGAGAACCTCGTGCTCGAGGAAGTCCCTGACATCACCTACCAGGACATCGGCGGGCTGGGCCCGCAGATCGAACAGATCCGTGACGCCGTCGAACTTCCGTTCCTGCACCCGGACCTGTACCGGGAGCACGGGCTCAAGGCGCCCAAGGGCATCCTGCTGTACGGGCCGCCCGGCTGCGGCAAGACCCTGATCGCCAAGGCCGTGGCCAACTCGCTGGCCGCCCGGGCCGCCGAGCGCGCCGGCAAGACGGACATGAAGAGCTACTTCCTGAACATCAAGGGACCCGAGCTGCTCGACAAGTACGTCGGCGAGACCGAACGCCACATCCGCCTGATCTTCGCGCGCGCCCGGGAAAAGGCGTCCGAGGGCAGCCCGGTGGTGGTGTTCTTCGACGAAATGGACTCGCTGTTCCGCACCCGCGGCACCGGCATTTCCTCCGACGTCGAAACCACCATCGTCCCCCAGCTCCTCAGCGAGATCGACGGCGTCGAACGGCTGGACAACGTGATCGTGATCGGCGCCTCGAACCGGGAAGACATGATCGACCCGGCGATCCTGCGCCCGGGCCGCCTGGACGTGAAGGTGAAGATCCAGCGCCCCGACGCCGAGGCCGCGGCCGACATCTTCAACAAGTACATCACCACGGACCTGCCCTTCCACGAGTCGGACCTCGCCGAGCACAACGGCGACGTCCAGGCGACCGTGGACGCCATGGTCCAGCGCACCGTCGAGGCGATGTACTCCACCGAGAAGTCCAACGAATACCTCGAGGTCACTTACGCCAACGGCGACACCGAAATGCTCTACTTCAAGGACTTCAACTCCGGCGCCGTGGTGCAGAACGTCGTGGACCGGGCCAAGAAGTACGCCATCAAGGACCTGTTGACCATCGGCCAGAAGGGCCTGCGGATCGACCACCTGCTCAGGGCGGTCGTGGACGAGTTCCGTGAACACGAGGACATGCCCAACACCACCAACCCGGACGACTGGGCACGCATCTCCGGCAAGAAGGGCGAGCGCATCACGTACATCCGCACCATCGTCCAGGGCAAGGCCGGCCAGGAGCCCGGGAAGTCCATCGAGACGATGCCCAGCACAGGGCAGTACCTGTGACGGCTGTTGTCCCTGGCAAGCCGGCCGACACTGCGGGCGGGCTGCCGGTCGGCGGGGCGATGCGGGTCATGGGATCGGAGACCGAATATGGCATCCACGCGCCCTCGGCCCCGGGAGCCAACGCCACGATGATGTCAGCCCGGGTCATTCAGGCGTACGCCCAGGTGACCCGGCAGCGGGCCGCCGGCGGCGCCGAGACCCGGTGGGACTACACGGACGAGGAACCGCTGCACGACGCCCGCGGCTGGACCTTGGAGCGCAGCAGCGCGGAACCGGAACAACTCACCGACCAGCCTCCCGTCCTCGACGCCGAGGCGATCGCCCTCGCCTACGGGCGGCAGGAACTCGAGGCCGACGGCGAGGACGAGTCCGGCACGCTGCTGATGAACATGGTGCTGGGCAACGGCGCACGGTTGTACGTGGACCACGCCCATCCGGAGTATTCCAGCCCCGAGGTGACCAACCCGCGCGCCGCCGTGACGTGGGACGCCGCCGGCGACCTCGTGGCCCTGGCCGCGGTCCGGCGCCTCGCCGCGGATCCCGAACTGCCGCCGATCAACCTTTACAAGAACAACACGGACAACAAGTCGGTCTCCTACGGCTCGCACGAGAACTACCTGATGCCCCGCTCGGTGCCGTTCGGCGAAATCGTGCGCGGCCTCACACCGTTTTTCGTCACCCGGCAGATCATTTGCGGTGCCGGCCGGGTGGGCCTCGGGCAGGACAGCGCACGGGCCGGCTACCAGATCAGCCAGCGCGCCGACTTCTTCGAAACCGAAGTGGGCCTGGAAACCACCATCCGCCGCCCCATCATCAACACCCGGGACGAACCCCACGCCACAGCGGACAAATACCGCAGGCTGCACGTCATCATCGGCGACGCCAACCTCAGCCAGGCGTCCAACTTCCTCAAGTTCGGCACCACCGCGATGGTCTTGAGCCTGATCGAGGCCGGGCTGGCGCCGCGGATCGAAGTCCATGAGCCCGTCGCCGCGCTGCAGGCCGTCAGCCACGACACCTCGCTCACAGGGCTGCTGCGCCTGGCCGACGGCCGGCGGATCAGCGCCCTAGACCTCCAGTGGATCTATTTCGAGGCCGCCTCCAAGCACGCGCAGGACACCGGCGTTGCGGACGCCGTGGACGGTGACGGCCACACCCACGATGTCCTGGAGCGGTGGTCCGCCACGCTGAGCGAACTCGGCGGTGACCGGGCCGCCGCCGCTTCCTCAGTCGAGTGGCTCGCCAAGCTGTCCCTGCTCGAGGGCTACCGCCAGCGTGACGGCCTGGGCTGGGACAACGCCCGGCTGGGCCTCGTGGACCTGCAGTGGGCCGACATCCGCCCCGAAAAAGGGCTCTACTACCGGCTGCTGGCCCGCGACCGGATGCACCGGATCGTCGACGACGCCGCGATCGCGCGTGCGGTGACCGAACCGCCGTCGGACACGCGGGCGTACTTCCGCGGACGCTGCGTCAGCAGGTTCGGTGCGGACCTCGCAGGGGCCAGCTGGGACTCGGTGATCTTCGATGTCCCCGGCCGCGGAAGGCTCCAGCGGGTCCCTACCCGCGAGCCGCTGCGCGGAACCGAAGCCCTCACCGGCGGCCTGTTTGCCCGGCACCGGGAGGCCGGGACGTTCCTGGCAGAACTGCTCGGGCTCAGCCCCGGTTCCTGAAAACAAAGCCCCCCGCGGGCGCCCCGGGCGTGGCACTATTGCTACAGGATGTCCCTTACGAGAAAAGGGACGGACATGAAGGAGAAAACAATGGCAGGCCAGGAGCAGCAGCAGCCGCAGTCGCGGGACACCGAGGTTGACGAGGACGTCCCCGCCGCGCCGCCGGCCCCGGCGGACGCCCAGGCCTCGGCAGCCACCCAGGGCGTCGATGATCTCCTCGACGAGATCGACGGCGTGCTGGAGTCCAACGCCGAGGAGTTCGTCCGCGCATTCGTCCAAAAGGGCGGCCAGTAGGAGCGCCGCCGGCCGCCGGATGAGGGCGGCGGGAGGGGCTAAGGGCCGGAAGAGTCGTTGATCCACCACGTTGAGGGAGAGCGTTAGTGCAGGAAACAACAGCCAACCGAGTAGCAGCCAACGCGACGTCCTCATTCACCGAGCATCTGCAGCGCGAACGGCCCGATTTGATGCCCTTCGGCCAAATGCCCTTCAACCAGTTGCCCGCCGCCGGGCACACCGGACAGACGGGAGCACCGCTGCAGGCCCCGCACGGGACCACGATCGTGGCGATGACCTATGCCGGGGGAGTGCTGATGGCCGGGGACCGCCGCGCCACCATGGGCAACGTGATCGCGAGCCGGCACATCGAGAAGGTCTTTCCGGCCGACCAGTATTCGGTGCTGGGCATTGCCGGGACCGCCGGCATCGCCCTGGACATCACCAGGCTGTTCCAGGTTGAACTCGAACACTACGAGAAGATCGAGGGCACGCTCCTGAGCCTGGACGGCAAGGCGAACCGGCTCGGCGCCATGGTCCGCGGCAACCTTCCCATGGCCATGCAGGGCCTCGCCGTCGTGCCCCTGTTCGCGGGATTCGACCGGCCCGCAGGTTTCGGCCGGCTCTTCTCCTACGACGTCACGGGCGGCCGCTACGAGGAACAGGAGCACCACGCGGTGGGATCCGGCTCGATGTTCGCCCGCGGCGCGCTGAAGAAACTCTGGCGTCCCGGCCTCTCGGAGCAGGACGCCGTGGCGGTCGCCGTCGAGGCCCTGTACGACGCCGCCGACGACGACTCCGCCACGGGCGGCCCGGACCCCGTCCGGCAGCTATGGCCGGTCGTGTACATCGTGAACCGGACAGGCGCCTTCCGGGTCCCGGACCGCGACCTTGCCGCCGTGGCCGGCCTCATCATCGAATCCCGCGCCGTCGCCCAGCGGGAGGCCTGAGATGACCCAGCAGTTCTATGTATCTCCCGAACAACTGATGAAGGACCGTGCGGACTTCGCACGGAAGGGCATCGCCCGCGGACGTTCGGTGGTGGTCATCAGTTGCCGGGACGGGATTGCCCTCGTGGCGGAGAACGCGTCCCCGTCGCTGCACAAGATCGGCGAGATCTACGACAAAATCGCGTTCGCGGCCGTCGGGAAGTACAACGAGTTTGAAAGCCTGCGGCAAGCCGGGGTGCGGTACGCCGATGTCCGCGGCTATTCCTACGACCGCGAGGACGTCACGGCCCGCGGCCTCGCCAGCGTGTACGCCCAGAGCCTCGGCGCGGTGTTTACGGCCGAACAGAAACCCTTCGAGGTCGAACTGGCCGTGGCCGAAGTCGGTCAGGCCCAGGAGGCGGACCATCTGTACCGGCTGACCTTTGACGGGTCCATCGCCGACGAGCACGGCTTTATCGTGATGGGCGGCCAGGCGGACAAGGTCTCCGAGGCTGTCGCGGCGGGCTGGCAGGGCGAGCTCGACTTCGCGGGCGCCATCCGGCTGGCCCTCGCCGGGCTCGTGGCGGACAAGGAAACCACCACCCTGCCCGTATCCGCACTGGAAGTTGCGGTACTGGACCGGGGATCGGAAAGCGGCCGCGGCACCCGCCGGGCGTTCCGCCGGCTCGAGGACCCGGACATCGTGGCATTGCTGGCTGAGGAGAAGTGAGATGGACAAGCGCATATTCGGCATCGAAACCGAATTCGGAATTTCCTATTCAAGCCCGGAGTCCCGGCCGCTGGCACCGGAGGAAGTAGCCCGCTACCTCTTCCGCAAGGTGGTCAGCTGGGGACGGTCCTCCAACGTCTTCCTGACCAACGGCTCGCGGCTCTACCTGGACGTCGGGTCGCACCCGGAATACGCCACCGCCGAGTGCGACGACCTCGCCCAGCTGATCGCCCATGACCGTGCCGGGGAACTGATCCTGTGCGACCTCGTGGACGAAGCCCAGGAACGGCTGGCGGCGGAGGGATTCAACGGCACCGTATACCTGTTCAAGAACAACACGGACTCGGCCGGTAACTCCTACGGCAGCCACGAAAACTACCTCATCCCGCGGCGCGGGGAATTTTCCCGGCTCGCGGAAATCCTCATCCCGTTCCTCGTGACCCGCCAGTTGATCGCCGGTGCCGGCAAGATCCTCAAGACCCCGCACGGGGCGACCTTCGCGTTCTCCCAGCGCGCCGACCACATCTGGGAAGGCGTCTCCTCCGCCACCACCCGCTCCAGGCCCATCATCAACACCCGGGACGAGCCGCACGCGGACGCCGAGTTCTACCGGCGCCTCCACGTGATCGTGGGCGACTCCAACATGTCCGAAACGACGGCGCTGCTTAAGATCGGCACGGTGGACCTGATCCTGCGGATGATCGAGGCCGGGGTGATCATGCGCGACATGCGGATGGAGAACCCGATCCGCAGCATCCGGGAAATCTCCCACGACCTCAGCGGCCGCGCCCTGGTCCGGCTCGCCAACGGCCGGCAGCTCACGGCCCTGGAAATCCAGCGCGAATACCTGGGCAAGGTGACCGCGTTCGTGGCCGAACAGGGCGCGCACAACCCCCACGTGCCGCTGATCCTGGACCTCTGGGAGCGCACGCTGGACGCCATCGAAAGCGGCGACACGAGCACGATCGATACCGAAGTGGACTGGGCCATCAAGAAAAAGCTCATGGACAACTACCGGGAACGGCACGGGCTCGGCCTTGACGCTCCCAGGGTTGCGCAGCTGGACCTGACCTACCACGACATTTCCCGTGGCCGCGGCCTCTTCTATCTGCTTCAGGCCCGCGGGGCCGTGCGCCGGGTGGTGGACGACACCGCGGTCAAGGACGCGGTGGATGCCCCGCCACAGACCACGCGCGCCAAACTCCGCGGCGACTTCGTCCGGCGCGCCCAGGAACTCGGCCGCGACTACACCGTGGACTGGGTTCATCTGAAGCTGAACGACCGCGCCCACCAGACCATTCTGTGCAAGGATCCCTTCCGGAGCGTGGACGACCGGGTGGATGCGCTGCTGGACTCGATGGGCTGATACCCAGCTTCGCACGTTATTCTGGGGTGGGGCCGCCCTGCGGCTGCCGCTTTCTTTGCCGCGGGAAACCGAACGGCACTGAGTCCACCCTGCCTCGACGAAAGTTTCCAATTGCGCCGACTACTAGCAATTCTTCTTCCCGGACTGCTGCTGCTGACCGCCTGCGGCGGCAGCGAAGCGCCTCCGGCTCCGGAACCCACCAGCCAGTCCGCGGGTGAGACCGCCAAGCTGGACTCGGTCAAATTGACCGAGAACGGTGACAAGAAGGCCCCCGGCGTCGACTTCACCAAGCCGCTCGACGTCAAGGAACCCACTGTCAAGGTGGTCACCGAGGGCGGTGGCGAGCGGGTCAAGGCCAACCAGATCGCCAACATTTCGATCGTGGCCTTCAACGGCACCGACGGTTCCACCCTCGAAGACACGTTCCCGAACGATCCCGAGCCGCTGGAGCTGAACGACGAGCTCAAGACCAGCAGCCCCGTCATCTACAACGCGTTCGTGGGCGCCAAGATCGGCTCGCACCTCGCCCTGGCCGTTCCCGGCCAGGCCGCAGCCGAGGGTACCGCGGCCAAGCCGACCCAGCTCCTGATCGTCAAGGTGCTCTCCGCCAAGGACGCTCCGCCGGTCCTGGACAAGCCTGAGGGCGACGCCGTCACCCCGCCGGCCGGACTGCCGACCGTCAAGGACAACGACAAGGGCGTCCCGGAAATCTCCGTCGCCGGCGTCAAGGCGCCGACCGCGCTGGTCTCCCAGGACCTCATCACCGGCAAGGGCCAGGCCCTCAAGTCGACCGACACCATCACTGTGAACTACGTAGGCGTCGCCCTCGCCACCGGCAAGGTCTTCGACTCCAGCTTCGAGAGTGGCAAGAAGGCCTCCTTCCCGCTGACCGGCGTCATCAAGGGCTGGACCCAGGGCCTGACCGGCAAGACGGTCGGCTCCCGTGTCCTTCTGGTCGTCCCGAAGGACCTGGCCTACGGAGATCAGGGCCAGGGCGACGCGAAGGGCGACCTCGTCTTCGTCGTCGATATCCTCGGCGTCAAGTAATCCACCGCAACAACTGCAACCACCACAGTCACTACACGTCACCTCAAAGGAGTAACCATGTCATTTGGACAGCGCAACCTCGACCGCGAGAAGCCGGAAATTGACTTCCCCGAAGGAGACGTCCCCACCGAACTGGTCATCACCGACCTGATCGAAGGGGACGGCGCCGAGGCCAAGGCCGGCGACACCGTATCCACCCACTACGTGGGCGTCGCCTGGTCCACCGGTGAAGAATTCGACGCCTCCTGGGGCCGCGGCGCGCCGCTGGACTTCAGGGTCGGCGTCGGCCAGGTTATCCAGGGCTGGGACCAGGGCCTGCTGGGCATGAAGGTCGGCGGCCGCCGCCGGCTCGAGATCCCGTCCGAGCTGGCCTACGGCTCCCGGGGCGCCGGCGGGGCGATCGGCCCCAACGAGGCCCTGATCTTCGTCGTGGACCTCGTCGCCGTCCGCTAGCGGACGCCACACAGACCCTGCCGGTCCGGCTGAATCAGGTGGCTGAACCGGTCGGCTGGTTCAGCCTGCTGGATCAGCACGCTGATCTGCCGCTGATTTTCCCCTGATTTTCCCCTTGGGGAGAGAGCGCGGTAACAATCGGAAAAGTTCTTCCGGCTGTTGCCGCGCTTTCGTCATTTTCCGGGACCGGCTTTAGTACCCTTGCGAGGTGTCCGCCTCACGTACAGAACGCCTCCTGAACCTGCTCATCGCCCTGCTCAACACCAAGTACGGCCTGCGCCGCAGCGAGCTGCGCGAGAAGGTCTACCACGACACCACGAGCAGTGACGTCGCCTTCGGCCGCATGTTCGAACGCGACAAAGGCGAGCTGCGCCAGTTTGGGTTCGACGTCGAGGCCGTGACGGACACGGGCTGGGGCTCCGACGACCCGGCAACCACCCGCTACCGGATCGGCAAGGAATCGAACCGGCTGCCCGACGTCAGCCTCACCCCCGAAGAGTGCACGGTCCTGATCCTCGCGGCCCAGCTCTGGGAGCACGCCGCCCTCGGCTCCGCCGCCGTCGACGCGGTCCGGAAGCTGCAGGCCGCCGGCGGCCTCGTGGACGCCGAACTCCCCACCGGCGTCCAGCCGCGCATCCGCCCCGCCGGCCAGGCTTTCGAGGACCTGGTCGCCGCGATACACGCCCAGCACCCGGTGCGGTTCAGCTACCTCGCCGGCAGCACCGGCCAGGAGCAGGAGCGGCTGGTGGAGCCCTGGGGCCTGGGCAGCCGCTTCGGCCAGTGGTACCTCGTGGGCCACGACCGGGGCCGGGGGGACAAACGGTTCTTCCGCCTGTCCCGCCTGACCTCCGCCGTGACCGTCCTGGAGAAGGACACTTTCACGCCGCCGGCCGGGTTCAACGTCCGCGCCGAGCTGGCCGGCCTGGCCGAGCTGCCGGTGCAGAGCGCCGTGCTCGACGTCGAACACGGGCGGCTCCTGGGCCTCCGCAAACGCGCCCAGCCGCTTCCGGACGCAGCGCCGGGAGCCGCTGCGCCGGGGCGCCCGGCCGGGACGGACCGCCTCGCGGTGCCCTTCCGCGATGCCGAGACCCTGGGCGAGGAGCTGGCCTCCTACGGTCCCCGTGTCACCGTGATTTCACCCCCCGAACTCGCCGCCGCCGTCCGCCGCCGCCTCACGGCGGCCGCCGAGTTCGCCGACAGGCCCCTGCCGGACGTGGCTTTCCCGGCGGCGGGCCGCGCCGTCCGCACCCGCAAACGAACCTCGGAGGACCAGCTCAAGCGGATGCTGCAGCTCGTCCCGTTCCTGGTCCACAACCAGGGACTGCACATCAGTGAGGTCGCCGCCAGGTTTGGCATCACCCGCAAAGCACTCGAGGACGACCTGCGGATCCTGATCTGTTCGGGCCTGCCGGAGGGCTACCCCGACGATCTGCTGGACATCCAGTGGGACGATGACCACGTCTTCATCACCCAGGCCCTGGACCTGACCCGCCCCGTACGGTTCACCGTGGACGAGGCCTGTGCGCTCCTGACCGGCCTGGAGACCCTCAACAGCCTGCCCGAGCTCGCCGAGGGCGGCGCCCTGGAGTCGGTGACGCTCAAACTCATGGCCGCGGCGGGGGAGGAAGGCGTCAAAGCGGCCGCGCTCTCCGGCCCAGAGGTGGCACCCGGCGATTCCGCCATCCTCGACACCGCCCGCGCCGCCCTCGAATCGGGCGCGCAGCTGCACCTGAGATACTTCTCGGCGCAGCGCGACGCCGTGTCCGAACGTGACGTGGACCCCCTGCGGCTCTATTCGCTGGACAACACGTGGTACCTCGAGGCGTACTGCCATTCCGCCCAGGGCCTCCGCAACTTCCGGCTGGACAGGATCGAAGCCCTTGAACCCAACGGCCGTCCGGTGGCCGCGACGGCAAAGCCGGCTGACAGCTTTCCGGTGAAACTGTTCACCCCAAACGACGACGACACGGTGGTCGTGGTGGAACTTGCGCCCCGCGGCACCGGCCTCGCTGACGACTATTACGCCGAGCGGACCGCAGCCTTGCCCGGCGGCGGCATGCTCGCCGAAATCCGGTTTGGCAGCACGGACTGGCTGCCGATGTTCGTTGCCCAGCACGGCGGGATGGTGCGGATCCTGCAGCCAGAGGCCCTCGCGGCCGCGTCGCGGGAGTGGCTCGCCGCAGCCCTGACGCAATACGAAGCCTTCCCGGATCGCCCGATAGACTGATCAGCATGCCTTGGTGGTCCTGGATCGTTATCTGGATAGCGCTCGTCGCGTTGTCGCTGTTGTTCTTCGGCGTGCTCGGCTTCCGGCTGTTCCGGCAAGCCACGACGACGCTCAGCGAATTAGGTGAAGCCGCGGACCGGTTTTCCACCCTGCCCTCACCGGCGGGCACCGGCACCGGTTCAGCGGCCGGTTCGACACCGACCGACGCCGGTGACCCGGGTAGCGCGGACGAAGCCCTTCGGCCGGCGCCCGGCGATGCCATTTTTGCCTCGCCCGCGCGGATGCGACATGATTACCACGCATCCAAGCTCGCCCGGCAGAACGCCCGCCGGCTGCGCCGCATCCAACGCAAGAAGGACCGCGGGCAACCCCAGGCGCTGCGCGACATCGAAACGCGTTCGACATAGGATGTATTCAAACGAAAGGACCTCTCCACATGAGGCTTGAAGGCTGGCATCTCATCATCATCATCGTTCTGGCACTGGTGCTGTTCGCTGCGCCGAAGCTGCCGGGCATGGCCCGCAGCCTGGGCCAGTCGATGCGCATTTTCAAGTCGGAAGTCCGGGAAATGAAGAAGGACGGCACCACCGATGCCAAGGATGGCTCCGAGCCGGTTGAAGGACGGGTCATCAACCACCCGCAACCCGGCGCACCGGAAAGCCGCACGGGCGACGGAACCGACGTTCCGCCGTCGACCCGCGCCTAAGACCGCATGGCAGTAACCATGAGCCGTCGATCGAACCCCGAGGGGAGGATGGCGCTCCTCGACCACCTCAAAGAGCTGCGCAATCGGCTCTTCAAGGCGGCAATCGCCGTCGTCCTTGGGACGGTAGTGGGTTTCCTCGTCTACCAGCCAATGCTGGCGGCGCTGATCAAGCCGATCCGCGACCTGAATGAACACGAAGGCCGCCAGGCCACCCTGAATTTCGACGGCGTCGCGAGCTCGTTCGACCTCATGATCCAGGTCTCCGTGTTCCTGGGCCTGATTATCGCCAGCCCCGTCTGGCTCTACCAGCTCTGGGCCTTCATCGTGCCCGGGCTGCACAAGAAGGAACGCCGCCTGGCCCTGTCCTTCGTGGCGGCGGCCGTGCCGCTCTTCGTCGGCGGCGTCCTGCTGGCCTGGCTCGTGCTGCCCAACGCGGTCCGCGTCCTGACCGACTTCACGCCGTCCGGCGGCTCCAATTTCATCAGCGCCCAGGTGTACCTGTCCTTCGTGCTGCGGCTGCTGCTCGCCTTCGGCATCGCCTTCCTCCTCCCGGTGGTCCTGTTCGGGCTGAACCTGGCCGGGCTCATCAAGGGCCAGCAGCTGCTCAAGAGCTGGCGGATCACAGTCTTCCTGGTCTGCCTGTTCGCCGCGATGGCCGCTCCCGGCGCCGACGCCATGAGCATGTTCTACCTGGCTGGACCCATGCTGGCGCTGTTCTTCGCCGCGATCGGGCTGTGCCTGCTCAACGACCGCCGGCGCGAGCGGCGCGCCGTCAAACGCGACGCCGAGACCGAAGCCACCGCCGACCACGCCACCCCCAGCTCCGAGCTGGAGAATCTCTAGCCTTTCTCGCACTAGGCTGGAAACATGTCCTCACACCCCGGGCCGGAATCACCGTCCGAACGTTACCGCGCCAGCGTCGAGCGGGCTGCTGAAGCCAAGACCTATCTGGGCGGTTTCATCCGCTCGCTCGAATTTGAACTCGATGACTTCCAGCGCGAAGCATGCCTGTCCCTGCAGGCCGGCCGGGGCGTGCTGGTGGCCGCCCCCACCGGCGCCGGGAAGACGATCGTGGGGGAGTTCGCCATCTATCTGGCCCTCCAGCGTGGGCTCAAGGCGTTCTACACCACCCCCATCAAAGCCCTGAGCAACCAGAAGTACTCCGAACTGGCTGCCAAGTACGGCGCCGCCCAGGTGGGCCTGCTCACCGGCGATACCAGCATCAACGGCGACGCCCCGGTGGTGGTCATGACCACCGAAGTGCTCCGCAACATGCTCTACGCGGATTCGGACACCCTGGATGATCTCGGCTTCGTGGTCATGGACGAAGTCCACTACCTCGCCGACCGCTTCCGCGGCGCGGTGTGGGAGGAGGTCATCATCCATCTGCCCAGCGAGGTCCAGGTGGCGTCCCTGAGTGCCACGGTCTCCAACGCCGAAGAGTTCGGTGCGTGGCTCGACACCGTCCGCGGGCAGACCGACGTGATCGTCTCCGAGCACCGCCCGGTGCCGCTGTGGCAGCACGTCATGGTGGGCCGGAAGATCGTGGACCTGTTTGCCGGCGACACCAGCTTTGACGAGATCGCGCTGCCCGGTTCGGCAACTGCCGGGGAGGCAACCGCCGACGCCGTAGCCGCTGCTGCTGTCGGGGGCCCGGCGGCTGCCGTCACCTCAGAAGTGCCCGGGCGGGCCGGCTTCGAGGTCAACCCGGAACTGCTGTCCATGGCCCGGGCCGAGAGCCAGATGAATTTCCGTGGCCGCTTCGGCCACGGCGGCCGGAACCAGCGCCGGCAGCAACGCAGCCAGCGGGACGAACCGCAGGGCGCCCAGCGCAGCCCGGTGCGGAAGGCCAGCCGGCCGCAGGTCATCGCCAGCCTGGACCGGCAGGACCTCCTGCCGGCCATCACATTCATCTTCTCGCGCGCCGGCTGCGACGCCGCCGTGGCCCAGTGCGTCGCGGCCGGACTCTGGCTCACCAGCGAGGCCGAACAGCAGATCATCGCCCGGCGCGTCGACGAGGCCGCCCAGGACATCCCCTCGGATGACCTCGATGTGCTCGGCTTCTGGAGCTGGCGGGACGGCCTGCTCCGCGGGCTCGCCGCGCACCACGCCGGCATGCTGCCCACCTTCAAGGAGGTTGTGGAGAAGCTGTTCGTCGACGGTCTGGTCAAGGCCGTCTTCGCCACCGAAACACTGGCCCTGGGCGTGAATATGCCGGCCCGCTGCGTCGTGCTCGAAAAGCTGGACAAGTTCAACGGCGAGGCCCACGTCAACATCACGGCGGGGGAGTACACCCAGCTGACGGGCCGCGCCGGCCGCCGCGGCATCGACGTCGAGGGCCACGCCGTCGTGCTGTGGCAGCCCGGCACGGATCCGGCCGCCGTCGCCGGCCTGGCCTCACGGCGGACCTACCCGCTGAACTCCAGCTTCCGGCCCACGTACAACATGTCGATCAACCTGTTGGCGCAGTTCGGCCGGCCGCGCGCCCGGGAGATCCTCGAATCCTCCTTTGCCCAGTTCCAGGCGGACCGTTCCGTGGTGGGACTGGCCCGGCAGGTCAGGAGCCGGGAAGAATCCATTGCCGGGTTCAGCAAGGCCATGACCTGCCACCTCGGCGACTTCACCGAATACGCACGGTTGCGGCGGGCCCTGGGCGATGCCGAAACCATGGCCTCCCGGAGCACGTCCCGGGCCAGGAAGTCCTTGACCGAGGACTCCCTGAGCAGGCTGCTCCCGGGCGACGTGGTGGATGTTCCGGCCGGGAAGTCGCCGGGGCTGGCGGTGGTGCTCAGCTCCGACCACGAATCCCGCGAGCCCCGCCCCGCCGTCATGACTCTGGACAACCAGCTCCGCCGGATTGGCCTGCACGACGTCGAAGGGCCGTTGTCGCCGATCACGCGGATCAGGATTCCCAAGACCTTCAACGCCAAGGTTCCCAAGTCCCGCCGCGACTTGGCGTCCTCTGTGCGCAACGCCATCCGCGAGCACCGGCCGCCGGCGCCGCCGCGCCGCGACGACGACTTCGGCCGGGCCTCCGCGGCGCCCAACCAGGAGAAGCGGATCGCCGAGTTGCGCCGGGAGCTCCGCGCCCATCCTTGCCACGGCTGCAGCGAACGCGAGGACCATGCCCGGTGGTCCGAACGCTGGTGGAAACTCCGCCAGGAAACGGACGGGCTCATCCGCCAGATCCAGGGCCGGACCAACACCATCGCCAAGACGTTCGACCGTGTCTGCGGCGTCCTGACGGGCTACGGCTACCTGGAAACCTCGGACACGGGCGCGCTGTCCATCAGCCCGGACGGGCAACGCCTGCGGCGGATCTACGGCGAGAAGGACCTGCTGATTTCGCAGTCGTTGCGGATGGGGGCCTTCAACGACCTCGACGCCGCCGAGATCGCCGCGCTGGCCAGTGTGCTCGTCTACCAGGCCAAGCGTGAGGACCGCGGCCTGCGGCCCAAGATGCCGAGCGTGTCCCTGGAATCCGCGGTGGACACCGTGGTCCGCGAATGGTCCGCGCTGGAGGACGTCGAGGAAGCCAACAAGCTGCCCCTCACTGGCGAGCCTGAGCTCGGCCTCGTCTGGCCGATCTTCAAATGGGCCAAGGGCCGGCACCTCCAGGACGTGCTGAGCGGCACCGACCTGGCCGCGGGCGACTTTGTCCGCTGGGTCAAACAGGTGATCGACCTCCTGGACCAGCTCGCCGACATCCCGAATCTCGACCCCCGGATTGCGCGGCTGTGCGCGGAGGCCATCAAGCTCATCAAACGCGGCGTCGTCGCCTATTCCTCCGTGGCGTAGGGAGCGGGCCGGACCGGCCCTCTCCCTACGCCACGGACTGGCCCGCTACCGCGGCCGCCCAGATTTTCGAACCCGCCGGCGCCCGGCCGGCCCCCAGCAACAAGGAGTCCCCGCCCCATGACCGATTCGCCGGCCGCCCCCGCCCCCCGCAACGTCACGCTGTACCGCAACGGCTCGGTCTACACAGCTGCCGATCCCTTTGCGACCGCGATGCTGGTCGACGGCGACACCGTCGCCTGGGTTGGTTCCGAGCAGGCCGCCACGTCCATCGCCGATTCGTCCATGGAGGTGGTCGATCTGCAGGGCGCGCTGCTGGCACCCGGCTTCGTCGACTCCCACATCCACCTGACGGAAACCGGAATCGCGCTGGAGGGCCTCCAGCTGGCCGGGATGCGCTCCGCCGCTGACCTGCTCGACGCCGTCGCCGCCTCCGCCGCCTCTGCTTCCAGCACGGACGGTCCCATCCTGGGCCACGGCTGGGACGAGACCACCTGGGCCGATCCCACCCTGCCCTCCCGGGACGAAATCGAACGCGCGGCCGGCGGCCGCCAGGTCTACCTGTCCCGCGTGGATGTCCACTCGGCCCTGGTATCGAACTCCCTGGCCGCATCGGCCGGACTGGACGGGCTCGACGGCGGCGCCGGAAGCCAGGTCAAACGCGATGCCCACACGGCGGCCCGCCTGGCGGCCCGCCGGCTGCCGGCGGACGCCCTGCGCGCGTACCAGCAGCGCGCCCTCGCCGAGGCTGCGGCCAACGGCTACGTGGCCCTCGCCGAGATGGCCGCGCCGCATATCGGCAGCATCGAGGACCTGCGGCTCGCGGTGGCCTGGAACAGCACCTCCGGCGGCGGACCGAACGGGGTCGGCGGCGTCGCAGTGCCGGAGATCCTGCCGTACTGGGGCGAGCTCGCCGGATCCGCCGAACATGCCCAGTCCATCCTGGACGAATTGGGCCTGCCCGTGCTCGGCCTGGCCGGTGACCTCAACATCGACGGCTCGATCGGCTCACGGACCGCCGCCCTGCGGGAGGACTACACCGACGCGCCCGGAGAGCGTGGCAACCTGTACCTCTCCGTTGCCGAGGCAGCCGCCCACCTCGCGGCGTGCTCCCTCCTGGGGATCCAGGCGGGTTTCCACGTGATCGGCGACGCCGGCCTGGACACGGCCCTCGACGCCCTCGACCTCGCCGCGGCTGAGGTGGGGGAGCAGCGCGTCCGTGCCGCGGGGCACCGGTTCGAGCACGTCGAGCTGGCGGATGCCGCGGCCATCAGCCGGCTGGCCCGCTATTCGATCAGCGTCAGCGCGCAGCCGGTCTTCGACGCCCTGTGGGGTGGCGGGGACCGCCTTTACCAGCAGCGCCTCGGCTCCCGCCGGCTGGGAATGAATGCCTTTGGCAGCCTCTACGCGGCCGGTGTGCCGATCTGCTTCGGCAGCGACAGCCCGGTGACGCCGCTCCGGCCGTGGTCCAGCGTGCGCGCGTGCCTGCAGCACACCAATCCCGCCGAACAGATCTCCGCCCGCGCCGCGTTCCTCGGCCACACGCGGGCCGGCTGGCGGGCAGCCCGCTACCCCAACCCCATGGCCGGGCAACTGGTGCCGGGGGCTCCGGCCAGCTTTGCGGTCTGGGAGGTCGAGGAGCTCATGGTCCAGGTGGCCGACGGGCGCGTGCAGTCGTGGAGCACCGACCCGCGCGCCCGCACCCCGCTGCTGCCGGCGCTGGACACCGGCAGCGATCCCGCCTGCCTCCTGACGGTACGGGACGGCCAGGAACTCTATGCCAGCGGCGCCCTCCAGGGCTGAACACCTGGCGCCCGATCCGGCCCGTCATCCAGCGGACGGAGCGGAAACATTTCCATCCGCGACCCAGCCCTGACCTGCACCGACAGACGAATCGGCAGGTCACGGCTCGGTTGACAGATCGGCCCGCCCCCGTAGCATTGAGGGGCAACGGAGGGTTGCGTACCGCGCAGACTCCGCCAGTCCCCGGTCCTTCCCAGGTTCCCGCACCCGCGGGAGCTCTACTTGGTCATGACCACGGGCACCCCCAGGGGGCGGGTCTACTTCGCAGCAGAAAACGGTTCCGGCGCCGCAATTCGTGGCCTGCCGGAACTGGCCCGAAGCGGGTGGACCTGCCCGGGTGGCCGCTCGGCCGCTTCGCGGGCGCCCCACGGGCGCACAACTCCCTATAATGGGAAGTTGCGCCTGAATATCCGGAACAATTGACTTTCGGCGCACCGACCGCTCCCTTCAAGGAAAGGCCTCGCTGTGCGTGTCCTCACCATCATCCCGACCTATAACGAGCTGGAATCGTTGCCCAAGACCCTCGGTCGCCTGCGCACAGCCGTGCCCGCCTCCGACGTGCTGGTTGTCGACGACAACAGCCCTGACGGCACGGGGCAGCTGGCGGACCGCATGGCCGCAGAAGACGGCCAGGTCCACGTCCTGCACCGCGCCGGAAAGGCCGGCCTGGGTGCGGCGTACATCGCGGGCTTCAAGTGGGGCCTGGACGCCGGCTACGACATCCTCGTGGAGATGGACGCCGACGGCTCGCACCAGCCCGAGCAGCTGCCGCAGCTGATCGAGGCCGTGGAGCAGGGCGCCGACCTCGCCATGGGCTCCCGCTGGGTTCCCGGCGGCCGTGTGGTCAACTGGCCGCTGTACCGCCAGGCCATCAGCCGCGTCGGCAGCACGTACGCGCGGATCATGCTCGGAGTGAAGATCAAGGACGTCACCGGCGGCTTCCGCGCCTTCCGGCGGACCACGCTGGAGAAGCTGAACCTGGATGCGGTGGACTCGGTTGGCTATGGCTTCCAGGTGGATCTGGCCTGGCGGGTGGCCAAGCTCGGCCTGACCATCGTGGAACGGCCCATTACCTTCGTGGAGCGCGAGCTCGGCGCTTCGAAGATGAGCGGCAACATCGTCGTCGAAGCCATGATCAACGTCACCAAATGGGGACTCACGGCCCGCTGGAACAAGCTCCGGGGCAAGCAGGACGCCAGGCAGGACGCCTAAGGCGTGTCTCCCGGTCCGGGCATCACCTGGGTATAGGGTCGTGCGGTATGGCGCTGCGACTTGTTCAGGTGAATTTCAAGGCTCGGGATGACTCAACGCTCGGCCGGTTTTGGGCGGAGGCACTCGGCTGGGGTGTTTCCAGCGAGGGGCCCGGTGTGACCAACGTTGAACCCCTGGGTTTTGTCTGGCCGGACCCCGCGGCCGTCTGCGTCGATGTCGTCACCGTCCCGGACCCCGAGACGGTGAGGTACCGGGCGCGCCTCGATCTCGCCACCACCTCTGCGGCCCACCAGGCGGAGCTGGTGGCGCATCTCCTGGGGCTCGGCGCGACGCCCGCCGACGTCGGCCAGGGTGCTGTGCCGTGGATGGTCCTGGCCGACCCGGAGGGCAACCTGTTCCGCGTGCTGGAGCCCCACCCGATCTACCAGGACACCGGGCCGATCGCCGCGGTGGTGGTCAGCTGTGCCGACCCGCGGGCCATGGCCGGGTTCTGGGGCGAGGCGATGGACTGGACCCTGCACGAGGTGGACGACGATCATGCGAGGCTGCGTTCGGCCAAGGGCGTCGGGCCGTACCTGGAGTTCCGTCGCACGCCCGCCGCGCAGACCGTGTGGGGCCGTGTCCATCTCGACCTGATGCCGTACCCGGGTGATGATCAAGCGGCGGAGGTGGCCCGGCTGCGGGCTCTGGGCGCCACTGACGCCGACGTCGGCCAAGGCGATGTGCCCTGGGTCTGCCTCGCCGACTCGGAGGGCAACGAGTTCTGCGTCCTCACCCCCGGCTGACGCGGGGGAGGCGCAATGCATGTCGGCGCATGAACAGAAAAGGGCCGGGCCCGCATCGGATGATGCGGGCCCGGCCCTTGCCGTAGCCGGTGCGCCGGGGGGTCTAGGCCGAGCGGCGTTCGCCGCGGCGTTCGCGCAGGATGGTGAGGCGATCTTCGAGGATCTGCTCAAGTTCGGGAAGCGAGCGGCGCTCCAGCAGCATGTCCCAGTGCGTGCGCACCGCCTTCTCGTTGCTGTTGACGGGGCGTTCGCCGTCCACCAGCAACGCCTCCTTGCCCGTCTTCGAAACCCAGACCGGGGGAATTTCGGCTTCCGAGGAGAATGTCACGAACACCTGTTCGCCATCCTCGCAACGGTATTCAACCCGCTGGCGCGGAGCCGGTTCGACGCCGGATTCGGTCTCCATGCTCTGTGCGCCAAGGCGCATACCCCGCAGGCTGCGATCGCTCATCTTTTCTCCCTCTATTCGGTTCGCAGGGTCAAGCCCTGCGTTGTCCGGGGACCGTCAGGCGCCGGACTTCTGGTTGCACCGCGTTGTACCGTACCTGGCCCGGTGTGGGCCGGCCAGATGACAGTCTCCAGTGGACAAAACTCTTTGGAACGTCATTGGAATCAACGCTGTGCGGAGCGTTTTTGTTCCGGACGGCTGAACTGACCGGACAAATATTCAAGTATACGGGAGTGGTGCGGGCGCGGTAAAGCGAGTAGCCCCGCGGCGCGAACTGCGTATCCTGTACCCGACCGGGTCGGCCTTAAGCTGGCAGGCCCCCGCAGCCGGGCCGATACGGCCGGTCTGCGGGGGCCAGGACGGAGCTATCCGATCCGGGAGGTCCAGTGCGGGAGCCGGCTCAGGGCCGGCTCCCTTGGCCGTCGGCTGCGGCGGGCGGTGAGTACGGTGCCACGTCCGGCGTTGAGGCCGTCTGCTCCTGCACCGCGCCTGCACCCAGTACGCTGCCGATCCCCTTGAGCGCCTCGCCAACCTCGCTGGGAATGATCCACAGCTTGTTCGAGGATCCCTCGGCAATCTTCGGGAGGGTCTGGAGGTACTGGTAGGCCAGCAGCTTCTGGTCGGGGTTGCCCTTGTGGATCGCGTCGAACACCTTCTGGATGGCCTGGGCCTCGCCGTCGGCCCGCAGGATGGCCGCCTTCGCGTCGCCTTCGGCCTTCAGGATGGAGGACTGGCGCTGGCCTTCAGCGGTGAGGATCGCGGACTGCTTGGTGCCCTCAGCCGTCAGGATGGCGGCGCGGCGGTCACGTTCGGCCCGCATCTGCTTTTCCATCGAGTCCTGGATCGAGTGGGGCGGATCGATCGCCTTGAGCTCGACCCGGGAGACCCGGATGCCCCAGCGACCAGTCGCCTCGTCCAGGACGCCGCGGAGCTGGCCGTTGATCTGGTCGCGCGAGGTCAGCGCTTCCTCCAGGTTGAGGCCGCCAACCACGTTGCGCAGAGTGGTGGTGGTCAGCTGTTCCACTGCCTGGATGTAGTTGGCGATCTCGTAGGTGGCGGCCCGGGCGTCCGTGACCTGGAAATAGACCACGGTGTCGATCGAGACCACCAGGTTGTCCTCGGTGATGACCGGCTGCGGCGGGAAGGACACCACCTGCTCCCGCAGGTCGAGCAACGGCAGCAAGCGGTCCACAAACGGGATCAGCAGGGTAAGTCCGGGATTCAGGGTGCGTTGGTATTTACCCAGCCGTTCAACGACGCCGGCACGGGCCTGTGGAATGATCCGGACCGACCGGACCAGCACAATAATTACGAACACAATTAGTACCAGCAGCACAATTGCGACTGCGATATTCATACATCACCTATTCCCCAGTTGTTTTGTTTTAGTCTCGCGCCGGCAGCGCCGCACCGGCTGGGCAGCGGTGCCCGCCGGACAGCGGCCCCTATTGGATGGCGGATTCCGGTTGCGGGGCCACGATCGCGGTGGCCCCTTCGATGGCGCTGACCACAGCCTGCTGTCCGGGCGCCAGCACTCCCGATTCGGACCGCGCACTCCAGACGTCCCCGCCAATCTTGACGAGCCCGCCGTTTTCGCTCACGGCCTCCATGACGACGGCGGATTCGCCGATGAGGCGTTCAATGTTGGTGCGCTGATCCGCCGGGCCCCGGTGGAGATGTTTGAGTGCCACCGGCCGGACGAAGCCGATCATGAGCAGGGACACCACGCAGAAGGCGATAATCTGCAGCCACGGATCGGCGCCGGCGAAGTCCGCCACCAGCCCGGCGAGGGCGCCGCCGCCGAGCATGATGAAGAACAGGTCGAGTGTGATCATCTCGACCACGGCAAACAGGAGAAAGAGTGTGAGCCACAACGCCCACCAATTCTCGATCAGCCATTCAGACATCAATTCCCCCTTGAGTTCCGGGAGCTGCAGGCACAGGGCCCCAGTACTGTGATTCCATCCTAAGCGGAAGGGCAATAGCTGGGACCGGCGGCAGGGAATTGATGGCCAAAGTGGCCAAGTCGTTATTTCGCGGGCCGATTCCCCGGCCTGGTCTTCCGCCCCGGTTCGCCACCCGCGGTGGTTTCGGGGCGTCCCTGACGGCCCCCGCGATGCGGTGGGGACGGGAATAGTCAGCGGATGGGTTGGAAAACGCTGATCCGGAAGCGGGCCGAGACGGAGGTCCGCTCCGGAAGCGCGGCCTCGAGTGCCGCCAGTGCGGCGCGGTCGAGGTGGTGGCCTGCCGGTCCCATGTAGGCCAGGTTGGCGACGTCGCGCGGGCCAAGGCTCAATGCCAGGTCCAGGTCGGTTGCTGCGACGGCAGCGAAGTGCTGGCCCAGGGAGGCGGCGAGCCGTTCGTCTTTGGCCGGCTCGATCCCCAGCATCCCGGCCGGCCCGGCAACCTCCGCCAAGTGGCCGGGCCGGGGTGTGACCACGACCAGGCGGCCGCCGGGGCGGAGGACCCGGGCGAACTCGGGCGCGTTGCGCGGCGCAAAAACCACGGTGACGACGTCGACCGCGTTCTCCGCGACCGGCAGCGGCTGCCAGACGTCCCCGACCACGTTCAAAGCCTCGGGGTTCAGCCTCGCTGCGCGGCGCAGCGCGAACTTGGAAATGTCCAGGCCGATTGCCGCGGCCGGACCGCTGTCAGCGGCCCGGTCCAGCACAGCCCTTAGGTAGTGACCGGTGCCTGTGCCGGCGTCGAGCACGAGGGGCCGGCCGGCGGGGGCTTCCCGGAGCGCCGGTGCGGCGAGCCCGGCCACGGCATCGGCCAGCGGCTCGTAATGCCCCGCTGAGAGGAATTCGAAGCGGGCCGCCACCATATCGGCGCTGTCGGCTTCAAAAACCGTCCCCTTGCCGACCAGGAAGTTGAAGTAGCCCTGCCTGGCCGCGTCAAAGCTGTGGCCGGCTCCGCACTCCAGGGTGCGGGCGCCGCCAGTGAAGCGGAGGCCCTGGCGGCACACCGGGCACAGGAGGGGGAGATCGGCGGCGGGCATAGCTTTCATCCTATGCGCGGATCGCCGGCCCGCCGCGCGGACGGGGCTTTGCCTACAGGGGCATCTGGTACCGGGAACGCCGCGGCGTGACTCGCCGCACCGGCGCAACGTGAGGTGTTTCACAGGGGGCACGTCACGGGCTAGGCTCGCAATCGTGAAATCTGAACATCTTCCGCTGCTCAATTCCGTGTCCGCCCCTGCCGTGCACCCCGACGGTTCCCGCGCCGTGGTCTCCGTGATCCGCCCGGACTTCGATGCCGATGCCTACGTGGGCCAGCTGTGGACCGTGCCCCTGGGGCTGGACCCTACCCACCCGGACTTCAACGACCCGGACCAGAGGCCACGACGGCTGACCCGGGGCTTCCGCGATACGGCACCGGACTTTTCACCTGACGGCCGTGCCCTTGGGTTCCTGCGTGCGGCAGCGGACGGAAAGCCGCAGCTGTTCGTGGTGGAAGCCACCGGCGGCGAACCCCAGCTGTTGACGGCAGCCCCACTGGGGGTCAGTTCCTTCACGTGGTCGCCTGATTCCCGCAGCATTCTCTTCAGCGCCAGGACACCTGACGAGGGCCGGTATGGCAGCGTCGACGGCGTGGGTGCGGGCAGCGAGGACGCCCGGCTGATCAAGGATTTCCAGTACCGGATGAACGGTCTTGGCTACACCGGCGACAAGCCGCTTCAGCTGTTCATCCTCGAGGTGCCGCAGCTTGACGCCGAACCGAAGGTGGCCCCGGCCGGACGCGCCCTGAAGGCCCTCGGCACCGCGGCCGATCCGGCGGAGAATGCTGCCGGGCTGCTGCCGGCCGCCAAACAACTCACCACCGCACCAGCGGACCACAACGGCGCCAGCTTCAGCACCGACGCCGGCACCATCTACTTCACCGCAGCCCTGCACGATGGGCGGGACACTGACCTTGTCAGCGGAATCTACGCGCTTCCTGTTACCGGAGGGGAGCCGCAGGCTGTGGTGCCGGCCAACGCCGGACGGCAGAGCATCAGCGCCGTTCGCCAATCCGCCGATGGGCAGTGGCTCTTCTTCCTGGCCGAGGACCTGGGCGCATCGGGGCGGGACTTCGTGGCCAGGAACACGGCGCTCTATGCAATGCCTGCCGCCGGCGGGCACGCCACGGCGCTCAGCGATGCCGAGGCGCTGGACCTGTCCGCCAGCAACCGGCTGGAGCTGCGCGGCGGCGCGGGCGCCCTGGTGCTGAATAACGCGCGGGGAACCGTGGAGCTGCACGAATTCGTCGCGACGGGCGGCCACACGGTCCTCCTGGAAGGCAACCGGGTGGTAACCGGCGCCGCGGAGGGTGGCGGAACGCTCGTGGTGAGTTTCAGCGATTCGACGACGGCCGGTGATGTTGCCGTGCTCGACGGCGGGCAGGTGCGCCGCCTGACGGACTTCTCCGCCCAGCTGCGGAGCGTGGCGGGAATCAGCGAGCCGCAGGAACTGACTTTGCCCTCGGCCGACGGGTACCCGGTCCATGGCTGGCTCGTGAAGCCGGCGGGCCCGGGCCCGCACCCGGTGCTGCTGAACATCCATGGCGGCCCGTTTGCCCAGTTCGGGGTGGCGTTGTTCGACGAAGCGCAGGTCTATGCCGGGGCCGGTTACGCCGTGCTCATGTGCAATCCGCGGGGTTCGGCCGGCTACGGCCAGGCACATGGCCGGTCCATCAAGGAGCGGATGGGAACCGTGGACATGCAGGACGTCCTGGCGTTCCTGGACGGGGCAGTGGAGAAGTTCGAGGATCTGGACGCCGCCAATGTCGGCATCATGGGCGGATCTTACGGCGGCTACCTGACGGCGTGGACCATCAGCCACGACCACCGTTTCCGGGCGGCCATAGTTGAGCGTGGGTTCCTGGACCCGGTGAGCTTCACCGGTTCTTCCGACATCGGCTGGTTCTTCGGCGGCGAATACACCGGCCCGACGGCGGAGCAAATGGCGGCCCAGAGTCCCATGGCGCGCGTGCGGCACGTGCGGACGCCGTCCCTGGTGATCCACAGCGAGGAGGACCTCCGGTGCCCTGTGGAGCAGGGCCAGCGGTACTTCACCGCCCTCAAGCAACAGGGCGTCGAGACCGGATTCCTGGTCTTCCCCGGCGAGAACCATGAGCTGTCCCGTTCCGGCACGCCGCACCACCGGAAGCAGCGGTTCGATGAAATCCTGAAGTGGTGGGCCCGCTACCTGCCGTCCGCATCGAATACGGCGCCGCTGCCCTAGCCCGCAGGCTTACTCCGTGTCCGGGTCCGGCAGGAACCCGAGTTCCTGCCGGGCGCGGCTGATGTCCGGCTGGGCCCAGCGGGCGGAGTATTCGGCATTGTTGCTGATGGAGCGCAGCTCGGCCCGGTCCAGGAAGAGGATCCCGTGGAGGTGGTCGGTCTCATGCTGGACAATCCGGGCTTGCCAGCCGGAGAAAGTCTGCTGGAGTTTCGTGCCGTCCGGCGCCGTGAAATCGAGCTGGACTGATTCCGGCCGCACGACCGCCGCTTGCAGGCCTCCAATGGAGAGGCAGCCTTCGTAGAACGCCGCGGACTTCGCGTCCAGGGGACGAAAGCTCGGGTTCAGCATCGCAAAGAACGGCAGCGGCTCCCGCCCGCGGACGGCAGCGACGTCGGGATCGACGTCGAACTGGTCCTCCAGGACAGCGATCTGCAGCGGAATCCCCAGCTGCGGGGCCGCCAGGCCCACGCCCGGGGCCTTGTGCATCACGCTGCGCATGAGGTCGATGAGGTGGCCGAGATCGGCATCAGTCAACTGGCCATCGTACGGCGCCGCCACGTGCCGGAGCACCGGATGTCCGGCCTGGACAATCGGCGGAAGGATGCCTGCGCTCAGGATCTCCTGGACGGTCTCGCTTATGCGGGCGGCGCTGTAGTCGGTGGGCCTGGCGTCATAGGGCATGCCCCCAGACTACTGGCGCCCGCACGCCTTTGTAACAAAGTCGTAGATGCGGGCGCGAAGTTGGCTGCCGGCGTCGATCTTCAGTACTCCCTCGCGGCCCGCCACCCTGACCTGCAGGGGCAGGAGAGTGCCCACCTTGTCTTCTGCCACTGCATGGGGATCGCAGCGGGAGGGCCTGATGCCGAGCCGCACTTGGGCCGGGGCCCCGCCGGCGCGGACCGTCACCGGCCGGGGCCACGGGGCTTGTCCGGCCTCCGCCAGCAGCGTGGTTTCCTCGATCCGGTCAATCACCAGTTCACCGGCGCCGGCGGGGCGCGGTTGCAGCAGCAGACGCACGACGGCGGTCCGACCGTCCGCGGCAACCTCAAGCTCCGGATCGAGCGTGATCGTGGCGACGGCCGAGGCTTCCCGGGCCAGGCACAGCTCCGAATTGTTCCGCGCCAGGACGCCGAACGGGTCTGCCGCCGGGGACATGGCCGGGACCGGCACGGCGCCTTCCGACGTGGCCAGCCGCAGGGATACACGGGCGACGCCGGCAGCCCCGGTGGCGCCCGGCCCGGCGCCCGGCCCGGCCGGACTGCCGCAGTCCGGGACGGGCAGCGGCGCCGGCAGGCTCTTGGGCTGTCCAGGCGGAAGCTCGATCCCGCCGGGGCGTGCGGACCATGTGATCGGGGCGGCGAAGAGTGGGCTGGCCAGTTCCGCGCCGAGGACCGTCAGGGCGTGTCCTGTGGTGTTCGTGAGCTGGATTTCGATGATCTGCTTGCTGTAGTTGTCGCGGAACTGGCTGATCTCCGCGGTCACAGGGCCTGCGGGGATCGGGGTCGCCGACGCCGTCGCGCTTGCTGGGGAGGCGGTGCCGCCGGCCGTTCCGGAGCTGCATGACGCCGCCGCGCCGAGCACCACAGTGGCAGCCGCTACCCGCAACCCCCAATACCATGCGGCGCCGCGCGTCACGTGAAGTCCGTCCATGCGCACAGTCTATTCCGGGACCATCCCGTAACACCGCGCAGACTAGTGCATCGTGAAGCGGCGGGCGATCAGTGAATTCACCGGCGGAACTGCGGCGACGCCTGCGATGCCGCGGTTCCGCAGCGCCAGGAGTCGGTCCGTGAGGGGCCGGCCCAGGGCCATGTTGATTTCCGCCTGGCGTGCGGCCCGCGCCGCCGCCCGCAACCGGGTCCCTTCAAAGGTCCGGAGGCGATCCGCGACATCCTGGCCGCGCACGGCCGCCGAGACGATCGGTGCCAGCGCCGCCGCATCCAGCCAGCCGAGGTTCATGCCCTGCCCGCCGATGGGGCTCACCTCGTGGGCCGCATCCCCGATCATTACTACCCGGCCGGCCACCATCCGGGGGACCAGGCGCGTGCGGACGCCGAAGCGGCTGAGCATGCTGTTGGTCCCGGCATCAATGGCGAGCCCCGTCCGTTCGCGCACGCAGCCCATGAGCCACCGGGCGTCCGCACCGGGACCGCCGGCTGCAGGTCCGCCGGCATCGGGGCCGCCGAAAGTGGCGTCGCCGGGTCCCAGCCGGACCACCCACCGGCGGAGCTGGCCGGGCAAGGGGAACGACTCCACGATGCCGGCGCCGGAGAGGAACAGTGCGGCGTCCGGACCAAACCCGGTCCCGTCTGCGAAGTCACCCATCAGGTAACTGTCCGGGTACTCTTTCACGCGCACGTCGATGCCCTGCAGCGCCCGCACCGTGGAACGCACGCCGTCGGCGGCAATGACCAGCGGCGCCGAATTGCGCACGGTGCCACTCGCGGTGTCGGCTTCCACGCTGACCCGGGTGCCGTCGTCGGACAGCCCGGTGAGGCGGACGCCGCGGTGCAGGGCGCCGGCGCCGAGCTCATTGACCCGGCGTTCCAGGTGCGCCTCAGTACGGGCCTGGGGCAGGGACAGGACGAACGGAAAGCGGTCCGAGACGCTGGCGAAGGACATCCGGGCGAGGCATTTTCCGCCGGCCAGGGCCATGCCGCGGCGGATCTGGACCCCCTCGGCAATCATGGTCTCGGCAACTCCGGTTCCGGCGAGCGCGGCAAGCGCCGGCGGATGGATGCCGATGGCGCGCGACTGCAGCTCCGGTGCGCCCCGCTGTTCCAGGACCTGCACATCCACGCCGTCCTGCAGCAGCAGCGCGGCCATGAACAGCCCCACCGGACCGGCACCGATGATCAGCACCTCAGCCACTGGCGCCGGGCCCTGACTGGTGGACGTCGTCGGGAGTCTCGTGCAGCAGCAGGCTCCGGAAGGGGGCGTGGCGGGCGACCGTCCAGCCCGGGGGAGCGGCGGCGGCCAGCTCCGCGGAGGTGTAGCTTCGCCGGATCGAGGTCAGCCCGTCCTGCCGGATGTAGGAGCCGGTGAGCACCCAGGAGCCGGCAGAGAACAGCGCGTAGGCGGTGGGGCTGCGGCGGATGTCGTTGTGGAACACTGTGCCGCGGGATAATCGGGCCGACTCGTCGAGAAACGCTTCCAGCCGGTCAAGGTGGTGCAGGACATGGTTGGACACCACGAGGTCGTACCGGTTGCCCTCGTCGAGCAGCTCCGCGCTGGCCGCCTGGCGGAACGTCACGTCCGCCGTCGCGTGGCGGGCGCGGGCGAACAGGATCGCCCGCGGATCCGGGTCAATGGCGGTGACCTTTAGGCGCAGTCCGTCCCGGGCCGCCCACCGGGCCAACAGCACGGAAACGTCGCCCCCGCCGCACCCGATATCCAGCAGGGATGTAGCCGAGCCGGTGGACAGCCGGGGCCGGATCCGGGACCGGTAGATGCCGCGCCACCCGGCGACGGCACGGTTGACGAGCGCAAACTGGGCATACGTTCGCTCCAGGCGGCCGGGGTCGCAGCCCGGCAGGTCCATTTCCTCAACGGCGTCGGATGCGCGGTCCCGCAGGAGGGCCGCCCGAAGGTGTTCCGTGCCCCGCATCGCGCTGAACGGTTTCAGCGTGGCCGCTTTCAGACCCGCACCGCTACGGACGGCGCCGGTTTCGCTGATTCCGCCGCCGGCTCCTGCCGGCGAACCGCGGCGCTCCGCGGGGCAGCCAGCCGGGTGAAGAGCGCCGTCTCGACCGTCAGGCCCGGGCCGAAGGCCATGGAACAGATCCGTTCCGCGCCCGGGCCGGCCCAGGCGTCGTCTGCGGCGTCGTTGGCGGCGTCGTCCGCTGCCGGCAACTCGAGGATGTGCTTGAGGACGAACAGGACGGTGGCGCTGCTCATGTTGCCGAAGTTCCGGAGGGTTTCGCGGGCCGGGATGAGTTGCTCGTCGCTGAGCTCCAGCCTGGACTGGACCTTGTCCAGAATGCTCCGGCCGCCCGGGTGGATGCCCCAGTGCTCGATCTCCCGGTAGGGGAGCCCCTGCAGCGAGCTGTCGCGCGACAGAAGCGGTTCCAGCGCGCCAATGATGTGGTCGTCGATGATGTGCGGGACATAGTTGCCCAGCACCATCTCGAAGCCCTCGTCGCCGATGTTCCAGGCCATCGAGTCCTCCCCGACGGGCGTCAGGACGGTTTCGAAGTAGTCCAGCCGCAGCAAGGGCGCTTCCCCGGGGATGTCCCGCGCCGTGATGATCGCCGCGGCAGCGCCGTCGGCGAACAGGGCCGACCCCATGATGGTGTCCGGATCATTGGAGGTCCGGACGTGAAGGGAACAGAGTTCGGCGCAGACCACCAGCACCGTCGCCTCCGGATCCGCCTCGCAAAAGGACTTCGCCGCCCGCAGCGCCGGGAAGGCCGCATAGCAGCCCATGAAGCCGAGGTGGTACCGCTGGACAGCCGGATTCAGGCCGAGGGCCCGGACAATCTTGTAGTCCGGGCCGGGATTGAAGAATCCGGTGCAGGAAACCGTGATCAGGTGGGTGATGTCCCGGGCCTCGACGCCCGGGCAGGCATCAAGGGCTTTTTGGGCTGCTTCAATGAAAAGTTTGGTCGCTTCCGTGGCGAAAATGCCGTTTCGAATCTTGGTGCTGGGGCTGAGCACCAGGCCGGTGGCGGGGTCGAAGAACTGGGGGTTTTCCGCCTGCCTGTCCGTGGTGAGTTCCTCCACCGCCGTGTGCCTGGTGTCGATGGCTGCGGAGTCGAAGCACGTGTTGACCAGCCGGGAGCCGAGCCGGGTGAGGCCCGGCTGGGCGGCGAACACGGCCCTGGCCTCGGGCTGGACCAGGATGGTTGGCGGGACTGCAGTTTCCAGAGACCTCAGGTAGACCGTCATGGTTCATTCTCAGTGAGCCTGCCGCCAAAGACAATGGAATGGCCGGAGATTCAGGAACACCTCCGGGCTGGACAACTCCGGCACGACGTTGCACGATCGCACTTGTGACCAGCAAACCCGACCGGGCGCAGCACTTGCGCGACCTCGCGCTGTTACGCCGCGTCCGCGACCGAATGGACCGGGAATACGCGCAGCCGCTGGATGTCGAGGCCCTCGCGCGCGGCGTCCACATGTCCGCCGGGCACCTCAGCCGCGAGTTCCGCCTGGCGTACGGCGAGTCGCCGTACAGCTATCTCATGACACGGCGCATAGAACGCGCGATGGCCCTGTTGCGCCGCGGCGACCTGAGCGTCACCGAGGTCTGCTTCACGGTCGGCTGCTCGTCGCTGGGCACGTTCAGCACCCGCTTTACCGAACTGGTTGGCGTGCCGCCCAGCGTCTACCGGCGCGAAGCCGCCCGGGTAACCGCAGGGATGCCTTCCTGCGTCGCGAAACAGGTCACCAGACCGGTCAGGAATCGAGAAGTGCCGGCCCCCGAACCGCAACTAGCATGAAGCCCATGGACATCAACATTCACGCGAGTTTCCTCCCACACAACGATCCCGACGCGGCCCTGGCCTTCTACCGGGACACCCTCGGCTTCGAGGTCCGCAACGACGTCGGCTACGGCGGGATGCGCTGGATCACGGTCGGCCCGGCCGGCCAGCCGGACACATCCATCGTCCTGGAACCGCCGGCCGCCGATCCCGGCGTCACCGACGAAGAGCGCGGCACCATCGACGAAATGATGGCCAAGGGCACCTATGCGCGCATCCTCCTGGCCACCAAGGACCTCGACGCCACCTTCGAGCGGCTGCAGGCCAGCGGTGCCGAGGTGGTCCAGGAACCGACAGAGCAGGCCTACGGGGTGCGCGACTGTGCCTTCCGCGATCCCGCGGGCAACCTGATCCGTATCCAGCAGCCGCTTTAAGGTGCCCGCCGGCCACCGCCGGACCGGTCGCCAGCTGGTTAGATAGAGCCAGTCGACGACGACGGGGACGCCTGTGGCTGCCCCGCCCAACAGATGGAGACACGATGAGCATTGCCACGAGCACGGACACGCAGCCGCCGGAGCTGCATGAAGCGGACAGCCACGATCTGATCCGCGTGCAGGGCGCACGGGAAAACAACCTCAAGGACATCAGCGTCGAGATCCCGAAGCGCCGCTTGACGGTGTTCACCGGCGTGTCCGGCTCGGGCAAGAGTTCGCTGGTGTTCGCCACCATCGCCGCCGAGTCGCAGCGGATGATCAACGAGACCTACAGTGCCTTTGTGCAGGGCTTCATGCCCAACCTGGCGCGGCCCGAGGTGGACCACCTCGAGGGGCTGACGACGGCGATCATCGTTGACCAGGAGCGGATGGGCGCCAACCCCCGGTCCACGGTCGGCACCGCCACCGACGCGAACGCCATGCTCCGGATCCTCTTCAGCCGCCTGGGCATGCCCCGAATCGGGCCACCCACCGCTTTCTCCTTCAACGTCCCGACGCGCAAGGCGAGCGGGGTGATGAGTACCGAGAAAGCCGGCGGCCGCGTCGAGCGGAGCGTGGTGCGCGATGTGGTCTATCTGGGCGGCATGTGCGCACGCTGCGAGGGCATGGGCTCGGTTTCGGACTTCGACCTCACCGCGTTGTACGACGACAGCAAGTCGCTCAGCGAGGGTGCCCTGACGATCCCCGGCTACAGCATGGACGGCTGGTACGGCCGGATCTTCAGCGGCGCCGGTTTCGACATGGACAAGCCGATCGCGAAGTTCACCAAGAAGGAAATGCACGACCTCCTCTACAAGGAGCCCACCAAGATCAAGGTCGAGGGCATCAATCTGACCTACGAGGGCCTGATCCCGAAGATCCAAAAGTCGATGCTCTCCAAGGACGTCGACGCAATGCAGCCCCACATCCGGGCCTTCGTGGAACGTGCCATCACGTTCCAGACCTGCCCCGAGTGCGACGGCACCCGGCTGAGCCCGGAGGCCAGGTCCGCGAAGATCCAGGGCAGGAACATCGCAGACCTCTGCGAGATGCAGATCAGCGACCTCGCCGCATGGATCCGCGAGCTTGATGAGCCTTCCGTCGCACCCCTGCTGAAAGGCCTGCAGCACCTGCTCGACTCGTTCGCCGAAATCGGGCTGGGTTACCTCTCGCTGGACCGGCCGGCGGGCACCCTGTCCGGCGGCGAGGCCCAGCGCACCAAAATGATCCGGCACCTGGGCTCGTCCCTTACCGACATCACCTACGTCTTTGACGAGCCGACGATCGGCCTGCACCCGCATGACATCGAGCGGATGAACCAGCTGCTGCTGCAGCTGCGGGACAAGGGCAACACCGTGCTCGTCGTCGAGCACAAGCCGGAGACCATCGCCATCGCCGACCATGTCATTGACCTTGGCCCCGGCGCGGGTACCGCGGGCGGCAGCGTGTGCTTCGAGGGAACCGTGGAGGGCCTGCGGGCGAGCGACACCATCACCGGGCGGCACCTCGACGACCGGGCCAGGTTGAAGGAATCCGTGCGCACCCCGTCCGGCACGCTCGAGGTGCGGGGCGCCTCGACGCACAACCTCAAGGACGTGGACGTCGACGTCCCGCTCGGCGTTCTCTGCGTCGTCACAGGTGTTGCAGGTTCGGGCAAGAGCTCGCTGATCCACGGGTCAGTGGACGGCCGGGACGGTGTGGTGGTGATCGACCAGGGTGCCATCAAGGGCTCGCGGCGCAGCAACCCTGCGACCTACACGGGCCTCCTCGAGCCGATCCGCAAGGCGTTCGCGAAGGCCAACGGCGTGAAGCCGGCGCTGTTCAGCTCCAATTCGGAAGGTGCCTGCCCCACCTGCAACGGCGCGGGCGTCATCTTCACCGAACTCGGTGTCATGGCCACCGTCGAATCCACCTGCGAGGACTGCGAGGGACGGCGGTTCCAGGCAGCAGTTCTGGAGTACACGCTGGGTGGACGGAATATTGCCGAGGTGCTGGCCATGTCGATGACCGAGGCCGAGGTGTTCTTCAGCGAAGGGGAAGCCCGCACCCCGGCGGCCCACAAGATCCTCGACCGGCTGGTCGACGTCGGGCTCGGCTACCTCACCCTGGGCCAGCCGCTCACCACCCTGTCCGGTGGCGAGCGGCAGCGCGTCAAGCTCGCCACCCAGATGGCAGAGAAGGGTGATGTCTACGTCCTCGACGAGCCCACCACCGGCCTGCACCTCGCCGACGTCCAGAACCTGCTGGGCCTCCTGGACCGGCTCGTCGACTCCGGCAAATCGGTCATCGTCATCGAGCACCACCAGGCGGTCATGGCGCACGCCGACTGGATCATCGACCTTGGTCCCGGCGCCGGGCACGACGGCGGCCGGATCGTTTTTGAGGGCACGCCCGGCAGCCTTGTCGCCGCCCGCTCCACCCTCACCGGCGAGCACCTGGCGGCCTACGTCGGTTCGGTCGCTGAACACAGCATCAAGTGAACGAAACTGGTGAATCAGCGGACTAATCTGGGGGCGTGGCAAGCATTCGAGACGCTCAAAAGCAGATGACCCGCCGGCTTTTCCTCGACAAGGGGCTGAAGCTTTTCGAGGAGAAGGGGTTCGCCGCCACCACGGTGGATGACATTTCCGCTGCCGTAGGCACCACCCGGGCAACGTTCTATTCGCATTTTCCGTCCAAGGCCCTGCTCATGCGTTCGCTCGTCGAGCGGTCCAACGAGATGCTGACGGAGGCTGATGTCCCGCCGCTGCATTCGGTGGTGGAGTCCGGAGACCGCGAGCTGATCAGGGCCTGGCTGGCCCGGAAATTCGACCAGTGGGCCGACATCCGCCCCTATGTGGTGGCGGCGCACCAGGCCGCGGCCAGCGAACCGGACATCCAGGCGGCTTTGGACCAGTGGTTCGACACGGCGATCGACGACATGGTGGCGGGCCTCGACAGCGCCGGGCGCTTTGACCCGGCCAGCCGCCGGGTCCGGTGCGCGCTGGCCTTCGGCGAGCTGGAGTTCTTTTCCCGGCGCTGGATGCGGCTCGGATGGACCGTGGACCGCGATACTTCACTGGACCTGATGGTCGAGAACTGGTGCTTCCTGCTGGCTGAATGAGCGGACAACGCCAGGGCGCAGCCTGTTGGCTGCGCCCTGGCGTTGTCAGCTACCGCACGGCATCAGCGCGCCTGGACGTCCGCCGTCTGGCCCTCCGCCGGCTGATGCACCTCGACGATGACGGCGAGCTGGTACTCGACGTGCCGGACGTGGAAGGGGCTGACCTGGACGCCGCGAAGGCGGCGGTAAGGGTCTGCCCGGTTGCCGCACTGCGATTGGCCGCGGCATGACGATGCGAAAGATCGTGGTGGTCGGCAACGGCATCGCCGGGCTCACGGCCTGCGACTCGCTGCGCTCGGCCGGTTTCGACGGCGAGCTCACTGTTGTGGGCGCGGAGCGCCACCAGCCCTACAGCCGGCCGGCCCTCTCCAAGGCGCTGCTGCACGCCGTCGATGGCAACTCTGTCGACGGGAACAGCGACGGCGGCCTCCAACCCCATGTGCTCCCCGAGCCGACCCACGAAGCAAGGGAGCTGCTCGGAGTCAGCGCCACGGGCCTGGACGTCGAGGCCCGGCTAGTGCGCCTGGACGGGGGAGGGGAGCTGCCCTATGACGGCCTCGTCATCGCTTCGGGTTCCCGGGCCAAGCGACTCGATGCGGGTACGCAAAAAATGCAAAACAATGGAACAGCCGAACCACAACGCGACGGCTCCCACCGGGAACTCACCCTGCGCACCATCGAGGATGCGATCCTTCTTAAGGAACGCGTCGCATCGCGCCCCTCGGTTATCGTGATCGGCGGCGGAGCACTGGGCATGGAGGTCGCATCCGGTTGCGTGCACGTGGGCTGCGAGGTCACCCTCGTCTCCGACGTCAAGCCCCTGGCGCGTCAGCTCGGCGACCATCTGGCGGACATCTTCACCGCCGCCGCCAACCGGCGCGGACTGCGCGTGGTTGGCGGCGGGAAGGCCCGGCTTGCCGATCACGGTGCCGGGGCAAAGGCGGTCCTGGCCAACGGCACCGTGCTGGAGGCTGATCTGGTGGTCACCGCCATCGGCGATGAGCCGAACACCGGCTGGCTCGCCGGCACGGACCTCCTCGTCGACGGACAGCTGCGGGTCGATTCGCGCGGCAGGCTCCGGCCGGACATTGTCGCCGCCGGGGACGTGGCGTCCTTCCCGACCCGCCGCGGGGTGGAACGGGTGCCCCTGTGGACCAGCGCCATCGACCAGGCCAGGATCGCCGGCGTCGGCCTGCTCAGGGGTGACGCGGCGCCCGAGTTCGATTTCCAGCCGTACTTCTGGACGGAGGGCTTCGGCCTGACGCTCAAGGCGGCGGGCTTCGCGCCGGTCCTCGGGGCTCCCGATTACTGCGAGCCCGGCGGGGGTGCGGACTCGATGCTGCTTCGCTGGGAGAACGCGGACGGTTCCGGCACTGCCGCCGCGCTCAACTACCGGATCCCCATCCCCAAGCTGCGCCGGTTCGCCGTCGCCGGTCCGGCCGCGCTGCGTGCGGCGTCGCCCGCTCGAACCTGACGCCGCACAACACCGTTAGGATTGATGCATGTCGTCGTTGCGAGAAGCCCAGAAGCAGCTGACCCGCGACGTGATCGTCGAACGGGCGCTGGAGCTCTTCACCGAGAAGGGCTACGCCGCGACGACGATCGATGAGATCGCCGCTGCGGCCGGCACCACCCGGGTGACTTTTTACGCCTATTACCCCACGCGCAGCGACCTGATGCGGGACTTCATGGCCCGCGTCAATGCCGTCCTGGACCGCGCGGCCGGCCCCGACCGGAGGTCGACCGCGGCCGAGCTCGTCGACGTCGTGCGGGCGGGCGAGCTGGCGGGCATCCTGGCCTGGCTGGAGTCGCGGGCGGCGCTCTGGCCGGTCTTCCGCCCGTACCTCGACGTGCTCGAGGAGGCCGCCGCCATCGACCGCGAAGTGCGCGCCTTGGTCGAGGGATGGCATGAGGAGGTCATCTCCGACCTTGTGCGCGGAATGGAGCTGGCGGGGCGCTTCCCGGAGGAGACGCACCACATTCGCGGCACCCTTGCCTTCACCTCGCTCGACTACGTGGCCACCCTCTGGACCCGACGGAAGTTTGAACCGAACCGGGAACACGCCCTCGAGGTGCTCGCGGATAACTGGTATCACCTGCTCTGCGACGAAGGCTAAGCCTGCCCTCGCAGACGGACGCCTATGCCAGGCGTCGCGATCCTGATCGGCCCTGGCCACAGCCGGGGGTCCGGCTGCGGTCCCGGGGCACTTTGGCGCGGACACGCCGTCAACCAGGGCTCCGGCGTCGAACATTGCCCGCAAAGGGCCCCCGGGCGCAGGCAACCAGACACAAAAGCGGAAGGCCCCCTCGCCGAGGGGCCTTCCGCTTTTACGGCCGTTTAGCCAGTGCTCAAATCCACTTCGGGGCGGCTGGAACCGTCCCGTCTTTCGATTCAGTGCCGGGCCCGGTGGCGGTGACGCCGCCGTTGCCGCGGCCGGCGGCCCATTCGACGACGGCGGCCAGCGGTCCGGAGACCACGGTCGGAGACTCCAGCGTCGTGTCCCTGAACGTCAGATCGCGGTCGGTGACCTTGACCACGAGGCCCGCATCGGTGCCGCGGGTCTTCCACGCGCCGGTGATGTCCTTGAGCAGGCGCTCCAGGACAGGAACCGGAAGGTCGGCGAAGCTGGCGCCGTTGTCCAGGTCCACGGCGTGCATCCAGACTTCGCGGCTGCGCATCCAGACTGTTTCGGTGGCGGGGACTTCCCGGCCCTGGATCGTGCGTACTTTGTGGTGCCAGGCGTCCTCGGGCAGGTCCCGCCATTCGACGTTCAGGTGCACCGCGGAGTGGTCGAACAGGTGCCGCAGCGCGATCGGGCTCAGCGTGGCGCCGAAGTCGATCTCGTGGTCCCGGACCTTTGTGGAGGCATACATCGGGGTCTCGATCCCGGTGGCGGCCCACTCGACGAGCCGGGCGATGGCCCGGGCGTTGTAGCCGATGTGCGCCGTGATGTGGCGGCGGGTCCAGCCCGGCAGCAGCGAGTCGCCGTCGAGGTCCGCGTCAGAGAGCTCGTTGAGCTTGCGGGCGAAGAACGCCGTGCCCCGGCGCGCCTGCAGCAGCGCCGCCAGCAGGTCCGGGTCCGTCGTCTGGTCCTGGCGGGCCACCATCAGGCTTCCTTGACCACGCGGTTCTTCAGCTGCCCCAGGCCCTCAATGGTGGTGACCAGGAGCTGGCCCTCCTGCAGGTACCGTTTCGGGTCCTGGGCGTGGCCCACGCCGCCCGGGGTGCCGGTGGCGATCACATCTCCCGGGTTCAGCGTGATGATGGTGGAGATGTAGGAGACCAGGAACTCCGGTGTGAAGACGACGTCGTTGGTGGGAGTCTGCTGCTGGATCTCGCCATCGACCGCGGTGGTCATCAGGCCGCCGCTGAACTCGTCCCTGGTCACCAGGGCAGGGCCGAACGGGGTCGACTTTTCCCAGGTCTTGCCCTGCAGCCACTGGATGGTGCGGAACTGGTAGTCGCGCATGGACACATCGTTGAGCACGGCGTAGCCGGCGATGTGGTCCGCGGCGTCGGCCTCGGCGATCCGGCGGCCCTTCTTGCCGATCACGACGGCGAGTTCGGCTTCCCAGTCAACGGTGTCGGATTCCTGCGGCAGGGCCAGATCGTCGTTGGGTCCGATCAGGGATTCGGCGTACTTCGCGAACAGGGTGGGGAACTCGGGGACGTCCCGGCCCATTTCCTTGATGTGGTTGCGGTAGTTGTGGCCCACGCAGATGATCTTGCCGGGGGAGGGGACCACCGGGGCGAGGTCCGCGCCCTCGGCCGGGTGCGTCGCGCCGTTGGCTGCTGCGGCGATGGACTCCCAGGCGGAGTCCTTCAGCAGGGCCCCGACGTCGGCGAAGCCGTCGATCTCGGTCAGGGTCTCGCCGTCCTGGCGGACGGCCACGGTCCCGGTTTCAGCGCCGTTTTTGGTGCGGAGGGTGAGCAGTCTCATTACTTGGTGCGTCCTTCGATGTAGGTGCGGCTGAAGTTCAGCCGTTCAAAAATGGGGGCGTCGTTGAAGCGGAACAGATCAAACTCAGACTCCGCCTGCAGCGACCATTCGGCCCAGGAGGGCACCACGAACAGGTCGCCCTTGGCCAGGGTCCTGGCCTCGCCGTTCAGGACCACGGAGCCGGAGCCTTCGAAGACCTGCCAGACGCTCGAGCCCACCTCGCGGACCGCGTCGGTGGTGGCGCCGGCGCGGAGCCGGTGGAATTCGGCCCGGATGGTCGGCATCACGTCCCCGCCCGTGGTCGGGTTCGAATACCGGACCGCGGCGTGGCCCTGGGACACGGTGGCCGGGTGGCCCTCGTCCTCGAGCAGCAACTGCTCCGCCAGCGCCCGGTCCGTGTACTCCCACCGGTACGCGGCGATCGGGGAGCTCGTGGTGTCATGCAGGCCCGAGAGCGGGCGAAGGCCGGGGTGGGCCCAGAGCCGTTCGGAGCGGGAGATGTCCGGGGTGGCCTCGTCGGTGACGCGTTCGGTGCCGAACTCGAAGAACCCGGCGTCGGCGTAGTGCACGAACGGGATGTCCAGTCCGTCGATCCAGGCCATCGGCTGATCGGTGTCGTTGTGGTGGCCGTGGAAGTTCCAGCCCGGGGTCAGCAGGAAGTCCCCGCGGGACATCCGTACCGGGTCCCCGTTCACGACCGTCCAGACGCCCTCGCCCTCGACCACGAAGCGGAAGGCGTTCTGCGAGTGCCGGTGCTCCGGCGCGGTTTCGCGGGCGCCGAGGTACTGGATGGCGGCCCAGAGCGTGGGGGTCGCGTACGGGGTGCCGGCCAGGCCCGGGTTGGCCAGGGCTATCGCCCGGCGTTCCCCGCCCCGGCCCACCGGAACCAGATCCCCGGCACGGGCCGCCAGCGGATACAGGTCGCTCCACCGCCAGACGTGGGGGACCGCCTTCGGGGACGGGACCATCGGCATCAGGTCCGCGATCTCGGTCCACAGCGGGATCAGGTTCTCTCGGTCAAAATCCCGGTACAGCTCCTGCAGCTGGGCCGTCTCTTCCGGCGTCGGCTCCGGCAACGCGTGGCTGGCAGCCACGGATTCGTGGGTCGTGTTCTCGGCGCTGATGGACACGTGGGCCTCCTCGATAGGTCAGAACAGTTCGTTGGCGTGTTTCGACTCTACGGATGCCGGCGTGTGATCCCGAGCATATTCTGCTGAACAGAATTCCTGGCACAGGGCTCCGGTGCACTCAGTCCGGTTCGGCCGGGTTTGCGGCGATGTCGATCTCCAGCTGCCGGCAGGTTTCCCGCAGGGCGGGGACGAGCCCGGAGTCGAACACCCGGCGAAACCGGGTCGCGGGAGTGGCGACGCTGAGCGCGCCGACCACGTGGCCGTGCCGGTTGTGCAGGGCCATCCCAAGAGCACTTACGCCCTCCTCGGTGCCTTCGAAATTGGCTGCGAACCCGTTGCCGCGGATGGACTCCAGCTCGCGCAGAAATGCCGGAAATTCTTGATCCGGGATGGTGTCGCCGCCGATTTCCGCGTTGTGGCTGCGGAACAACTGCTCAATCATCGGCGGTTCCAGTTCGGCGAGCATGGCCTTGCCGCCGGATGTTCTGTTGGCGGGCATTACCGTGCCCTGCCGGTCACCCACCCGCAACACGTTGCCGCCTTCCACGGTGGCCAGGAACCGCACCTTGGTCCCCACCCGCACCATGAGATTCACGGTCTCGTTGAGCCGTGCCGAGAGCAGTTCCATGTGCGGCTGCGCGAGGGTGCGGAGCATCCGGGTCCAGCTCAGCCCGGCGGGTCCGACGCCCATGGCCGGGCCGGGGACATAGCGGCGGGTTTCGTCCTGGACGGCGAAGCCCCGGTAAACCAGCATCGCCAACAGGCGGTGGGCGGTGGAGGGGGCAACGCCCAGCTCGACGGCGGCATCCTTGAGCCGCAGCGCGCCGCCGTCGCGGAGGAGCTGGAGGAGCTGCAACGCGTTGTCCACCGCCTCGATGGAGTAGGTGGGCCGCTTTTGCGCGGGTCTGCGGGCCGACTTGGGCGCTGGGTTGTTCTGCACATCAGAATTGTATTGTGGTTCACCTGCCCTGACGAGGACGGTAGTGGGATGAATCACATACCTTCCGCTGCAGTGACGCAGCGGCCCACACCCGGGGCTCCGGGCCCCGCTGTCGCTGCTGGGGCCGCATCGCGGTTTTCCAAGGGCTCGGCGGCGGCCGTCCTCGTCTGCTGGCTCCTGGTGGTCTTCGATGGCTACGACCTGATCGTCTACGGCACCGTCCAGTCCTCCCTGATCTCCGAGACCGGCTGGGGCCTGAGCAAGGCCACCGCCGGCACCATCGGTTCCATGGCCTTCGTCGGCATGATGGTCGGGGCGATTTTCGCCGGCCGGATGGCAGACTCCTGGGGGCGCCGGCGCACCATCCTCGGCTGTGCCATCGTCTTCTCGATATTCACCATCCTCTGCGCCTTCGCCCCCAGCGCCGCCGTCTTCGGGGGGCTGAGGCTCCTCGCCGGCATTGGCCTTGGCGGGCTGGTGCCCTCCGCCAACGCCCTCGTTGCCGAACTGGTCCCGGCCAAATGGCGTTCCACGATCGCCACCCTGATGATGTCCGGCGTCCCGATCGGCGGGTCGATCGCGGCCCTCGTCGGCATCCAGCTGATCCCCGCCTTCGGCTGGCAGTCGATGTTCCTCGTGGCCGTGCTGGCCCTGCTGGTCGTGGTGCCGCTCGGGCTGAAATACCTTCCGGAGACCCTGGCCCCGGCCGGTGGCGGGGTCATGGGGAAGCGCAAGGTCGAGGAGCCCTCCGGCTTCTCCTCCCTGCTCCGCGCCCCGTACCTGGGCGTCAGCGTGCTGTTCGCCCTGGCGACGATCGCCACCCTGTTTGCCTGGTACGGGCTGGGAACCTGGCTGCCCAACCTCATGCAGCTGGCTGGCTACAACCTCGGGTCCGCCCTGACCTTCGCCCTGGCCCTGAACCTGGGTGCGGTGGCCGGCTCGGTCATCACGGCTTGGGCCGGGACCCGCTTCGGTCCCATTCCGACGGCGATCGCCGCGGCCGCCGTCGCCGCCGGAGCGCTTGTGGTCCTGGTTACGGGCCCGCCGGTCACCGTCGTGTACCTCATGCTGGTCCTCGCTGGCGTCGGCACCCACGGCACGCAGTGCCTCATCATCGCCGCCGTCGCGGGCCACTATCCCGGGCACCTGCGGGGGACCGCGCTGGGCTGGGCGCTGGGGACGGGCCGCATTGGCGCCGTCGCCGCACCGCAGGTAGGCGGCCTGCTGCTGGCCGCCGGGCTGGGCGTCAATTCCAATTTCCTCGCCTTCGCCGGCGCGGCCGCCATCGCGGCGGTCCTGCTGGCCGCCGTCGGCCTCAAACTCAAATCCAAAACCTCAACCTCCCCTTCACTAACAGGAGCAAGCAATGTCTGAGCACGTCCCGTCCACCAGTTTCCTGACCACCGACGGCTCGTCCACCGATGTCCTCGTCATCGGAGGGGGAATGGCCGGATTGGCCGGAGCCCTCGCGCTGCGGGAAAGCGGCGCCAACGTCACCCTCGTGGAGCGGGCCCCCGAATTCGGCGAGGTCGGCGCCGGGCTGCAGATGGCGCCGAACGCCTCCCGCGTCCTGAAGCGCTGGGGCCTGCTGGAGAAGGCCCTGGAGATCGGCGTCCAGCCCAAGCACCTGGTCTTCCGCGACGCCGTCACCGGCGAGGAGCTCACGCGCCAGAGCCTCGGCGGGGAATTCGAGGAACGCTACGGTGCGCCCTACGTGGTGATCCACCGCAGCGACCTGCACCGGGTCCTGCTCGAGGGCTGTGAAGCGGCGGGCGTGAAGCTGGTCAACGATGTCATGGTTCAGAGCGTGGAGACCGTGAACGGCAGGGGAGTGGCCCACACGGCAGCAGGCGTGGACTACGAGGCCGACGTCGTGATCGGCGCCGACGGGCTCAAGTCCAGCCTGCGCCCGCTCGTGGCTGGCGACGAGCCGGTCCCCTCGGCCTACGTCGCCTACCGCGGCACCGTGCCCATTACCGAACACACACCCAAAGCGGACCTCGAGGACGTCATTGTCTACCTCGGACCGGACTGCCACCTGGTGCAGTACCCGCTGCGCAAGGGCGAGCTGCTGAACACCGTGGCCGTTTTCAAGTCCGCCTCATTCGAACGCGGCGAGGAGCAGTACGGCGGAGTCGACGAGCTGGAGGCCGCGTACAAGGACTGCGTCCCCGCTGTCCAGGCTGCGCTGAAAAACCTGGGCACCAGCATGCGCTGGCCCATGTACGACCGCGATCCGATCGAAAACTGGGTGGCCGGCCGGATGGTGCTGATGGGCGACGCCGCGCACCCGATGCTGCAGTACCTGGCCCAGGGCGCCTGCCAGGCGCTCGAGGACGCAGCGGTGCTGCAGGACGTCACCAGCGGCACCGTGTTCACCGCGGACGGCGTCAACCCCGAAGCCTGGGACGGCGCGATCAAGGAATTCAACAACCTCCGCGCCGGCCGCACCGCCAAGGTCCAGCGCACCGCCCGCGTCTGGGGCGAATCCTGGCACGTCTCCGGGCTGGCCCGGACGCTGCGCAACCTGCTCTTCAAGAGCCGGATGGACAACGATTTCCGGTACAACGACTGGCTGTACGGCCAGGACGGCGACGGCGTGCCGGCGGCCAGCGCGGCACACTCCGGCGTGGCGGACAAAGTTTCTGCCTGATCCGGACTCCGGGCCGGGCGCCATCATAGGGGGACCCGTTACGCGCTCCGGGCCGGCTTCCTCAAGGAGCCGGCCCGGAGCTTCTTCCGTCGCTGCTTCAGGCCGACGCTGTTTCACGGAGGTATTGGCGGAGTCCTGGGATTGCGAAGTCCACCTTGCCGTAGCCTGCTGACTCGATCAGGCCTGCGGCGATGAGTCTCTTTCTGTACTTGGATACCACGTTGGGCTTGGCTGTCATGATGTTTCCGATCAGGCCCGCTGCGGATGGACCGTCCTGAAGGGCCATGGCGTCGAGGAACTCGCGGTCCTTGTCCGAAATATCCGATAGTGCTGACTCGACGACAACTAAGGTGTTTCGTCTTTGAGCGGCGTTGATGGCGCTGTGCACGCTGCTGGCATCCAGTTTCCAGCTGGCCTTTCCCGCCTCGAGCCAGAGGTAGTAGCCCACAAGCTGAATGAGGAAGGGGTAGCCCTCGGTAGCCTCCGCCGCCTCGCTGACGAGGCCGGGGGAGACGCCTATTCCTCCCTCACTGAAGAGCTCGCTGTAGGACGCAGTGACTTCGGCGATGGCTGCCTCGTGGAGATTGATCCTGTCGGCGCGTCGGAGGAAGGTCGCCGCTCCCTCGTTGAGGAGGTCGGAGACGGCGGATGGCAGGCCGGCGAAGATCAGGCCGATGGGCAGTCCGTCGCGGATGAAGTGCTGCACTTCAGCGGCCAGTTGGGATATCTCTGTGCGGTCGACCGCATGTATCTCGTCGATGGTGATAACGAGGCCTGTACCTTTTGCGTCCAACAGCCGTAGAAGTTCGTTCCCGGTCCGTCGCCAATCGGCACTCCGTTCCTGGGGGAGCTGGGTTGTTAGCCCGAACCCTGCCGCCGAGAATGCTGTGATTTTCCGCGTTGGGGGCCCTTCTCCGAGCTCCTCGACAAGCCGGAGCATGTCGTCGCCGATTCCGGCGAGGAAACCGGGGTTTGCTGTGCGGGAGATTACCGCCCAGCCGTGAGTCCTCGCGATCCGTTCTGCCGCGCTCAGCATGACTGTCTTGCCGATGCCTCTGGATCCGGTGATGATGGTCAAAAGCCCGGGTGCTCCCGAGCCTTGCTGCAGGCCGTACTCGAATTCGTCCAAGAGCCCGGCGCGCCCAATCAAGTCCGGCGGCGTGGCTCCGGCTGTGGGCTTGAAGGGGTTCCGCACGGGGACCTCCAGGGTGAGAGTAGGTGAAAGTGGTGAAAGTGGTGAAACTTGGCCAGCCTACCACCCTTGACGCCCGGCCAGTGGCTGCGGCGAAGCGGCCTGAGTGAGAGCCGGCGGGGGAGCAGGGGCGTAAGTTACGTCAACCTGTGAACGGGCATATCCTGCACGGCCAAACACAACGACTGATCGCGAGCACTGACCCCGCGGCAATTAGGCTGACCTCATGCATGAGAGAAAGTGGCCCTTACTGATCGGCCGGATCTGCCTCGGAATCGTCAGTGCGGGCCTCCTGGTATTCGGCGCGATTGTCGCTGCCGTTCCAATGGGCGCAGACGTGGGGCTGTATCGGGCGGACGGTCTCGCCACGTTCGGGTTGGGACTTTTTGGCGGACTTCTCGCGCTCGTGCCATATTGGCGAGTCGAACGGTGGGCCTGGTACGCGCTTCCGTTCTACCCGCTGTTCTGGGCCGCCCACCTGATTGGTCAGCTTCCGCCGGGTACTGACCATATCCACCAGGTCGTCTTCATCGCCCTTTCGTTGGCCGGGCTCTTACTGCCGGTCCGGACATTCTTCCCTCGCGCAAAGAGTTCAGAGCACGGTGACGAAGGTGCCGCTACCTAGAGCAGCATTTCGACCGGCTTTCCTCAGTCTCAAGGCCCTGTCCAAGGCCTCTCACCGCACATGTTCTAAACGCCGATAATCAACATTATGTCAAGTTAACTAGTGATTATCGCTTCTGATGCAATATCACCGCCTCCCCCTTCATGGCGCATCATTGTCGCCGCACCCCGTGGTCCTGGACGCCCGGGAAAGTACAAATTTCCTTTGACTGGTTTGTGGGTGTGAATTGGGGTCGTCAAATTCATCGGCAGAAGCCAAGGGCAAACCCGGTCTGGAAGACTATGCTCGGTTTGACCTGGACAAGCGGGACAAACACGCTCAGCTTCCAAGCCGAGTAACCACAGTTCGAAAACTTTGCGGACGTCCCAGGGCGGTCCGCTTCCCGGTCCGGCCCCGACGGCGACCAACGGGCTGCAGGGTTCAGGCGCCGATTCCACGGGACGCTCCCCGCACGGCTGCCCTGGGCTGCAGGGTTCACGACCGGGCGGACTCCCCCAGACCGCTCCAGGTCCTGTCAGCCCCAGCTCCCCCGCCTGTACTCAGGGCTCCGTATTGATTGATCAAATGTCCCTCGCATAGAAATCGCGGAGAATAGTCGCGACGATCGGCCGCAGCTGCTTCGGATTGACGGTGCCTTCGGCGGTTCGAATGATTGCGGTGTCCACCTCAGCCAGGAAGGCCTCGGATGATGCATGCCCTTCCGGGACACGGATCATCCAGACGTAGCCCCTCGGCCGCGGCGGGAGGCCGGCATCCCGGGGGTAGCGGTCGATGTCATCGTCAATTCCCGGCCGGTCGGCAGCTGTGAACGGTTCCTCGAAGGGTTGTTGCTTGCCCCCGCGCTCGATGTAACCGGTGATCATCCTGCCTGCGTCCGAGGACTGGCGGCGGCGCAAGTTGTCCAGGCCGGCTGCCCAGCCGATGAGCGCCCCCCAGCCATTCTCGGGCAGGTCCACCCAGGAAGCCGAGATCTCGGCTTCCTTCACGTCAGTCCACATGGGTACTCCTTGTTGGCGATACGGGTTGTTCCCCTAACTCCTGCCCAGCTGGTACCTGCTCACCACGGAAGACCGGATGATCCCCCCGGCCGCGCAACAGGCGATGTCGGCCCGGGCCGGGTCATCGGTAACCGAGGTCGCCGCTGCGCACCGCGGTTATGGCTGCTCCTTGCCGTACCGAATGGGTCACCTCTCCGCATGGCTGCGGTGGGGCAGAACATCCGGTTCCGGCACCCGCGTAGGGCGGCTTCCCGTGGAAGCTTGAGCCCCGCGTTGCAATCCGTACGTTGACCGTCGCCTGCGTCTCAAGGCGTGCGGTGGGCCGGGGCGAACTGTGCCGCGCGGTTGGTTTCTTCGGCGCGGATGAGGTGCACGAGCGCGTTGATGAGGGCCAGGTGGGTGAACGCCTGCGGGAAGTTGCCGAGGTGACGGCCGCTCACCGGATCCAGCTCCTCAGCGTAGAGGCCCAAGGGACTGGCAAGGGACAGCAGACGTTCGCACAGTGCCTTGGCGCGTACCACCTCTCCGATCTCGACCAGGGCTGAGACGAGCCAGAACGAGCAGGTCGTGAAGGTCCCTTCGTCGCCGGTAAGACCGTCGTCGGTCTGCTCGGGGCGGTACCGCAGGACGAGTCCGTCCCGGGTGAGTTCATCGGCGATGGCCAACACAGTGGCGCGCACGCGTGGATCGTTGGCGGGCAGGAATCGGACGAGCGGAACAAGGAGAAGCGAGGCATCGAGGTTCGTCGTGCCGTAGGACTGGACAAACACGCCCCGGTCGTCGACGCCATTGCGGCAGATGTCCTCATGAATCTCCGTGGCGATGGCGTCCCACTTTCGGGCGTAATCAGCCTGACCGTGCAGGCGCGCCAGCCGGGCACCACGATCCAGGGCGACCCAGCACATGAGCTTTGAGGAGGTGAAGGGCTTCGGTTCGCCACGGACCTCCCAGATGCCGTGGTCGGGGTCCCGCCAGTGGGCCGCGGCTTGCTCGACCTGGCGGAGCAGGACGGGCCAGAGCGGCTCGGGAAGCTGGTCACGGGATTTGGCGTGGAGGTAGACGGAGTCCAGCATCGTGCCCCAGACGTCGAGCTGGCGCTGGTGGGCGGCAGCGTTGCCGATCCGGACGGGGCGGGCGCCGTCGTAGCCGCCGAGTCCCTCGACTGTAACTTCGGGAAGGTCCCGTTCGCCGTCGATGCCGTACATGATCTGCAGGTCGTCTTCGGCAGCGACGTCGCGGATGAAAGCGAAGAAGTCGTCGGCTTCCCGGTCCAGGCCGAGGGTGTAGAGGGCCCAGAGAGCGAACGTGGAATCGCGCACCCAGGTGTACCGGTAGTCCCAGTTCCGCTCTCCCCCGGGCGTCTCGGGCAGCGAGGTGGTGGGCGCCGCGACCAGAGCCCCAGTCGGTGCGTAGGTGAGGCCCTTCAACGTCAGCGCGCTGCGCTGCAGCTGCTCCCGCCACGGGTGGTCGGGGAACTCGCCCCCGGTGATCCATTGCCTCCAGAAGTCAGTGGTCTGCCACTGCTTGCGCGTGGCTTCTTCCCACGTCCGCGGCGGGGGCAGCGACCCCCAGGAGAGCGCGATAAAAGCTTGCTCGCCCTCGGTCATCCGGCTGCGGATGGCCACGATGGAGTCCTCGATGCCCAGCCGGCGGTCGGTAGTCAGACGCAGCACTGGATCCCCCTCGTCGCCGCTGACGGTCACGGCCTCTCCGTATCCGGGGCTGGAGAACTCCCACCGTGCCCGGCGCTGGCCGTAGCCGAAGACCGGCTCGCACAGCACGGACAGCTCAACCGCACCGTTGACGCACCGGACGGTGCGCAGCAGGCAATGCTCGGCCTCGTAGTTCGTCGGCGGGCGGCGGTACCGGCGGGCCCTCAACTCGGTGTGGTGCCATGGACCCATCACCAGGGCATCCCTCACGATCAGCCAGCCCGTCCTGGTCTGCCAGGTGGTCTCCAGGATCAAGCTGCCGGGGAGATAGCGGCGCGCAGTGGGCTCCCGGACGCCGTACGGCGCCACCTTGAAGCCACCCGCGGCGCGGTCGAGGATAGTCGAGAACACACTCGGTGAGTCGTGGCGCGGCACGCACATCCACTCGACCTGCCCGCTCGATGCAATCAAGCAGTTGGCCTCACAGTCAGACAAAAACCCATAGTCGGCGATCGGCGGATACGGGCTCGTGCCGGCCCCGGGCCGCCGCCTCCCCTCTGCCCCTGACCGGGCGTCGATCCTCACCACCCCAGTATGTTCCCCTCAGGGCGGAAACGGGACCCCTGCTACCTGGACGATCTCCTCCCCAACAGCCAGTGTCGCATCGCAGGCGACGACGGCGATGCGGCGGCGAAGATCTCGAACGTCCGCCGGCCAACGAGGCGCTGGACCTGAATTCCCCCCATGATCGAAGGCCCCCTCGACCCGGGAGAGCGTCTACCCGCTCTGCCAATCCTTGGGATTGCCGATGGATCGAGAAGATGAACGACGGAGGATGGATCTCGTGTCACAGGTACTGCGTTTCGATCAGACCGGCCAGCACGCCTGCGCCATAGGCCTTGTCAGGGCCCCGCCGAGTGGTGACATGATGGGCGCATGAGCCGAGTCACGTGCGATCTGACCATCTCCCTCGACGGATTCCTCGCCGGCCGGAACCAAAGCCTGACGGAACCCCTGGGCGAGAACGGAGAACTCCTCCACAGGTGGATGTTCGAAGAAGCCGAGTCCAACGCAGCCGAACTCGAAGGCATCCTCGCCGCCGGCGCCTACATCATGGGCCGGAACATGTACGCCGGTCCCGGGGCATGGGATGAGCAGTGGCGGGGATGGTGGGGTGAGGAACCGCCCTATCACGCACCCGTCTACGTTCTCACCCATCACCCCCGCGAGCCTCTGGAAATGGAGGGCGGCACAACGTTCAACTTCGTAGCCGATGGGATCGAATCGGCGCTGGCCCAGGCGCGGAAGGCCGCTGGCAACAAGGACGTGGCCATAGCCGGAGGAGCGCAGACCGCCCGACAATTCCTTTCGGCGGGGCTGATCGACGAGCTGCGGCTCCACATTGCGCCCATAGTCCTGGGCGCGGGCGAGCGGCTGCTGGACGGCATGACGGACCTCAAGCTTGAGCCGACGGACGTGAGCGGTTCCAGCCTCGTCACCCACGTGCGCTATCAGGTAATCCGCTGACGGGCTGACCCTTAGTCCTCGGACGTCACTCGGTGGACGGAGAGTCTCCACCCAACCCGAACCGTCGCGGGACCATCAGCGCGTGGTCTTCGCGACCAGCCCCCGGCGGCCTTAGCGGCCCGGATCTCGTGGTTGGCCAGGAAGAAGCAGGCGTACCAGACGCCCTCGAGCGTCAGTACCGACAGCGGAAGCAGCAACGCTTCACCGGTCACACCATAGACGACGCCCCCGACCACGGCAGCGGCGATCCCGCTTGAGAGCACCCGCCGTCGGTAGATACGGATCTGGCTGGCTACCGTCGGGTCGTCGGCACACTGCGCCGGCACCCGGACTCCGAACGGCTCGGTCGGACTGGTGATGGAGGGAAGCACGAGGGCAAGAGCGAGCAGCAGCCCCGACAACAAGCAGCTCACGGCGACGGCAGCGGTCATGGCCTTCCCCCGGGCTGTCTGGTGTCGAATGAATCGAGCACGGACCGGCAGGTCTGGAGGACATCGTCTTTTGTCGGTCCATCCGGCTACACTGAACCTATCGAACATATATTCGAATAAGGGTGTGTTGTGGGCGTTGTTGTCGGTCCCCGCGTGATAGACGCGGGCATGTCGTTGCTGTCGGTGCTGATCTCTCCGGTCCCCGTCGCGGCCGGGTACCCCTCGCCGGCGCAGGACTACTTTGACGGGCGAATTGACCTGAACGAGCATCTGATCAAGGACATCACCAGCACCTACGTCGTGCGGGTCTCCGGAGACTCGATGGAACGCGCCGGCATCAGCGACGGTGATGAACTGATCGTCAACCGGGCCCTGGAACCCAAGGACGGGTCCGTGGTCATCGCCGTCCTGGACGGGGAGTTGACCATCAAGCGGCTGCGGATCACGGCCGCCGGCGTCGTGCTGCAGGCGGAGAATCCGGCCTACCCGGACATTCGGGTTCCGTCCATGTCGGATCTGGTCATCTGGGGCGTCGCGACCCGCTGCCTGCACCATGTTTGAGGCACGCCATTTCTAAGCCCTCCCCGATGCGGCGGATGCCGCAGATCGCGCACGTGGATGTGAACTGCTTCTACGCCTCGGCCGAGCGGGCATTCGACCCGTCCCTCGAAGGCCGGCCCGTCGTCGTCCTGTCCAACAACGACGGCTGCGCCGTCACCCGGTCCCCGGAAGCCAAGGCTCTCGGGATCGGCCTCGGTGAACCATGGTTCAAACTCGCCCCGCGGGCCAAGGAGTGGGGACTTGTTGCCCTCTCGAGCAATTACGAGCTTTACGGGGACATCAGCGCCCGGGTGATGGAACTGCTAGGCCGCTACAGCGCCTGGTTGGAGGTTTACAGCATCGACGAGGCCTTCCTGGGCGTCAAAGGCGCGCCGGAGGACCTGCTGGTTCTGGGCCAGACCATGAAGGCAGCCGTGCGGCGCAACGTCGGGGTGCCGGTCTGCGTCGGAATCGCCGGGACCAAGACCCTGGCGAAACTGGCCAACAAATGGGCCAAGCACAACCCGGCCTTCGACGGTATCTGCCACTGGGACTCTGTGCCCGCGGCCGCCCGGGAAGCGCTCATGGGCCGGCTTTCCGTGATCGAAATCTGGGGCGTCGCGACGCGGCTGACCAAACGCCTCAACGCCTTAGGGCTCCAGTCCATCCTTGACCTGTCCCGGGCGGACCCGGTGATGATCCGGGACCGCTTCTCCGTGGTCATGATGCGCACCGTCCTGGAACTGCAGGGCACCCCGTGCATCCCGATGGAGGAAGAACGGATCGGCCGGGACCAGCTCATCTTCTCGCGCTCCTTCGCCACACCTATCACCACCGCCGCCGGCATGCGGCAGGTCCTGTCCGTCTACGGCCAGCAGGCTTCAGCGCGGCTGGCCAAACACAGCCTCCAGGCCAAGGTCCTCACCGCCTTCGCCGGCACCTCACACTTCAACCCGGAAGACACCTCCTACCCCTCGGTGTGCGTGCCGCTGCCGATGCCCACCGCGGACCCGGTGATCCTGACCAAGGCTGCCCACGCCCTGTTGCCCCACATCCAGGAAGGCGTCAAGTACGCCCGGGCCGGCATCATGGTCACCGACCTGCGGCCCACCGGCAACCAGGCACCGCTGGCCCTGTTCGAGAACCCGCACGAGGAACGCCGCATCGGGACCCTCCTGGAAGACGTGACCCGCCGATACGGGCGCGGCTCCATCGGCCTCGGCCACGCCGGCATACGCGGCGGGCCGGACTGGACCATGAAACGGGACATGCTCTCCCCCCGCTACACCACCCACTGGGACGAACTACCCCTCGTCAAAGCCGCCTAAGACAACCACACCCCGCAGCACCGCACCACGAGAGACCCCCCATGACCCTCAGCACCGAAAACCCCACGCAAACCCTTGAGCTTCAAGTCCGGCTCGACCCGGCAGGCACGCCCCTCGCCATCCGGCACGACGGACGGATCTGGCTTGTCGATCCCGCCATCGAATCCCGGCACTGGATCGGCGGTGACCCCGGGCTAGGCCCCCGATGCTCTGCCGCCGCCGGCGCCAACCCGGCCGGTACCGAATACTGGCGCGTCGGGGCCCGGCTGGGGTCGACTTCAGCGCTGCGCACCTTCACGCTGCGCCGGAATCCACGCTCCGTCCAGTGGCTCCTGGACGACATCAGCGACGGCAGCTAGGCAACGGTGACGCTGAACCGCCCGCCGATCAACGACAAGACCTGGGCGGGGATCAGGGCAGAGTTCACGCTGCCCGCCCTGGAACAGGTCCGCCGCCGCCTCGCCGAACTGATGGACGACCCCGACCCTGTAATGCAGCAGCTCGTCCGGGTGTTTATCGACGACGGCACCTTCTGCCCCGGATTCCAATTCGTCGCCGGGGGCCACCTCCACCCGACCGTCGTCGACCTTTTCCAGCGCGCCATAGAACTGAAGGTTCCGCACAACTACTTCACGGCCTGGATGGTCACACCCTCGCGGGAACTCGGCGGGTCCCGCCCCGTTGACCACCTGAAAGGCGGCCGCGCTCCCCTGTTTCGCGCGCTGGAATCCCACCGCTGGAGTTAGGGCCGGCCCGCGACCGACGTGCAACGGTTCCGCTGATCATTCCGGCCCGGGGATGGGTTGAGTCACATCCGGGAATCGCAGCTGCCCTGCCGTTGGTAGTCTTTAGCCCACTATCCTTTTCCGCCCGACACTTGAGGTGCGAACCATGATCCCGACGACTCCCACTCCGGGCACTGTCCTTCTTGCCGGAGCCACCGGCGATCTCGGCGGGCGCATCCTGCGGAATTTGGTCGCCCTGGGGGCCACCGTCCGGGTCCTGACACGGCCAGGGACCAGCACGGAGCGCATCGCGCAGCTCCGCGCCCAGGGCGTCGAGGTGATCCAGGCAGGCTACGACGACCCGGCGGCCCTCCGAAGGGCCTGCGCGGATGTTGACTGCGTAGTCTCCGCGATCAACGGCGTGGACAGCGTAATTTTCGACGCCCAGTCGCGCTTGCTGGAGGCGGCGGCCGCGGTGGGCGTACCGCGTTTCATCCCTTCCGATTACTCCATCGATTACCGTGGAATCCGCCCCCGAAGCAACCGGAACTTGCAGTTCCGCCGAGACTTCGCACAGCGGCTGGATGCCACCGAAATCCGGGCCACGTCCATCCTCAACGGCGCCTTCACCGACATGCTCTCCGGGCAGGCACCCATGATCCTCTTCTCCCGGCGCCGTGTACTCTTCTGGTCCGACCCCGACCAGGTGCTCGATTTCACCACGAAAGACGACACTGCCACCTACACCGCGGCCGCCGCCCTCGACGAGCGGGCGCCCCGCGTCCTCCAGATCGCCGGAGACCAGGTCACGGCAAGGACCCTGGCAGCCACCATGTCCGCCCTCACCGGAACGCAATTCCGGCTCCTCTACGCAGGCAGCGTCGGTTCCTTGACTGCTATGAGCCGCGCCATCAAAGCCCTCATGCCGGCCTCTGACGAGCCGTTCCCGCCGTGGCAGGGCATGCAGTACTTCGCCAACATGTTCAGCGGCGACGCGACTCTGAACTATGTCAGCAATGACCGGTACGGGAGCCGGACATGGACCACCGCCCGGGATGTCCTGGACCAGCACGTGCGGCAGAGCTCACCGGCCCCGGTCGCCTAGCCTGGGGGTTGTTGCACGGATAAGCCCGAACCCCTAGGGTTCGGATCATGGCCGCGCCTGGGGGACCCGCTCAATACGGAATGCACACGACGCCGATACTGTTGTCCCTAGCGTGCCTCGCCGTCGTCGCGTTCATCACGGCCTGTGCGTCTACTCCCCCACCAACTACCTCGGCCGGCGAGCAAACGGTCACCAAACCGCCCGCCGCCACGGCCGCACCGTCGACGGGCGCCGGTCTGTCGCCCGGCATGACCCTCGCCCCGGTTCCGCCGATTCCGCCAGCCCCCGGGCACGGTGTAGATGAATGTCTGGCACAGCAGGCTGAGAACGCCGTAGCCAACGGAGCGCTGGAGTGCCAGTACTTCACATCGGGTTCCATGGTGCCGGCTTCTGTGCCCCGTGGTCCGGGCGCGAGCTCCGGCGATTACGCGATACGGTTCGCCAGCGTTGGCGGCCGTCCGTTGATGACCGTGCGCATCCCCTGTGCTTCGTATGCGGTCAGGGTCAGCATTGCCGGCGAAACGATCACGCCGGATCCGCGGACACTGGAAAGTTCTCTGGGCACGTGCAACTTCCCGTGGGACCAGGAAGAGGCGCGGATGCAACGATACCTTCAGGCTCCACTTCAGTTCGCACAGCGGGAGAATGAAATCGTGCTGCACAACCCGGAATGGGGAATCACCCTCTTCCGGACCCCCTACGAGGCCTAAGGGAGCGGGGCTGATGTGCTGATCCCGCATCATCCCGAAGCGCCCTGCGCCGTCGACACTTGCGTGATCCAGCAGCGCACAGCCTTGACGCCGAACACCATATCGGCTGAGGCACAGGGACGGGCGGCCGCGATGCGCTCGCGACCGCCCGCCGGTATCGGGTGCACCCTGGGCTCAGCGCACCGACTTGCGCTCGTAGATCGCCATCGACCAGGCGTACCCGGCGACCACGATCACGACGCACCACCCGATTGCGAGCACCGGGCTCCAGCCGAGCGGGGTGCCGAGCAGCAGCCCGCGGATGGCCTCGATGAACGCTGTGAACGGCTGGTACTGCGCGAACCACTGCAGCCACTCCGGCATCGACTCGGTCGGCACAAAGCCACTGCTGAGGAAGGGCAGGAAGGTCAGCACGAGGGGCAGGTTGCTGGCGGTCTCGGCTGACTTCGCCTGCATACCCATGGCCACCCCAAGCCAGCTGATCGCGTACGCGATGAGCACGATCAGACCTGCGGCGGAGATCCATTCGACAAACCCGGCCGTCGGGCGGAAGCCAATCAGGAGGCCGACGCCGAGCACGAGCGCGACGGCGATAATCGCCTGGATGGTATTGCCGAGCACGTGCCCGGCGAGCACCGCGGCCCGCGAGATCGCCATCGTCCGGAACCGCGCGGTGATGCCCTCGGTCATGTCCATCGACACGGTCGTCGCGATGCCGCCGGCGCTGCCTGCGATGGTCAACAGCAGGATGCCCGGCATGACGTACGCGACATACGCCTCCCGCCCGCCGGCCGGGTCCGCGCCGGGCAGGCCGGCCCCAAGCGTGCCGCCGAACACGAACACGAAAAACAGCAGCAGGACTACCGGCCCCACAATGGTGAACACCGACAGGCCCGGATAGCGCAGCATGTGCAGCAGGTTGCGGCGCAGCATCGTCACCGAGTCGGCAAGGACGTGTGATTGCTGGCGTGTGCCCGGCGCCGTCTGGCGCTTGGCGGTGATGGTGGTCATGATTCGGTTCCCTTCGTCTCGACCCGGCCGGTGAGTGCGAAGAACACGTCATCGAGGTCCGGGGTGTGGATGCTGAGGTCGTCGACCTCCAGGTTGGCCGTGTCGAGGCGGTCCAGCACGGTGCGCAGCGCGCCGACACCGCCGTCGCTCGGCACGGTGAGCGAGAGCCCGGCGTCATCGCGGACTGACTCGCCGAGCAGGCGGGACGCGGCGTCGAGCCGCGCGGCATCGGCGAACCGGAGCCGGATGTGTCCGCCGGGCACCAGACGCTTGAGCTCTTCCGGCGTCCCCTCGGCGACGAGGCGGCCGCCGTCGAGCACCGCGATGCGGTCCGCGAGCTCGTCCGCCTCGTCCAGGTACTGCGTGGTGAGGAGCACGGTGGTGCCGTCCGCCACCAGGCTGCGGACGATGTCCCACATGGTGTGGCGGCTGCGCGGGTCCAGGCCCGTGGTGGGCTCGTCCAGGAAGATGACGCTGGGCGCCGAGACGAGGGTCATGGCGAGGTCGAGGCGGCGCTGCATCCCGCCCGAGTATGTGGCGAGCGGCTTGCGGGCGGCCTCGACGAGGTCGAACTGCTCAAGCAGCTCGGCCACCCGGGTCTTGGAGCGCTTGGCCCCGAGATGGCGCAGCCGGGCCATCAACAGGAGGTTCTCCTCGCCGGTGAGCAGCTTATCGACGGCGGAGAACTGGCCGGTCAGGCCGATTGCGGCGCGGACGCCGTCGGAGTCGCGGACGACGTCGCGCCCGTTCACGAGTGCCGTGCCGCCGTCGGGCCGCACCAGGGTGGACAGGATGTGCACGGTTGTCGTCTTGCCGGCGCCGTTCGGGCCGAGCAGCGCGGTGACGGTGCCCGCGCCCACGGTGAGGTCGACGTCGTCGAGCACGGCCTTCGCGCCGTAGGACTTCCGCAGCCCGCGGACTTCGATTGCTGGCGTGTTCATGTGCCTCGTTCCCTTCTGTTGGTGGCCCGGAGTCATTGGGCGCGCTGGATGCTGATGTCGCCGTGCTGGGTGCGTGCGCGCACTGCGACGGTCTGTTCGGACGCGTCGGGAGCGCGGTCGCTGCCCAGCTGGTTGCGGACGTGCCCCTCTTTCGAGGACAGATCGAGCCAGGCGGGAACGCCGGGCCGCACGCCGATGGTGACCTGGCCGAAGCCGCTCTCGACCTGGATGGAACCGCTCGAGACTTCCGCGAGCTGGATGCTGCCGTAGGCGGTCTTCGCCGCGACGGAGCCGAGTGCCTTCGTGATTTCGAGGTCGCCGTAGGACAGCTTCGCCTCCAGGTCGCCGCCGGACTCTCCGATCAGGATGGTGCCGTGCGACGCCTTGAGGATCGCGTCGCCGGTGACTTTGCCGATCCGGATCTGACCGTGGTCGGCCGTGATTTCGGCCCCGCCCTCGGCGGTGCCCAGGGTGGCGTTGCCGTGCGAGGCGCGTAGCCACAGGTCGCCGGTGGAGTCGAGGTCCACACGGCCCATCGAACTCTTGATCCGGGTTGCGCCGAGGCGTCCGACGGTGCGCACGCCGCCGACCCCGATCTCGGCAGTGAGCCGCGACCCGGGCGGCAGTTCGACCTTCACATCGACCGACTCGGTGGGGCCGATCCAGCTGATGCGGGGCCGCGGGCCGGTGATGACGAGCCGCTGGCCGTCGACGTCGATCCTGGTTTCTTCCGCGCCCCGGCGGTCGACCGCCTTCGCGGGGTTCGTCGGCGAGACGGTCACGACCGTGTCGTCGCGGTCGGTGGCGATGATTTCGATCGCGCCGACCTGCAGTTTGATGGCGAGGTCGATGGGGGTGGGGGTGTCGTAGGTGGGCATGCTGGCGCCTTCCTTTTGGGTGTGTTTGATCGACCCCGCGGGTCCGCGTGGTTGGTGGTGTCGTGTGGTGGTGGGCGGTTTAGCGCGCCCAGCCGGCGAAGTTGTCGCCGGTGCGCAGCGTGCGCTGCGCGGATCGTCGCTGCTTGGGCTGGAGAGCGGCCGCGACCGCACGGACCAGCCAGGTGTTGACGGACAGGCCGTCAGCGGCCGCGGCCTCGTCCACCCGCGTCTTAAGGGCATCCGGCAGGCGGAGCGTCGTGCGCGAGGTGCTCGCGTCGTCGAGGTCGAGGGGTGCGGCCGGCCGCTCGTCGGTGTCAGGTTCGGGGTTCGGCTGGGTCACCACGAACTCGACGTCGCGTCCGCGCAGCCGCATGTCGACTGACCCGGGTGCGAGGTCGCGGGTGATCTCGCCGACAGCGGCCGACAGAACGTCGAGAAGCACGAGCCGGGTCGCGGCGTCCAGTCCGGCGGCGAGCCGCTCGGCCGCGGCGCGGGTTTCCTCCGAACCGTTCTCCGCGGCATCCACTAGCTGCCGCTGTAGGTCGGTGACGTATTGTCCGAGTTCCATGCCACCATAGTGACACCACGGTGGTGTCACGTCAAGCCTTCGTGGTGTCACGGGTGATCCGCAGGTTGGTGCGGCGGCCCGATGAGGATGAAGACGGGGAAAGGGCCCCCAGCCCTGACTCCTAGTTGCCGCCCTGTCGGTTCACCATTTCGGCGATCCAGACAGGCGCGAACGGAGAGGTGCAGTTCGGGGGCGTCGGGTAATCCTTGAGCACCTCCAGGCGCTCGCCGATGCCGATCGCGCGGGCGCGGTGTTCGGAGTGCTCAATTCCGATCTGGGCCAGGCAGTGGTTCATCGCCCACTGCAGGCGGTCCGGGGCGTCCTTCATCTGCGCCTCGATGGTGTCGAGCAGTCCTGGCAGGTCGAGGCCCTCCGGCTTCTTCGCAACGCGGTCGGTGGTCAGCGCCCAGCCGGCACTTGCCACAACCGGGTCCGGATCGGCGAACCAGGCCACGCGCAGTTCCTCGGCATGCGGGTTCTTCTTCACCACGTAGTTGACGAGCCAGTCCTGCACCTTGGGAGTGTCCGCCTGGCGCAACATGCCGTCCAACTCGTCACGATCGAACGCCTTCGGCCGGCAGATCAGGAGCGCCAGGAGCCGCGCCGCGGTGTCACCGCTCCCCCACAGCTCACGTGCAAGCTCCTGCTGCGTCTTGAGCCGCTTGGCTACCGCCCGCAGCTTGCCGAGGTTCACCCCGTGGTCGTCACCGTGCCTGGCATTCACGTCCCGGATCCTCGGGTCCTCGAGGTCGGCCAGCTCGGCCATCACCTCGGCCGCCGTCGTTCCGGTTTCCGTCGTCTGGGCCACGTTAGCCTCCTGTCCGTTGCTTGTGCGATTCAGCATACGACGGCGGTTCGGCCCCCCGTGGCTACAACCCGGATGCAGCTGACTTCAGAAAGCCACACTCCCGGACTCCGCCCGCGCTCCCTGTTAAGTGCCCGGTGCCTGCCTGTGAATCGCCCGGTGCCCCTTGCCCCAGACTGTTGCCTGCGGCAAGCTGTTGATCAGCTGATGAATTGATCAACTGGGAGAGACCCGACGGCGGCGACGCCCGGAAGGTTGCCGCGGCGGTGCCGTTGCGGGGCACGAACCCCGCAGGACGGGAGGGCTCGGACTATGGAACGTGCAGTATCCAGGCCGGCAAGATTTCGCGCCGCCGTCATCTTCTCAGTGATAGCGGTGGTGGTAATTCTTGGAATTGCGTGGATCGTCAATACCCGGTCAACGGTGCCGCCGCCGCCTCCAGGAGCATCCGGGGCTCCGGTGAGCAATCCTTCGGTGTCGGGGCGTGCGACTTTCCAGAAGGTCCCGAACCAGGTTCTGTTTGCGCTTGATGATTCCGGAAAACCGGATCTCTCCGGAGACCTGACGAATATCAAGCAAGGTGACGCCGGCGATTGCTATTTCCTCGCGGCGTTGATGACAGTGGCCTCCCGGGCCCCTGCGACTGTCTTGAACATGGTTCATGACAACGGCGACGGCACCTACACCATTTCTTTCCACAGCAAGTACGACGGGGTGTCCGATCCCGTGACGGTCACGGTCAACGGTGATCTTCCGTACCGCCGCGGCAAGCCCTTCGAAAACGGCATCGAGAATATCGATGGCAAGAACGTGTCATGGGCCGCGATTATCGAGAAAGGATGGGCGGCCGCGAACGGCAACAGCTACAAAGGCATTGATGGCACCGACCTCAGCAACGCCCAGGATCATGATGTGCACAACGCCCTCTACGCCATCACCGGCGAAGTGGGCGTCGACCGCAACCCCGGCGGCCCCATGACGGGGGTGAGCTTTGAGCAGATGCAGCAGGATTTCACGAACGGCCTCGTGACCTTTGGGACGTCCAACTCCGACGGCGAGCTGGTCTCCGACCATTCCTACGCATTGCTGGGTCTGAATCCCTCCGACAAAACGGTCGTGGTGGGTGATCCTGAGGGTGGCCACACAACACTGGCCTTTGCGACCTTCCAGTCAACGAACATCAACCAGTACATCGCGATCCCGACATATCCTTGAGCGGCGGCCCTAAACGGCAGCCATAACCCGCTCGCCGTTGAAGTATTCGAGTTCCCAGCCGTCGACGGCATGGTGGTGGGCCAGGTTGAGCACGGCGTTGTCGATGCTTTCCAGAGTGCGGCCGATGGCACGGCTGAGACTCACGCGCAGGAGCGTGCCGTGGGCGACGGCCAGGACGCGGCGGCCGCGGAATTCCTCGGCCAGTGCCTCCAGCGCGGCCAACCCGCGGCCGGCGGCCTCGTCCTCGCTTTCTGCGCCGCGGAACCCATTGGGGATGCGCAGCGCGTCCAGTTCAGGGCCGGCCTGCAGCCCCTCCGCGGGTCCGAAGCTGCGTTCGGCGAGCTCCGGCACGCGCCGGGCCACGCTGAGCCCGAGCCCGGCGGCAATGAGGTCGGCGGTTTCCACGGCACGGCTCAGCGGTGAGGACACGATGGCGTCCCATTCATAGGCGGACAGGACGGCGACGGCGTCGCGCGCCTGGCCGCGGCCGACGTCGTTCAGCGGAATGTCGGTGGCTCCCTGCAGCCGGCGCTGCGCGTTCCAGTCCGTCTGGCCATGGCGGACGAGGGCAAACGTCGTTGAGGTCATGCCCTCCATTCTGCCCTGACGGCTCCCATTCCCGAGATTCGACGTCGCGCTCGGGCCCGACGCCGGATCGCGCCGAGTCCCGCAGGGGCCCGGTGGGCAGGTCCGGGCGGGTCCGGTTCGGCCCGGCCGGTGACACGGGGGCAAGCTAGGGACGGCGCCGACGGACCTCGATCTGGCCGTCGTTGACCCGGGTTTCGTAGGCAGGCTGCGGGTGCGATGCCGGTCCACGGACAATGCTTCCGTCCTCGAGCCGGAAGGTGCTTCCGTGCCACGGGCACGTGACGCAGCCATCGGAGATTCTGCCTTGGTCAAGAGGGCCGCCCATGTGGCTGCACACGCTGTCCAGGGCGTAGAGCTTCGCACCCGAGCGGTGCAGCAGCAGGGACACGCTGCCGACGTCCACCCTGAGCTGCTTGCCGTCGGGCAAATCGCCCTCGCCGGCTACCCGACGCCATTCCGAAGGACCGTTCCTGCCCGCGGTTTTGTTGACGTTTACCGCGTTTGCATAGGCGAGGTGTCCGCCCAAAAAGCCGCCGAACATCAGGACGCCAAAACCCGTTTTCCCCAGCGCCTTACCAAGGCCGCGGTGTCCGCTGGCACGCGCCACCGCAGACCCGGTGTAGAGGCAAAGGGCTGTGGCGTTGGCGGCGGCGTGAACCAGGCCCGTCCGCCTCGTCTTCCCTTGTGTGTCGGACCAGTCGTTCAGCCCGGCGGCGGCAGTGGGGACTGCCGTGGCGATCCCAACGGAGACCAGCAGGTCTGCCGCCGCCTCGGACTGCTTACCGCCGAAAGTGTCCAGAAGCGCTGCCATGCTCCAGGCCCCGATGGGCAGATCGGTGAGTATCGGGTGAAGCGGATGGCCCAGGTAGGTACCGCTGAGGAAGTTCCGGATCGGGCGCGCCTGGACTGCCTGTCCTACGATCTTGGCCAGGGATGCGGCCACGCCGTCCAGCCGGTCGAAGCGTTCTATGGCGTTGACTACGGAATTCTGCAGGTTCACAGCTCCTCCTGTAACTGGTCGAGATGTTTGTCTGGACGGTTCAGGAGTCAGCGATGTGGGTTCTCGTGGAGAAACCCTGTGGTGCCGGGCTGCTCCGCAAAGGGCCGCTCCCTCGGCTCACTGTAGGCCGACGAAGTCTGATCATAAAGACCTAATTCTTTGAACTGGTCTCACCCGCAGCCGACGGCGGGAGACGCGGTGGGTTACCCCGTGGCGCCGGACTGTGCGGCGTAGGCAGTGGCCCGGTCGCGTACGTGGGCAACGTATGGATCAGACTGGTTGTAGGAGTAGATGGCGTCAGCCCAGCCTCCGGCGGTGGTCAGGTCACCGCCGTGTGCGCACAGGTACGAGGCGGCACTTAGTGCGGCGTCATCGATGTTAAACGGGTCGGCTGTTCCGTCGCCGTTTCCGTCCCGCCCTGCAAGCTGCCATGTAGCGGGAATGAACTGCATGGGTCCGACGGCGTGGTCCCAGCGGGCGTCACCGTCCAGGGCGCCGGCGTCCGTATCTGGAATCGCGGCGAAGCCGTCGCCATTGAGGCTCGGGCCGACAATTGGCCCGCTCACTTGGCCGGTGGCGGTGAGGCTTCCGCCACCGTACGTTCCGTGGCCGGATTCGACGAAGCCCACCGCTGCCACCGTATTCCAGCCGATTCCGCACGTCGGAGCCGATGTGTTGGCCGCAGCGGCCGCAGCCACGTAGGCCTGGAGCGCCCGGGCAGGGATGCCGGTCTGCGCGGCGGCATGGGTGAGCCACTCGGCGTCCGCGCTCCGGGTGATGTTGACGGCGGAGGTGATGCCGGCCGACAGCGATTCGAGCTTCGCCTCTGCCCGCGGCGGCGCGGGCAGGGCCACGCGGGTCTCCGCGCCGGAGAACCGCGTGGCCCAAAACAAGAACCCTGTGATGACGCAAAATACGAACAGGCCGAGCACGGCAAGGCGTTTCAGACGGAGCATGGACTAAGCGGGCAGGCCGTGGACGGTGCTGACCCGCCGGCCCGGCGCGGCGCGGGAAACCGCGCCGCGCCGGACACGCGGGAGGCCATGGCCCTAGCCTTCACATTCGACGCAGTAAGCGTGGCCGTTCTTTTCGCGTGCAACCTGGGACCGGTGCCGGACCAGGAAGCACGAGTAGCAGGTGAATTCGTCCTGCGCCTGCGGGATGACCTGCACGACGAGTTCCTCGGCGACAATCTCCCCGCCCGGGCTGATCGCATCGTCAAAAGCGTCAGCTTCATCCAGTTCACGGACAACGCTGCGGGCATCCGGGGCGTTGGCGGATTGCAGCGCCTGCAGGGAATTATCCTGCGACTCCTTGACGTCGGATCGGACTTCGTCGTAATCGGTTGCCACGGGGGTGACTCTCATTCCTGTGTTTAGTTCTGACGGGAAGCCAACGTACACCATTGCGCGCGTCGCTGCCTCATGTGAACCAAGTCCTTCAGGCCGAGCGGAGTGGCGGGGCCGCATCGACGGGCACCGGCGCGGGGTCCTGGGAGCCCGAGGGGCCCGCGTCCGCCGGACTGCTGCGGGCAGCCGCGACGAAGGTGTTGGCCGGTCGGGGCAGCCCGTAGTGTTCGCGGAGCGTCCGTCCACTGTATTCGCGCCGGAAGAGTCCGCGGTCCCGCAGGATCGGGATGACGTGGTCCACGAAGGCGTCCAGGCCGGACGGGAGCACGGGCGGCATGATGTTGAAGCCGTCTGCCGCTCCGGCCTCGAACCATTCCTGGATCGCGTCGGCCACCTGCTCAGGGGTGCCGGAGAAGGTACGGTGGCCGCGGCCGCCGCCGAGCCTGCCGATGAGCTGGCGCACGGTCAGCCGTTCCCGCCGTGCGAGGTCCACGATCAACGTGTACCTGCTCTTGGCCCCTTCGATCTCGTCCTCGGAGGGCAGGTCCTCCGGCAGCTCGGCGTCGAGGTCCAGGGATGCTGCGGGGACCCGCAGCACCCCGGCGAGCTGCCTTCTGGCGTGCTCCGGGTGGATAAGCTCGTCGAGTTCTTGCTCGAGCCGCCGCGCCTCGGCCCCGGTGGAGCCGATGACGGGAACGATGCCCGGGAGCACCTTGATCGTTTCCGGGTCACGGCCGGCGGCGGCGGTTCGCCGCTTCAGGTCGGCATAGAAGCGCTGCGCATCGGGCAGCGTCTGCTGGGCCGTGAACACCGCTTCGGCGTAGCGGGCGGCGAATTCCTTGCCGTCCTCCGAGGAGCCGGCCTGGACAATCACCGGGTGGCCCTGGACGGAGCGTGGCACGTCCAGCGGGCCCTGGACGCTGAAGTACGTGCCGGCGTGGTTGACCGGGTGGACCCGGGTGTTGTCTCCCCAGGTCCCGGCTTCCTTGTCGCCGAGAGCAGCGTCGTCCTCCCAGCTGTCCCAGAGCTTGCGGGCCACGTCGAGGAATTCCGCGGCCCGCTCGTACCGCAACGCGTGGGCCGGCTGGTCCCGCAGGGAGAAGTTCCTCGCGGCGGCGTCTCCGGCGGTGGTGACCACGTTCCACCCGGTCCTGCCGCCGCTGATGTGGTCCACGGAAGCAAACCTGCGGGCCAGGTTGTAGGGGTCGTTGTAGGTGGTGGATGCCGTGGCGATCAACCCGATGCGGTCGGTGACGGCGGCGATGGCGGCGAGCAGGACGGTCGGCTCGAGTGTGCCGTAGGGGCGCTGGCCGACGTCGCCGTGCAGTACCGGTGAGTCAGCGAAGAAGATCGAATCGAATGTGCCGCGTTCGGCCGTCCGGGCCAGCCGCTGGAAATGCGCGACGTCCGTCCCGGCGAAACTGTCGCTTTCCGGCAGCCGCCACGAGGCCTCGTGGTGCCCGGTGCTCATGAGGAACGCGTTCAGGTGCAGCTGCCGTGCCCCGCTCACAGCTGCGCTCCGGGAACGTCGGCGCGCAGTTCGACCGTCTCGGAATAGGTGGACGAATCGCCCTGGATGGACGTGCTGCTGCGTCCGTCGACACCGCGGGGTACGTCGCCGGCCACCGTGACCCGGTTCAGCTGCCGGGGCTGGCCATCATAGTTGTCCGGGGCGTAGTGCTGGGTGATGCGGTTGTCGAACAGCACCAGCTGGTCCGGTTCCCAGTTGACGCGGACCACGTTCTCGGGACGGGTGACGTAGGCCTGGAGCAGCCGCAGGATGTCCTTGGATTCGGTGTTGGACAGTCCCACGATGCGCAGCCTTTGGGCGAAGCCGCCGATAAAGAGGCCGCGCTCCCCGGTCAGTGGGTGGACCCGGACCACGGGGTGGGCGGTTTCGAAGTGGATCCTGGTGAATTCCTTCCGCCGCTCATCGGCGTTGGCGTGCTCGAGGTTTTTCGGCACGGAGTAGTCGTAATCATTGGTGTGGATGGCCCACAGGGTGTCGGCGAAGTTCCGCAGCTCCTCCGGCAGGTCGGCGTAGGCTCCGGCGGCCGAGGCGATCAGGGTCTCCCCGCCGTAGGCCGGCAAGGTGATGCTGCGCAGGGTGGAGGCCTGCGGCGGGTTCACGACGAAGGTGACGTCGGTGTGCCAGTTGTTCGCGCTGCCGTTTTCGCTGTCCACCGGCAGGACCGCAGGTTTGCCCTCGACGGAGGCCACCGTGGGGTGGGCCTGGGTGAGGGGGCCGAAGCGGGCGGCGAAGCGGACCTGGGCTTCGTCGTCGTGGACGTTGGCTTCGCGGAAGACCAGGGCCTTGTGGGTGTTCAGGGCCGCCCGGATCTGGGCGATCGTGGCGTCGCTGAGGTCGCCGCTGAGGTCCAGGCCGCGGATCTCGGCACCGATGCGGGCGCTGAGTTTCCGGAATTCGAGGCGGGTTTCGGTGATTGTTGACATGGTTGGCTCCTTTGGTCTGCGGGGGTTAGTTCGACTGGGATCCGACGGCGGTCCGCCACCGGGAGAAGTGCCGTTCGACGGCGACCAGCAGGTAGTTGACCAGCAGGCCGAGCAGCGAGACGGTGAGGATTCCGGCATACATGTCCGGGATCAGGAAACTGGACTGGGCGTTGACGATCAGGTACCCGAGCCCCGCCTTGGCACCGACCATTTCCGCGGCGATGAGCACCAGGATCGAGGACGTTCCGGCCATTCGGATTCCGGTGAAAATGGTCGGCACCGCCGAGGGAAGGATGACCTTCAGGAACAGCCGGAAATTGGAGAGTCCCAGCGAGCGGGCGGCACGGATGAGCAGCGGGTCTACGGTCCTGACGCCGGCGATGGTGTTCAGCAGCACGGGGAAGAACGCGGCGTAAGCCACGATGCTGATCTTGGAGGTCTCCCCGATCCCCAGCAGGAGGGTGAAGACCGGGAGCAGCGCCAGCGCCGCCGTGTTCCGGAAGACCTCCAGCAGTGGGTTGAGGAACCGGTCAAGGGACCGGTACCAGGCGACCAGCAGGCCAAGGGCCACGGCGAAGACGACGGCGATGCCGAAGCCGCTGGCGGAGCGGGTCAGGCTGGCTGCCAGATGGTTCTGCAGTTGGCCCCTGGCGATGAGTGATCCCAGTGCCCGCAGGACCTCGTGCAGCGGCGGGAGGAAGACCCTGGTCGAGGCCGAGGCGAGGTAGGTGGGGCCAAATTCCCAGAGCAGGATGAACAGCACAATCGCGCCCGAGGCCCAGATCCCGCGTGCAGCCCTGCTGGCTCCGGAACGGGCCAGGGCGGGAAGGCGCTGGGTCGCGGCCGGCCGTGGGGGCCGCCCGGCAGGGGCTGCAGCGGGCACGGTCAGGTCTTTGGTCAGTGTTGGTGCGGTCATCAGGCTGCCCTTCCCTTGCTGAGTTGTCTCTTGCTGAGTTTGGGTGCCTCGTCGGGCGCGGACCCGTCGGGCCGGATCTTGGCGTGCCCGGCTTCCTGGGCTTTCCGGACCTCGTCGTGCAGCAGCGACCACACTTTGTGGCGGTGTTCAATGAAGACGCCGTCGGAGCGGACGTCCCGGTCAGCTGTCCGCTCCCCCAAGTCAATGTCCACAATCTGCTTGAGCCGGCCGGGTCGGGAGCTGAGCACGGCGACCCGCTGGCCCAGGTACACGGCCTCGTCGATGCCGTGGGTGATGAAGATGATGGTCTTGCCCGTGGAGCGCCAGATGCGCAGGAGTTCCTCCTGAAGCTGCTCCCGGGTCTGGGCATCCAGCGCCGCGAACGGTTCATCCATGAGCAGGACGTCCGGCTCGTACGCGAGGCTCCGTGCGATGGCAACCCGCTGCTTCATGCCGCCGGAAAGCTCATGTGGATACCGGTCCTCGAAACCGGAGAGGCCGACGAGCTCAAGGTAGTGGCGGGCCCTATCGGCACGTTCGCTCCGGCTCAGGCGGCGCCCGTTGCTGCCGGTTCCTTCGAGGCCGAAGGCGACGTTGGCGGCCGCGGTGCGCCACGGGAAAAGGGCATACTGCTGGAAGACGACGGCACGGTCGCGGCCGGGCCCGGTCACCTCCTTGCCGTCCACGAGCACCTGGCCGGCATCCGGCCGGGTGAGACCGGCGAGGAGGTCCAGGAGGGTGGTCTTGCCGGAGCCGCTCGGCCCGACCAAAGTAATGAACTCGCCCGCGGCGACGTCCAGGGTAATGCCCTCCAGCGCCGTCAGGGTGGAGCCCGCGGGCTCGTCCTTGCTGGGCCGGACGGTGAACTGTTTCCCGACGTTGCGGAGGCTGATTTTCGGCGTCGGTCCGGTACCGCGGGTCATGATGCCGCCCCGCTCAGCAGTCCGTTGAAATCGTTGGTGTAGTACTTGGACGGGGTGATCCCGCCGCTGACGATGCCGGTGTCGTTCAGCCATGCTGACCAGCGGGTGAAGTCCTGGTCGCTGACGGCCCCCTTGGACGGGACTCCGACGCTCTTCCAGTACTTCAACGCCGCCGTGCTTTCGGAGCGCTGACGCTTGTTGATGATGCTCGTAAACCGCGCGATCACCTCGTCGCGGGGGGTAGTGCGTTCCCATTCAATGGCCTTCGCCACACCGGTGGTGAAGATCTTCGTGGTTTCCGGGTTCTTCTCGATGAAGTCCTTGCGCAGGACGTACTGGCCGCCGGCGAAGGTTCCAAAGAGTTCGAAGTCGCTGAACAGGGACCGCAGGCCGCCCGTGGCCACAGCGTTGTCCTGCAGCACTCCGCCGAGCGCCCCGACGTCGACCTGGCCGCGGCGGATGGCCTCCTCGGTGTCGTTGGGCGGAACGACGACGAGCTGTACCTGCCTGATTTCCTCCTGCGACAGACCGTTCTTCTTCAGGTAGCTGTTGATCACGGCGTCCGCATGGGCTCCCAGGGTGTTGACGGCGATTTTCTTGCCGATCAGATCCCTCGGCGTCCGGATCGGGCTGTCCTGGGTGACGTAGAAGCCGTTGAACGTCTTCTCGTCCTCGCCGTAGTAGTTGATCACCGCAGTGACCGGCGCGCCGGCTTCGATGAGCTTGACCACGGCGCCGGAGAAGGCACCCCCGAAGTCGGTGGCTCCGGTGGCGGCTGATTGGATGCTCGCCGGCCCGCTGATGGTGTTGCCTACCCAGTTCAGCTTGACGTCGCCGAGGTAACCGAGGTCCTCGGCCAGCTCCGGCAGGCTCACGTTGTTGGCCGAGCCCTCATAGCGGAGTTCGGTCACTTCGGGCGCCCCGGGGGTATTTCCGGCCGGGGACTGGGCGCTCGCAGGGCCGCCGCAACCGGAGACCACCAGCGAGACCGCCACGGCGGCAGCAACGCCCAAGGTGGAGAAAAGTCCTGCGGGTAAGTGTCGGTTTTTCATAGCGGATTCTTTCTGGATTCGATGGTGCGGACCGGGGCTGCCGGACCGTGCCCACCATCAGAGCAGAGTCGAATCCGTTCCGCAGGCGCCTCGACACCCGAGGAAACCGTGCGTAATCCGACGACGAAATGAGCCGCGGAGCACAATCGCTACCCGGGAGGTCGCATTGGGAAGCAGTCCGCAACAGGGCAGACTCAGGCCGTCATCTGCGGCCATTCCGGGACATGTCCGCGCCCCGCCGGACGCTCAATGTGAAGTCATGCTGACGCCCGACGACGGCGCGTGACCACGCAGCCGTCGCGCCAGCGTCGCACTACCGTCGCGCCCGGCACGAAAAAGATTCCTCAGAAGAAGCCGAATGTTGCGTTTCCTGAATCGCAAAAGATGGGGTCCGGTTGAGCGATGGATTCACCGCTCGACCGGACACCCTCTCCCCCGGCCTCTCCAGCAGGGCGAACAAAGGCGTGTCCGCCGCTGCCGTGAAGCAGTGGCGAACACGCCTAGAACATCGGGTCGGGCGCGGCCTCCCATGTCTTGTTGACGGGTGCCGGCCAGGAAAATCTCAGACGGTGACGGTCCGGCCGGTGAACGCGATCAGGCGCTCCAGGCTGCTCGCAGTCTCCGCGACCGGCTGGACAGCGGCGAAGCTGCCGCTGGCGCGGACCTGATCCGAGATGGTCACCAGGGCCAGGGCCTCAACGTGATCCGTGACGACGTCGGAGACGACGAGTTCCTGGCCGGTGGCCTTCGCGAAGTCCCACGCGTGGACGAGCAGCTCGAGGTTGACGATCCCGGCGACGACGGTCGCGGGAAGCTCGGCGAAGCCCATGTCGATGGTGCCTTCGAAGCCGCGGCGGCTGAACGCCTCAAGGGTGGCCTGCGCGAGTCCGGCGATGCGAACTTCCGGGCCTGCCCCGGCGTCATCGCTTACGTCCGCGCCCAGCGCGCCGCCGACATGCTTCAGCGAACCGGCCAGGTGCTCCAGCAATTCGTGGGCCGTGAAATTTTCGCAGGGCGTGGCTTTCTCACGGTCCTCCGGGGTGAGCTTGCGCAGCACGCCCAGGAGCACGGCGAGCGAGGCCTCGGCCGAGCTGAGGCGATCGATCGGGTCCGGGGCAGCCGACCATTCGTCCGGACCGGCACCGTCCGGGGAGGAGGTCTCGGCGATCAGGCGGTCCAGGTAGTGGTTCCAGCCTTCGGCGTGTGCTGCTGCCTGTTCGGCGTTGAGGCCGGCATGGACCAGGCGGAGCGTGGTGCCCCCGGCGTCGGGCTCCAGTGTGATCGTCACGGTGGAGGCGCCTGGCGCCAGGTCCATTCCGGACTCCCAGCCCCAAGTGAAGACGATGCGCTTGCCCGGTTCGATCTCCTGGAATGTGCCGGCGGCGTGGTGGCCTGGAGTGACGGTCCAGCGGTAGTCGCCGCCTATCCGAAGGTCAACGCGGGCCGCCACGGTTTGCCAGCGGCGCAGACGTTCCGGTTCGGTGATGAGCGCAAAGGCCTCGTCGGCGCTGACGGGCAGGTGAATGGTTTTGTCGAACGTCATGAGAGTGGTCCCTTGTCTTGAGGCGGAGTATCGGAATTGGTCGGGTGATGTTGCGGGGGCCGGTGACGCTGGGCGGCGAGTGCGGCCGCATCTGATGCCAGCAGATCCAGTTCGTAGGTCCAGAACTGTTCGACAAGGTCACGCAGCCGGCCCATGCCCCCTGGGTCGAGTCGGTAGTACCTGTTCCGGCCCTCTTTGCGGGCAGATACCAGGCCGGCCTGCTCCAGTAGCAGCAGGTGCTGGGATACCGCGGAGCGGCTGACCGTGAAATGCGCGGCCAGCTCCCCGACAGTCTGTTCGTGGCTGGCGAGAAGATGCAGCAGGCGTCTCCGGTTCGGCTCCGCAGCAATCTCCAAGGCATCCAACACCAGAAATACGTTAGTGCTCACTAACGTATTCCGCAAGTGCCCGGCAGGCAGAGGGGTCAGGGAACGCAGGCCGGCGCCCTTGCGGATCGCCGCGGACCGCAGCCCGGGCATGGCGCGGCTGTTTCGGGAAGGGTTTGTCAGGGCGCTATGGCGCCTGCCGGGTTACAGAGATGCCGGTCGAAAAGGCGAGGAATCCCTGGCGCGGCGGCTAAAGGCCCCGGTGGTGCTCGATGAGCCACCGCGCCATCTGCTGGGCGCGCTTGGAAGCCAGCGCGTCCCCTTCGGTGGCGGAAATGATGGAGCCTTTCATCAGGATGTGCCAGGAGCGGGCAAATTCCTCGGGGCGGTCCAGCCCGGCTTCCTCGGCCAGTGCCTGGATATGCCCGCGGATGCGGCTGAGGTAATCGATGCTCGCCTTGCCCAGCGGGTGCCCGGCGCCCATTTCCAGCAGCACGTTGATGAACGAGCACGCCTCGAAATCCTCGCGCTGGAACCAGTCGCCGAACACGTCAAAGACGGCAAGCAGCCTCTCCTCGGGGGTGTTGCCCCGCCGGCTGGCCTCGGCCACGATCAGGTCAACGGTCCACACCTGGTCCCGGAGTTCCAGGAAGGCCAGCACGAGTGCGTCCTTGGACGGAAAGTGCCGGTAGAAGGTTGCTTTGGAGACCCCTGAACTGCTGATCAGCTCATTGACCCCTACTCCGCGGATGCCGCGGCGGGAGAACAACTCGTAGGCGGTGGCGAGAATGCGGTCCACCGGCTCGTCGCGTCCGGCCATGGCTGTGGCGGGCAGCAGCGTAGAACCCTCGGCGTCGTTGACAATCATGATAAAAAAATTTTACACCGGGCCGAGGCGTACAGACCGGTCTGCCTCGGAGTGTGCTATCAGTCTCGGCAGATTTCCCCCCCAGGCTTTCGGCCGGCACGACGCCGGCGGGCCGGCCAGAGGCCGCCCCCGGCGCCTTGCCGCCATCTAGGGATGCAGAACCCGGTCGCCATCCCGGCGTTGCGAGAAACGACTGTCCAGTGCGTGGACGAAGCTGCGGAGGGTCGCGGATTCGTGCGTGCTGTTGGCCAGCCGGACGATGGCCGAAGCCGTGTGCGCCAACTTGATGTTGTGATGCTGGCTGTAGGCGGAAAGCCGCTCGAAGGCGTCGTCGGACCCGATATGGAGTATTCCCATCAGGATGCCCTTGGCCTGTTCGATCAGGCCTCGGGTGCCAATGGCTCCGGCGACGGCCTCGCGGGCGGACCGGTCCGTTTCAAGTTGAACTGTTCTGGTGAGGTCCAGGATGAACCCGTCGACGAACAACAGCTTCCCGTCACTGTCCAGCACACCCTCCCCCGCCGTCAGGACGCGGCGTTCGCGCCGGCGTGCGTCGAAGAGACGGTGATAATTGGCGAAAAACCCTCCGCCACGGCACACATCCTCAAAGATTTCCCTGCACGGCTTCCGGTCTTCAGGATGCACGTGCTGCATAAGAACACCCACCGTGGGCACCACCTCGCCCCGGCGATAGCCGTGGATCTGGTAAATCTGCTCGGACCACTGCAGCTCCCCCGAGGCCACATCGTAGCGAAAAGTCCCGGCGAGGCAGTCCTCGGTGGCCAGCGCGCTGGAATAGGCCTGCAACGCCTTCAACGCCGTCATGGCCGGGCCTGCCTGCCCCGCCTGCCGGCGGTAGGCCGGTCCCGGGACACGGTCAGCACGAGCTGAGCCCAACCTGCGCAGTCCGCGTCTCCAGCGCCTGCCGCCACCGCACGATCAGCTGCTGGTTCCGGGTCCCTGCGAGTCGGCCCAAGAAGCGCGCTGCGGACGGGATGCGGAGGCGCGGCGGCCCTTCAGGAGACCGGGGCGCCCCGCCACGGGCCGGTCTCGCCCGGGCGCGCTGGCCCTTCACGTGCGTATCGTGGACTCCACGCCTCTGCGCTCTGGGTTCCACGGGAATGCCCTCGGCCACGGACTGGAGCAGCGCATCATCTTGCGGCGCCGAAATTTCCGAGACCAGCCCCATGCCGGCGTACTCCCGTACTGCTGCGATCCCGGCGACCGCCGTCGGCAGGTCTGGAAAGGGCCTGGAGAGGGCCATGACGGTCCCGTCCGGGGCCGTAAGTCGGAATCGGTAGGACGTGTCGGAATCGGTGAACAGTTCGAACATGCCTGTCATAGAACCCTCCTGGAAGCCGGGACCCGATTGTTCCCGGCGACGCCGTTGTCACCGGGAACAGCCTGAATCCACCCGAACGATGCCAGTCACTCGGACCGGCCGGATCGAATTGATGAATTCATGAAAGTCTGAACTATGCAACTGACCTGCGCAAGGGGTAACACCCTGTCTGGCGGCGGCGACGACACTGCATCGGTCCGGCGCTAGGATATGTAAGCGGGCTGACCAAATCAGGGGTGTGCAAGACAGACTTTTCTGTCTTGCACATGCTAGTTTTCCTGTCGGCGGGGCCCGCACAGACGCGCGGTTCAGAATATTTGAATGTGAAGGAGGGAGGCCCCGATGCCGGATGATCTTCCCGCAAGTCCGGTCCAGACCGATGTGAAGGCAGAACTGTTCAAGGCCATGGGTCACCCTGCCCGAATCCAGTTGCTGGAAATGCTCGCCGACGGACCAGTCGCCGTCAGCCGGCTACGCGACAACACGGGCCTTGAGCCGTCGAACCTCTCCCAACATTTGAGCCTGCTCCGCCGCCAGCGCCTGATTGTCCCCTCACGGCGCGAAGGCAGGTTGTTCTATGAACTGGCCAGCCCTGAGGTTAATGTGCTGCTCGCGGCCGCCCGATCCCTGCTCGGATCTCTCTTGGTCACCACCCGGATGCCCCTGAGCCCCATGGCTGAGGACCCTGAAGAAGCAATCCGCTAAGTTGCGGCGCACGCCGGACCATATGGACAACATCGATCGACCGGCCCGGCGGCGTCCGGACCAAAACCAGTAGGGGTATTAATGGCTCACGCCGAGAACGAGACCACCATCAACCGATCACCGGAGGACGTCTATGCGTTCCTCGCCGATGGGCTGAATAACCGCGCATGGCGCTCGGGGGTTCAGGACATAACACTGAAGAGCGGAACACCGGGGGACCTCGGTGCCGTGTACAGCCAGACCCTTTCGGGCCCCGGCGGCCGGCCGATCGTCGGGGACTACGAAATCACGGCGGCGGACCCCGGAAAGCTCCTGGGCTTCCAGGTGGTGGCCGGTCCGGCCCGTCCGGCCGGTGCGTACCGGCTCAGTGAAGCGCCGGGCGGAACGACTGTTCGGTTCACCCTGGACCTGGAGCCCAAGGGACTCATGAAGCTCGTGGGCCCGGTGATTGTCCGGACCATGAATGCCGAGGTCGCACAGTTGACCAACCTCAAAAACGTTCTCGAATCCGCCTAGATGAAGGCGCAGGGCGTTCATTTTTGAGTGTGACCCGCCCGTAGCTGAGGCGATCAGGTGGTAGGCGCCAACCTACATGTCCGGGGGAACATCGCGTCCTTCTGAAGAAGGGACAATCCTTATGGCTCGCATTTTCATCACCGGCTCCACCGACGGGCTCGGCCTCGCCACCGCCCGGACCCTCCTGAACGCCGGCGACGAGGTCCTGCTGCACGCCCGCTCCAGGGAACGCGCCGCCTCCCTCGAAGAACTCGCGCCGCGTGCCATCGGCATCGTGATCGGTGACCTCAGCGCTGCCTCCGAAACCCGGGAACTGGCCGCGCAGGTGAACGCTCACGGGCGGATGGACGCCGTCATCCATAACGCCGGCGTCTATCTCTCGCCGGGGCGCGTCGCGACCCCGGAGGGACACTCCCGCACCCTGGCCGTCAATGTTCTGGCCCCTTACATTCTCACCGCCCTGATCGAGCGGCCCCACCGCCTGATCTACCTCAGCAGCGGGATGCACCACGCGGCCAGCGGAAACCTCCAGGACATCGATTGGACCCGGCGGCGCTGGAACGCCAGCGCGGCCTACTCCGAGAGCAAGCTCTACGTTTCCGCGCTCTCCGCCTCCGTCGCCCGGCACTGGGCCAACGTGCTCAGCAACTCCGTTGACCCCGGCTGGGTGCCCACCAAGATGGGCGGCGCCGGCGCGCCAGACGACCTCGCCATGGGCCAGGACACCCAGGGCTGGCTCGCCGTCAGCCCTGACCCCGCCGCCCAGGTCTCCGGAATGTATTGGCACCACCGCCGGCCGCGGACACCGGCTCCGGAGGTCACCGACGCCGACTTCCAGGACAAGCTCACCGACAAACTCGCCGAACTCACCGGCATCACGCTCTTCTGAAGCGAAGCATCGACCCGGCCCCGCCGGCTCGCGTGGGTAGGTAGTCCCTGCCGGCGGGACAGGTGACGCAAAGTATCCCCCAGCCCGTCCCTATCGTGAGCTCCACCTGTCGGCTTAGGCTGGTCGCATTCTATGAGTGCAGTTGAGCATCGAACACCGCCGGCATCTGGAAGGCCGGCAGCTGGTTCGAGGGGGCCGGAAGGAGGCCGGGATGACGCCGGCGGACAGGACATGGACACCCGAGGACCAGGGCTGGCTCCGGGAAAACCTGCGTGAGGCCATCGACCATCTGGTGGAGATGGGATACACGGTGCGCGGGGGGCAAGGCGAAGATCCTGAACTGATCCACCCCGGCGGCTCGGCCGTGCAGACGTGGCGGGAGGACTACCCCTACGAGCAACGGATGTCCCGCGAAGAGTACGAGCTGGAGAAATACCGGCTGCAGGTCGAACTGCTGAAGTTCCAGTACTGGGGCCAGGACCAGGAGCTCAGGCACGTGATCGTGTTCGAGGGACGGGATGCGGCCGGCAAGGGCGGAACGATCAAGCGCTTCACCGAGCACCTGAATCCCCGCTCGGCCCGGGCAGTGGCATTGAGTAAACCCTCTGACCGTGAACTGGGCCAGTGGTATTTCCAGCGCTACATCCAGCACCTTCCCACGGCCGGGGAGATCGTGATGTTCGACCGTTCCTGGTACAACCGGGCAAATGTGGAGCGCGTCATGGGTTTCTGCACGGAGCAGGAGTTCGACACCTTTATGGTTCAGGCCCCGCTCTTCGAGCGGATGCTGGTGGACTCGGGGATCCACCTGACCAAGTTCTGGTTCTCGGTGACCCGCCACGAGCAGCGCACCCGCTTCGCGATCCGGCAGATCGACCCGGTGCGGCGCTGGAAACTCTCGCCCATCGATCTCGCCTCCCTTGACCGGTGGGAGGAGTACACGGCCGCCAAGGAGGAGACGTTCCTGCGAACCGACACGGACCATGCGCCGTGGATCACCATCAAGTTCAATGACAAGAAGCGGGGTCGGATCAACGCCATGCGCTACTTCCTCAACCAGTTCGACTACGAGGACAAGGACACATCAGTGGTCCACAGCCCCGACCGGCTGATCGTGCGCCGCGGCCGCGAAGCCGCCGGCGACTAGCGGCCACGGGGCCGCCACGATCGCGGCCGCCTGCCGTTGGCCGCAGGCTCGCCGTCGGCGGATGCGCGATCGCCCGGATTCATCGCGCTCACGGTGGGATCCCAGCAGAAGATGACAACATGGGGACATGACTCCTGTACACGGTGCTTCCGGCCTTTTCCGGCGTCCCCAGCCCATCAAACCCAAGGCGGGCCAAGAATCGGTGTGGGACTACCCGCGCCCGCCACGGGTCGAGCCCCGGTCCGAACGGGTTACCGTGCGGCTTGGCGGGCAGGTGATCGCCGACACCACCGACGCGGTGCGCGTCCTGGAGACTAGTCACCCGCCTGTCTACTATTTGCCGTTGGACTCCTTCCCTGCCGGTGTACTCGTCCCGGTCGGGGGCACGAGCTTTTGCGAGTTCAAAGGAGAGGCGCACTACTTCGACGTCGTTGCCGGCGGCGTCGTCGTTCCCCGTGCCGGCTGGACCTGCCCCGAACCCGCCCGGGGGTTCGAGGCGCTCAGAACCCGAGTGGCCCTCTACCGGCTCTCATGGGCTCCTGCCAAGTCAACGGCGAGCAGGTGACCTTCCAGGAAGGTGACTTCTACGGCGGTTGGATCACCACGCAGATCGTTGGTCCGTTCAAGGGCGGCCCGGGCACGGCCGGGTGGTGAGCACAACGCGATGTCCGTTGTGCCCCGCCTTGCCGGCGTGATAGCTTTCCGGTGATCGTGATCAATCTTCAGGAGGTGAGACCCATGAATGCAGTATCCGTAATGGGCGCTCCCCCGAAGTCCACGGTCGCGCGACTGAAGTAGTCGTCTCCGGGAGTGCCGCAAGGCAATTTCGCGAAAGGCGACTCCCATGAACACAACACCCTCTTCAACTCCGCGCAATAAGCGCGCCCTGGTGCTCGCCGGCGCCGGCGCGGCAGGCAACGCGTGGGAGCTCGGTCTCATCGCCGGCCTGTCCGATGCCGGCATCGATGTCACCGAGGCCGATCTCATCATCGGGACGTCGGCAGGATCGACAGTGGCTGCCCAGATCACCAGCGGGACACGGCCGGCGGAACTGTATGCCGCCATCCTCGCCGAGGTGCCTCAGCCACATGCCGGCCACTCCGGACCGAACAGGGGACGCGTTCCGAATTTCTCGGGGAAAACTTACCTGGAGTGGTCCAACGGAATCGTTGGTTCTGCTGTGGATGCCTCCGACATGCGCCGCAGGATGGGCGCCGCGGCACTCGAGATGGATGCTTCCGACGGCTCTGCCCAGACGCGCTGGCGCGACATCGTCGCTGCCCGGTTTCCCAGCCGGCAGTGGCCGAAACAACCCGTGCTGATCACGGCTGTTGATGCGGATACCGGGGAACCGGTCGTGTTCGACCGCCACAGCGGAATCGATCTGGTGGACGCCGTCGCCGCCAGCACCAGCAACGGCTACCGCATCGGCGCGAGCCGGTACATCAACGGCGGCTATCGACGCAGTGAGAACGCCGACCTGGCGGCCGGGTACGGGCGGGTGCTGGTGCTCTCACCCTTCGGCGGCAGGTCGCGGATGCCGCTCGAGTGGGGCATGGATCTCGCCGCCCAAGTCGACGAACTGCGCGCCGGGGGCAGCCGGGTCCAAACAATCTTCCCGGATAGCGCCGCAAAGCACATGTTCGGCGCCAATGCGATGGATCTGTCCCTGCGTCCGGCTGCGGCTCGAGCCGGTTACAGCCAGGGCAGAGCCCTCGCGGAGCGGGTCGCCGAAATCTGGCGGTGATGCCCGAAGCCTGTCGGTATTCAACTGCTACGGCACGAGAGTCCAGGGGTCGCCTTGCGAGGCGCGGTGCCAGGCCTGCCGCGGGCCACCCGATTCGTGCGCCACATCTGTCAGCCAGATCGTGCTGTCCGGGGCCCATCCGGCGATGACCGTCGCCGTTTCGGCGTCGACGTTTAGTTGGCGCGTCGCGCCGTTGAGGTAACCCAGGACGGAGAGGTGCGCGGCGTCCCACTCGCCTGCCACTTGTTCCCAATCCGGGATGACCCATCGGCCATCGCGCCCAGTCACGCGGAACCAGTCGTGACGCCGGGATGCAGTGACCTCCAGTGGGAACCTGCGGCACAGCGCTATCCAATCCTCTGCTGTGCCGATCTCAAGAGTCCGGCCCGCTCCCCGAACGGGCACCGTGGTCGCCTGCTCCCACCCCAGGGAATCTTCCGCGAGGCTCAGTGCGGCCGGGACCTGCCCAACGGTGTGGAGCAGCCCGTGCGGGATCGACCACCAAGTTCCTGACCAGTTGGCGCTAGGGTCGCCCGGGCGTTCTCTTAAGGCCCGCAGTTCCCCGGCCCGTTCGTCCCGGCCCCACCCAGCCAGTGTCTGTCGCGGATTCTTCGGCGGCGGTGCCTGGCCGTTTGACGATCGCCAGTCGATTGACCACTGCTCCGTCCGGCGAGGCTGCCAAAACCACTGGATGTCGGGCAGCGCCATCACCTGTTCCGCGACGGGCGACAAGGCCGCCGTCACGCCCGGCAGATCCGCGAGCACGTCCTCTCCATCGGGCGCCTGCCAGTACCTTGCCGCGTCCACTGACCGCTCGAGGGCCGCCTGCACCAGGTCGCTGTCCAGTTCAGCGAAGTCCAGGGAGTCGAGCCTGGCAGCCAGCTGTTCTGGTGACACGGCAAAGGCCGGCGTCGCGGTCTCCTCCCCGGAGGCATCGGCGCTCAGCGGGACCCGCGAGGTCCCCGGTCCACTATCAAGTTCGTATCCCAACCAGAAGGCCGCCGTTTTGACCTCCGAATCCAGCTGCATCGCCAGTTCGAGGCACAGCCGGCGCCCCCGGGGCCCCCGCAAAAACACGTCCACAGTTGGCGTCATCAGACCATCCTGCCACCAGAGCGAGGCATTATCTGGAGCGGTCTCGGGCGCCGTCGATGATGGCGGATATCGTCGCGACGCGTCTTACCATAGCGAGATGGAGACCACGGTCAGCGGAGTGCCTCTGCACTACGCCGAGCACGGCAGCGGCACGCCTGTTCTCGCTCTGCACGGCGCAGGTGTGGATCATCGCGAGATCGCCGGTGCCCTTGAACCGATTTTCGATGACGTTCCCGGATACCGGCGCCTCTATCCGGACCTGCCCGGGATGGGCCGGACCCCGGCGCCCGAGACGATCACGAGCAATGACGACGTCGTGGACCTTCTGCTCGGCCTTATCGCCAGCACCATTGGGGATGAACCGTTTCTTGTCATGGGTCAGTCCTACGGCGGCTACCTGGCCCGCGCGATTGCGCATCTGCGCCCTGATCAGGCCGTCGGGCTGGCGCTAATCTGCCCTGTTGGCCCGCAGACGCGCGACGTGCCTGAGCACGAGGTCCTTGTTTCGTCGGTCGATCTGACCGGCGCACTCGACTCGGATCTGGAGGCTACCTACCGCAGCTACTTCGTTGTCCAGACGCCTGAAACGCTTCGTCGGTTCCAGGAGTATGTGGCTCCCGCAACCTCCCTGGCTGACGAGTCGAGCCTGATGCGGATCTTTTCGCACTGGGTGTTGCGGGACCGGCCGGAAGCCGCGAAAGCCTATCCTCATCCGGTGTTGGTCGTTGCCGGGCGACAGGATGCCACCGCCGGGCACACAGGACCGTCGGAGCTGATCCTGCACTACCCACGCGCGACGTTGGCCGTACTCGACCGCGCCGGCCACGCCTTGATCCATGAGCACCCCAATATCGCGCAAGCCCTTGTCACCGACTGGCTCATGCGCGTGCGTGAGACGTCGGACGGCAAAAGCTAGCGGGCCGTGGCGCCCGCTGGCGGGCGGAATCCCTGTCTCATGGCTCCGCCGAACAAAGGCAAGGCGATCCGTCCGCGGCTCCGGCGGCCAACCGCCGTCATGTTAGGCGCGGTAAGCAGCAAACCATCGCGACGGATTGCAGCCGGGCGGCCAGCGAAAGGACAATGGTGCCCATGACCGCCGTAACCCTCCTTGCCTTTGCCGGGCTGTGCCTGCTGCTTTCCGTGACCCCCGGCCCGGACACGTTCCTGGTGCTGAGGATCTCGCTGCAGAGCGCCGGAGCCGGGCTGGCGGCGGCGCTGGGCTCGGCACTGGCATCCCTGGTCTGGGCCGCGCTGGTGGGAGTGGGGCTCGCCGCTGTGCTGGAGGACTCGGCGGAAGTGTTCCGTTGGCTGAAGATCGCGGGCGGGCTGTACTTGCTGTATCTGGGAATCTCGTCGCTGATCCGGGCGCGACGCACAACTGCCTCCCCGGCGGCCGGGCACGCTCCCCGCCCGAGCTACAGCCGAAGGACCGGCTTCGGCGCCGGCGCGTTCTCCACACTGCTCAACCCCAAGGTCGGCCTGTTCTACCTCGCCGTCGTGCCGCAGTTCATTCCGCACGGCGGCAACACACTGGACACCGCCATGGTGCTCGGTGCCATCGAAAGCGCCATTGGATTCCTTTACCTGGCGGCTGTAGCCGTCGCGGCAGCGAAGGCAATGGCCTGGTTGCAGCGCCCCCGGGTCAGCAGTTGGCTCGAACGCGGCAGCAGCGGCATCATCGGCGCCCTCGGCCTGGGCGTACTGGCATCCAGCACCAGCTCATAGCGGCGCGCCGGACCTCAACGGACAGGTGCAATTCCCTATCCGGCAGAGAGCCAGCCCGCTCAAGAGCCGAGCCGGTTGTCCGTCTCCCTCCGCTGCGCCTTCAGCAGCCGCAGTCCGCTGGCCAACACGCCCACATGGCTGAACGCCTGGGGAAAATTCCCGAGGAACTCCCCGGTATCGGGGTGGATCTCTTCAGGAAGCAATCCCAGCGGATTGGCCCGGCTGCACAAGGACTCGTAAAGTTCATGTGCCTCCTCGACCCGTCCCTGTCCCGCCAGATTGTCCACTAGCCAGAAGCTGCAGAGCAGAAACGCCCCTTCGCTGCCAGGGAGCCCGTCAGGGGAAACGTGTGGCAGGTAGCGGAACAGCAGACCGTTTCCGGCGTCGAGCTCGGCGGCAACGGCGGCCGTGGTGGCTACCATTCGAGGGTCCCCGAAATCGATCACATTTCGGATGGGAAGCGTGAGCAAGGAGGCATCCAGGCCTCCGCTGCCGCCCAGATGCTCTGTCAATGTACGCCGCTCGTCGTCCCAGGACTGGGTCAACGCCGCTTGCCGGATCTCCCGGGCTGTCCTCTCCCAGCGGAGCTTGGGGTACGGAAGGCCGTCCCGGCGGGCGATCCGGATCGCGCGGTCAATGGCCACATAGCAAAGGGCAGCCGAGTACGTGAACGTACGGCCCGGGGTCCGGATTTCCCAAGGACCGGAGTCCGGGATCCGCCATCGCCGGATCGCCATCTCCACGATCGGCGTCAGCGCCGCCCAGAGCTGTTTGTCCACCCGTTTGCCGCTGTTCGACCACTGATAGGCGATGTCAATGATTTCGCCGTAGACATCGTGCTGGAGCTGATGGCTGGCCCCGTTTCCCCAGCGGACCGGGGCTGAGCCACGGTAGCCCCGCAGCTGGGAATCCAGCCGTTCCTCGGGTGGCTGCGAGCCGTCGAGGGCATACATCACCTGCGGTGTGCCATCGCGTTCGACATTTGTCAGGACCCACGCGAGGAACACATCGGCATCGCTGGGATCACCGATCCGCCTGAACACATAGTTGGAGAACGACGCGTCACGCACCCACGTGTATCGGTAGTCCCAGTTCCGCGGCGTGCCGGGCCATTCCGGCAACGACGACGTCGCGGCAGCCAGTATGGCGCCTGTCTCCGCATGATCCAGCAACTTGAGCGTGAGAGCGGAACGCTTCATCAGCTCGGCTTGGGATCCTTCGCAGTCCAGGCCTGTTGCCCAGCGGCGCCAAGCGTAAACGGTTTGGTCGATCAGCTTCTTGCTCTCCGGATGCTGACGGAGCCGGAACCGACCCGACCAGTGCAGGACCATGGTCAGGGTCTCTCCGGCCCGGAGCGTGATGGCCGCGGAGAGCCCGCGCCCGTCAAGGCGGAGTTCAACGGACGACCAAAGATAGACTTCCTGCATTCCGTCCTGCTGCCAGTCGAACCGCCAGCCGGTGGCCAGAGCGTCGAAGGTCACCCCCGCCTTCGGTCTCAGGCTGATGCGCAGCGGGACGTCTCCGCCCACTGCCCGCGCCTGGCGAAGCAGCTCCGAGCGGCCGGCGGGCACCGGCTCGGACAGGTCGGCGCCCGAGCGCAGGGTCAGGGCATCAGTGACCTGGAGCATGCCCCGGTCAGAAATGAAGGAAGTGACCAGCACGCAGGAATCTTCCACGTAGCGCTGGAACGACGCCAGTGTATTCGTCGGAGCGATTTCAAAGCGGCCGCCGTACTCAGCGTCGAGAATTCCGGCCAAAAAGGGAGGGCTGTCGAACTCGGGAAGACAGAGCCACGTAATCGCTCCGTCACGTCCCACCAGGGCGCAGGTGGAGCCGTCCCCGATAAGACCGTGATCCTCAATGGGCAGATACCCGTCACGGCTAACCACCGGGCGCGCCTGCGCCGCAGTGATCATGGCCGATCACTCCTTCTGGTCAGTTTGAGCCTTCCATCTGGATTCTCTCTCGCTTCCGCCGAGGATGCCACCCCCGAGTTGGCACGTTGACTCCGCGACTTTTCACGACAACGGCGGCCGGTCCTGAAGAGGACCGGCCGCCGCCGAATGAAGATCAGGGTTGCATCAGGCCTTGGCCTTGCGCTTCACCCAGCCCCATACAGCTGTAGCCACCAGGAGCACGAGGCCGATGATGGCCAACCAGAGCAGGCCCTTCACGGCGAAGCCCAGGATCGAAAGAATAAGCCAAATAATAAGTAGTGTGATTATTAGTCCCATACGGAAAGCCTAAGCCACCCAGGTGGCTGTTCCCGAACGATCAGTGATCGTGGCGGAAGATGGCCACGGCTTCGCGGACCGCGTAGTAGACGATGACCATGCCGGCCACGGGGTCGGCCCACCACCAACCGGCAAAGGTGTCCAGCAAGATCCCGGCCAGCACGGCGGCTGCCAGAAGACCGTCGATAAACGTCACTTTGCCCTCTGCTATCAGAACGGGATTGCCCAGTGCCTTGCCCGTGCGGGCTTTTCCGGCTGAGAGGGCGAACATGACCACGGCCGTGAAGGCCGTCCAGACAATTCCGGTGGGGCTCGGCCGTGCGTGGTGCCCGGCTGCCAAGGCAAGTCCGGACTGGATGAGCAGATAGAGAGCCAGGGCAACGAACGCCCCGGCGATCAGCCTCAACGCGAACCGTTGACGCCGTTCCCCGGCCCCGGAGAGTTCCCAGATCACCACGATGCTGGCACCTATCTCGATCAGGCTGTCCAGGCCGAAGCCGGCCAGCGCCACCGATCCGGCCGTGGTGGAAGCGACGGCAAGAACTCCAACGCCGACGACGTTCCAGCCCAGCGTGATGCCCTCAAGGATGAACCCGCGATGTTTCCGGCGCGCGATCTCGGGGCGCTTCACAATTTCAGGCAGCATCCGTGCTCTCTTTCCCGGCGCCTCCGGCCTTTCCGGCGACGGGGGCCGGCAGGCCGGCCAGCCGCTCGATGACGGCAAGCCCGGCCGGGGTGCCCGGCCAATGCCGCCGCAAAGACTCCGGACCCGCAGAGCGGATCACGGAACGAAGAACCAGGGCCATGACGATCACGTCATCGGCATAGCCAATCAGCGGGAGGAAGTCCGGGACAAGATCCAGCGGCAAGAGCAGATATCCCAACAAAAGGAACAGCTTGATCCGAGCGCCGCGGGATACCGCCGGGTCGGTCGCCAATCGCCTCAGCACGCGCAGAACATCTGGCAGCAGCCGCAACGCTTCCCGCATACCCACCGTCTCAGGATGGGACCTCGCATAGACCCACAACGCCAGCAGAAGAACCGCGTAGACACCAGCCAGCCCGGCCAGGATCCCCAGCGCCGCCTGCCACCACTGCACGGCCCCTACTCCCCGGCCTCAGGCAGGCCATGGCCTGACGGGGCATGCAGAGTCGCGTAGACCTTCTCGGCGTACTCGTCGAAGACAGCGGAGCACTTGCGCAACCGCTCCTCGGCTGCCTGGGCTTCCGGCAGTTCCAGAACGTCACGGCTTTTCAGACCGCGAAACCAACGCCGCAAGCGGTCCAGCCTTTGTTCTTCCTCTTCCAGCTCCGCCAGCGTGAACTTGCCCGTTCGGGTTTCCTTGGCGATTTCGCCCTCGAACGCCCCGCAATCGCCGGTGAATTCCTTCCACTCATCCAACCTGAGCTCCTTGAATGCCGAGCGCAGGCCTTCCACTCCCGGATCTCCGCTACCCGGCGTGGGCAGGACGAGGACGCTGCCGGTTCCGCGGCCGGCCAGCTCCACGACCCTCGGCACTGCCTCCGAGAAAAACGGCGTGTCCGGAACGGTCCACACCCCTGAGGCCACTGGCGCAGCACCGACCCTCCGGAGCTCCCGCCACACACCGACCCTTGTCCGTGAGGCCTCACCCGTCAACCGGACAATAAGAACTAACCAATCCATGCGTCAATCATATACTGCTACAACAAGGGGAGTAACAGCTGTTACATCAACCGTTGCTCTGGACGGCACGGATGCTTGAGGGCCTCGGCTGGTACGGTCGGTCGGTCCGATGGCAGCCCTATCGGTGAGGTCTGAAAATACGGTAGCTCCGGGTGCCTTGGGATGGGACTTTCTGCCTCGCCCGAAGTGCAGGCCGCCTAGGCGGGTTCTGGATACCGACGGCGGAAACTATGCCCCCGAGGATCAACAACACCGCAGTCACCCCCACCATTCGGTGAAATCCGTCGAGCCCAAGTTTGCCGCCCACGACCAGGCCCACGAGGGCGATGCCGATCAGACCGGCTACCCTGCTGACGGCGTTGTTCACTGCCGAGCCGATGCCTGCCTGCTCTTCCGAAACCGAACCGAGAATGGCCGCGGTCAGCGGTGCGACTGTCGCCGAGAGCCCGACTGCGAACAGGAGGATCCCAGGCATCAGCTCGGTCCAGTAGTCGACCGGGATTTCCGACGCGAGCATCAGGAGATAGCCGCCCCCGGCGAGAGCAGGTCCGAGGGCCATGAACCACCTCGGTCCGAACCGCCCTGCCAGTGCACCGAACCATGACGCCAGGAGGATGTTGACGATGCTGACCGGAAGTAACGCCAGCGCGGCCATCGTCGCCGGAAACCCTGCGACCTGCTGCAGGAAAAGCACGATGATGAATCCGCCGATCGACAAGGCGGCGTAGATGAAAGCCGTAGCCACGTTGCCGACGGCAAAGTTTCTGACGGAAAAGAGGCTGAGGGGCAAGAGCGGCTGATGCGCCGTCCTCTCCCGCCAAATGAATCCGGCGAGGCACAGGATGCCGAGGGTGAGGGGCGTCAGAATGAGCGGACTCCCCCAGCCATAGTTGCCCTGTTCGATCAACGCGTAGACCGGTCCCGCCAACCCGAGCACGCAGAGCACGGCACCCGCGTAGTCGATCCGCACGCCCTTCTTGCGAACATCCTTGGCCGGCAGCACGGCTAACAAGTACAAGGTCACGGCAATGGGCAGGACGTTGATTCCGAAGATCCAGCGCCAGCCCACCGAATCCACGAGCACTCCGCCGAGCAGGGGTCCCGCAATGAAAGCCACGGTTGTACCAGCAGTCCACTGGCCGATTGCCTTCGCCCGGGGCGCTTCGTCGAAATTTGATGTGATCAGGGCCAGGGAACTGGGCACCAGCAAGGCGCCCGCGACGCCTTGAAGCGCCCTGGCCAGGACCAGCCAGTCCGCTGTGGGTGCCAGCGCACACATCACTGACGTCGCCCCGAACCCGATCAGGCCTGCCCGGAGAACGAGAACCCGGCCCAGCACATCAGAGAGCGAACCGGCGACCAGGATCAGTGAACCCAGGGTGATCAGGTACGCATCGACAACCCACTGCTGCGTCGTCAGTCCGCCACCCAGTTCACGGGAAATGGCCGGCAGCGCTACGTTGATGACGCTGCCGTCGAGAAACGACACAAAGGATGCGAGAATCGCGATCCAAAGCACAAGCCTCTGCGTACGCGCCGACGGTAGGGAACTCACCCCTCAAGCTAACACCCGCACCCGAGGTCGGCGGACTCTCACACGAACTCAGTCCCCCGCAACTGGCCCGTCTTCAGTGCAGGCGTTGCTGCCAGTCCTTGGGGACACGCGAGGCCGGGCCGGGGACGGTCTGGTCAAGAGGATGGTGGTCCGGCGGTTCAAGATCCGGTCCGTCGATAAAGGAGGAGCTTGGATAGTGGAAGAACCAGTTTTCGCCAGGTTCGAAGCTACGGATGACCGGGTGGCCGGTGGCGTGCGCATGCGCCGTGGCGTGCTGGGCCGGCGAGGCATCGCAGCACCCGATGTGACCGCACTGGGCGCAACGGCGTAGATGCAGCCACCACCCTCCGCCGGCCAGGCACTCAACGCAACCGGTCCCACTTGGTGGAACCGACTCCGCAATTCCAGGTATGGCGTTCATGTGGTTTGCCTCTTGGATCTGGGTGTCCGTCGACTCACCCACAACCCTACTCCGGGGGACAATCCCAGCGAAGGAATAGCAGCGCGTGCGAATCGCCGCTCCTGAAATGTTTCTGGCGTCAACGCCGCCAGCGGTCCGGATCCACCTCAAGGCCCGCGCGGTCCCAGTGTCCCGTTTCGGCTGCCGCCTCGTACGTGGAATGGAGGAACCGCAACACCGTGCCGTCTGGGTTCGGCGCGGAACGGACGCTTTCGTACGGGAGAAGGTACAGCCTGTCGCTTTGGCGATATGCGGCTGCGTCGACGTCGCTGACATACCCGGCGTAGCCACCTGGTTCGGGGTAGGCGTAGGCATAGAAGGCCCCTTCCTCCCCTACCCCGGGCCAGAACCCGCAACTGCTCAGCTCGTGGGAGTAGCCCTCCACCATTACCCAGTCCGCGCAGTTCGGGACCCCGCCCGGGTGGGTAGGCGCCACGCGTCCAGAGAAGCGCGCGTACGCCAGGTCCATGCCTCCCCAGAAGAAATGGACGGGACTGGCTTTGCCTCTGAAGTTGGAGCTGAATTCTTTCAGCACGCGGTCCGCCTGGACTAGCTGCTGCCAGAACAGCCGGACGGCAGGCGGGTCGTAGGAGGCGTGCAGGTGGTCTTCGGCGAAGGGAATGGCCGGTTCAACCTCGTTCGGAACTGCACGGATGGAAGCCTGAATGCCGAGCCGGGCAAGGGTCTCGAACACCTCCGCATGGAATTGCGCTACCGGCTTGGGTTCGAGGACGATGCTTGCGGCATTTCCGTCGCTGGAGCGGACATCTAACCGGTGGTCACAGAAATCGAATTCGATGTCGAAGGCCCCTCGCCCGTAAGGAATTGCCGACGTCGTCAGTCCGCGCGGCGTGACGTACAGCGTCACGTGCCACCAGTGGTTCAGCATCGGGGTGAGCGCCATGCGGATCTTGCCGATAATTTGCGTCCATAAGTGCAGAGTGTCCCTGGTCTGGATCCAATCCTCGACCCGAAGTTGGGGCCATCCGCTATAAGTGCCGGGACCTTCAGCCGCGTCCATCGCAGCTCCTTCCGTGCTGCACACCGCCTCGACGATTTACCTCCGGCCGTGCCCGCTGGTTCCATCCGTGGTGGATGACCGCAGGGCAACAGGTGCCAGCACTGGACTGGGACCGCCGCTTCTGCGGGCGAGCCTACGCCGACGCCGGAAGGCCAGCAAGGTTCCGCCGCGGAGGGCGGCGGCTCGCAATACGGCGCCGCCTGCGGCACGCCGTCCACTGTGGTCAGCCCAGTTCCTTTCGCCACGCGCCTTCCACGCCGCCCGCAGGAGTGAAGCCAACCGCTTCGTTGACTGCCTGCATCGGGCGGTTCTCCTCGGCCTTGAACGTGTAGATGAGCTCCGCCGCACCCCCAGTTGCCGAAGGTTCGCCACCTTGAGCAGCATGCCGAGTCGATGACCCCGGTTAGGCTTGCAGTCATGGCGATCATCCACCAGGCAGAACTGCAGCCGACGAAACTTGAACTTCTCGCAGCGTGGCTGCCCCGCCAGCCATGGTTTACGGAACCCGACACGGCAGCGCTGCACAAAGTCGGCTCTTACCGATTCGACGACCCCGCCGGCGAGGTCGGCATAGAAACCATCATCGTGTCTGTGGGCAGCTCCACTTTTCAAGTCCCACTCACGTACAGGGCCCAGCCCCTGGCCGGCGCGGAATCGTGCTTAGTCGGAACTATGCAGCATTCGGTTCTCGGCCCGAGGTGGGTTTACGATGCGTGCGCCGATCCCGTCTACGTGGCAGCGCTGGCGGCGATCATCATGCTGGGCCGGCCACAGGCAGAGCAATACCTCCAAAAAGGGGAAAACCTGGAACTTCTGGCCCAGACGGTCTACGTGCGAAGCTCGGGGCCGAAACGCGATGTAGTTCCTGACCTCTCTTCGGCGGCACCGCGCGCCACCGACGCGGGTACCGCCATCGAGACGGCCGACCTCCGCTTGCTCGTTATCCGGCGGCTGGACCTGGATGAGCAACCGGTCGGCCCGCTGGCGCTTACTGGCACCTGGGAAGGGCAGAAGGACAACGTCAAACTCGCCGCCATCAGTGGTGCCTGACGTCTTCGCGGGTTAGGGGCGCTCGTCTCCGCCGGTGTCCCGAAGACGGTTCTTGTCTTCCTGCTGTTCAGGCTGGTTTCCGTGCTGTTCCCGCAACTCGCGCCCGCGGCGAATGTCCTCTTCTTCGCGGGCCTGGAGCTTGTCGCTCTGTTTCGTATCCCGTGGCGGCAATTGGATGGTCTCTTCGGCCTCAATGCCAGCCTGGAGTTGGCGTCCTCGCTCCATCTCGGCGTCGAACTCGGCACCGAACAGCAGCGACATGTTCAGGATCCACAGCCACAGCAGCGAGATGATGACGCCGCCGATCGCACCATAGGTCTTTTCGTAGCTATTGAAGTTGGCCACATAAAAAGCGAAGGCCAGTGACGCCAGCAGGAAGATGACCAAAGCGATAGCGGAACCCAGGCTCATCCAGCGGAACTTGGGCTGCTTTACGTTCGGCGTGGCGTAGTAGAGGATCGCGATCGCGAGAATCACGAGCAACAAGATCACGGGCCACTTGAGAATGTTCCACGCCGTCAGGACGGCCCCGCCCAGGCCGATCGCGTTGCCGACGGCCTCGGCCACCGGCCCGCTCAGCACCAGCATGGCCGAAAGGACAAGAACGATCAGCACGGTGGCAATGGTGACGGCGAGCATCGTGCCCCGAAGTTTGATGAACGGCCGGCCCTCGTCGATTTCGTAGATCCGGTTCATGGCACGGCCAAAGGCTCCGACATAGCCGGAGGCGGACCAGAGGGCGGTGAGGATGCCGAGCACCAGGGTGAGCCCGGCAGCGGAGGAATTGCTGAGCTGCTCGACTGGTTGTTTGATCGCCTGCACAGTTTCAGCAGGCGCGAAACCCTGGACGATCTCCAGCAGCGCGGACGTGGTCTTCTCTGTCTGCCCGAAGATGCCCAGCAAAGACACGAGGGCCAACAGCGCCGGGAAAATTGAGAGGACCGAGTAGTAGGTCAGGGCTGCGGCAAGATCCGGGCACTGGTCCTTCGTGAATTCACGCAGGGTTTTCTTGGCGATGTACTTCCACGAGGGCTTGGTGACGTCGGCCGGGCTGTCCGGTTTACGGGCGTCGTCCGGGGCAGGTGCCGTGCGGGCCTTGGCGGTGCTGCTCTCGTCCGTTTCGGCATCGGTCATGGATTCATCTTCTGCCTTGGTTGGGTTCTTGGCCATGGAAATTCCTTCGTGGGGTTAAGGGAAATGGCCGGCCGCCCAGCGCATCAGCGAGGGCAGCCGGCCTTATTCAGACGCGGCCTTAGGCCTGCTGAACGTTGTCCTTGGCTTCGGCAGTCCGGTCCTTGACGTCCTCCACAGCGGCCTGCCCGTCTGCCTTGAGGTGATCGGTAGCGTCCGCGGCAGTGGCTTTGACGTTCTCCATGGCTTCCTGAGCGGGCTCCTTGAGCCCTTCGGCCACGTGCTTGGCGGCTTCCGTCAGTTCCGTGGTGAGTGGCTCGGCTGCCGTTTTGAGGGCATCAGCTGCTTCACGCTCCTTCTGGCTGGCCGGGATCAGGGAGGAAACGAGCAGCCCGGCACCGAAAGCGATCAGCCCGGCAGCCAGCGGGTTCCCTTGTGTCCTGTACTTCAGCTGGCCGGGGGCGCCCGCAACTGCGGAGCCCGCATCACTCATGTGCGCACCGACGCTTCCGGTAGTTGAGTGGACGTGGTCGGCGGTGTGGTCTGCGGCTCCCATGACTTTATCCTTCACTCCGAAGACGGCGTCTTTGACGTTCTCTTTGACTCTGTCCGTCTGCCGCTGGACGATATGCGACGGCGTGACTTTGTCAGCGACGGCGTCCACGTTGGTGCCCAGGCGGGCACGGGTTGCTTCAATATCTGCTCGGATGACATCCGGGTTTTCACTCATCGTGTTTCCTCGCTGAATCTAGGAGTTGGGTTTTAGGGTGGGCGGGATTTCCTGGAGGGTTTCAGCCGTCCTCGGCATGCCCTTGATCGCGTTCAGTTCCTTGCGGCCCATGGCTGCCAGAACGGCGGCGACAATTGCCCAGATGACGGCGACAACAACAGCGGACCAGCCCAGTCCCATCACGGTCCCCAGCGCCCACCAGAGCGCCAAAGACAGGAACAGAAGCACGAAATGGCCAGCGACGCCGGCGCCGGCGAGCATGCCGGCGCCTTTGCCTGCCCGCGTGGCCGACTGCTTGAGTTCGACCTTGGCCAGTTCCACTTCCTGTCGCATCAGGGTGGACATGTCCCGTGTGACCTCACCGAGAAGGTCACCCAGGGAAGTCGATTCAGCCTTTGCCTGCGCGGCTGTGGGAGGCATTTCGCTGCTCATCGACGGCCACCGTTAAAGGGGTCATCGCGCAGCGGATCAGCCTGCTGCATTGGCTCACCGGCCACGGACTCTGATGCCCGGCGGCCCTGCCCGGCGTCGCGGAGCGGATCGGGGGCTCCCAAATCGGAGTCCAGCGGATTCGGCGGGTAAGTGTCCGCGAGGCCCGCCGTCGTGGTTTGCGGAGCGGGCATCTGCACCGGCGGCGGCGGAACCGCCACCCCGTTATCAGGGATCCGGCCGGCAGCGGACGTGCCGGTAGCGGCAGCGCCCGTCGCTTCGGGGGCGCCGGCGCTCAAGCTGCGGCTGAGACGTCCGGCCAGTACACCGGCTCCGGCCGCGAGCAGGAGGAAAGTCCCCGGGCGCTGGCGGGCAAAGGACTTGACCTCGGTCAGCAGCGAACCCGGGTCCCGGCCATCGAGCCAGGACGCAACAGCGGAGGACCGCTCGGCGGCCTGGCGCACGAGGTCCGTGGCCACGCCGGGCTGTTCGGAGGCTGCCGCCATGGAATGCAGTTCCCCGGCGACGGATCGCAGACCTTCGGCGACCTTCTGCTGCTGGGTTCCTGCCTGCTCGGTGAGATCGGACTTTGCCTGGTGCAGCAGGTCCCGCGCGTTGGTCTTGACCTCGGAGGCAACGTTGGCTGCCTCCGTCTTGGCCGTCTCGGCGACGTTCTGGGCGGCGTCTGCCGCGTGCCGCGTTACGTCTGCAGCTTCGTCTTTGGCGGCTTCCTGTTTGGAGTCAGCTCGTCCCGCGCCTTGCGGGGGCACGACTCCAACGCCGGCGTACCGGTCCGGGGAAGCTTCGGGTGCTGCCTGGGCCCATGGATTCTGTGTCATCGTTGCTCTCTTTCAGGAATGGTCCGCTTGGGATCGTGACTAGCGCTACCGGATGAAATTAGTAAGCACGGTTACTAACTAGATAGTAAGCACACTTGCTATATGTTGCGCAAGGCCCGGTCGAAAATTGGGCGGGCCACCTCCCGCTCATCAGGAGGCGCGCCGTGCGCCATGCTGGCCGCGTGCGAAAAATAGTAAGCATACTTGCCAAAAGGGTGTCCGGCGTGCGTAGGGTGGGGGTCCAGCGTCGGCGCTTAGTGCCGCCGTCGCAGGCAGCGTGACTTTCGTTGCCACCCAATCAGGAAGGTCTTCTTCGTGATCCTCGCCCGTGAGCCCGACGCCCGGAACAGCTACCGGCTTCTCACCACAGCGGCCCGCCTGGTGCAACGCCTCCACGACGACGCCCTGGCGCCACTGGGATTGACGCGTGCCGCCGTCATCGCGCTGGAAGCCGTGGCACCCTGCCCCATGTACCAGGAACAGCTGGCCGCCAGAGTTCATGTTCAAAGCCAAACCCTCGGCCGCGTCCTTGCCCGGCTCGAGGACGCGGGCCTGGTCACGAGGACACGAAACCCGGAGGATCGGCGCCAATTTCAGGTGGAGATCACCGAGGCCGGCCACGCGGCACTGCAGGCCGCCTCCAGGGCTGAGCGTGCAGCCGTTCCTGCCGACTTCGACGGGTGGGAGGCCCTGTCTGAGCAACTCGCCCGGTTTGTGGACTTCTTCCAGACTCCACGGCCCGGCACCCCCGGCTCCACGTGTCCTCCCCCGTCCAAAGACGGCCCCCGGCGCCCATGAACTAGCCTCCCGCGCCTGGTTGCGTCGGGGGCCTCCCCGCTGGCACCCACGGCCGGTCGCCGCTTTTCGAGCAGTTCGGACCGGCAAAAGGCGAGCAAGACGGAAGGCCGCCGAGCCGGGTATTGCGCGTTACTACGCATGCTGATTAAATCGCCGTTACGGCCGCATTCCACGACCGGACTACCGAAAGGAAGTACAAAGATGGGAATTCTCGCTTTTCTCATTCTCGGCCTTATCGCCGGCGCCATCGCCAAGGCGCTCCTTCCCGGCCGGCAGGGAGGCGGCTGGCTGATCACACTCGTTGTTGGCGTCGTCGGCGCAATCCTCGGGGGTTGGATCGGCTCGCTGATCTTCGGCGGAGGGCTCGCTGACTTCTTTGACCTGCGGACCTGGCTGCTCTCCATCCTCGGGGCCGTTATTGTGCTCCTGATCTATGGGGCTCTTGCTGGTCGCAGGACCAGGGCGTAGCAGCCTCGATCCTTCGGATGCAGGACTGCCCTTGAGGGCGCCCTGCGTTCTGTCAGACGGTTGCGGGCCGGTTCTGGAACACCCGGAGGAAACTCCCTGAGTTTCTCGGCCCGCGCCGCCGAGTCAACCTCATGACGGTTCACCTCACGCCGGGCCCCTGCCGCACTGCCCCTGCTGCGCGATGATTCGTCGAGCGCAGGCTTTGAAGGCGCTCGAGCGCAGTTCCGACGGCCGGTTCCGCCGTCGCCATCGTAGGGAGCAGCCCGCCAAAGCGGCAGAAGTCGTTGCTCCGCGCGCATCCGACATCATGCGACCAGAGATGCAAACAGCAAGGAGATAGCCATGGACAATCTATTCCGCCGCACAGGCATCGACGTGCCTGAACCGGTCCGGCGCTTCCTGCAAGGCGAGACGGAAACCTGGCTCAGGGTCGAGGAATATCGGGACGGAAACACGTTGGTGGTCAGAACCGACATCCCCGGCATCGACCCGGACAAGGACATCGATATCACGGTCACCGACGGCAACTTGAATATCGTTGCAAGACGCCCGGAACCCGCGCACAAGGATCAACCGGGATACCGAAGCGAGGTGCGGTACGGCGAGTATTCGCGAAGTGTCCCGCTGCCCCGCGGCGCGGATGCAGACACCGTCGAGGCCAGCTACATCGACGGCGTCTTGGAAATCCGTGCCCAGATCCCGGAGCAGTCCGGACCGTCCGCCACAAAAGTCCACGTCTCCCGCGGTGGAAGCCAGTCACCGGAAGCACCAGAAAACTTCGTGACCTGACGGGCCATTCCGGCCCTCGACTCGCCCGCACCCACCACCGACCGCCCCGCGCCACATGGTATGGCGAAGGGGGCGGCGGTCTTGGTCCGCCGGCGCCCAGCCGTGGCACTTCCTACGCAGCCCTCGCGACAGAGCGGAAACACCTCATGACTATCAAGATCAACGACGCTGCATCATGCCCGGCAGCTCATCAAGGACTCGAGGATTGCCCGGGATTCCCGCGACGACTGGAGTGAGCATGCGCCCGGCGCCGAGGAAGAAAACGCATTCATCGACAAGCACGGGTACACGGAGTACGGAACGTGGCATCTGGGAGAAGATGCCGAGAAGACGCACGACACCAAGGGGCGCTACAGCTTTCCCTTCGGTGATTTCCGCCGGCTGCATCGTTGCGCGATTCTCGCTATCGAGAGCCGGGCCGCCCAGAACAACCACGACGACATCGCCGCAGCTGCGAAGTCCCTGCTCGACGAACTCGACCAGGACTAGACCCGGCCGTACACCGTTCTCTGTCAACTGTCGCCGCACGCAAGGACCCCACCGGGAGGGCCCGGCATGCCCGCCACGGGTGTTCTCGCCGGGCCGTCTCCTGGGCGCCGGGCTCCCCCGCGTGCCCTCCGGCGGAGCCCACCCGCCGGGAGCCCAGCTATTCATAAGGGGACTTCCTAATCTAACCGCGCTCGTGATATAACACGGAAAACGGCGCGGGAGAAGTCCCTGCGCAACGGGACCGGTCCCAGCCTCCTGATCGAATGGCGGCGCATTCCAATGGACAATTCCCACCGGCTCCAAGCCGGACTGGCGGTGGCGACAACGTTCATCCCCAGTCTCTACCCGCCTTCGTCTTCAGGCCGCCGCTCGCGAAAGTCACGCGCCGGACCCTGGCCGTACCTGAACGGCGGGTCGGCTCGGAAGATCTCAGCTGAGCGCACTGCCCGTCTAATCGTCGCCCTCTCCCGGAGTTCGTAGCTCCGCGGACGCTTCCCAAGCACCGGACAGCACCAAAGTTTCCTGTCCGGTACCGGTCAGGCGGTCCATCAAGGGCTCCCGATCGGACCAACTATTTCAATCTACGAGATCCAAGGAGACGTCATGCTCACCACCGAACAAATTGACCGTCTGCTCAGCCAAGGCGCAAATGTCCTGTCGGGAGACGGAGAAAAAATCGGCTCCATCGGCCAGGTCTTCGTGGACAACGAAGCCGGACAGCCCAGCTGGGTAACCGTCCGTACGGGCTTGTTCGGGATGTCCGAATCATTTGTGCCCCTCGAGGGTGCTCGACTAGAGGGCAATGACATCGTCGTTCCATACAACAAGAATCAGGTCAAGGACGCGCCAAGGATCGACGCCGATCGGCCTCTGGAGCCTGCCGAGGAAGACCGGCTCTACCAGCATTACCGGATGGACACCGGAGGCACCTACACCGACGCGGATATAGCTGACGCATCATCCACCACGCGGCAGGACACCACCGGAACAGACCGCACGGAAACCCGCGACGCCACCGACGCGGACCGCGCCCAAACCCGTGACACCACCGGCACAGCCGGTTACGACGCCACCGACGCGGACCGCGCCCAAACCCGTGACACCACCGGCACAGCCGGTTACGACGCCGCCGATGCGGACCGCGCCCAAACCCGTGACGCCACCGGCACAGCCGGTTACGACGCCACCGACGCGGACCGCGCCCAAACCCGTGACACCACCGGCACAGCCGGTTATGACGCCACCGATGCGGACCGCGCCCAAACCCGTGACGCCACCGGCACAGCCGGATACGGCACAGCGACATCCACGACCGACGCCGCCACGCCACCCACGACACGGCAGGACGCCGCCGGAACCGACCGTAGCGGAACCCACGATGCCACCGGCACAGCCGGATACGGCACCACCGCGCCGGCCGCCGACGCCGCCCGGGCCGCCAGCACACCCCAGGACACGGGTACGGACCGTACCGAAACCCGCGATACCACGGGCCGGGGGCGCCTGCGGAAGTACGTCACGACGGAAACTGTCACCAGGACGGTTCCAGTGCAGCGCGAAGAGGTTCGTATCGAGCGGGAACCGATTACCGAGGAAGACCGCGGCGAGGTCTCGAACCGTCCGGACAGCGACGACGAGGTAATCCTTCACGAAGAGCGGGTCATAGTGACCAAGGAGACCGTCCCGGTTGAACGGGTCCGCATCGTTACTGAAACGGTCGCAGATGAAGTCACCATCCGTGAGAAGGTCCACAAGGAACACCTCGACGGCGAGGACAGCGACGGATCCGACGGATCCGAGGGATCCGAGGGATCCGACGCCAGCCGCGCCTGAACATGCGGATTCTTTAGATGCCCGGGGCGAGGGCTGCGACCCAAACCCCGGGCATTTGGTTGTCGGAATTGGGGTCCGAATGGGGGTGGGAGCGATTGGCGGCCCGGGCCAAACCCCTCGGCCGGCGGGGTGAACGGGATCTTCTGTCCGCCGGTACGGCTATGGCCTCTCGCCTGCGGCAGTGCCAGTATGTTGGGAATCAGGCTGAACCACGGAGCCCCGGCTCCGGGCGGAAAGGACTCGAGGCCATGACCTACATCAACAACTTCGACGATGTGGGGCGTGGCGACGTCGCCTTGGCAGGCGGCAAGGGCGTGGGACTGGGCGGCCTCAGCCAGGGAGGACTGCCGGTCCCGCCCGGGTTCGTGCTGAACACCGCAGCCTACGCGGATTATGTGGCTGCCAACCAACTCGAGGCCGGCATCCATGAACTGGCCGCACTGTCGCCCCACGCTGCGCCACAGGACTACGCGGAAGCCTCGAAACGGATCCGGGCCCTCTTCACCGGCGGCACCTTGCCGCACGCCATCGCAGCGGAACTCGGCGCCGCCTACGGGAGGCTCGGCGACGGAAACACAGCCGTGGCGGTGCGCTCCTCCGCCACGGCCGAGGACCTCGCCTCAGCCAGCTTCGCCGGGCAACAGGAAACCTACCTCAACGTCCGGGGGACGGAGGCTGTGGCCGCGGCCGTGATTGAGTGCTGGGCCTCCCTGTGGACGGCGCGTGCCATGGCCTACCGCGCCCGTGAAGGCATCGAACCGGACACGGTGCGCCTCGCCGTCGTGGTCCAGCAGATGGTCGACGCCGAGGCGGCCGGGGTGATGTTCACCGCCAATCCGTCCAACGGGCGCCGCGACCAGACGGTGATCAGTGCCGCGTGGGGCCTCGGCGAGTCCGTTGTCAGCGGATCGGTCACCACGGACGACGTCGTCGTGGAAGCAGGGTCCGGCCGTGTGCTGTCGCGCCGGACAGCTGACAAGGAGGTCATGACCGTCTACGCGGAGCGCGGCACCCGGGAGCAGCCGGTGCCGGCCACACGCCGCCGGCAGGCCGTATTGGACGACCGGGCGGCGGCCGAGCTGGCCGGCTACGGAACACTGATTGCGGAGCATTTCGGGACGCCGCAGGACATCGAGTGGGCACGCGCCGGTGGCGAGTTCTTCATCCTGCAATCCCGGCCCATCACCGCACTGCCCGAACCGGCAGCCGACATCCCGGACACCTGGCCGGTGCCCTACCGGCACGGGCTCTACTTCCGGGCAAGCATCGTTGAACAGCTGCCCGACCCGCTCTCGCCGCTGTTCGCGGACCTCATTGACGGCTCGGTGTCACGGTCGCTGAGGGCCCTGATGGCCGGCGCCGTCGGCAAGGAGGTCATCCGCGAGGACGACGTCGGGCTGCCCACTATCAACGGCTACGCCTATTACTACTACCGCAACTCGGGAATGTGGCGTGTGATGGGCAAGTCGCTGACGGCGATGCGCGCGCTGGCCCGCGGCAAGGCGCATATGGGAGTGGCCGGCTGGCGGGAATTCTCGCATCCCCGCTATGAGCAGGTGATCAAGGACTGGTCCGCGAAGCCCGTCGGGGAGCTGTCCGGAGAGGAACTGCTGGCGGGTGTGCAGACGCTGCTTGACGCCGGAACGGTGTACTACACGGCCGTGCAGTCCATCATTCCGATCGCAGCAACAAGCGAAATCTCCTTCCGGGCCTACTACGACAAGTTCGTTCGGCGCGACGGCGATCCCCCTGCCCAGACCTTCCTCCTCGGTTACGACAGCGAACCCATCCGCGCAGAGAAGTCGCTGTACGACCTCGCAGCCTGGGCACGGGACGTCCCGGGGCTGGCCGCGGCGATCCTCAACGCGCCAACCGCTGCGCTGGCCGGGCCGCAACGCACCGGGTTCCCGCCTGCCGGAGTGGACCCGGCACACTGGCAGCAATGGCACGCCCGCTTCCAGGAGCACCTCGGCCGGTTCGGCCATGCGGTCTATAACCTCGACTTCGTCAGCCCGGTGGCCGCCGACGATCCCGCGCCGCTGCTGGAGACCGTGAAGTTTTACCTGCGGGGACAGGGCAATGACCCGTACGAGCGCCAGCGGCTCTCAGCCGCCCGCCGCGAAGATGAAACCAGCCAAATCGTCGCCCGGCTCGGGCCGAGGCGCCGGGCCGCGTTCCTCCGGCTGCTCCGGTGGGCGCAAAATGCAGCCCCGATCCGCGAGGACGCCCTGGCCGATGTCGGGCTGGCGTGGCCGCTGCTGCGGCGGATGCTGTTCGAACTGGGACGACGGCTCGTCGGCTCCGCTGTCATCGCCGAGCCCGCCGACGTCTTCTGGCTGCGCCTCCGGGAGTTGCGCAGCGCCGTCGAGTTCGGCCTTGCCGGGTCGGGCACCCCGGCAGCCGTGGCGATTACCGGGGCAGACCGGCCCGTCCGCGCCGGTGCCGTCGAGGAGCGCAAGATGCTGTGGCGGGGCCAGGCCAAGGCCGCTGCCCCGCAACTGCTGCCGGAGAGCCGGTGGATGGAGCGGGCCTTCGGCTCAATGATGCCGGCAGGCCCACAGGACCAGCTCGGCGACGTCATCAAGGGCGTCGGCGCCAGCGCCGGCCGGGTCTCAGCTCCGGCCCGCGTCCTGAGGGGCCCGCAGGATTTCGGCCTGATGGAGCCCGGGGACGTCCTGGTAGCCCGCATCACAACCCCGGCCTGGACCTCGCTGTTCGCGATGGCCTCCGGTGTGGTCACCGACGTCGGCGGACCGTTGAGCCACAGCTCGATCGTGGCCCGCGAGTACGGCATCCCGGCCGTGCTCGGCACCGGTGTTGCCACCCAGCGGCTCACCAGCGGCCAACGGATCCGCGTTGACGGCGACGCCGGCACCGTCACGGTCGCAGACTGATCGCCTCATCGGGCCAGTTCCCCGAGTTCCGCCGACCACGGAGGGTTGGCGCCCTTCCGGGAGCAGGTGATCGCCGCTGCACGGTTCGCGTAGGAGGCGACTGAGTGGAGCTGATCCAGGGTCAGGGTCTGCAGTTGTCGTCTTCCCTCCGCCCCGAGCGCTCCAAGTCTGGCGAGTCCGGAAATAAGCCCCGCCATTAAGGAGTCCCCCGGCGCGGCGAGGGCCGGCAGGGACGCCCCACTGATTGCTCAGGTCATCGAGGAGGCGTATTCGACGGCACCGTCAGGACCCCGGGTGGAGAGGGCCGCCTCGATTCTGCCGGAAATGACCGAGGTTAAACCCTTGCTGGAGCAGTCCTCGCGTGGGATCGAGTTCCTCGGACGATCGGCCCGGGCCGCCGCCGTTTCCCTGGAGGCGATGGGGAGCTCCACCGGAGTGCAGCGGCATCAGCACCTCTTTGACGTGTTGGCGATTCTTTCGCGTGCCCCGGAGTCCGAACGGCGTTACCTCGCCGACGAATACGAAGTGGGTTTCACGAACCTGTCCAACTTCAACCGGCATTTCCGCAATGACGCAGGCGAAACCCCCCGGGACAATCGTCAGCGGGCGCAGAACTGACGGCAGAAGCGCGGGTTCTGCACTCTCCCGCCCCCGAAGCATCCGGCTGGACACCATGGGCCGGCGATGGGCATCGGCGGTAGATTGTGGGCATGGGACAGACTTCCTCGGGCCGCCGGGATTTCCTCGCTGATCGGATCTTGGGCGTTGCCGAGTTCAGCCACGCGCATTGGTTTTTCGGCAACCTTTATGAGGTCCTCGTCAAAATCCCGCACCGCGTCGCGGCGGCGGAAGCAAGCCGTGAACTGCCCCGCTCGCCCTTTGGAGCGGGAAGCCCGGGCCGTTATTACGCACCGATCGCACCGATAAATGCTCCGGCGGCGATCGCTGCCCTCGTGGCAGGCTGGAACCATGCCGACAGCAGGCCATGGCTGCTAGTCGCTGCGGCCAGCTCGACGACGGGTGCGGCCGCCACCGCCTATCTGCTCCGGTCCATCAATCCCGACCTGTTCTTCAGCCCACAACCGCTCAGTGAGACCCGCCGTAACCCCCTGCTGAAGCGGTGGTACCGGGTCCACGCCCTCAGGCTCGCCGCCAGCGCAGTTGCCCTGGCCGCCATCCACGAGGCGCGAACACTCCGGCTCCGAAGCCGCGGATAACAGCCAGGCGCCACCGACCTGAAGGAGATCTTCATGGGCAAGCTGACAGTGACAGGTTTTTCCACTCTGGACAACGTCGCCGAGGATCCCCAGCTCTGGTTGGGCCCGTTCTTCAGCGCCGCGACCGTGGCCTATAACGAACAAGTTCTGGCCGGCGCGGATTCGATGCTGCTCGGCCGGGTCACCTATGACGGCTTCGCCGCCTCCTGGCCGGCGAGGTCGGGCGATTTCACCGCCGACACATTCAATGCCATGCCGAAGTATGTCGTGTCGACCACGCTGGACCACGCCGGCTGGAACAACAGCACGATTATCGCCGATGACATACCCGGCCAGGTCCGCGAGCTTCGCGAGCGGGAGAACGTGCTCGTATGGGGAAGCCCGACGCTGACCAAGACGCTCATGGAGGAGAACCTCGTGGACGAGTACGTCCTGCTGGTCTCCCCCATCGTGCTCGGGCGTGGCAAGAAAATGCTGCCGGAGGACGGAACCCGGCACACACTGCGGATCGTCGAACTTGAACTCCTCGAAGGCGGGATGCTGGCCCTCCGAATGGCGCCGGCAGGGTCCTAAGGAGAGCCCATCGGAGGATGCGCCTGGCTGTCGCGTTTGGGTGCCGCCCGGACGTGGGTAGCCCCCGGCGGCACGCTGTTGATCGTCGGGCACCTGCACGCTCCCGCGTCCCCGGGGCACGGGCACCGCCCACCCCGGGAAGCGACTGTCACCCTCGCGGACCTTGCCGGGGCTCTCGACACTGCCGTCTGGAGCATCACGAGTGCCGACGAGATCACGCGGACACTCCCCGTGCCCGCTGACCTTGCGCTGCCGCTGCACGACGTCGTCGTGCGTGCCACGCGGCGCAGGTGACCTGACCGTGTCCGCCGCACTGCACCCCCGGTCCCGCTCAGTCCGGCAGGCTGGCATCGACCGGGTAGGTCATGAACGCCGGCGTCTCGTACGGATGAACGGACAGTGCCGCCTTGACGACGGCGTTACGCCGGGAGCGGGGGAAGATCGCCTCGATCCGGGTTTCCGGCACCTCCTCGGAGGAACCGACGACGCCGACGGCCGGGTTCGCGCCGGGCAGCGGGGTAAAGCGCCCGGTGCCGTCGAGGCTGAACGAGCAGTGGGAGTAATTGCCCAGCCTGCCCGCCCCGGCGTCGCCAATGGCCTGCCGGACCGCGGGCGCAGCGTCGGTGGGGACGTAGATGACCAGACAATCCATGGGCTCCATGGCAGAAAGTCTGCCATGGAGCGCCTTTTCGGGGCCGCGGATTCCATCGAATTAGAATGTGGATGCTCCGGACTCGCCGAGCGGGTGCTCGCGCTCGATCTGGGCGACCTTCGGATCGTTCTCGTCGGCGCCGTAGTCGGAGTTGCGTGTGATGTCCTTCCCATCGGGGAGCTTCATTGCGCGGAAGAGAAGAGACAGGCCGGCGGCGACGATCAGGTTGATCGCAAACGCTGTGACGGCGATGTAGACCTGCGTGTCCGTGCCGGGAATGGCCGCGATGGAGCCGCCAAAGTGGGCTTTCGTGACGGGGTTGACCACGTTGTAGGCCGCGATGGTGCCGTAGGTGATTCCGGCTGCCCAGCCGCCGAAAAGCGCCCACCGGTGGAACCAGCGCGTGTAGAGCCCGGCCACGATCGCCGGAAAAGTCTGCAGGATCCAGATACCGCCGAGGAGCTGCATGTTGATTGCCGCCGACTGGTCCATGGCAATGACGAATACAAGGGCACCAAACTTCACCACGAGCGACGCGATCTTGGAGACGTGTGCCTCCTGCCGGGGTGTGGCGTCCGGCCTGATCAGATCCACGTAAATGTTGCGGGTGAACAGGTTTGCCGCTGCTATTGACATGATCGCGGCCGGGACAAGAGCACCGATGGCGATGGCGGCCAGTGCGATGCCTGCAAACCACGCCGGGAACTGATCCAAAAACAGCTGCGGCACCACCAGTTGCGGGTTGATGGCACCGTTCAGGTCGACCGGCACGGTACCGGCAAATATGGCCGCGTAGCCCAGGAGTGCCAGGAGCCCCAGCATCAACGAGTACAGCGGCAGCACGGCGGCATTCTTGCGGATCGTGTTCCTGCTCTTGGTCGCCAGGACGCCGGTGATGGAGTGCGGGTACATAAACAGCGCCAAGGCAGAGCCCAGGGCCAATGTCCAGTAGGCGGAGTAGCTGGCGGCGCCGGGGATGAACACGCCGGTGGGTTTGCCGGTAGCCGGGTTGGTTGCACCCAGTTTCGCCTCGGCGGAGTTGAAGATGGGGTCCCAGCCGCCGAACTTGATGGGCAGGTAGATGACCGCAACGATCACTGCCAGGTAGATCAAGAGATCCTTCACGACGGCGATCAGGGCCGGAGCCCGCAGGCCCGACGTATAGGTGTAGGCGGCCAGGACCACGAACGCGATGATCAGCGGCAGGTCCGTCAGCAGAACGTTCTCCGAACTGCCCAAGCCCAGCACGGTGAGGACAGCCTTGATGCCGACCAACTGCAGAGCGATGTACGGCATGGTCGCGACGATGCCGGTGATGGCGACGGCAAGGGTCAGGGACCTGCTGCCATAGCGGCCGCCAACGAAGTCGGCCGGCGTGACGAACCCGTGTCGATGCGAAACGGACCACAACCGGCTCATCAGGAGGAACACGATCGGGTACAGAACGATTGTGTACGGCACCGCGAAGAAGCCGGTCACGGCCCCGGTGGCCCACATCGCAGCGGGAACGGCAACGAAGGTATAGGCCGTATACAGGTCACCGCCAAGAAGGAACCAGGTCACCCAGGTTCCAAACCCGCGGCCACCGAGGCCCCACTCATCGAGGCTGTGCAGCCCCGTCTCCTCGCCCCGGCGCCACCGCGCGGCCACAAACCCCAAAACGGCCACCAGGACGAACAAAATAATCACAATAGTGAGGGCCACGACGTTGACGGGCCGGTCCGGAGCGGCCAGCGGAAGGGCCATCCCGCTCATCGCTCCTCCCCGGGACTGGTCACACCGCGCACCGATTCGCGCCGGCGGCGATCTTCCTTGATGACTAGCCAGTAGGAGACCCCGACCAGGGCCGAGGTGATCGGAATCCACATCATCTGGTACCAGTAGAAGAACGGCATCCCCGCCCAGCGCGGCTCATCGACCGAATACGCGGGCACAAACAGCGGAACCACAATGGCGATGGTCAACAGGATTCCGGTGATGACATATGGACCGGATCTGGCCGGCCCGCGTGTCGGCACATCGGGACTGGACATCGACGCCTCCTCATCGAGACGGCCCCGGAGCGGGAAGGCTTCCCGGAAGGTGCCGGGACCTGCAGACCGCATGTCGTAACGGTCTTTACAGAACAGAATAGACACCGGCCTTCGTCTCCGACAGGGCCGGAGCGCCTCGGCGGAACGCCGAGCGGCACGAACGGGGATGCGTGCGCCGGGTCCCGGGTGCAGGCACTGGCCTATCATGGGGATCACTGGAACGGAACCTAAGCGGGAGGCCGCTTGGCATGATCAGCGAACGCGAACGCAACGGGGCGCCGACGGAGAATGTTGCGCTGGTGACCGGTGCGAGCCGGGGTGTCGGCCGGGGCATCGCCCTTGGCCTCCTGGCCGCCGGGTTCCGGGTTTACGGCTCAGGCCGCTCGATCGATCAGGCGGACCTGCCGCGGGGAATACGGCGGCTGCGCTGCGACCATCTCAAAGACGATCAGACGGCGCGCGTTTTTGAAACGATCCGGTCCGAATGCGGCCGCCTCGATCTGCTCGTAAATTGCGCCTGGGGCGGCTACGAGAAAATGGTTGAAGGTGGCGTGTTCACGTGGCCAGCGCCGTTCTGGGATCAGCCGCCGCATCGCTGGACCGGCATGATGGACGCAGGAGTACGCGCGGCCTTTGTGTGCTCGGCGCACGCGGCGCGCATGATGACCCCGCGGGGCCGCGGCGTCATCGTCCACATCAGCTTCTGGTCGGCGCAGCGCCACCTCGGCAACACGATCTACGGCGTCGCCAAAGCCGCCACAGACAAGATGACCTCCGACATGGCTGTGGAGCTAAAGCAGTTCGCCGTCCCGGTAATCTCGCTTTACCCCGGCTTGGTTCGAACAGAGGCGGTCCTCGCCGCCGCCAAAAGTGGCGGCTTCGACCTCTCGACCAGCGAAAGCCCCGAGTTCATCGGCCGCGTGATCAATGCGCTGTTCCACGACGCGAACCTGATGGCACGGACAGGCCAGGTGCTTGTCGCCGCCGCAGTTGCCAAGGAGCTCGGTGTACTGGACATCGACGGAAGTTCGCCGCCCGCGCTTACCCTCGCGGACCTCGGTTTAGAGGGGTAAGCCCGGGGGCAGCTAGCTACCTCCGCCGGCTCATCGAGGCACGCAACCGACACCTGACCGCGGGTCCGCAACCCAGATAGGGATAGCGGATGGATTTCGCGGACCTGGTGATCCGTCCCGCTCCTGCGGCCCAGGGTGTCCATGAACAAATTGCAATGCCATGCAACACTGGTCGCATGCTGGCGTTCACCATGTTCACCTCAAACGAGTTTTCCGACGCCGAGGTTCTCTCGTTGTACGAATCTGTGGGGTGGGCCGCCTATACCCGGGATCCAGAACTGCTCACCAGGGCGATCCGGAGTTCCTCGTTTGTCGTGACGGCCCGGAATGCGGATGGTGAGCTTGTCGGCCTCGCGCGACGTCAGCGGTCCTGGTCGCTTCGATAAGCCCTGAGTGCGTCTTCTCTGATCCACTTTCGGGTCAGGAAAGCGTCCAGAACGCAAGAAACACCGAGGATCGCCCAGGAGGTCCAAACTGGCGCAAGGCCGGCAATCACCAAGACCCCGACAGCAACAACGAGGCCGACGGAAACGTAGCCATAAAACCGGCGTGTAAGCGTTGCGAATCGTGCCTCTTGCGTTTCGCGAAAGTAGTTCAGCATCAGTGCCCCAAGGTTCGAATTGGAGCCTACAGCACTGGCTGCGCCAATCCCCCGGCCGCGGACTTGCTAGCATGTGGGCGGGGTGGTTCAGGCTGAAATCGTTTGCACAAGACACGAAACAAGGGGACACCGCGTCTACCGGCACGGGATCAGCAAACCTGCCCGGAAACCGGCCTGCAGAACCGACGACGACGAGCCCCGCTGCCCCGGCGGCCCGGCGGACCGGGCCGGGATCGGCAGCCGCCCGCCGTGCCGCGGCGGATGCCGGCACCGCCGTCGGCGCCTATCTTGTGGCCTGGGCCTGGCTCGGCGCTGCGGTCTTCTCGGATCCTGTCCCCTGGCTCCTTGCCCTGGCGGCCGGGGCCGCGGTGATCACCCGGGCCGCCGGCTCCGTTCTGCGACGGAAACCCCGTTTTTCCACCCCCGCGGACCGCGTCACCCTCGGCAGGGCCGGCATCGTGGCCTGCTGTGCCGCCGTAACGGTGCTGGGGTTGATCGCCGGAGCCGGAACCGGAGCCGGACCAAGCCTTCTGGTGGTGGTCCTGGGCACGGCCGCGCTCCTGCTCGATGCCGTGGACGGACGGGTGGCCCGGCACACGGGTTGTGCCACGGCCGAGGGTTCGCGTCTGGATTCGGATACGGACGCCGCGCTGGTCCTGGTCCTGTCCTGCGCGGCCGCGGGAAAGTGCGGCCTGTGGCCCCTGGGCATCGGCCTGATGTACTACGCGTTCCTCGCAGCGGCCTGGTTCCGGCCGTCCCTGAAGAACCCGCTGCCGTCCAGCACCGTCCGCAGGGTCATCGGAGCCACCCAGCCGGCGGCCCTGCTGTTCGCCCTGCTGCCGGTGGTGCCTCCGCCGCTGGGAGGCATGGTGCTTGGCCCGGCGCTTGGGCTGCTGGCCTTTTCATTCGGGCGGGACGTGGTCAAGCTGGAACACCTCCGGGCAAGCCGCGCTTCGGCCGCCGGCTCCCCCACCACACGCGCCGGTTCTCCCGCGGAAACCTAACGCGGTGCGGGTCTCGGCGCCAGGTCCATCGTCGCCGGGCCCTGGATGACGGTGCCGTTGGCAGCAAACCGCGAGCCGTGGCAGGGGCAGTCCCACGTCGAATCGTCCGCATTGAACGCGACCGTGCAGCCCAGATGCGTGCAGATGGCCGAGACGGCGAGGAGGTCCCCGGCAGCGTCAGCGTAGACGGCGGTCATTTCGCCGTCGATCTCAACGACGGTGCCTTCACCGGGCCGCAGCCCGGCGACAGCCGGTTGGTCCGGCAGCTGGGATTTTGGCGGCTGGTCCGGTTGCTGCCGCACGCCGCCGGCGTGGCCGGCGGAAGGGCGGTTGGTATCGAATACCGCCGACCACGGGTTGTGACGGCCCGACAGGATGTCGGCCAGGATCAGGGCGGCAGCGGTGCCGTTGGTCAGGCCCCATTTGCGCAGGCCGGTGATCACATGAAGGTGCGCCGCCGTCGGAGTCAAAGTCCCGGCATAGGGCAACCCGTCGACGGGCATGTTGTCCTGCGTGGACCAGCGGAAGCTGGTCTCCCCGGTGCCGAGGCGTTCCCGGGAGAAAGCCGCGAGGCGGCGGTACCGCTCGGCGGCATCGCCGGCCTCGGCGGCACGGTGCCCCTCGCCGCCGGCGAGAACGAAACGGGAGCCCCCGATATCGATCGCCAGGATGGAGCGCATCGGCTCGTCGACGCTGATGAAGGTCCCGTCCAGGGGCACTGCAGGCGCCAGGCTGGCAACCACGTAGGAACGGTGCAGGTAGCAGCGTTCGGCAAACAGGCCGGCGTCACCAACGGGGACGTTGGTGGCAATGATCACCTCGCGTGCCCGGATGGTGCCGCTCCCGGTCCCGACGACGGCGGGCACCCCGTCGCGGACCGAGGTGACGCGCGAGTCCTCGAATACGTGGCTTCCGTTCCCGTCCACGGCGCGGGCGAGGCCCTGGAGGTACCTCACCGCGTGAAGCTGTGCCTGCCCGTCGAATCGGACTGCGCCCCGGACGTCGAACGGCAGCGGCACGTCGGAGGTAAAGACGGCTGGCAGTCCGAGCCGCCCAGCCAGGGCCGCCTCGTCGCGGACCCGGGCGAGGGCGTCCTCGGATTCTGCGTAGGTGTAGTTGGATACCCTGCGGAAGTCGCAGTCGATGCCTTCCTCCGCCACAACACGCGCGACGTGTTCGATGGCGGCCTGGTTGGCCTGCCCGTACGCGCGTGCGACGTCTGGTCCGTGCCGGTCCGCGAGTTCGGTGCAGGCCAGCCGGTGCAGGGAGGTGACCTTGCCGGTGGTGTGCCCAGTGACGCCGGTGCCAATGCGGGCTGCCTCCAGAACCGCGACGGTGCTGCCGGCGCGTTTGAGGGCCAGCGCCGCCGTCAGGCCAGCGATCCCTCCCCCGACGACGGCGACGTCGGCCTCAAGATCCGAGTCCAGGGAGGGATAGCGGGTGGTACCGGTTGTGGCGATCCAGAGCGAAACCTGCCGTCCTTCGAGCATCCGCGATCAGAGGCCCTCAGTCGCTTCCAGCCGGCCCGTGCGAACCGCATCGGCGAAGGCCTGGTAGTCCTTTTCATTCTGGTCCGCGTAGCGCTCGGAGAAATCGCTGATGGAGCGTTCGAACTTGTCGCTCTTGCCGAGGTAGGACGCGATCGCGATAGGGTCCCCGGACCGGGCGTGCGCCCGCGCCAGCGTCCAGCCGCAGGCGTCGGCATAGAAGGTCATGCCGAGCGGTTTCATTCCTTCCACCACGGCGGAGCCCTTCATGTCACGCAGCTGGCGCCAGTAGAGGTACCGGTTGTCCTGCACGCCTTTGGTCCAGCCCAGGAAGATGTCGCTCGCGGCCTGCATCATCCGCTGCCCCCGCACCACGCGCTCGCCCGGCTGCTTGAACTTGCTCTTGGGCAGGTGGTCCTCGAGCACGGACCTCGTGGCCTCCTTGACCTGGAGGAACAAAGGGTCCTCTTGATCGCGTCCCTGGAGCAGGACGATGAAGGCCCGGGTGCCGACGCTGCCGACGCCCACCACCTTGCGGGCGACGTCGATGACTTCGAATCGCTCCAGCAGGTGTCGCCGGTCATCCGGCAGTGTGGCCCGGTAGGACCGGAGCTGGTCACGAACAGCCTTCTCAGCCTCCTCGCCTGACATACCGTACGTATCTGCCAGTTCCCGGACGGGGATGACGATCGGCGGCTGACTGACAATCCGGTACTGCCCGTCGACCCGCTCGGCGAGCTTGGACAGTGCCTGAAGGCTGTCCCGGGTGTGGGCCTTCGCGACATTCGCCTTTGCCGCTTTTTCCATGCCCTGGGCAGTCTTCTTGAGGGCCTTACCCTTCTGGGTTGCGACGGCCAGGTCGATGGTCTCCATCAGCTGTTCCTCGGACAGCCGGGCGTACCAGATGTCCAGGGTGCGCATTTGCGCGAACTCGGCCATCGCCTCCCGGTAGGCCCGAACCGCCCCGAGTGTCACATCGCGCGTTTCGTCCGTGGTGTAGCCGTTGTTGCGCGCCGCGATCGTGAAGCTCGCGGCCATCCGCTTGACGTCATATTCGAACGGCCCCGGAAGGGTCTCGTCAAAATCGTTCAGGTCGAACAGCAACGTCCGCTCCGGCGAGGCGAACACGCCGAAGTTGGACAGGTGGGCGTCTCCGCACAGCTGGACGCGCAGGCCGGCCCGCGGCGTGTCCTTCAAGTCGGCGGCCATGATCTTGGCCGCGCCGCGGTAGAACGTGAAGGGTGAGGCCAGCATCCGGCCGTGGCGCACCGGCACGAGGTCCTGTTCACGGGTGAGGTTTTGTTCCTCGAGCAGTGCCACCGGATCGGGACGGTCGGACGCGGGTTTCCACCCCGTGTGGCCGGAGACCGGCGCCTCCTCCCGGTATTTCTTGCCCTTCGATTTCCGCTCCTCGACGCTTGGATGCTTGACTTTGGTCTCGGCCATGATCGGCGACCTCCCTTGAATGTCAGGAACCGCCACCGGCACTCGTTGCCTGGGTCAGTCCTGCTGAACGCGCGGACGCGCCTTGGGTCGAACTAATGCGATTCTGGCCCCGGCGCGGACAATCGTCAACGCGCTGGTGATGACTTGCCGAACCCCGCCGCCGCACCCTGAAGGCAGGTTCGCAGCGCAGTCCCATGGCTGGCCACCGGTTCATCCCGTTCGGGTGATGCCTCCCCTCACCGTGGCGGGTTACGTTGCAAGACGAGTGGGGTAAACCGCGCTCATCGCCAATTCGGCATACGACACCGAAAATCAGATGGAGACATGACCATGGCCGAAGAAGAAGCTCCCGTCCTCGCCGCCCTCGCCGACATCACCGCCGTTTCGCTCGAACGCTCCACGCTCGCTCCCCGCGAGTTGATGCTGGCCCGGATTGCGGCACTTGCGGCGGTCGACGCCCCGGGCGCCTCCTACCTGCTTAACGCCGGAACCGCCGTGGACGTCGGCATCACCCTGGAGGATATCCGCGGCGTCCTGATCGCCGTTGCACCCATCGTCGGCACTCCCCGGATCGTGGCGGCGACCACCAATCTCGTCCAGGCGCTGGGCTTTGCCCTCGAAATGGCGGAGGAAGAACTCGAAGCAGGGACCGGGGACTAGTACCCTTACCTACGAACCGCCCGTCACGGCGTCGGCAGTTCCTCGCTGCATCTGCCACGATGCCCTGATTAAAGGCGGCCCATGAACAAGAACCGGCTGGAGGCTTTCAGCGACGGTGTGCTGGCGATCGTCATCACCATCATGGTGCTGGAGCTTCACGTCCCCGCCGAACCGACCTGGCCGGCCCTGCTTCACGAGCTTCCAACGCTGCTCAGCTACCTGCTGAGCTTCATCTACGTCGGGATCTACTGGAACAACCACCACCACATGCTGCATCTGGCCGGGCGGATCAACGGTGGGGTGCTCTGGGCAAACCTGCATTTGCTGTTTTGGCTCTCCCTCATCCCCTTCACCACCCGGTGGATCAACGACACGGGCCTGGCGGAGGTACCCGTCCTCGTCTATGGGCTGGACCTGCTGTTCGCCGCCATTGCCTACTACATCCTGAAAACAACCCTGATCCGCCAGCAGGGACGCGGCGGCGCGCTGGACCGGGCCATGGGGCAGGACTGGAAGGGCAAGGGATCGCCCGCGCTCTACATCGCCGGGATGGGGCTCAGCCTCGTGAACCCGCTCCTGGGGATCGCCGCCTATTCGGTGGTCGCCGCGATCTGGCTCATCCCGGACCGGCGTGTGGAGCGGTTCATCGCGCACACCTGAATCCAGGGGCGCATGTGTGTCGCGGGGCGGCTACTGCCGGACGCGTTGAGCCAGCGAGGCGCTCACGAGCCGCAGATGCGCCGGGGCCGACGGTACGACGTGGGCCGCGTAGCCGGGGTGCTTGCCCAAGTATTTCTTGATGTAGGGACACACCGGAACGATCGTGAGTCCCGCGGCGATGGTCTCATCGAGTGCCTGTGCAGCCAGCACCCCGGCCAGCCCGCGGCCGCCATATTCCTCGTTGATCTCCGTGTGGTAGAAAATCCGCTGGCCCGCTCCGACGTCGTCCACGTAAGCGGCCTGGCCGATCACGGTGCCGGCGTCGAGCACCTCGAAACGCCTGCGCTGCGGGTTGTTGCTGATGGTGATCGTGGTCAATATGGTCTCCTTGAGCGGGCCGGATTGGCCCGGCGATCGGGCCTACGGGTGCGGGGTCGGCAGGGCTGGATGGGCTTGCCGGAATGGACAGGTCAGCCGCGGGGCCGGATGCGGGCATTCGGCAGTGCCGGGGCCGGGAGAGCGGCAGGGCCCCCGGGCGGAAACGGGCCGAACCGGAGGCCGGATGCTTCGCCGCCGGTGTCCTCAGTGCCAGCGTCCTCAGTGCCGGCGTCAGCGCCGGCGTCCTCAGGGCCGGCGTCCTCAGGGCCGGCGTCCTCAGGGCCGGCGTCCTCAGGGCCGGCGTCAGCGCCGATCTCGGACTGCCACTGGTCCCTGTACGCGACGATCTCCTCATGGCTGCGGCCGACGAAGTTCCACCACATCACGATTTTTTCGCCCAGCGGCTCTCCGCCAATGAGGAGAACGCGGGCTCCCTCGCTGCCCGCGGCCAGGGTCAGGGACTCGTGGCCGACCGGCAGGTACGCGAGGTTGTCCTTCGGGACCGGCTGCCCGTCCAGGGCAAGGTCGCCCGAGTCCACGAGCAGGCCGTGTTCGAAGGACGCATCTGTTGCCAGCGTCAGTTCCGTCCCCGCTTCGAGCAGGAGCTCGGCACCGAGCAGGGGTGTGTGGGTGGTGACGGGCGAGACGGACCCGGAGAGCGCGCCCAAGAAGACGCGCATGGTCCAGCCGTTTCCGCTGACCGGCTCCGGACGGTAATGCTCAAAGGTGGGCGCCATGTGGCGTGCCGTGTCCGGCAGCGCCACCCACAGCTGCGCGCCGTGCAGGACGGTGGTGTCCGGGGTGGAAAATTCCGAGTGGCTGATGCCGCGGCCGGCGGTCATGAGATTCACTTCACCGGGCCGCACCGCAGCGTGGAAGCCGGCCGAATCCCGGTGTTCGATCTCGCCTGTGAACAGCCAGCTGACGGTTTGAAGCCCGGTGTGCGGGTGGCGCGGGACTTTCATGCCGCCGGAATCGCCGACCTGGTCCGGGCCGTAGTGGTCCAGGAAGCACCACGCCCCAATGAGGCTGCGCTGGCGCTGCGGAAGGGTGCGCCGGACATCCATTGCGCGCGGGCCGCCCAGCGGAACCTGCCGGGGAACCAGGAGTTCGACGCCGGCGCAGGTCCCGTCCGTTTCGCAGAGGATTTCCTGGGGCGCGACTTCGGTATTGCTCATGATGACAGCCTAGCTTCGCGCGGTCCGCGGGTCAGCCTTCGGCGCACGGCCTGAACGTCCAGGACCGCGCCTCACATCCAGGCCGAACGGCGCAATGGGGGTTCTGCGCCGCCCGGGCGCTGGACCAGGACCTGGTTCACGCCCGTGATGCCAGCCTCGAAGCCGAGTGCGCTCGCGGCCATATAGAGCCGCCACACCCGGGCCCTTCCCAGCCCGGCCAAGCGCACGGCCTCGTCCCAGTGCTCCTCCAGGTTCCGCACCCACGCCCTGAGCGTCAGGGCATAGTGGGGCCGCAACGCCTCGACGTCCATGATCTCCAGTCTCGCGGATTCGAGTGCCGCGACCATTTCCGAGAGGCTGAGCATCTCGCCGTCCGGGAAAACATAGCGGGGAATGAAGGAGTCCGGGTCCGGAGGGGTGGCGCCGGCGTTCCAGGAAATCGCGTGGTTGAGCAGCCGACCCCCCGGGCGGAGCAGGCCCTGCAGGTGGGAAGAATAGTGCTGGATCTGCTCGCGCCCCACATGCTCTGACATGCCGATGGAGCTGATCGCATCGAACGGCCCGTCGTCCACGTCGCGGTAGTCCTGCACCCGGATGTCCACCCGGTCCGTGAGGCCGGCGTCCGCCGCCCGCTTGCGGGCCAGGGCCGCCTGTTCGACCGAGAGCGTCACGCCGACGACGTCGGCCCCATAGTTTTGCGCGGCATGCAGCGCCAGGCTGCCCCAACCGCATCCCACGTCCAGCACCCGCATGCCCGGCTGGAGCCCCAACTTGCGGCAGACCAGATCGAGCTTGGCTGTCTGGGCGGCATCAAGCCCGGTCTCCTCCGACTCCCAGACCGCGCACGAGTACACCATGGAGGGGCCCAGGACGAGGGCGTAAAAGTCGTTCCCGACGTCGTAATGGTGGGAGATGGCCGCGGCGTCGCGCCCCTTGGAATGCCGCCGGCCGTGCCGGCTCACGCGCGCTTCCTCCGGCGGCGGCGCCGGGTTCGTTCCGAGCGCGCCGAGCCGGACGGCTGTTTTGACCAGCGCGAACACCTCGCCGGGTGTCGGCGGCCGGAACGGGCCCGGCTCGGCGAACTTTCCCGCGGCGCTGATGGCGGCGAAGGCGGCGAAGATGTCTCCGGGGGCCTCGATATCGCCGGCCACGTAGGCGCGGCTCAGTCCAAGCTGCCCTGGGGACCACAGCATCCGTCGAAGTGCCCGCCGGGACCGGAAAACGACGACTGGAGCGTCTTCCGGGCCCGCTTCCGAGCCGTCCCATGCCTTCAGCCGCAGGGGGATGCCGTCGGTGCCAAGGATGATCGCCAGCGCGTCGGCCAGCCGTGAAGCCGCATTCGTGGATGCCGTCATGTCCAGTGCCTCAATTCCAGTGCCTCGTCTCCGGTGCTGCGGGCTGAGCCCCGCCAGTTCCAAATCTAAGGGCATGACGCGCCCGGCAACCAGAGCTTTTGTTCTGTTTCCTTGCCCATTCCCTCCCCTCTTCCCTGCCCACCGCGCCTTCCAAGGCATCGGGGGCGGGCGGCTCTGGCGCTTGGGGGTGCTGTTGCCTATGGTGTGTCCTATGTCTGAGTCTTTCTCGTCCCTCGTGGACACGTTCAAGAATGTCGGTGTGTCCCGGGCCTACGGTCCCGCCGTGAACATCGCAGGAGAAGAGATCGTCCCGGTAGCGGTGGTGTCCTTCGGCTTCGGCGGAGGCAGCAGCCCGGAAGACGGCCAGCCCGGCAGCGGCGGAAGTGGAGGCGGGGGCGGCGGCTTCGTCTTGCCCCTGGGCGTCTACGCCAAGGGCTCCTCGGGCGGCATGACGTTCCGGCCCAACACGGTCGTCGTTCTGGTGGCGCTGGCCCCTCTGGTGTGCGCCGTCGGCATGTCGATCCGCGGCATCCTTCGCACCGTCCGTTCCCACCGCTAGCACCGCGGCCGCAGGGCCAAGGATTCCCCAAGTCCGTCCGGGCATCGTTGGGTCTGGCAGCCTGGGTCTCGGGCAGCCCAGTGGTCGGGCGTCGGACGGACTTGATCGACGATGAACTTATTCAGAACTGCATGTGCAGCAAGCTTGGGTGCGGCGCTCCTGATGACGGGTTGCGGCGCTCCCCCGGCCATACCGGGCCCGACAACCACGGTGACGGCGACGGCCCCGCCGTCGGTGGTGGTCTTCGATCCGCAGACCAGCGGCAAGGTTCTGGCCGAGCGGATCAAGGCCCGCGCCAAACCCACGGACCCCGGGGTCACGATTTCCGAAGTGGAGTGCAAGAACTTCCCGGACATCAGGGTCAACACGCACACGGATTGCCAGATGGTGGTTAACGGGGTCAAACGCGGGTACCGGGCCACGTTCACCGAGCGGGACGGCCACTACGAAATTAAGGCCCAGGAGCTTACCTGGTAGGGGGCGCGGCGTAGGACATGGCGGGTTCCCGGTCGTCGTCGGCGTCGACCCAGGCCGCGAAGTCCTTCAGCGACATGAAGCAGTAGTAGTCGCAATACCGCAGGTTTTTCTTCTCCGACTTGCTCATGCAGGTAATTCGATGCGGGCGCGGCTACGGATGGGCCGGCGGCTGTTGCCCGTCCGCGCGGGCTGCCTCAGCCGCTGTTGCGCGCCCGGCTGGGCTGCACCCGCGGCGGTTCCCCCGGCATCTTCGGGAAGTCCGGCGGGAACGGCAGCTCCCCCAGCCCGGCCTCGAGGTCCCTGTTCCACCATTCCAGCAGAAGATCGACGGAACCCGCGACGCCCGCGTGCATCTCCTCCCAGGGGTCGCCGGAGGCTTTGAGCCGCTCCGGCACGGTGGCGATCGTGAAGTCGGCCGGATCGACGGACGCGAGCTCCTCCCAGCGGATCGGGCACGACACCGTCGCGTTGGCGAGGGCGCGCGGGCTGTACGCCCCCGCGATCGTGCGGTCGCGGTTCGCCTGGTTGAAGTCGACGAAGATGCGGGCGCCGCGTTCCTCTTTCCACCACGCGGTGGTGACCTGCGCGGGCATCCGACGCTCGAGTTCGCGGGCTGCCGCGATGACGGCGTGGCGCACGTCCAGGAACTCCCGGGTCGGCTCGATCGGGGCAAAGACGTGAAGCCCGCGGTTGCCCGAGGTCTTGATGAAGGCCTCCAGCCCGGCCTCCGCGAGGACGCGCCGCAACTCCCGTGCAACCGGAACGGCCTCGGCGAACCCGATCCCGGGCTGCGGGTCGAGGTCGATCCGCACCTCGTCCGGATAATCCGGTTTGCCGGCCCGGGAGGCCCAGGGGTGGAAGACCACCGTATTCATCTGCACCGCCCACACCGCGGCGGCGATTTCGTCAATGACCAGCTGGGGATGCGTGCGTCCGCTGGGATAGACGACGTCGACGGCGCGGATGAAGTCCGGGGCACCCTTGGGCGGGTTCTTGGAGAAGAACTGCTCGCCGTCCACCGTGTCCTTGAACCGCTGGAGCGTTACCGGCCGGTCCCCGTTCGCGGCCAGGAAGGCGTCCCCGACGTCGACCATGTACCGGGCCAGGTCCAGCTTGGTCAGTCCCGGGCCGGGCCAGACGACCCTCGCCGGGCTGGACACCCGCAATTCCCGGTCGCCGTGCGGACCGCTGACGGTGAGGTGGACTTCTTCCTTGGCCATGGGGACAACCTACCCCGGCGGCGTGGACAGTTGAAGAGCGCAGCCGACGCAGTGCAGTGTGCAGAGCGCAGCGGAACAGCCGTTCCACCCGGCATGATGGACACATGACAACGCCCGAGTTCCCGATCACCCTCGAAGTCGGCGACGCCGCAATTTCGGGCGTCTTTGCCGGCCCCGAGGACTCCTTCGCAACCCTGGTTGTTGCCCACGGCGCCGGGGCGGGAATGGACCATCCGTTCCTTGTGGGCTTCACCCGCGCCCTGAACGAACTCGGCGTGGCCACCCTGCGCTTCAACTTCCCCTACCGCGAGGCAGGACGAAAATTCCCGGACCGGCCGCCGGCTGCCATCGCTACCTGGCGGGCGGCCATGGACGCCGCCGCATCCCGTTCCGCAGGCCGGCCGTTGTGGGCCGCCGGGAAGTCGTTCGGCGGACGCATGGCCTCAATGGCCGTCGCGGAAGGCATGCCTGCCGCCGGGTTGGTCTATCTGGGCTACCCGCTGCACCCGCCGGGGAAACCGGAAAAGCTCCGCGACGAGCACCTCTACGGGCTGACGCTGCCGATGCTCTTCCTGCAGGGCACGCGGGACACGTTCGCCACCCCGGAACTGCTGGAGGCCGTGGCGGCCAAAATTGGACCGTCCGCGACCGTGGAGTGGCGCGAGGGCGGCGACCACTCCTTTGCCGTTGCCGGGGTGAAGCGCAGCGCCGACGAGGCGGGGGCGTCACTGGCGGCGACGGTCGCCGGCTTCCTGAAGACCCACGGCGATAAGACAGGGGCCGCGCTGCCCTGACCGGTCTGGCGTCACGGCCCGGCCTAACCGACGTCGCCGAACCGGCCCGCCCCGTGCTGCACATGCGCCTCGATGGCGTCTGCGGCAGCCACGGCCCCTCCTGCGTTGCGGACAACATCGTGCATCGCGGCCAGGTTGCGCCGGACCCGCGCGTCCGTATGGACCGCGGTCACCGCGGCCCGGAGCGCGTCGGACCCGACGTCCTCCGGCGAAAGGCGCATGCCAAGACCCAGTTCTTCCAGCCGGCGGGCGGTGGCCGCCTGTTCCGGCTGCTGGGGCACGGCCACCATCGGGACGGCGTAATACAGCGCTTCCATGGTCGAATTCATGCCGGCGTGGGTGATGAAGACGGCGGTCTGGCGCAGTACCTGCACCTGCGGGAAGAACGGCCGGGCCCGGACGTTCGGCGCAATCGTTCCGAGATCGGCCAGGCTGGTCTGGTCCCCGACGGCCATCGCGACGTCCCACTCGCTTCCACCGAAGGCATCATGGCACATCCGGAAGAAGTCCGGCCGGCGGTTCAGCGGGGTGGTGCCCAGCGAAATGAACAACAGCGGTCCCGTTCCCTCACGCTCCCAGTCGCCGTCGCTGTCCCGGCCGCCGACGCTGGGACCCACAAACCGGAACCGGTCATCGAAGGTCGCCCCCATGGGCTGGAATTCGCGGGGTAGGAACACAATGTTGAACGGCGCAGGCGGACCATCGAACATCCGCGGTGTCCGCACGCCCTGCCCGGCCGCGAACTCCGCCAGCAATCGGCCCATGGCCAGCGCAACCTTGGCCATCTCATCGGCGCCCTCCGGTGGCGGGGCAGGCATCAGCGATCTCAGCGAGAAGTGCTCGTTGGTGGCATAGGTGGGCATGAGGGCAATGGCCGGGGCACCGATCTTTTCCGCCGCCATGCTGCCGCTGAGCGTCATCGCGTCAAAGCAGATGGCGTCCGGCGGGTCCTGGCGGAGTTGATCCACCAGCGCCGGAAAGCTGGTTCTGAGGTCGTCGAACACGCGGTTCATTATCGGCAGCATCAGGTGCGCCTGTGCCCGCTGCCCGGGCCCCAGGGCGGGCATCGATGCCATCCAGTTCCCGCCGGACGCGTGAAAGTCCGCGCCGGTCTTGCGGATCAGCGGTCCGAAGTCTTCGGACGTGAAGTATGTGACCCTGTGCCCCCGGGCCACGAGCTCTGCCACGAGCGGCAGGGTCGGGTTCACGTGTCCGTAGGCGGGAATGGAGACGAACGCAAGGTGCATGGCCATCACTCTTCATCGCGTGGCTGAGTTCCTGTTTGCCCGGCGTCCCGCGGGCCAGGAGGGCCGCCGGCGTCGTGCTCCTTCATCATGCCCCTGTTGCCCGGGCGGCGCGAGTGCTCACCCGGCTGCGGAGTCCGGCGTCAGTTCCGCGGCTTGGTCCGGGCCGTCGCGGGCGCCGTCCACGGGTCTTCAGGCCACGGATGCCGCGGATAGCGACCGCGCATTTCGGCCCGGACCTGGGCGTAGGGCCCGGACCAGAAGGATGCGAGATCATCTGTCACGGCCAAGGGCCGGCGGGCCGGCGAGAGCAGGTGGAACAGCACCGGCACGCGCCCGTCGGCCAGCCGCGGCGTCTCGGCCCAGCCAAAGCACTCCTGCAGCTTGACGGCCACCACGGGCCGGCCGGTGGCGTCGGCCGCGTCCGGGTAGTCGATCCGGATGCGGGATCCGCTGGGGACTGCCAGCGACTCGGGTGCCAGTTCGCCCAGCCGTGCCGCCTCGGGCCACGGCAGCAGCCGGCTCAGCGGGCCTGCGAGGTCGATCCCGCCGGTGGATGCCCCGCCCGCCAACGCAGCGAGCTCCGGGGCCAGCCAGTCCTCCAGCCGGGCCAGCAGCGCCGGCTCGGAAACGTCGGGCCATGCCCCGCCCAGCTCCCGGTGCAGCAGGGCAAGACGGCGACGCAGGCCGTCCGCCGCTTTCGACCAGCCGATGGTGGCCAGCCCCTCACTGGCCAGGGCGCGGGCCACAGCTGCGCGGCCCTCCTCCGCGGGAGGCCGTACCGGGGAGGACGAGAGCACGATCGCGCCCAGACGGCGCTCCCGCCGGGCCGAGACCCGGCCCTGGCTAAAGCGCGCCTGCAGCGTGTCGCTCAGGAGATTGCCGGCGGCGGCCTCTGCGGTGTCGGCGGTCAGCGGCGCCGCCGAGCGGATGACGGCACCGGTCCCCGCGGCGTCGCGTCCTTGTGCGCGGGTCACTTCGGCCACTCCCAGCCATTCGTATCCGGACAGGGGGCTGCCGGCCGGCAACCCGGCCCGGGTTCCGGACGTGAGCAGGTACTGTGCCGGCCCCTCGCCCGGAACTCGTCGCGCCACCCGGTCCGGGAAGGCCAGGGCGACGACGAACCCGACCGCCTCAGCCGCACCAACGGTCCCAGCAGGCGCGGCGCCGGCTGGCTCCTCGTGCCCGGCACCGGTGGATTCCTGGCGGGCGATTGACTCCATCCGCCGGACGTCCTCCGCCCAGCGCCGGGATCCGGGATCACGGCCCGTCCGCAGCGCGGCAAGCAGCCTGGTGAGGTCTGCGCCCGGTGCGCGCTGGTCCCCCGAGACCAGGGCGACGGCCTCGGCCGCCGTGCGGTGGCCCACCGTGGCGGCGCCGTCCAGCAGGGCGCGGGCCAGCCGGGGGTCAGTCGGGACCCGGGCAAGGGTCTTGCCCACCTCGGTTGCGTGACCGTCCTGGGTGACGGCGCCGAGTTCCCGCAGCACTTCGACGGCCTCGTCCATCGCGGCCCGGGGCGGCGCGTCAGGCAGCGCCAGTCCACGGCCCCCGGGGGCTCCCCAGCAGGCCAGGACCAGGGCGGCGCCGGTCAGGTCAGCAGCCGCGATCTCCGGCGTAGGGTGCGCCGGGGCGGCGCCAAAGGCCCGCTGGTCATAGCAGCGGATCACCGTGCCCGGGCCCTGGCGTGCGGCGCGGCCGGCACGCTGGTCCGCGGACGCCCGGGAGCAGGACACCGTCACGAGGCCGGACATTCCGCGGCCGGCGTCGCGCCGCGGCTCACGGGACAGCCCGGAATCGATGACCAGCCGGACGCCCGGAACAGTGAGGGAGGACTCGGCGAGTGCGGTGGAAACGATGATCCGGGCAGTCCCGCCGGGCTCACGCCCGGAGACGGCGCGGTCCTGCTCCGCCGGCGGGGCCTGGCCGTGGAGTTCCAGAATCTCAGCGCGGCTCCGCCCGCGGAGCCGCGCGGCCACGTAGGAAACCTCCCACGCGCCGGGAACGAACACCAGGGCGTCCAGGTCCCGTCCGCCCGCCAGCGCGGCCGCGTGCCCGGCCGCTGCCGTGTCGGCCACGTGGTCCAGGAAGGCCCGGGCCACGCCCCGCTCATCCAGCCGCGGCGCCGACGCGGGTGCCCACTCCACGTCCAGCGGAAACAGCGCGGACGGACAGTCGATGACCGGTGCCGGGCGGCCGCCGTCGTCGTTTCCGTCCGCTGCCTCGCCGATCAGGGCGGCGAAGCGGGGGGCATCGAGGGTGGCCGACATGGCGACGAAGGCGAGGTCGCCGCGCAACTGTCGGACTTCGGCGAGCATGCCAATGAGGAGGTCGGTCTCCAGCCCCCGTTCGTGGACCTCATCGAGGATCACGGCGTCCGTGCCTTCGAGCCCCGGGTCCGCGAGGAGGCGGCGCAGCAGGATGCCGGGGGTCACGAACTCGATCACAGTACCCGGGCCCGTCTGGCGTTCCCCGCGGACCGTGTAGCCCACACGGTCGCCGAGCCGGGTGCCGTCCAGGGCGGCCAGGCGCCGGGCGGCCGCACGGGCAGCGACGCGGCGCGGCTGGGTGACCACGATCCGCGGGCGCCCGCCCCTCGCGCCGGAGACGATGTTGGCGAGCAGCGGCGGCACCAGTGTCGTCTTGCCCGTACCCGGAGGCGCCTGCACCACTGCGGACGCCCCCGCACCACGGGCCTGCAATGCCGCTGCGAGGGCTCCCAGCGATTCCGCAAAAGCCAGGGCCGCCCCTATGGCGACGAGGTCGAAGAGCCCCTTCGAGCAGGCTGGGTCCAGGGGTGCGGTCGCGGAAGTCACGCCTCCATTGTCCCTGCAATGGAGTCCTGGCCCTCCATCCGGGGCCGCGCCGCCAATCCGGCCGCCGGCGCGTGCACGGGGGCGGCCGCCGGCGCGTGCACGGGTGCGGCCGCCGGCGCGTGCACGGGTGCGGCCGCCGGCGCTACGGGTGCGCGGCCAGCAGCGTCCTGCCGCTCGCGACGGCACGGATTTCAATGCTGCGGATATCGGCTCTCGGGACAACCGTGGTTGCCGTCGGCGTCGCGACTGTCCCCGGCGTTGCCGTCCAGGTGGCCACCTGGGTCGTGGCACCGCGGGAGTCGACAACCACCAATCCGTACTCCTCCGGCGTGTGGAGACGGCCCGGCAGAGCGTAGTCGGCCGGGGACGGCGTGTACGTGCACTTCCAGTCGATCTGCGTTCCCCACGGCTGCGTGGTCAGGGTTCCGGTGGCCGCCAGGGCACTGTCGGCGACCGGCGTGAAGTTCAGGGCCGTCGCGGATACGGCGTGGATCTGGGCGGCCTGTGGCGGGGACGGCGTGACCGCAACGTAAACCGCGCCTGCGGCGGCAGCGGCGCCCAGCATGAGCCCGGCGACGGCCAGGCGGGTGCGCCGGCGTGCGCGCTGGACCTTATTCGCCAGCCCGGGCTGCAACTTCGGCGTCGGCCGTTCGCCGTCGGGCCGCCCGAGGGACTGGGCTTCCTCGGGTGAGAGTGCTGCCAGCAGCGACGGCAGTCCGGCAAGTTCGGCGACGGCGGCCCTGCAACCCACGCATCCGGACAGGTGCTCCTCGAACTCGCGCCGCTCGGAAGAGACGAGGGATCCCAGCACGTACGCGGCATCCCAGCGCCGGTACTCATCGGTTCCGTTCTGGTTCATGGCGTCACGCCTCCCTCCTGCAGGGCCAGCCGCATCGCCCTCAGCGCGTAGTGCAGGCGCGACTTCACCGTTCCCTCGGCCACTTGAAGATTTTGCGCGATCTCGGCGGTCGTCTCGCGCAAATAGTACGAATGAATGACGACGGCCCGGTGCTCGGCGGACAGCCCGGCGAGCGCATCTGAGACAAGCCACCCGTCCAGGATCCTGTCGACCCGGTCCGTCTCCGGAATCTCAGGGAGCTGGTCTGTTCCCGTTTCGTGCCGGCGGCGGGCGCTGCGCCGGTCATCGATGACGAGGTTGCGGGCGACCGTGTACAGCCAGGCCTGCAACGCCGTCTCCGGGCGCTGCAGAATCGCCGGGTGTTTCCATGCCCGGATCAGCGTTTCCTGCACGATGTCGTCTGCCAGGGCGCTGTCACAGGTCATTCCCATGACGAACCGCCATAGCGCCGGGGCGTAAGCCTCCTGCAACGAACGCAGTAACTCTGCCTCCTGATCGGACATTTTCAGCCTCCTTGGAGGTAGGACGACGCCGGGCGGCAAACAGTTCACTTGCGCCTGGCTGCGGTCAATGGCCGCAGCCCGCGTTGAACCTGCAGGCTGCCGGAACCGTTGTAGGGACAGGTCCGGCTGCCCCTGGCCGGCCATCCCCGAGGAGAGCACAATGAAGATTCGTCGCTCGGCGAGTGCCGCCGCGGCGTTGGGCGCCATCCTGCTGCTGGGGGCCCGCTACGCCGGGCACACAGCAACGCCGGCACCGGCCCCCTACACAGTCCCGTCAGTTCCTGCGACAGGGAACCCCCTGCCATCGCCCAAGGACCCCGCCAACAACGCGGCCCCGCCGTCAACTGTCGCCCCGCCCGTCGTGCCGGCCCCGCCGTCAACTGTCGCCCCGCCCGTCGTGCCGGCCCCGCCGTCAACTGTCGCCCCGCCCGTCGGGCCGGCCCCGCCGTCAACTGTCGCCCCGCCCGTCGGGCCGGCCCCGCCGGCGACCGTGGTCCCGGCGGCCCCGGTCCAAATGATCCGGCCGCCGGCGCCCGCCCCGCGGCGCGTCCTTCCACCGGCTCCGCGGCCCATGGTTCCGCCGCCCGCCCGGATGCCGGGCGGAAATGATCATGACGCCGACAACAACGGAGGACCGGACGACGGTGACGGCAACAGGTAACGGCCACGGGGCGCTTGGGCAGCGCCCCGGCAGGGGGCTCCTGCTCGGAGTGCCGGCGGCGCTGGCGGCCTTGGCCCTCAGCGCGTGCGGCAGTCCGGCCGGGAACCAGACGGCGGCGCCCACCTCCGGCCCCACCCCGTTCGCCTGGTTCCGTTCCGGACCGGCCCCGGCAGGATGGCAGCCACTGGAGCTTCCTGACACTACAGCCGTGCTGGCCATCCCACCTGACGCCGCTCCCGTGCCGGGCGACCCCGGCAGCGTGTCCGCGACCGTCACCGCCCCCGACGGGGTCCTTCAGATCTATCTCAATGCCACGCCGCAACAGGGTGACGAGTCCCTGGCCAATTGACTCGAATTCCGGCTGGCCCATCTCACGGGCGAGAACGCCGCCTCCGCGAGCCGGCTGCAGTACCGCGCCGGAATGGGGTTCCGGGGAGGCACCGGTTCCTGCGTGGAAGACACCTATGTGACGCGGATCGGTGCCCACAAATACCGTGAAATAGCCTGCCTCGTTGCAGGAACCCGGGGAAGCAGCGTCCTGGTCGTGGCCACCCCGGCCGATTCCTGGGACCGCTTCAGCACCGTGCTGCAGCAAGCGGTGGACGCGTATGCCCCCGAATAGGGGCACGCCCCCCGTCGGGCAGGGTGGCCTGGACCGTTGGATGGGGCCAGTTGGTCTTGGCCGGTTGGTTTAGTCGCCGGTTGGTTTAGTCGCCGGTTGGTTTAGTCACAGCGAAGGCGGGAGACTGGATCAACTCGATCACGAAAGTGGGAACCACATGATCAATCTCAAGCAGGACGCCGAGGGGTTCATCCGTATGAACCGGCATTTCCCGGAAAAGTCGCTCATCAGCATCACGTTCACGGATGGCTCACAACACGTCTATTCCGGGCACCGGCTCAACGGCATCTACGACGAGGCCCTGGCAGAGTACCGGGCGCAGAACCACCTGGATGCCAAGGGGTTCTCGCGGGCGCCCAAGAAGACGGTCCAGCCCGCGAACAAGATCGAGTTCGTTCCGGTGTACGCCGGAATGGAGCCGTAGCGGCGGCCCCTGGCCACCCAACGTCCGCCTGGGCCGGTCGGCCGCGGCCGGGTCGCCGTGCGCCCTGCCGGATCAGCCGACGCCTACCGCGCCCGGCCCGTGCGCCGGGCGACGGAGGGCCCGGGCGCGGATCCGCAGGTCGTTGTCGTGCACCCGCCGGTCGACGCCGGGCACCGGCGTCGGAGTGCTTCTCGGCCGCGGTGCTGCCGGAGTTGCCGGCGACTCCGGGCACAGATCACTTATCAGCCCCATGCCGGCATACTCGCGCACCGCGGTGATGCCGGCAACCGCTGCGGGCTTGTCCGCGAAGCCCTTTGACACGGCCAGTACTGCCCCGTCCGGTGCCCGGAGCCGAAACCTGAAGCAGGCATCGGCGTCAACGAAGAGTTCAAATGTGCCGGCCATGACGATCCTCCCGATTCGCGGGCTCCCCGTCCGGGCATCATTGCCACAGGTGAAGAGGAAGGCGTCGCTGTGCCCGCTGGTTTGGTTTGTCCCTGCGGCTGAACGGATGATGTCAGCCCGTCATTAAAGTCTCGCCGCGGACGTGGAACGCCCACAAGGCAAGTCACGTAAATACCAGGTAAATAGAAGCCAACAGCCGTGCGCGCGCAACCGCCGTCGGGTCCGCCGCGGGCAGGAACACTGCCGCCCACCGCGGTTCCCCTTACAGGGGCGGCCAATGGTCGCGGCAGTAGTCACCGTGGCTGGCGCCGGGAGACCCTTGCGGGATGACGCGGTCCCAGGAGGGGGCGACGGCGTCGCTCCGCTCGGAAGGCTCGGCTGCCGCGCTGCGGCCTGCGTCGCCGGGAAGCCAGGTCATGACTGAATCGTTGGACAACGTACCCCCCATTGTTTCTTGGCTGGAGGCGCACCGGCTCGCATTACGGACCGCCATGCGCCTCACGCAAGACTAGCCGGGAGCACTGACACCAAAACAGGGACTTTGGACCGTATCGGCGAAAGCCCACGGGCGCCTAGCCGTGACCGCCCGCAGGCCGCCGCCAACGGCTTTTGGCGCCGGACACCCCGGAGCGACGGGCAGAAATGTTTTATCCATTGGAAATGGAGGTCGCCGCGGCGGAGAATCGGGGGCAGTCTTGGGCAGCCCGCGCTCCACAGACAGGAAAGAAGGATGCGATGTCCCTCAGCGTTGAGGAAATGAACAAAGAGCTCCCGTTGGCGAATGTGCTGCCGGGCGACGCCGTCCCGTACTACATGGCATCGGGCGAATGCGCCCGCTATGAAATCAACGGCCAGCTGGTCACGGTGATCGACCGGGCGGCGGACACCGGCGGCACTTTCAGCGCCGCCTACATCTCCGGCGGCATGGGGGCCGAATCGCCGTTTGTGAGCCACGCGGTGGAACACAAAACGCTGTATGTCTTCGACGGCATCCTGCACGTCTGGCTGCCGGGCGAAGCCGCATCCTGACTCCCGGGGATTCCGTGGTGATCCCGCCGGGAACCCCGCACGCGTACCGGATGGCAAGCTACACCCGGTTCCTGAACTGGATGACCCCCGGCGGCGCCGAGGCCTACTACGAACGCGTCGGCACACCCATCGATTCGCACGTCCCGCCTGTCACCCCCGGCCGCAAGCCCAGCCTGCAGGAGTACACGGCGGTGGGCGCCGAATTCGGCATGACGTTCCCGGACGTCGAACGGGTGGCACCGTCTTTCCGGCAGGACGCCGGGCTGCCCTCGGCTCCCCGGACCCCCGCCTGCTTCCGCGAGCCCTTGACATGCCCGGTGGCGGCGTCTAGGACTGGCCTTGTCCAGTCCAATCCACCACCCTTAGGAGTTTGTTATGGCCACCACGCCCTACGGAATCGTGCACTTCTTCCCGGGAGGCACCAAGGAACAATACGAGGCGTCGCTTGCAGCCGTCCATCCAGGCGCGGGGCTCCTGCCAGAGGGGCAGATCTTCCATGCCGGCGGGGCATCCGAGGGTGGCTGGACGATCATGGCAGTCCACGAATCGAAAGAAAGCTGGGAAAAATTCCGGGACACGATCCTCATGCCCCGGATGCAGGCGGGTATTGAGGGCGGCTTCGCCGCTCCGCCCGAAGAGACGGTGATCGACCTCTACACGGTTCTGCCCTAGCAGCACGTACCCCGCACAGCCACGTCAGACGGCGCGCCCGTACCAGTCGAGTACACGCAACGCGCGGAGGGTGTTCCACCGGCTGGGCCGGCCGTCACCGTCATCAACCGGGAAATGGACGATCCCGGGATGCGTGTTTTCGAGCAACCACGTCCCGTCGGGCTGCTGCTTTGACCGGAGCAACTCCACGGCTTCGGCCACGCGCGGGTCCGGAGGCTCCCCCGTCGAACGGAAGTAGTCCAGGGCACGGAGCACGTCGTAGTGCCAGCGGGTCGGGAAGGAGAACGTCAGCCAAGCCGGCTCTATGACCGCGCCCGTGCTCTTGCGTCGGAACAGGCCCCGCTCCAGCAGATACTCCTCGCCCCGGCGCCGCGCGTCCACAGACTGCGCCGAGCCGCCCGTGGCCCGTTCGTGGGCCAGGAGGCCTTCGAGGACGTTGATCGTCGTGGCGGCCGAGGACACCACGGCGCCGGACTCCGCCCAACAGTTCCACCCGCCGTCGCCCAGTTGCTCGCCGACAAGCCGGGAGACGACGCCGTCGACATCCTGACCAAAGTAGGCGCCGAGCGCCACCGTCATACCATTGATGCACGGCTCCACCTCGCCGTGGAAATACGGCTGACCGCCCTCCTCCCAGCGGCAGTTGGCCCTGACCAGCGCTATGGTCTGGCGCATCTGCTCACTTCGCGGGTCGATCCCGAAGTCACGCAGCAGGAGCAAGCTGTACGTTGTGGCGGTCCACGGCTGGGGGACGCGGTCCCAACGTGTGTCACCGCCGGCATCATCCGCACCGCTGCCCTCTGGCCGGTCGCCGTCGGGGTGGTCGCCGTCGGGGCCGTCGCTCTCGGGGCCGTCGCTCTGGGCGGGGAAATATGCGCCATGCGCCCATTGGCCGTCTTCGTCCCGCAATGCCAGCAGGCGCGCACCCCAGCCTTCGGTCGCTACCCGCGCGCGCTCTGCGGTAACGACCCCGGGCGCGGCGCTGCTGAGATCCTGCAAACCTGCCAACGAAGGGAAGGATCCGAATCCATCAGCCAGTCCACGACGCTCATACGCCGATAGTAGCGCTCCCGGCTCGCCGGCATCGGGTGCTCACAGCCGGGCCCCACCAGGCATTGCCGGCGGATGTCCGTGGCCATCGGCCCGGACGCTCAGAAAGTCTTCGGCCGGATCACCAGGACAGGGCACGGAGAGTGGCTGGCCACCTGGGCGGAAACCGATCCGATGTGCAGCCCGGCGAAACCGCCGTGGCCGCGGGAGCCGACGATCACCAGGTCCGCTTCCCGTGCGGCCTCAAGTATTGCCGACGCCGCTGAGTCGTTCTTGATGGTCCGCGTCACGACATTGACGCCCACGGCGGATTTCGCCGCCTCGGCGCTCAGCGCTTCAGCCTGCTGCTCCGGGGAGTCCTCCGCCACGATTTCGCCTGCCGCCGTTTCCAGCATCGCCGGATACCACGCCATTGGCGCCTTGTTCCAGACAGTCAGGACCCGGAGCTCCGCACTGCGGTACCGGGCCTCTTCAACACCCCACGCCAGGGCCTCATGTGATTGTTTCGAGCCGTCAAATCCGATCACGATCACAAAGGGATCAACTTTTTTCATGGTTCCAGACTTTCACTGCCGGTTTGCGGCGCCTAGGGGCCTCTGACCCCATCCGGGGCCGGTGCCTCGCCGCGAAGGCCAGCAAGGCCGCCGCGGGGTTCAGACGATGCCACGCTTGGCGGCCGTCTTGAGCGCGTCGCGCCGGCTTACCGCCCCGAGTTTGCGGTAAATGGACCGTTCGTGGGTCTTGACCGTGTTCACGGAAATGTACAGCGCCTCGGCAATTTCAGCCGCGGTCATGATTGAGCGCATGTAGGAAAGGACTTCGCGTTCGCGTTCGGTCAGGTTCCAGTAGGACTGCGCACGAAGGCGGGTCTCACCCTGTGTCTCGCGTGCCATCAGCGCTGCGATGAACGACTCGTGCGCGGTGCCCCATACAGCGTGCTCCACGAGCAGATCCGCCAGTTCCTCTCTGCGTTCGGCGAAAGGACGCAAGACGGTTTCAGGCTCGGCACGGAGGACCGCATGTTCAATCCGCTCGTGTGCCGCCGCAGCGTCTCCGGACCCATGGGCCATGATCGCCTCGGTCAGGCTCAGGCAGGTGTCGATATATGAGCTGCCGCGGCGGTCGGCCAGTGACTCGGCACAGCGTTGGGAAGCGGCGGTGTCCCCTTCGCGGCGCAGCAACTCCGCCAGCAGCGTATCCGCCAATGCGCCGTGCCCCCCGGCACCCAGTGGTTGGACGGTCCGCAAAGCTCCGTCCCGGTCGCCCCTCGCTTCGGCAATTTTCGCCACCGCGATGGTGTCCAGGGCATTCCATGACACGGCGTACCGTCCCCGCCCGTGAAAGGACTCCAGCGCCGCACTGGAGTCGGCCAAGCGGGCCAGGTCGCCAGCGGCGCAATCAACCAAAACCCGATAGATGGCGCTGAGCGGACCCGTCGGGAACAGCTCGCTGCCCAATCGCTGCGCCTTGGTCAGACACGTCCGCGCAGCCTTCAGATCGTCATTCCAGTAGCACGCGATGCCACGGGCCAGCCAGGCCGGAGCCATCCGTTGCCGCGAATTCCAACCCAGCGCCTCTCCCCGTTCCAACGCCGCCGTGCCAAGTTCGTCGGCGCTCACGAGGTCACCGGCGATGGAGTGAGCCAACGCGAGTTCGGCCTGGGCGCAGATTTCCACGGCTTCCAGCTGTTCCGGGTTGGCCGTGGCCCCCGTTGCCTGGAGCAGCGCCGTCGCAAGTTCGCCGGTGCGGTGCAGCCGGAACTCCGCCTGCGCCAGCAGGAAGAGTCCTGTCGAGAAGGAACTGGAGCGGCCATCTCCTGAAATGTCCGTCGTCGACCGGCCGTCGACCGTCTCGGTGTGCAAGTCCAGGCGGCCGTCGGCAGGCAGCGGCTCATAGAGCGCCCGGTAACTGTCCAGTCTCCGGCGTCGAATTGCGTCCAGCGCGAAGGTCCGCGACAGCGCCCGGTCGGTGAGCTCGGCCGCGGCGGTGCCGTCGCCGGAAAGGGCACGGCAGACCGATCGGATCATCAGGATCTCTGGATCCTCGCCCCACGGTGCTGGGAGGTCCAGGCACAGCCGTTCAAGGGTCTGCACGTCGTTTCCGAGCAGGAATTCGAGCCAATGGGCGCCGAGGGAAATCACGGCCTGCCGGGGTGCGCGTCCTTGCAGCGCCTGGGCGACGCACTCGACGACGTCGACGTCCTGGTAGTACCGTGCCGCCACGCGGTGCAGGCGCTCGGCGAGCAAAGGGTCGCGCCGCTGCAGGATGCGCCGGCACTGCGCCGCGAAGAGGGAATGCCACCGGAACATCGATTCGCCCGCACGGTATTCGTGCTCCTCGATGAAGAGCCCGTTACGGAGGCATTCCTCAAGCAGCACGCCGCCGTGGGGACGGCCTTCGAGTTCGACGGCGAGCCGGCGGCCCAGCCAGTCGCTGGTAGTGGCCCTGAGAATGAATTCGGCCAGCGACGGTTCGATCTGGTCGAGGATCTCTTCTGCGACGTAGTCGGCGAGCGGGACATGCGTCGGGGCGGAGCCTGGCGTTGCAAGCGGCACGTTGCGCGCCTGCGCCAACGAGACGAGGCTGGCGTGGACGGCCACCGGCCAGCCGGCAGTCATCTTCCACAGCGACCCGGCGTCGAACGTTTGATCTTGTCCCAGCGCACTGGCGAACTGGGCAACTTCCTCCAGCGTGAAGGCCAGTTCGGCGGCGCGAAGTTCACCCAGTCCCTCGCCGTACCGGAATCTTTCGAGCTGGATGGACGTATGGCCGCGTCCCGAGAGAACCAGCCTCAGTGAGGGGGGTGCCGATGCGGCGAGCACCCCGACGATTCCGTTCGCCAGCCCCGGTCCGGCCAAATGGACGTCATCGATCACCAGGACAATCGGTTCGGTGAGGTGCTCGAGTGCCCCGAGGAGAAGGTCGTAGGAGGCCGCCCTGTCGTGGGCAAGGCTCGGGTCAAGAGCAAGGAGGGCGTCGGTTCCGGGCAACGGCAGTTTGCTCGCCGCGGACTGGATCGCCCCAACGACGCCGTGAAACAGCCGCGCGGGCTGCGTGTCGAACCGGTCCAGCGACAGCCATGCGCACGGCAGATCGCACTTGCGGACCCAATCACCCAGGAACGTGGACTTGCCGTAGCCGGCCGGGGCCGCGACGAGGGTCAGGCGGTGCGAATCTGCGGCCGCGGACAGGGCGCTTTCCAGACGTGGGCGCTCCAACGCTCCGAGACCACGCACAGGCGGGCGGATCTTGAACTGCGGACCCGGTACCCATTCGACTTCTAGCCTATCTCTCACATTCCACATGCTAGGTGGGGGCAAAAGGGCACCAACAGGGCGCAAAGACCCCTTGTGCGCCGCTCCATAGCGCGAAAACACGGCGATTAGGGCGACCCGATTGTGGCGCGGCTCGAATTGCATCCCCGGCTGTATCATCAGTCATGCCTATGAAGCACGGCAGCCCGACAGACCCGATTTTCCTTCATGACCTCGACAAGGCCGACCGCAGGCGGGTCATTATTTTCGCGATTGCACGGCTCATCGCATTTTCGGTTGTGGTCCTCGCCCTGTATTTCCTTATTCCCGTCGGGGGATTCAACGACGCCGATCCCGCGGGCGCCTGGGTCCGCCTGGCGGGTGTCGTGCTGGTCTTTTTCGCAGTCCTGGCGATTCAATTGCGGCTGATACTCGTGGCGCATATTCCGAGGGTTCGGGCGGCCGCGGCTGTCGCCGAAACCCTGTTGATGTTTCTGTGTCTCTTCGCGCTGCTTTACACATCAATGTCAATCACATCTGCGGCGGCGTTTAGCGAGCCCCTGAGCCGAACCGATGCCCTTTACTTCACCACTTCCACGTTTGCCACCGTCGGGTTCGGGGACATTACGCCGGTAAGCCAGCTGGCGAGGGGAGTCGTGTCCGTCCAAATGATTGCCGATTTGGGCGCACTCCTATTGATCGCAAAAGTGGCGTTCTTCGCGGCCGGGCGGCGTCTGGGCGGCGAATCCTGAAACCCGCCGCCGTCATCACCCAAAACGGATGACAGCAGACCGGCCGGCTGAAATTTCGCGGGATATGAAAGGGCCTTTACCCGCACACCGTTGGCAGCGCCGGGGTTCGGTGCGCCGATCCGCACGTCCGACGCGCGGCGTCCGCCCCGTAGGGACGGCCATAGCGGGCGTTTCCCCGGCGTGACAGATCACCCTGTGTGGGTGGGGCTGGACCGGCACGCCGAGTGAACAATGAAAATAGCCGTGAATGCCCAGCCGCGGAACACAAGCTAAGGCGGATCCCCTCATGTCGCTGAACGATCAGCCCGCTGGCCCCGCTAGCCCGGAACAGGAAGAAATTCTGCGGTTACGGGCCGAAGTCGCCCGCCTCCAGCAGGAACGGGACGTTGCCCGCAAGGCACCCCCTAGGCCGTCCGTGCGGCATCCGGGGCTGGCCCGGCGCATTGTGGCAATCGTGCTGGTGGTTCTCACTGGCCTGTTGGCCTTCGCGACAGTTCCGGCCCTTTACCTGCGCAGCGAAGTCATCGACACCGATCGCTACGTGGCCACTGTCGCACCGTTGGCCTCGGATCCGGCGATCCAGGCCGAAATCACCGACAAGGTCACCCAACAGATCACCGACGCCGCGGACTTCCAGACCATCACGCGGGATGCCCTGAACGAGCTCGCCAAAACGGCGCCCCGCGTGGCGGCCGTGCTCACCGGGCTGGCCCCGATGCTTGCGGAGCAGACCAAATCGCTCATCCATACCGCCGTTGCCAGATTTGTGGCGACACCGCAGTTCCAGGACCTTTGGATCCAGGTGAACCGGGTCGCGCACCAGGGGCTGGTCAACCTTGCCACGGGAAGCACGGGAGGCACGGTCAGTATTGATGAGAACGGCACGGTGTCGATTTCCACGAAAGAGATCATCGCCCGGGTCAAGACCCTCCTTGTCCAGCAAGGGGTGGACATCGCCTCAAGGATCCCGGAAGTTGATGCGCAGATCGCCCTGTTCCAGTCTCCTGAACTGGTCCGTGCCACGGAAACTATCCGGACCCTGGACCGGCTCGGCCCCATCTTGGCCTGGCTGACGGTGCTCAGCGCCGTGGGCGCCATTGCCGTTGCCCCCCGCGGCCGGAGACGGAGCACGACGAGCGGAGTGGGGTTGGCCGTGGCGGTGTCGATGGCGGTGCTGGCGCTGGCCCTGGTGATCGGGCGGAGTTACGTCCTGAACTCGATTCCGTCCAGTGCCGTCTCCCCCGACGCGGCCGAAAGCCTGGTCGGGGCACTACTGGTACCGCTGCGCACCAGCCTGCGCCTTGTCTTCGTCGTGGGACTGCTGATCGCCCTGGCAGCTTTCCTGGGCGGCCACTCGCGTCCCGCGGAATATGTCCGGCACGGCCTGGCGACTGCGGGCGACTATATCACCGGCAAGATCGGTGGCGGCCAGGCCAAGCCATGGCAGGTCTGGTTGGCCCGCTACCGGCGGATCATCGAAGCCACCGTCGTCGGCATCGCCGTGCTGGTGCTGATCTTTTGGCAGGACCCGACGGCGGCCGTCGCCATCTGGACGGCCGTCCTGGCCGTGCTGGTCATTCTCGTAGTCGAACTGCTGTGCCGGCCGGCCGTAGCCGGCGTGCCGGGCGCCGAACCCGGAAGCGAGCCCGGCGTCGAGCCCGGCGGTGAGACCAGAGTCGAGTCCGGCGGCGAGCCAGGCGGTGAGTCGGTCACCGCGGGCGGCCCTCCCGATGACACGTATCCCACGACACCCATCCCCCGGGCGCCCGAAGCCGGAGGAACCGGCGCGTGAAGGACCGGCGGGACCGGACCACCAGTTAGCGCCGCGCCAGCCGGCGCAGCGCGGCAGCGGCACCCGCCGCCGACACTGAGCGGGCCGCAGCCGCCGGCGCCAGGGGGCGGTCGGCGAGACCAGGGGCGGGACTAAGGGGCGGTCGGCGAGAACGGGAACAGGTCCTCGCCGGCGCCGTGCACCACCACGCAGGTAGCCTCGGGCACTTCCCGCCACGCCCCGCGGAGATCCCCCAGCGGTTCGGAGACGACCAGGCGCGCGTTGTCCGCCAGGTCATGAAGCAACGGGTTGTCCGGGTACTGGACGCGAAGGGTCGCGACGTCGGTGCTGTGGAACAGCGACCGGGACTGCCGTTCACTTGAGTAGCGGAACGCCCAGGTGGTGTCGCCGTCGGTCGTGGCCACTGTCATCTGGATCGGCTGCTCGATCCCGTGGCGCCGGCCGACGTCTTCAATCAGTCCAACCGCGGCAGCCACGGCCGCCCTCGGGTCCTGCTCCAGCCCGAAGGTCAGGGCGAGGAAAAAGAACAGCTCTGAGTCCGTGGCTCCCTCGATCAGCGGGAAGAGCGATGGCTCAACGGCCATGGCCAAGTCGCGCTTCACGGTCGGGAACTCCCGGATAAGTCCGTTGTGCATCCACAGCCAGCTGCCGTGGCGGAAGGGATGGCAGTTGGTCTGTTGGACAGCCGAGCCGGTCGAGGCCCGAATATGCGCGAAGACCCGGCCGGCCGACGCCTGGGCAGACAACTCGCGGAGGTTGCGGTCATTCCAGGCCGGCTCTGTGCTGTGGAACAACCCGGGATACGGCGCGGACCCGTACCAGCCAACGCCGAAGCCGTCCCCGTTGGTGGTTTCAACGCCCATTCGAGCGTGCTTGCTCTGCATCACGAGCGAGTTGGTGGGTTTGTACAACAGCTCCTCCAGTTGCACCGGCGAACCCGAATACGCTAGCCAACGACACATGGCATCCTCCCTCTGTTGTGGACAGCAGTCCATCACGGCGACGGAGCGGGCACATCATCACCCCGGGGTGATTCGGGCCGACGGGTGGGAGGTAATGGGTCCCAGCCGTGTTCGACAGTTCCCGGCGTCGCGTCCCCGCTGGTCAGCGGCGCACCCGGCACGGAGAGCGGCGCGAAAGGATCACCCCCGGCGGGTGACGCGCATGCGGGCCCATCACCCAACACTGGTGGTACCTGCCAGTGATTGGGCTGCCAGGCGAAAGCCCATGGAGGGGTGAGTCCAATGTCGAGACCAAGATCAGTCCTCGCGCGAGTGTTCGCGCTCGGGGCGGCGGTCGCCCTGCTCGCCGGCTGCGCCACCTCGGGACCCAGCAGCAGCCCCAGCGCGAGCCCGGCGGCGAGCGTTTCACCGGTTTGCGCTGCTGCCACCGACCTTTCAGCAGCCCTGACGAATTTCAAGGACACCCTCAAGTCAGGCGCTACGATCGGCCAGATCCAGGCGGCCCGGGATCAAGTTAAGAAGAGCTACGACGATCTGGTCAACGCGGCCAGCGACGCCGCCAAGGATCGGGTGGACGCCGTCAAAGCTGCCCAGCAGAAGTTCACAGCCGCCGTGAACTCCGTTCCAAACGACGCCACCCTGTCACAGGCGGCGAACTCGCTCAAGGACGAAGCGGCGAACGTGCAGGCCGCCATCAGCGATCTCTCGAATGACGCCAAGTGCTAGTCCGGGTCTTCCGGGATATCCGCGGTGAAACCCGTTCCCATCCAAGGCTGCGTTCGTAGGCGACGCCGCTTCAAGTGAAAGTAGGGAAGCCGAAATGAATTTCTTCGAGAACTTTTGGGATGTCCTCTGGTGGTTGTTTGTCTTCTATGCGATCGTCGCTTTCCTGTATGCAGTGTTCATGGTGATCGGCGACCTCTTCCGCGACAACGAGCTCAGCGGCTGGTGGAAGGCCGTCTGGATCGTCCTTCTGGTCTTCATTCCATTCCTGACTGTGCTGGCATACATGATTGCCCGCGGCAAGGGCATGGCGGAGCGGTCCATGGCGCGGGCCCGCAAGTCCCAGCAGGAAACAGATGCCTATATCCGCAGTGTCGCCACCGAGAGCCCCACCGAGGAGATCGCCAAAGCCAAGGCGCTCATGGACGCGGGAACCATCAGCGCGGAGGAGTTTGCCCAGATCAAGAGCAAGATCGTCGTCTGACTCCGGGCTGACGCGCGAGGAGCAGGCCTGGCCAACTCGCTATTCACGAGGCCATCAGGCTTCTAAGATATGGCTAGGCTGAACCAAGGAGGGCTCATGGAGCCGGAACCATCGGAATCCAATCCACGTTCGGCCCTCCCCCGCACCGTCATAATCCTGCTCGCCCTGGCCAGCGCGACGATTGCAGCGTTTGGCCTCGGCGCGATCCAGGGAATAGTCACCCCGGTCTTTTTTGCCTTCGTGCTGACGCTTTGTGTCCATCCGCTGCGCCGCTGGATGCAGGCACGAGGAATTTCCCGGGGCATCGCCACCGGGACCACAATCGCGGCTGTCTTCGGATTGTTGACCGCCTTCGCCGCAGTCCTGATCGCCTCGCTCGCCCAGTTCTCCGCGTTGCTGCCGCAATACGCCCCCCAAATGGCCGAGATCGGCGCCAGGATCTCCACGCTGCTGGAATCTGTTGGATTTGGCCCGGAGCAAGCCCAGGAAGTCCTGAGCGGGTTTACGCCGGGCCGCATCATCGGGTTCCTGGGCGGCCTCCTGGGAAACGTCGCGAGCCTGGTGACCAGCCTCGTGATCATCCTGACGATGCTCATTCTCATGGCGGTGGACGGCTCCCGCGTGCCGGCACTGTTGATCCATCTGAACTACCACCGGCCGGCACTGGTTTCAGCGCTCAACGGTTTCGGCACCAGCGTACGCCGCTACATGGTCGCCACCACGGTCCTCGGAATAGCGCAGGGCTTGTTCAACTGGCTGGTCCTGGTCATCTTGCAGATCCCCGGCGCCCTGCTCTGGGGGCTGCTGTCTTTCATCTGCAGCTTCATTCCCAACATCGGGTATTTCATCGCCATCATCCCGCCCTTGTTCTTCGGCTACCTCACCGGCAGCTGGCCGACCGTCGTGGCCGTCATCATCATCTATGGCGGGATCAACAGCATCATCCAGTCGATCATCCAGCCGAAATACGTGGGCAACGCCGTGTCGCTGAGTGAGACATTGACCTTCTTCTCCGTCCTCTTCTGGGCGGTGGTCCTGGGCCCTGTCGGCGCCGTCCTCGCTGTCCCCCTGACGCTCCTGTTCCGGACCATCCTGCTCGATTCCGACCCCTCGCTCTCATGGTGGCGGCCGTTGACGGGCGACAAGAGGGACCTCGAACTGCTCATTAAGGAAGAAGACAAGGCGATCCGCGCCCGCCGCGGACGACTGAAAACGGGCCGCCCGGACACCGGAAGCGGGCCGAAGGCATGACATGCCGTCGGGGTGCTGCCGGGGGCCGGTGAGGGCCACATGCTGAGCACGTTCAGCAGCCTGGCTTTCTTCGCCCTGGCCGGGGCGATCAGTACCGTGCCTGTCAGCGTGACTATCATGATCCTGCTCTCGCCAGATCCACGCCGCGGCGCCCTTCCCTTCCTGATCGGCAGCCTTGCGGGTTCGATCGTGGTCGTGGGCCTGTCGGCGGTCGGGCTGCAATTCTTGCCCGTCAGTCCACCGCGCCTGCATAAGGATGAATGGGTGGCCCAGATTGCCATTGTGACCGGCGCACTTTTGATTGCGTACTCCCTGTACCTCTTCGTGAGCAAGGGCGGCCGGGACAACGCCATGCTTGGCAAGATGAAGTCGAGGTTCCGCTCCGCCCGGCCCTGGGAATTCGTCGTCCTGGGGCTTGGCTTGAACCTTCGTCCAAAGGCAATCCTGCTGGCCGTCACGGCCGGTGCCGTGATCAGTGTCCAGGAACTGCAGCCGCTGCCAAGTAGCCTGCTTATCCTCGCCTACGCCGCCGTCGTCCAGTCAGCAATCATCATTCCGGTCGCTGTGTGGCTGCGCTCCCCCGAACGGGCCCAGGTGCCGTTGACCGCCCTTTTCAACTGGCTGCAGCGCAATGGCCGCAGGATTGCCGCGATCGCGACGCTGACGATTGGGATTTTCCTCGTGGGCTACAGCATTCTCCAGCTCTGATCACCACCCCGAAACCACGTTCGCAGCGGTGAGCCCCTCAATCCAGGAACGCGCCGTCACCGGCGCCGGCGGGCTTGGGATCGGGGATCCGCACCATCCGGAAAGAGATGATGAGGCCGGCAAGGCTGGCGAGAATCGGAATGAGCAAACCAATCTGGAGGGCGATGGGCCGGGCCTCCGTGTTGATCCGGATGATCTCGTCCTGGATCGCCGGCGGCTGGCCGGCGAGGAGTTCAGCAAGCGCGGTGTTGCTGAGGACCTGCGCGTCTTCTTCAAGCACCTGTGCGACCTGCTGCTGTTCCGCGGGCGGCAGCACGGTGCTGGACTCCGCCATGGAAGTGAAGATCATGGAGAGGGACGCCAGCATGATGGCCCCGGCGAAGGCGAGTCCGAACGACAGGCCGAACGAGCCCGCAGCCGAGTTCACGCCGGCGGCCTCACTGACGCGTTCGTCCGAGATCGGGGACAACGTGTAGTTGTTCAGCTGCGATACCAGCAGCCCCAGACCGCAGCCCGCGATGACCAGCGGGATCAGGAGCCACCAGCCGGAGTCCGCGCGGGGCACCACCGGAAGGATTGTGATCAGCCCAAGCATCAGGAGGATGAAGCCCCACCTGATGATGCTTGCCGGGCGGCGGGACCCCGCTCTCTTGCCGGCGAGCACAGCGACCGCGAACATGCTGAGCGACAGGGGTGATATGGACAATCCAGCCTGCATCGCGTTGTATTCCAGGACCATCTGGAGGTAGATCGGCAGCACGATCATGGTGCCGCCAAGGGCCACCTGCTGCATCATTTGCTCCGTGGCGCCAAGCCGGAAGGCATTCAGACGGAACAGCCCCGGGTCCAGGAGAGTCGCTTTCTTGAGGCGTTCGCGCCGTACGAGCCAGAAGAACAGGCCGCACAGTCCAGCCACGCCGATGATGATGAGGGCGGCCACGGACTCGCCGCCCTCCTGCCAGACCAGGATGCCGAGGACGACGCCGCCCATGCCGACGACGGACAGAACCGATCCAACGACGTCGAACTCCCGGGGTCCCGTATACGGCACGTCGTGGACGAGTTTGATGCCCGACAATACGATCGCGATGATGATGGCTTCGAGCAGGAAGGCGACACGCCAGGAGAGAAAAGTGGTGATGAACCCGCCGAGCAGGGGGCCGACGGCGGCGGCGATCGCCGCAGATGCCCCGACGAAGGCATAGACCCGCTTCCGGTCGTCTCCGTCGAAGTTGCCGTGGATCAGGGACTGCATCGCCGGCAGGAGGAGCGATGCGCCCAGGCCGCCGATCAATGCCCAGAAAATGAGGATCGGCACAATGCTTTGGGCCAGCGTCATCGCGATGGCGCCGAGGGCGTACGCGCAAAGGCCCAGGATATAGGCGCGTTTGCGCCCGATCAGGTCGCCCACTTTGCCGCCGATCAGGATGAACGCGGCGGACACCAGCGCTTCGAGCGCGATGGTTGCTTGAAGGTCGCTGACGGTGCTGTTGATGTCCTTGACCACCGCGGAGATCGAGACGTTCATGATCGACGTGTCGACAACCAGCACGAACATCGCCATCGCCAGCAGCAGCGCCAGCCTTTGGTTGAATTGCACCGGCGCGGTCCCGGCGTCCTGCGGAGAGTTCATCGCGGTCCACCTCCCACACTCGTTGGCTCGCTCGGGTCCACCACACAACCGGACATGTCGCCTCCTCTGGAGCAGACCGGGCAGTTCACGCATGAGCATGGTCCTGCAGGCACATCCCACCAGCGCCCCCGCAATGCGATGCTGATGCAAAGCTAGCTGTCCGGCGTCGGGACCGAATCATGCCCAGCGGGTGAGGTTGTTCCCCCCTTCTGCCGACAACGGGACGGGGCTGCGCTCCAGTGGTGCCGTGATGGCCTAACGTAGGAGGCTGTCCGGGTTTCGTTCGCGGACAGAATTTCACCACCCACAGCCACAGCCTGACGCCCGGAGGAAATCCCCGATGCTGGAACAACTGGCAGCCTTCGTGCTGACCTGCCTGGTCGTGGTGGTGGTGCCGGGCCCTGACTTTGCGCTTGTCCTCAGGGATGCGCCCCGCGGCACACGGGCGGCAACCACAGCCGCCGCCGGCATCATGGTCGGCAATACGGTCCTTGCCGCACTGGCGGTGCTCGGTGTCACGGCGCTGCTGGGCGCCTCGGAAGTTGTCGGGACCGGGATCAGAATTGCCGGGGCCGCCTACCTGCTCTACCTGGGCGTGCGCGCCTTCGCTGAGGCGTTCGCCAAACCCAAATCCGGCCAACCCCCGGCACCGGCAGCGGAACGCCAACCCGGCGGGGCCTCGCCCTTCGTGCAAGGGATGGTGAGCAATTTGCTCAACCCGAAGGTCGCTGTCTTCTACTTGTCGCTGTTCCCGCAATTCAATGTCGCCCCGCTGCCGCCCCTCGCCCAGCACGCCTTGATGGCGGGCATCTTCCTGCTGATCGCGTTGGCCTGGTATGTGTTGCTGCTCAGCGCGCTCAAGAAAGTGACCGGAGTCCTCGCCCGGCCCCGGACCGGCCGGATCGTCGTCGGGAGTTCAGGCGCGGTCCTGGTCGGAGTTGGCGGCACCATTCTGACGCAGACGCTGGTCTCCGCCTAACTGCCCGGGCAAGCTCCCGCGCCGCGTTCCCGGGTGTCCAAACTCCGGATCAGCCCCGGGGGCGTTGATAAGCGCCCCACAGGGCGGGATGATCAGCACATGCCCGGTAACCGTCACCGAAGGAGCCCGACCGTGAGCGCCGCAATCAAGACAACCGAGAAGCTGATCATCATCGGGTCCGGCCCCGCGGGCTACACCGCGGCGATCTATGCCGCCCGGGCCGGGCTCAAACCGCTCGTCATCGCCGGTGCGGTCACCGCCGGCGGCGCCCTGATGAACACCACCGAGGTGGAAAACTTTCCCGGTTTCCCGGGCGGCATCCAGGGCCCCGAACTGATGGACGGCCTGCAGCAGCAGGCCGAAAAGTTCGGCGCGCAGGTGTTGTTCGACGACGTCACCGAGGTGCAGCTAGCCGGGCACCTGAAGCGTGTGGTCACCGGCACCGGGGAGACCCATGAAGCGCCCGCCGTCATCCTCGCCACGGGCTCGGCGTATAAGGAACTGGGCCTGCCGGAGGAGAAGAAGTTCAGCGGCCACGGACTGTCCTGGTGCGCCACCTGCGACGGCTTCTTCTTCCGCGACCAGGACATCATCGTGGTCGGCGGCGGCGACTCGGCGATGGAGGAGGCCACTTTCCTGACCCGCTTCGGCAAATCGGTGACCGTGGTGGTCCGCAAGGGCGAACTGCGCGCCTCCCGGATCATGGCCCAGCGGGCCAAGGACAACCCCAAGATCAGGTTCGCATGGAATTCCGCCGTCACCGCGATCCACGGCAACGGCAAGGTCACCGGAGTCACCTTGACCGACACCCGCACCGGCGACACCCGGCAGCAGGCCGCGACGGGCATCTTCGTCGCGATCGGGCACGTGCCCCGGACCGAGCTTTTGGCCGGCCAGATAGACCTCGATGCCGAGGGCTACATCCAGGTCGACTCCCCCACGACGGTCACCAATCTGACTGGAGTCTTCGCCTGCGGCGACGCCGTGGACCACCGCTACCGCCAGGCCATCACCGCCGCCGGCACCGGCTGCGCCGCGGCCCTGGACGCCGAACGCTTCCTGTCCGCGCTCGAGGACGCCGACAGCATCGCCACCGCGTTGGTGGAAGAACCCACACACTCCTAGTCGACCCTGGAAGCGGTCCTTCCCTGCGGCACTCCCCGGCACGGGCTGGCCCCCGGCACGGGCTGGCCCCGCGGCACCTACGGTTCGGTCGCCGCGCTGTCAGCTGCGGACACTGGCCGGTGCGCAGGCTCAGCCGGCGATGGCAGCGGCCGGGCCGGCAGGTTCGCCTCAAGCTGGTCGGCATCGACGGCTGCGAGGTTGCGGATCAGGATGATGAGCCAGGCGAAGATCAGCGACGCGGCGATCAGCTCCACCGCGGTGAGGTTGTAGTAGCCGACCGGGAACCACAGCACCGCGGCGACGACGATGACCGCCAGGAAGAGCCACCCCAGCGCGGCGAAGGTGGCCGAGACGGACGGGACCAGCGTGCGGAGGCGGACAATGAGCGACGCGTAGACCACCACCATGCCGGACGCGACCAGGGTATGGAGCCCGAAGCGCTCATCGACGGGGAACAATCCCACGCAGGCGAGGAAGACGCCTATCAGGGCGATCCCGCCTTCGAGCAGCCGCACCCGATGCAGCGCGGACGGGGACTTCGCGGTCGCCGCGAGGGTCGCCGTCGCATATCCCGCCAGTGTGGAGATGACGACGCCGGCGACGATCAGGGTGAAGTTGAACGCCACTCCGGAGACGTCGGAGCTCATGCCGAGGGCACTGAGGTTCTCCTGCCACCAGAGCGGATTCTGTGCGGTGAGCATGCTGGTGAGCAGGCCGGTGACGAGGAAACCGGCGAGGAGGGCGGCGAGCCGGTAGGCGGTCATGCTGAGCGCGGACAGGTAGGCGATGTAGGCGCTGATGGCTCCCGTGGTCCCGACCAGGACAGCGGCCGCGAAGGGGTAGACAACTGCACCGATGAACGCCTGCTGGAACAGCGAAAAAAGCGCCAGCCAGCCGAGCAGGAAGATGCAGGCGTGCGCCAGCGCGAGTGCGGCGATATCGATGGACGTGCGGATCCGGCCTCCCCCGCGGGCCTCCGGCGCCACAGCCGGACGGCGTTGCAGGCAACCGGCCACCACCGCCCCGGCGCCGACCACTGCCGTGCCGATCGAGGCAATGTCACCGACTGAACCCCGTCCGGACAACGGGACCGGCTCCCGCCCGATCAGCAGAAAAGCGATGCCGCCCAGGACGAGGAAGGCGGCGCTGCCGACAAAAAGCGCCCGCGACTCTGACGTGACTGCTGCTGGCTTGTTCGGGTCTACCATCACTCACTTCGATTCGCTGGCGTCGACGGCTCGTGCAGTTCCGCCGTCAGCGTCAGCCCCTTCTGCTCCAGCAATCCTTCGCATCCGGGCGCTCGCACACCGGCGGTACTCCAACGCTATGGCCGCAGCGGTCCGGGGCCGTCACCCGGAACGGATGAACCCGCGCCGCCGGCGCCCGGCTTGATGGCCCGCTGCTGGACCGATGTTGGCCCGCCGTTGGCCCGCCGTCCTTCGACGGACGCACGGCCGGCGCGTGCCTCACTGACCCGCGTGCCTCACTGACCCGAATGCGGAACGACCAGGACGGGCCGGCCCTGCAGACGGGTCAGGGAAACGCTGACCGAGCCCTCCAGGAGCCGGCCCATCTGGGCAATCCGCCCGGGCCGCTGCCCGCCGACAATCAGCGCAGCCGCGTCCGCGCTCTGAGCCAGCCGGCCCAGGGCGTGGGCAACTTCGCCGTTCAGCACCCGGAAGGACCATGCCCCGCCGGGAGGACCGAGAATGCCCTCAAGGCCGCTGAGCAGCTGTGAGGCCGGGTATTCGGCTTCGACATTCGGGGCAGGATCCAATGAGGTGCCGTCCAGGACTCCGGCCGGCTCCCACTCCGTGAGGTAGCTCGCCGGGTCCACGAACGCGCAGATCAGGTGCACTCCCATGATCGTGGCCAGCCCGGCGGCGGCCCGGATGAGACGCTCGTCGAATTCCCACGGCACACCGAGAACCAGCGGGCCGTCCGACCATTCACCGGCCCCGGCCTGCTCAAAATCACCGGGAGTTTCCATGGGTCCTGTCAGTCGAGGCGCGCACCCGCAGGGTGACTATGGCCTGCGGGTGCAGCGGGAATCCACGCCTTCATTATGCCCACCCCAGGCCTCCCGGTCTCGCTGCCTCCTGGGAGTGCTGATTAGCTCGCGGCGGCGGACGTCAGTGCTTGCAACAGCGGCGTCGTCGGCCGCCCGATCAGCCGGGACAGCTCGCCCGTGACGGTGGCCAGCAGGCCCGCCTCGGTGTCCGCGTCCAGGGCGGCGAGGAATCCCGCGGTGCCCGCGTCGAGGCCGGCTGTGGTCAGGACCTCAACCAGTTCCGGGGCGGAGACGGGCTGGTAGACAACTTCCCGGCCTGTGATCCGGGTGAGCGCCGTCGCAAGTTCCTTGAAGTCCCAGGCGTAGTCGCCGGAGAGTTCGTACGTGCGGCCCTCGTGCCCGGCGGAGCTGAGCACCGCCGCGGCCGCGGCCGCGTAGTCGGCCCGCGTCGCGCTGGCCACCCGGCCGTCACCGGCAGCGGCCACGACGGCGCCCGTCTGCTTGGCCGTTGCCACGGTCTGGGCGTAGTTTTCGGTGTACCAGCCGTTGCGCAGGAAGGTGAAACCAAGTCCCGACGCGCGGATGAGCTCCTCTGTTGCCTTGTGCTCTGGCGCCAGGATCAGCTCGGTGGTGTCCGCAGCCAGGACGGAGGTGTAGGCGATGAACCCGACGCCGGCGGCCTTGGCTGCGTCGATGACGTTGCCGTGCTGCGCCACCCGGGCGCCCACCTCGCTTCCGGAAACCAGCAGGAGCCTGTCAACACCCGTGAGCGCAGCCTCAAGAGCCGCGGGATCGGAATAGTCGGCGACGCGCACCTGGACACCTCGTGCAGCCAGTTCCCCGGCTTTCGCGGCGTCGCGAACGATGGCCACCAGCGAATCCGGTTCCTGGCTGGTGAGCAGTTCATCGAGGACCAGCCTGCCCAGTTGTCCTGTCGCACCCGTTACTGCAGTCGTCATGTTGCTCTCCTCATCAGTGGTCAAGCCACGTTACGTTCTGGTTCGCCGGCGATCCGGCGCTGGCGGGCATAACCGGACCCCGGTCCGGTTCATTCCCTTTCTTACGTTGTGCGACCGCTACGTCAGGGTCCACGACCGCTTGGACAACCCGAACCAGAACCCGTCGATTGCTGTCCGGGCCTGGATGTCTCCCGAGCCGTACGCAGCCCCGAGGGCGACATAGAGCGGAGCCCAGTGCTCGCTGCGGGGGTGCGCTTCCCGGGCGGGGGGCGCCTTGTTCAGGAAGTCGAGGATGGCGTCGACGTCGCCGCGGGCCATGGCCTCCTCCGCCCAGTGGTCGAATTCACTCGAGGCCGCGGGAGGAGCGGAGTCCGGTCCCCCGGCGGGATTGAACCAGCGCAGGTTGTGCGTCGTGAATCCCGATCCGACAATCAGCGTGCCCCGCTCCCGCAAGGGCCCCAGCGACACGCCGAGGTCGAACAACCCCTGCGGATCCAACGTCGGCATGGACATCTGCACGACCGGCACATCGGCGTCGGGGTACATCTCCTTCAGCGGAACGTAGGCGCCGTGGTCCAGTCCACGGCTTTCATCGCGCTCCACGTGGTGGCCGTGGCCGGCGACGAGCTTCTCGACTTCGGCAGCCAGCTCGGGCGCCTGCGGGGCGTCGTAGGCCACCTCGTAGTACTTCTGCGGGAAGCCGCCGAAGTCGTAAACCAGGCCGGGATCCCGCCCGGTAGCGCTGAGCGTGACGGGGGCGTTTTCCCAGTGGGCGGAGACCATGAGGATATCCCGGGGCTTGCCGAAGGTGCCGGACCAGTCGTGGAGTTCACGGGTCCACGTGGAGTCGTCGGCCAGCGGCGGGGCGCCATGGCTGAGGAAGAGGACCGGGGGGCGGTCAGTGGTCTGAGTCATAGGATCAGCCTAATCCATTTTGATTGAAGCTTCAAGTTTCTGGTCAGAACGAGGGCACGCTGAACCCGAGACCCAGAAGGCCCCGGCCCGCCTGCTCGAGAACCGGATCCCTCGTCAGCGCCGCATGGTTCATCAGGACATTGACGTCGCGCTGGATCCGCTGGAGTGGATGCGAGAGCCGGTGCACGCTCCCGCCGGATCCCAGCATGATCACCCGGACGGCCTCGGCCGACGCCTCGCCGCTCAGGGCGAGGGACAGCCGGTACTGCCCGCGGTCCGGCTCCGTCATGGTCGAAGGCCTGCGCGCATGGGCGCCAGAGACCACCCGGACCGCTTCGTGCCAGTGCAGCCGCGCGGTGGCCGCCAGCCCGAAGGCGTGCGCATACCGGACTTGCGCGAGCGGCGAGTCCGCCTGGCGGCTCTCCACGGTGTGCTTGACCTTCCGGACCATGATCAGCTCGCGGAACAGGTCGAGCGCGTATTCGGCAGACCCCAGGGCAGCGGCCGGGGCCACCATGTTCAGCAGCGCGCCCATGGGGGTGTGGATCAGCGGATCAGCGTGGAGCAGGCTCCCCGGATTGGTTTCCGCGCCCAGGAGTTCCCAGTCCAGCGTTCGATGCTCGGGGACAAACAGGTTCCCTGCCCGAATGTCGTTGCTCCCGGTACCCCGCAGGCCGGCCGTCTGCCACACGTCGAGGAGCTCGACGTCGGCCAGCGGCACCAGGCACTGCAGGCGCACGTCGCCGTGCTGCGCGGCGAGCAGTGCCCATTGGGCATGCATGACGCCGGAGGCAAAGGTCCACCGGCCCGAGATGGAGTAGCCTCCGGGCACTTTCCTGGCCACTCCTGCCGGCGCCCCGGTAGCGGCCGCCAAGGGAGCCGGCCCGTTCGCGAAGACCTCGTCCTGCGCCTCCCGCGGCCACCGCGCAAGCATCCAGACATGTTCGATCAGATGGCCGGCGCTCCACGCCGTGGAGGCGCACCCCCGGGCAAGCCGGCGCACCACCTCCACGTAGGTCTCCAGTCCCATGCCGAATCCTCCGCCCCCCTTCGGGGAGAGCACGTGAAAGACTTCGGCCGCGTGCAGCTCCGCCATGGTGGCGTCCGGAATGCGCCGGAGCTCCTCAGTTTCCGCGGCCCGCTCGCGCAGGCCGGGCACGAGCCCCTGGACCCGGTCGAGCATCTCGTCATGGGTCGGGACGGCCACCGCCGCCCGGGCCCCGGCCCGGGACGCAGTCCCGACGTCGATACGGGCGTCGCCAGCGGCAGCGCCGGGCGCACCGGCGACACGTCCGGCGTCGGGGCCGGCGACGGGTCCGGCGACAGGTCCGGCGACAGGTCCGCCGACGGACGGGAGCACGAGCGTGTGCCCGGTATGGTCGCGTTTTGCGGCCAGGTACCGAAGGTTGGCCGCCGAGGCATGGACGCCGGTGGCGACCTGCCCGGACACTTCAAGGCCGAGGCCGGTCAGCTGGGCCGCCTTGTCCGGGTTGTTGCTGAGCAGCCGCAGCGTGCCGGCACCCATTGCCTCCAGCATCTGGGCCGCCGCCGTATAGTCCCGCTCGTCGTCGCCGTGGCCCAGTGCCCGATTTGCGGCGTAGGTATCCAGGCCGCCATCCTGCAGTGCGTAGGCGTCAAGCTTCGAATACAGCCCGATGCCGCGGCCCTCCTGGCGAAGGTAGAGCAGGAAGCCTCCCTCGGCGGCAATCCGCTCCACGGCCTCCCGCAACTGCGGGCCGCAATCGCACCTCTGGCTCCCGAATACGTCGCCGGTGAGGCACTCGCTGTGCAGCCGCACCAGGGGTCCGGCACCGCCTAGCGCCGCACCCTGCAGTGCCTCCTGCCACTCGCCGAGGGCCAGCAGCAGGTGCTCCTTGCCGTCGGCGAGCCCGCTGAAGGTCAGCACTTCGGCAACGGCTTCGAACCCGTCCGGGAAGCGCAGCGGCACGAAGACGCGGCTGCGCACGGCGGCCGAAGGTGCTGCGACCTTCGGCATTGCAGTGGCTTCTGGCGCAAGGGTCATCTCAGGTCCTCGGGTATTGGGCAACAGGTGCCGACGCTGGCGGGGCGGAGCCGTCAAGCCGGTCGGCTTCGGGTTGCGCGGCCTTTCCGGCCAAGTTTACTTGAACCTTAAAGTTATAGGACCGGGTGGCAGTGGATGCAGGCGATGACCCCGCATGACGGCGGCGGGCGCGTCGGCGCGCACCCGCCCGGCCAGGCCGCCGGCCAGTGCCATCATGAGGGCGTGACTATCCCGAAAACCATCCTGTTGTTCGCCATCGCCGCCGTTGCCGAAATAGGTGGGGCCTGGCTCGTCTGGCAGTCCGTCCGCGAGGGCCGGGCCTGGTGGTGGGCCGGGCTGGGTGTCGTGGCGCTGGGCCTCTACGGCTTCGCCGCGACGCTGCAGCCGGACGCACACTTCGGGCGTATTCTGGCCGCGTACGGCGGCGTGTTCGTGGCCGGTTCACTGGCCTGGGGCATGATCTTCGACGGCTTCCGGCCCGACCGGTGGGACGTCCTGGGGTCAGTGATCTGCCTGTTCGGGGTCGCCATCATCATGTTCGCGCCCCGCGAGGCGGGATGACAGCTGCTGTACCCAGGAAAGGATCCAGTAACCATGACCCGATTCGTGATTGGCCCGGATGTGGCCCTTCACCTTGCCCTCGACAGGCCGGCGGTTTCCGATGATCACCAGCTGGTGGCGCCGACACTCCTCCGCTCGCAGGTGCTCTCGCTCCTGTACCAGTCAGTCCGGCGCGGCGACGTGACGCAGGCCGATGCCAACCGCCGGCTCGACTACGTCCGGGGCCTTCGCATCCGGCTCCTCGGCGACCGCGTCCTGCAACGCGCCGCGTGGAGCCTCGCCGAGGAACTGGGCTGGGATGACACCTTTGACGCCGAATACGTGGCCCTGGCCCGGCTTCAGGCAGACGCCTTTGTGACGCTCGACGCCGGGCTCGCCCGGTCCGTGCAGGGCCTCGTGACGCTCGCTGCACCTGAGGCGCTGCTCACGACGGCATAGGGCGGGGGCGGCCGCCTACCGCCCGGCAGTGCGTTCGAGCACCTGGCCGAGAATCCGCGCGCCCTCCCGGAAAGCACCCGGATTGGGTCCGGCGAAGTTCAGCCGGATGAACGGTCCGGCGGGTTCGGCCGGGAACCACTCGGTGCCGGCCGCGATGATGACCCCCGCGGCCTCGCAGTCCCCGACGAACTGGTCGACGTCGGTCCCGTCGGGAAGGCGGGCCCAGAGGTTGAGTCCGCCCGTGGGCACGTGCTCCACGTGGGCCAGCGGGGCAAGTTCCCGCAGGCTGCTGAGCATGAGATCACGGCGGGACTGGAGCTGAAGCCGCAGTCCGCGCAGGTGCGCCTGCCATCCCGGCTGCGTCACGACGTCGAGGGCGGCCGCCTGGAGAACACCGCTGACATACATGGACTCGGCGCCCCGGTCGGCCAGGATGCGATCACGTGCCGGGCCGCGGGCAATCACCGCGGCAATGCGTATGGCCGGGGACACGCTCTTGGTCAGTGAACGCAGATAGACGACATGGCCGGAATCGTCGAGGCTGGCAATGGGCACGGAATCCGTGGTGATGCCGAAGTCATGGGCCCAGTCATCCTCCACCAGGAACGCACCGTGTTCGCGCACCACGTCGAGCACCTGCTCGCGCAGGCGGGCGGGCCATTGCGCGCCGGTGGGATTCGCATAGTTCGGCTGTGCGTAGAACAGCCGCGCGCCGGTCTCGTCAAAGGCGCGGGCCAGGTCCTCGGGGTCCGGGCCTTCGGGGCCGCTGGGTACCGGAACAACCCGGACACCGGACTGCGCGGCGGCCTGGATCGCCCCCCAGTAGGTCGGGGATTCCACCAGGAGCGGCTGCCCGCTGCCGACGAGCGCCCGGAACACGGAACTGAGCCCGCCCTGGCTCCCCGGGAGTACGATCACGTCGCGCGGCGTTGGCGGTGCGACGCCGGCCGGGGTGGCAGCCCGGAGCTCGTGCGCGAACCAGGACTGCAGGTCAGGCAGGCCCGCGGCAGGCGGACGTGACAGGGCAGCCTCACCCCGGGCAGCCCGGGTCAGGGCCGCCCTGACCAGCCGCTCAGGCAGCAGTTCCCGGTCCGGATAGCCTGAATGGAAGGCGATGACGTCGTTTGGGGCGCTGCGCATCGCAGTGGAGACGGGGCGGAGCGGCGCCCGGGGCGATCCCAGCACCGTCGTCTGCCAGCCGTAGTCCGCGGGCCGGGCTGTACGAACGGCCCGCACGAACGTCCCGACGCCGGGGCGGCTCTCGATCAGGCCCTGCGCGGAGAGGGTCCGCAGGACCTTTTGCACAGTCACGGGGCTGGCCTGGTACTCGGCAACCAGGGAACGCGTGGAAGGCAGCCGGGCGCCTGGGGCGGCGGCCGCAATCCATTCCCGGAGCCGCGCCGCCATCCGCGAGGTGCTATCGTAAGACATGAAAGATAATAGTAGCGCTACACTTGTAATCGATCAACCGTTATCGTCCCGGCCGGCAACCGGACTGTGGTGGGGATTCGTCGGCGTCGCCGCATTCTCCTTCACTCTGCCGTTCACACGCGTGGCGGTTGCGGGGTTGTCTCCGCTATTCATCGGATCGGGCCGGGCTGTTGTTGCCACCGTGCTCGCCGCGTTCGCCCTCGCATTGACCCGGCAGCGCCTGCCCCGGGGCGCCCAGTGGGTGCATATTGCGGTGGTCGCCGGCGGGGTGGTGGTCGGATTCCCGCTGCTGACCTCGTTCGCCCTCACCTCGGTTCCCGCCAGCCACGGCGCGGTTGTTATTGCGCTACTCCCTGCGGCGACCGCAACCATGGCGGTGATCCGCGGCCACGAACGGCCGCCCACGTCTTTCTGGATGATCACCGGCGCGGGCGCAGTGGCGGCGATTGGTTTCGCCTCTGCGCAGTCCGGCGGCATCGGGCAACTGCAATTGGCCGACCTGCTGCTGTTCGGCGCCGTCCTCTCGGCGGCCATCGGCTACGCCGAAGGCGGCCTGCTGGCCCGCGAACTCGGCTCATGGCAGACCGTTTCCTGGGCCCTCGTTCTCGCCTCTCCCCTCATGGCCGGCATAGCGGCGTTCTCTATGGCCAGCCAGCCTCCCTCCGCTACTCCCGTGCAGTGGGCGGCCTTCGCATACCTGGGCGTCGTGAGCATGTTCTTCGGCTTCTTCGCCTGGTACCGCGGCCTGGCCATCGGACCGATGGCGCGGGTCAGCCAGATCCAGCTCGTCCAGCCGGTATTGAGCATCTGCTGGGCCGGGCTCCTACTGGGCGAAGACTTGACCTGGGCGACCATCATCGGCGGCACGGCGGTCATTCTCTGCGCCGGCCTGGCCGTCCGCTCCCGGCCGAGTGCGTCAAGGGCCGCGGGAGCGGCGGGAAGCAAAACGAAGGTGCTGGACAGCGCCAAGGACAACGCGAGGGACACTGTGACAGTGAAACAATCCGGCTGATCTGATCACCTGCCCCGCCCCGAAGCCGCCCAGCCCCAGACCGATCCGAAGGGAAGTTTCCGTGTACATCCCCGCACATTTCGCCGCCGGCCCCGATGCAGTCCGGCATCTGCTCACGCGCCCGTCCGCGGCCAACCTGGTCACCGCCACCGCGAAGGGCATGCTTGCCACGCTGCTGCCCTTCGTTTTCGACCCCTCGGCCGGTGAGCACGGTGCCCTGCACGCGCATCTGGCCCGCAACAACCCCCAATGGTCTGAACCAGCCCTCGGCGAATCGCTCGCCATTATCCAGGGCGCGGACGCCTACATCTCGCCGCGGTGGTACGCGTCGAAGGCGGAGCACAGACGGGTGGTTCCGACCTGGAACTACTCCACGGCCCACCTGTACGGCACCCTGGTCATCCACGACGATCCCGCCTGGCTCGCCAGCCATGTGAGGCGGCTGAGCAACCACAACGAGGCCGGCTCCGAGCGGCCCTGGACCGTCGAGGACGCCCCGGAACGCTACATTGCCGGCCAGTTGCGCGCGATCGTCGGCGTCGAGCTTCTCATCACGCGGATCGAGGCGAAGCACAAACTCAGCCAAAACCGGCCCGACGCCGATGTTGACGGTGTGGTGGCCGGGCTGCGGGCCCGCGGTGACCTGGAAAGCGCCGCGGACGTCGAAAGCGCGCGAGCACAGGCAGCGGAACAGATACAGTGCCCGCACTCCGGCAACGCCCCGGCCGGTCCTGCTTCCTGATCCTGGCACCGGACTGACCTGTACCTTGATGGCTGCTGGCTGACCCCGGCATCTGAGCCCGGCTCCGGCTGGACGCCGCCGGAACACAGAGTGCCCCCGGCTGCCCGTTTTCGCCGCGTTTTCGGACCGGTGCCTCGCAAAAGGTCCGGCGCTACGGGTTACCCGCAGCGCCGGACCTTTTGCGCGTCACGCGTCCGGTTCCGTAGCGGAATCCCGTGCCATCTCGTGGCCGAGGGTCAGCACCTGGAGCGCCAGGTCCCGCGAGTCCAGTTCCCCCGCTTCCAGATCCGCAGCGGCACGCAGGCCGCGCCATTGCACGACCGAGGTGCCCCGCAGGACAGTCGACCACAACGCTTCCACCGTCGACACGGCTTCTGTGGCGCCCTTGGGTCCCGAGACCAGCCAGCCGCTGCTGGTCGCGGCCACCTTCGGGGCTCCCGGCCAGGATTGGCTGGCGTCGTTGATCGTTTGGGCGACAATCAGGTGCTGCCGCAGCGTTCTGATCGGACCCAGGACAGGATCGCTCACCACTTTTCGTCCACAGGCACCGCACATATGAGCCTCCCTCCTAGGGCATGACGTCACCGGAGTTTGGCCCGAGTGTCTGTCCGACGTACAAGTTGCCGCCCGGATCGCTGGCCAAAAGCAGCGCCGTCGGCGCCACCTCGTCCGCCAGCCCGAAGCGCAGCAGCGGCAGCCCGGCACGCTTCGCCGCTTTCCACTCCTCCGAGATGCCGTCAACAAGGGGCGTCTCGATGGGGCCGGGGGCAATGTTGTTGACCAGCACGTTGTCGGCGGCCGTTTCCAGGGCCAGGGCCTTGGTCAGCCCCACGACTCCGGCTTTGGCGGCACTGTAGTGGCTGAGCCCGGTGCCCCCCTTGATGGCCAGCTGGGACGCGATATTGATGATCCTGCCCCACTTCTGCTGCCGCATCTCCCCCACCACCTCCCGGCAGCAGAGGAAGACACCGGTCAGGTCAACGGCAATCGTCTCGTTCCACATGGCAAGTGTCATGTCTTCCAGCGGCGATTCCGTCAGAAGACCGGCGCTGTTCACAAGAATGTCGATGCTGCCGAGCCGGGACCGTGCTGTGGCAAAGGCCGCCTTCACGCTCGCCTCGTCCGAGACGTCGACGGCGATGCTTCCCGCCGCGCCCGACCGGTCCAGGACGGCGACTCTGTCGCCGTTGGCGGTGAAGGCCTCGGCGATGGCCTTGCCGATCCCGCTGGCCCCGCCCGTGACCACTACAGCGCGGCCCTCCGTGTTTCGGGAGGCGTCAGGGTTGTTCATGGTTGTCCTTCCGGGGCCTTTCAGGCACGCATCTTGATGGTGAGACCGCCGTCGACAATCAGGGACTGGCCCGTGACGTAGACGGCATCATCCGAGGTCAGGAAACCGATCACGCTGGCAACTTCCTGGGGCCGTCCGACGCGGCCCCAGGGGATCTCCAGACCGGCGCGCTGCAGTCCCTCGGGGCCCAGAGAGTTCACCGGATCCAGGGACTGGGGAGTTTCGATCAGCCCGGGGATTACGGCGTTGGCGCGGATGCCGCGCGGCCCTAATTCGGCCGCCACACTGCGGATCAGCCCGAGCACGCCAGCCTTGGCGGCCGCGTAGTGGGCATGTTCCTCCCAGCCGTAGACGCCGCCGGCAATGGAAGATACGGCAACCAGCGCTCCGCCGTCGGTCATCTTCGCGGAACCGGCGCGCAGGGTCCGCATCACGCCGGTGAGGTCGACGTCGAGCATGTCGTGCCAGCGCTCATCGGTCATTTCCTCCAGCGGTGAGTTGCGCAGGATTCCGGCGTTGGCCACTGCGTAGTCCAGGCGGCCGTATTCCTGGACGGCGCGGTCGGCGAAAGCATCAACTGACGGGGTACTGCGGACGTCTACTTCGTGGATGACCCCCTGGCCGCCGGCGTCCTTCACCAAGCGAAGGGTTTCCTCCGGGTCATGCGGGTCACCGGGAAAGGTCCCAATCACGGTGTGCACGCCCCGCTGGGCGTAGTGGACCGCGAGGGCCCGTCCAATGCCGCTGGCCGCTCCTGTGATCACGGCCACCCTGTTCTCAGGCGTCATGGGGGTGGTCCTCAATAAGGGCTTCGGCCGGCGGCTTCGCGGCGATCATCAGCAGGCCGGAGAACAGCGTTCCGGCCGCGCCGACCCACAGGGCTGCAGCGCCGGTCCCCATGCTGGCGGCGGCAAGCGTGAACAGGAACCCGCCGAGAATGGTGCCCGGCTGGCTCATTGCACCGATGAAGGCTGTGCCGGTGGCACGGCAGCTGACCGGGTAGCACTCGGCCATGAAGTACTGGATCGCGGCGTACGGTCCCACCAGGAAGAACAGTCCGGCACCGTAGGTCAGGATAATCATGAAGGGGCTCTCGGCGAGGGGGCTGAGCATGATGGTGAATGAAATGCCGGAGAGAATCCAACCGCCAATGATGGTCCGCTTCCGGCCAATCTTGTCACCGAGCCACCCGTGGAAGACGTAGCCGAAGTACGCCAGCATGTTGATGACGATCAACATCCAGAAGGCATCGGAAAGTTCCACACCCTTGGCGTTCTTCAGGACGGAGCTGCCGAGAATGCTGAAGATCAGGATGCCGAAGAAGTTGAAGATCCAGGCCAGCGAGAAGACGATCGTGTTCCGGCGCAGATGCGGCTCCCAGATGCGCTTGAGCGGGGCCGCGGAGGAGTGCTCAACGCCGAAGGCATGGGCCAGAGCGTGGGCTTCCTCGGTCTTGCCGTGCTTCTCAAGCTGGGTCAGCTTGTGGTGCAGTTCGAACTGCGGCGTTTCTTTGAGCTTCTTGGAAATGAGCCGCACGATGATCACTGCAGGAACTGTCGCCATCAGGTACAGGGCGCGCCAGCCAAGGGACGGGAGGAAGACGAGTGCGAGGGCGCTGGCAAGCAGGAAGCCCAGCGGCCAGCCGCCTTGGATGAAGGAGTAGTGGAAGCCGGGGCGCTTGCGTTTGTCCGCGACTTCGGTGACCTGGTAGACCTCGTTCATGTAGGTCGCGTTGACGGCCTGCTCGGAGAATCCGAGCCCACCGAAGGAACGAACCAGAATCAACAGGCCGTTACTGAGGAACGGGATTCCGGTCGGGATCAGGGCTGTCAGGCCGGAGACAATGGCGGTTCCGCCGATAGTGGTCATCATGCCCTTGCGCCGGCCGAGCCGGTCAATGACGGGGCCGATTCCGAAGCAGACGATCGCGGTGCCGACGGCGATCCAGGTGTTGATTGCGTAGGCTTCGGTGGCGGTCCAGCCGAATTCCTGCTGCATGGCCGGCAAGAGGGTGCCGAAGAGTCCGAAGTCGAACACGGCGACGGTCCAGGCACATAGCGCCAAGACGGTGGCGACGGTTGTGTGGTGCTTGGAGAATACGGGGAAGCGGCGTTTTTCGTCCGGTCCGGGTTGCGTCAGATCGACGGCGGGCTGCTGGATGGTCATTACTGGTTTTCCTTTCGGGGGCTGCGGGCGAGGAAGGAGTCCGCGATCTGGTCGAACGTCAGCCAGCTGACGCCTTCATGGGAGTTGATGTGTTCGATGAGGCGCTCAAGCATGAGGAGCACCTGGGGGCGGCCCGAGACGTCCGGGTGGATGGTCATGGTGAAGACGGCCTGGTCCATTTCCCGGTACACCCAGTCGAACTGGTCGCGCCACATTTGTTCGATGTCCCGGGGGCTGACGAATCCGTGGGAGTTCGGGGCCGCCTTGATGAACATCATGGGAGGGAGGTCATCCAGATACCAGTTGGCGGGGATCTCCACGAGGTCGGTTTCGGTGCCCCTGACCAGAGGCTCCATCCAGGTTTCGGCGGCCTTGGTGTAGTCGATCTTTTTCCAGCTGTCGCCGACCCGGACGTAGTAGGGCTCAAAGTCCTTGTGCATCAGGGAGTGGTCGTACTTGATCCCGCGTTCGAGCAGGATCTCGTTGGTGACCGGGGAAAATTCCCACCAGGGAGCGACGTAGCCGGTGGGCCGTCGGCCGGAGACCTTCTCGATGAGTTCGATCGAGCGGTCCAGGATGGCGGTCTCCTGCTCGCGGGTCATGGCGATGGGGTTTTCATGCGAGTACCCGTGAACGCCGATTTCGTGCCCGGCATCGACGATCATCCGCGTCAGTTCCGGGAAAGTCTCGATCGAGTGGCCTGGCACGAACCAGGTGGCGGGCAGGCTGTACTTCTCGAAGAGCCGGATGATCCGGGGGCCGCCGACCTCGCCGCTGAACAGGCCGCGGGAGATATCGCAGGGCGAGTCCTCGCCCCCGTAGGAGCCGAGCATTCCGGCAACTGCGTCCACGTCGACACCGAACGCGACTTGGATGTCCTTAGTCATGAGATCAACCTTTCACTGCGCTTTTTGTTGAGGTTTGGCTTTTGTTGAGGTTTGGCTTTAGGGCGGGAATGAACCTAGTCAGGGGGCGTCCCCCGTTGGGCGAAGGTCTCCGCAATCCCGGCGGCGGGGGTACCGAGCCTCAGCAGGAGGCTCAGCAGGACCAGCGATTGGGATGGCCTGAGCAGCCCGGCGGGGATGGCACCGGCGGCGCGCAGATCCTCGCCGCCGCCGTCGCCGTACCGGGGCACCACGGCACCGGCTTCCACCCGGGTGCTGGTCACAACCACCACGCCGGCAGCGGTGGCCTGCGCGACTTCCTGGCACAGCACGCGGTTGGCGTTGCCCGTTCCAGTCCCCTGGAGCACGATCCCTGCCGCCCCGGCCTGGAGGGCAGCCCGCAGGAGCGTGGCGTCCGCTCCGGGATAGGCAGCAACGAGGTCCACGCGCGGCGCACCTGCGTTCGCGCCCGGCAGCGGCAACGGGGAAAGGCCGCGCCGTGCCGCCTGGATCTCGACCTCGCCGGAGTCGGACACCGATCCGACGGTACCGAAGTCCGGGTTGGCGAAGGCATCGAGGCTGGTTGTGTGGCGCTTGCGGACGCCGGCCGCGGGGAAGATGGTCCCGGCAAAGGCCAGCAGCACACCTGTTCCCCGCGCCCGCGGAGAACCGGCGACGGCGATGGCGCGGGAAAGATTGCCGGGTCCGTCCGGGGAGTCGGCGTCGGCGGCCTGCTGCGCTCCGGTGAACACGACCGGGCGGGGATCATCGTGGGTGAGGTCGACGAGATAGGCCGTTTCCTCCATCGTGTCCGTACCGTGGGTGACCACGACGCCCAGAACCTGCGGGTCGGCCAAGGCCTCCCGGATCGTGGCGCAGATGGCGATCATGTCGTCGACGGTCAGCAGGTACGAGCCTTTCCGGAAAACGTCGATCACGCGGACCGGATGGGCCGCTGGCACCCCCATGCTGGCGAACACCTGCTCCCCCGTGTCGGAGGCCACGGCGGCTCCCCCGGCCTCGGACGCACGGGAGGAAATGGTTCCTCCCGTGGCCAGCAGTACCACGTGCGGCCCGGCCAAATCTTTGACTGTCATTTCCACTCCGCTTGTTCTGCATCCGCTTCCGGGTGCCTACCCAATCGATTGGGTTGTTGACTAAAAGTTATCCTTGCCATGTTTCCCGCATGTGCTCCCGGAAGTTTCAAGGGGGTAAATACTTCACCGCCGAGTGCCGGGATTCCGCCTACCCAATCGATTGGGTATGCCGTGCGAATGACTATAGAATGTGATGTGCAACACGTCAAGGGTGCCTGGGCCGGAGATCCAGTCATCATCAGGCACTCTTGGTGATGACGACCTTTTGAGCTGAGGCAGGGGAATGAATGGAAGAGAGTACGGCCGGCGGCCGCACAGTGACGCTGAAGGATCTCGCGAGCGAGCTCGGCATCCACCCTTCGACCGTGTCCAGGATCCTGCATTCGGGCTCCGACGTGGCGCGAGGGGCAGCTTCCGTGGCTACGGCCGAACGTGTGCGCGAGCTGGCGCGGAAGCGCGGCTACTCCCCCGACCCGCAGGCCGCCGGGCTGCGGACGCGGCGCACGCACCTCATGGGCGTGATCGTGCCCCGGCTTTCGGACCTCGTTCTGGCGATCATGTACGAGGGCATTGACGAGGCAGCGGCGGAACTGGGCTACTCCACGTTTGTCATGAACTCCCGCGACGATCCGGAGGAACAACGGCGCAAGACGGACTCCATGCTGGCCCGACGCGTGGACGGGCTGATCATCGGCGACGCACACCTGGACAGCGGCCTGCTGCGGGAGCTGGCCGCCCGGAAGGTGCCGTTTGTGCTCATGAACCGCCGCGTCCCGGGCTTCCCGTCGGCCACCTGCGACGACGTCCTTGGCGGTGAGCTTGTGGCGGAGCACCTGTGGAGCACGGGGCACCGGAACGTCGCCGTGATCGCCGGCGAGCCCTATGCCAGCACGGCCGTCGACCGGACGGCCGGCTTCGTGGACCGCTGGCGTGCGCTGGGCGGGAAGATTCCCCGGAATGCCGTGGTTTGGTCCCGGTTTGATACCGCCGGCGGACGGGAAGCGGCCGAGACCATTCTGGCTCACTGCAACCCCCGCCCGACGGCACTGTTCGCCGTCAACGACTTCGCGGCCATAGGCGCGATGGGAGCCTTGAGGTCCCATGGACTCGGCGTCGGCCGCGACGTGGCCGTGGTGGGCTTCAACGACACCTCCCTGGCCGCGGAACTTCCCATCCCACTCTCTTCGGTCCGCTCGCCCATGTTGGATATCGGGCGGACTGCGGTGCAGCTCCTCAAAGGCGTGCTGGACGGCCGGAAGGTCGAACCGGTCAGGCTGAAGCCGGTCCTGTGCGTGCGGGAAAGCAGCGCCTTCGGCATCGCGGTGTGACACTGCAAGAGAATCCTCCTGTCAGTCGAATCAGTGAGTGGAATCGGAGGCCATACCGGCCCGCGCCATCCATCCATAGTCCAACCGTGCAGGCTCCAAGACCATGAGTTGAGGAGCCCATGAGTTGAGATTAGTGATCCGACTCACAGCGTCATATCGGAGGTTTGCCCAAGATTGGGACTACTTTTCGTGCAAACTGCCCAGTTGCTTAGCGGGCGGCCGCAACGATGCCGAGGGCGAGCATGCACGTGGCGCGGACTTCGCCATCGGACAGGTCCAGTTTCAGCAGCTCCTCGATTTTCCGCAGCCGGTAGCTCAGCGTGTTCCGGTGGATGAAGAGTTCATCGCAGATCTTCGCGGAGTTCCCGCTGTGGCGCAGGTACGCGCCGAAGGTCTCCCGCAGCGAGCTGCCGCCGTCGGAGGCCAGCGGCGCCAGCAGTCGCTGGCACATCGCCACCAGCCCCGGGCTGGGCAGTCCCTGCACAATGCCGGCGAGATCGGCCAGCGGCGCCTGGTGCACCCCGGGCCGTCCCACATGACGGCGGGCAAGCTGAAGCGCCAGCGGCAGTTCGCTGAGGCCAGCAGCTTCCGAGACGATGACGGACAGTTCCGGGGCGTCCGTAAAGAATCCCCGTGCCGCATCCAGCAGGTCGGCCGCCGAGTGCCGGTGCTGCAGCAAGAGAGTCGTGAGTCCGGCCTCTTCCATGAACCGCACCGTGCCGAACCCGGCCTGCAGACCCACCCGGGCGCGCCATGCTATGGCGCGCAGCTTTGCTGAGGCCACCTTTTCTGAGCCGCCGATCAGCACCGCACCCCAGTCGCTGTCAGGATCGAAGCCGGACTCGAGGGCGTAGCGGCGCAGCGGCGTGGACGGCTCGCCGCGGTCCTCATAAAGCGCCTCCATGAAACGTGCGGCTTCCCGGGAATGCAGGGGCGAATGGGACCCGAGGGTATAGCTAAGCTGCATAGCGATGACGGCGGCCACGGGGCCCAGAATGGGCTGCAGCACAATATTGCTCCCGATCCCCTCGATGGCAAGCCTGAACTGCTCGGACTCACCGCTGGGAAGGCGCAACGCGGTCCGCGTGGTCCCGCCATGGGCCGCTCCCGCGGAAACAAGCTCGAAGCCGTTCTGGTCGATCACGGCCACCCTCGCATCGATGGCATCCGCCACCCTCTCCAGCACCTCCGCCAGGGAATGCCCGTCGGCCGCCAACCGGGTGCATTGGTCCGCCAGTTCCCAGCCCTTCCGCAACTCCTCATAACGCTCGGCGGCGATGACCCGCTCCACGTGCCGCATGACCAACACAAAGGGCACCTCCGGCGCGAGCTCCAGCAGGGGCAGGCCGTGTATCTCGCAGGCACGGAGCAGGCCGGCCGGCAGCTCGCTGTGCGCCGCGCCCAGGCCGAACGCCAGCCCAGAGACGGGGACGGAAACCAGCCGTTCTACGTAGGCGTCCCAGGTCCTGAAGTCCTTGATGTTCAGGCCCATCCCGTTGGTCAGCACCAGGGCGTTCACGCTGAGGAAGGGCGTGGGGTCCATGTGTTCGGTGGGAGCGCACCAGGTGATGGGCCGGGCCAGTCGGCCCTCGCCGCCCGCAACCCGGAGCCGGATGTTGAGATCGGCGTCGTCTGCTAAATCTGAAATTCGCACGGGACCCTCCCACTACGGCGGGCGTCCCCCACCGGACAGTGCAATAACCATAATTGATGCCCGCAGATTCAGCGACCTGCACAATATCGGGCACGTGAATTGCTGAGTAGCGTTGCACCCATGCAAACCAATGTGACTCCCGACACCTCCCCTGACGCCTCGTCCAACGGCGCGCCTGCACAACGGAAAGTCCTCTTGAACTCCGATATGGGCGAAGGCCTCGGCCTCCACGAGTTCGGCAACGACGAAGAACTCATGCGCATCATCGACGTCGCCAACGTGGCCTGTGGGTATCACGCCGGCGATCCCGACGTCATGGAACGGACCGTGGCGCTGGCTGCAGAGCACGGCGTGGCAGTCGGAGCGCACCCCGGCCTGCCCGACTTTGTGGGGTTTGGACGCCGCCGAATGGTGCTCACCCCGGCGGAGGTCGAGTCGATCATCCTGTACCAGACCGGGGCCCTGACGGCGTTCCTCGCGAAGCACGGGCTGGCACTGAACCACATCAAGCCGCACGGCGCCCTCTACGGCATGCTGGCCGGCGACGAGGAACTAATGCAGGCCGCCGCCGGCACAGCCTTGCAGTTCGGCGTTCCGTTCTTCGGGCTCGCGGGGACCGCCCACGAGAGCGTGTGCCGCGCCATGGGGGTGGACTTCGTGCCCGAACTCTACGTTGACCTCAACTACGGCCCGGCCGGTGAGCTGCTGATCCAGCGCCGCCCGGCGCCCACCGACCCCGACGCCGCCGCCGAGCGTGTCAGCAGGGCGCTGGCCGGCAAACCAGTCCTCGCTGTTGACGGCACCGAACTGGACATCCAGTTCCAAAGCATCTGCGTCCACTCCGACGCACCCAATTCTGTCGCAGTGGCCACAGCAGTGCGTGCGGTCCTGGGCTGAACCGATCTATCCAAACCATCTGAAAGAGAGCATCCCGTGGCAACCATCGTTTCCCCGCTCCCCGGCGTCTTTTACCGCAAGCCCGGCCCTGGCAAGCCGCCTTTCGCCAATGAAGGCGACGCCATCGAGGTCGGACAGACCCTCGGCATTATCGAAATCATGAAGCAGTTCACCGAAATCCAGTCCGATGTGGCCGGCACGCTGGAGTCGTTTGAGGTCAACGAGGGCGACATGGTCAACCCAGGCGACGCAATCGTCGTCGTCCGGGAAGGATAGCCATGAAGAGACTGCTCATCGCCAACCGCGGCGAGATCGCCGTTCGCATCGCCCGGACCGCCCGTGAAATGGGCGTCGAAACATTCGTGGTGGCCAGCGAGGCCGACGTCGAATCCTTGGCTGCCCGGTCCGCTGACCACGTCGTCGTCGTGGGTCCGGCGCCTGCCACCGCCAGCTACCTGAACCAGGACGCCATCGTCGCCGCTGCCGTGGACAACGGCTGCGATGCCGTCCATCCGGGTTACGGGTTCCTCTCCGAGAATGCTGACTTCGCCCGGAAGGTCGCTGATGCGGGCCTGATCTGGGTGGGGCCGCGTGCGGACGCCATCGCGATGATGGGCAATAAGTCCTTGGCGCGGGAATCGGCCCGGAAGGCTGGCGTCCCCGTGCTCCGTGGCTCGGACGGCCCCCTCGATCCGGCGGCCGATGCCGTAGCAATCGCCCGCGGCATCGGCTACCCGCTCGTGATCAAGGCCTCCGCCGGCGGCGGCGGCCGGGGCATCCGCTTTGTGCACAGCGAGGGCAAGCTCCTGGAATCCATTGAGCAGACGCGCGGCGAAGCGGCTGCTGTCTTCGGCGATCCGACGGTCTACCTGGAACGCTTTGTCCAGCATGCCCGTCACGTGGAGGTACAGGTCCTCGGCGATGGAACAAACTTCATCCATCTTGGGGACCGCGACTGCTCCATGCAACGGCGCTCCCAGAAGGTCATTGAAGAAGCACCGGCGCCGGACCTCCCCGACCACGTCCGCCAGAAAATCCGGGAATCCTCCGTGGAACTCGCCCGCGAGTGCGGCTACAGCGGCGCCGGAACGGTCGAATTCCTCTATGACCCAGTCAACCATGAAGCGGCGTTCATTGAAATGAACACCCGTATCCAGGTTGAGCACCCGATCACCGAGCAAATCACGGGCGTCGATCTGATCCGCGAACAGCTGCAGATCGCGTTCACCGGGGAGATGTCACTCCGCCAGGACGGCATCGCATTCAATGGCCACTCCATCGAATGCCGTATCAATGCCGAGGACCCCGACCACCACTTCTTCCCCAGCCCCGGCCTCATCACGGCCATGGACTGGCCCGCGGGCACTGGCATCAGGGTGGACACCGGGGTGGAGGCCGGTTCCACGGTCACTCCGTACTACGACTCCCTGCTGGCCAAGCTGATTGTGCACGCAGACACGCGCGAGGCGGCCATTGAGGCGATGCTGACGGCCCTGGATGAGACCCACATCGAAGGCGTCAAAACCACGGTCCCGGTGCACAAGAAGCTGCTGAGCCGGCCCGAATTTGCGGCCGTCACCCATCACTCGAAATTCCTTGAAACCGTCCCCGATCTGATGGAGGCACAATGAGCAGCAGCCCGGAACCCGCCGTGTTGGAGGCCCGCTACACCTGGGGCGGAGACGAATTCCTGTTCGTTGAGGTCGCGGAGGCCATGAGCCTGGCCGCCAATTTCAGGGTGATGTCCATAGCAGCGAAGCTTTCGGCCATGCAGCTGCCCGGCATCGTGGACGTCTGTCCCGCCAACGCCTCGCTGCTGGTGCGGTTCGACCCCGATGTCCTGCCGCCGTCGACCCTTGAAGAGACCGTCCGGAGCATTGAAGGGGATCTGGCGCACCATCACGACCATTCGCTGGAAACCCGGATCGTCGAGGTCCCGGTCTGGTACGAAGACCCGTTCACGGCGGAAGTGGCCGAGCGATTCCGCGAAGGATTCCATCAGGAGCCCGGCGGCACCGACATTGACTACGCAGCCAAGGTCAACAACCTCAAGGATGCCGCCGAATTCATTCAGCGCCACCATGAGCAACCATGGCTTGTCTCCATGGTTGGCTTCGTCGCAGGCCTCCCGTTCCTCTTCCAGCTGGTGGAACAGGAAAAGCAACTCGAGGTACCCAAGTATCTGAGTCCGCGCACCGATACCCCGAAACTGACCGTGGGCCACGGCGGCTGCTTCGGCTGCATCTACTCCGTGCGCGGTGCCGGCGGCTACCAGATGTTCGGGGTCGCTGCCGCGCCCATCTTCGATCCCGCCCAGTCCCTGGCCGATTTCAAGGACTTCATGGTGTTCTTCAAGCCAGGCGACATCGTGAAGTTCAAGCCCGTCACCGAGGCCGAATACAACACCATCCAGGCTGAGATCTCCGCCGGGACGTTCCGCTACCGGCAGGTGCCCGTGACATTTGATCTGTCCAAGGCGCTGGCGGATCCCGATGGCTACAACCAGGAACTCATGGAGGCCCTCAATGGCGTTTGACATAAAGAACCCCGGCCTGGCCACCACGGTCCAGGACCAGGGACGCACCGGCCACTACAACGTGGGCATCCCGCAGAGCGGTTCCCTGGACCAATACTCGGCCGAACTCGGCAATGCCCTGGTGGGCAACACCGCCAAGGAAGCCGTCCTCGAATGCACGTACCTGGGCCCGGTGCTGACCACCGACCAGGATGCCGTCGTCGCCGTCACCGGTGCACCGGTTGAGGTCAAGGTCAACGGCGACGCCCGGCCCCAGTGGACCCGGCTGCAGCTGAAGGCCGGCGACGAACTCAGCTTCGGGGTCATCCGGGGAGGCACGCGCTACTACATCGCGGTCCAGGGCGGCATCGATGTTCCCGAGGTGCTCGGCAGCCGGTCCACCTACAGCCTCGGCGCGATCGGCGGGTTCCAGGGCCGCAAGCTGGAGGCCGGTGACCACGTTCCGGTGGGCGCCCCGGTCAACGCCGGAGCCCTGCCCGACGCCGATACAGTTCCGGAGGAATTCCGTCCCCTCTTCGCCAAGGAACAGGCCGTCCGGATCGTCCTGGGCCTGTACGACCACCGGCTCACCGAGGAAGGATTGGACAATCTCCTCCACAGCGAGTGGAAGGTGACCCCGGTGGCTGACCGGATGGGGCTGAGGTACTCAGGTCCCGGGGTGCAGTGGAAGGAGCGGGAGCAGCCATTCGGCGCCGGCTCCGATCCGTCCAACATCGTGGATGCCGGCTATGCCGTCGGGTCCATCCAGATTCCCGGCGGCACCCAGCCGATCATCCTGCACCGCGATGCCGTCTCCGGCGGCGGTTACGCCATGGTGGGCACGGTCATCAGCGCCGACATGGATCTGGTGGCCCGCGCCGCCCCCGGTACGTCCACCAGGTTCGTGGCCATCAGCCTGGACGAGGCCCTTGTGGCACGCAAGGAACTCGCCGAGCTCAAGCGGAACGCCCGGGCGGCCATCGGCGCCGGTGGCTGAGTAGCGGCCGGCGGACAGGCAGACTATGGCCGATGGCTCCGGCACAGGAGCCTTGTGCTTCTGCGCCTGCGGGTCCTTACTGGTGGGAGGAGACCCGGCCGCCCGCCATCAGGGCGCGACATCGCAAGGATCCAGCTCCCGGTTCGACGGTTTGGGGCGGCAGGTGCTCCAACCGTCGAACCTGGATCTAGGAGGACAGTCATGTTCGCTCGCGTCAGCACGTACCAGCCCGGCCCGGACAGCTCCGGGGCACCCACAGACGACACCGTCAGCCGGGTGCTCCAGCTGCCGGGATGCCTGGGCATCTATTACCTCCTGGGGAAGGACAGCAAGTCACTGTCAATCACGCTGTGGGAGGACGAGGCGGCTCTCGCCGGCAGCCAGGAGGCCGCAGCCAAGATCCGCACCGAGACCAGTGCGGAGCAGCACATGCAGATCCTGGGCGTGGAGGAATTCGAAGTGCTGACCAGGCAGCTCAAGGATTGAGCGTCAGGACGGGCCGTAGCCAAGGGTTAAGGACGACCGGCGGAAGTCGGTCTGCCACACATCCGTGTCCTGCCCGTCGGCGTCGGTGAGGACGTATTCGGGCCAGCGGTCAAACGCGGAGCAGGGATGGGATATCCCGAAATCCACGGTGTCGGTGACATCCACTCCGGACACCCCGGTAAGCACCGCGTGATGGTCGAAGAGACTGTGCACCTCTGCGGTTGCGGCGGGCTTGAGGGCCCCCTCCGCGGTCCGGACCGAGAGGACGCTGGGCAGTCCGGCGTCGTAGGGAAGGTCCCGTTTGCCGGCACCGACGACGGCCATCCCGTCTTCGGGGGTGGACAGGACAATCGCGCGAACGGACAGCGCCGGAATGAGTCCCGGAACGGGGCTGACCGCGGCATAGGTGCCGTGGTCGTGGGTGACGTAGCACCCTGACCGCAGAATAGTTCGCGTTCCGGGCACCTGGCCGCGGCCGGGAAGGAACTCAACCACGCGGTCCGGGAACGCGGAGCCACCCATGGAGTAGATGGGAGTGGCGGTCTGAAATAAGTTCGCCGCTTCCAGATAGATGTCCCGCACCAGCCGGCAGTGCCGGTCAACCGCTGTGACGTTATCCTCGGCCCGGCTGTTAGGCACGACGCCTTCATACCCGGCAACACCCACCAGCCTCAGTCCCGGCGTGGCACGGACCAGCCCGGCCAGCCGCAGACCCTCGGTCAGGCTGCGGATGCCGGTGCGCCCGCCGGGAGTTCCGACGTCGATCAGCACCTCCAGGTCGGCCGCCGCGCCCTCGAAGATCTCGGAGGCCATGTGCACGCCGGCTGCCGAATCGACGAAGCAGCGGATTTCCCGGGCGGGATCTTCCTCCAGCCAGGCGCGGACACGTGTTAGTCCGAACCTGTCGACGATCTCGTTGGCGACGAGGACGTGCTGATGACCCCAGCGCAGTGCCGAGGCGACTTGATCCACGGTGGCGACGGTGACGCCGACAGCGCCGGCAGCCAGCTGCCGCTCGATGATCGGTGCCGACATCGTCGTCTTCACATGGGGAGCGAGTTCGACGCCCCGCTCCAGGCACCACGCCGCCATGATGCCGATGTTGTTCTCGAGGGCTGCGCTGTTGAGCCGCAGTTGCGGATACGCCGGGGCCGTGGGGGACGTTGCCGCGAAGTCCGCATCGGTTCCGTCCGATCGTCCGGTCAGCCTGCTCACACGTATCCCCTGTTCTTCGGTCCCAAAAAATGCTGCTTTGACTCCGACAAATCTACTGGAGTGATGTGCTTCCGGCGGCACGCCCTGGCACGGGCCGCCTAGACGTCCAGCGCCGGGTTCCGGTCGAAGAAGCCGGCCGGCTTGAGCCAAAACGCGACAGTGTCCACCGGCATGACCGGCCACTCCTCCGGCCGCGGGATGTGGTGGATGCCGAAGACGTACCAAAGGACGACGTCGGTGTTTTCCACGGACCGCCCCTGCCGCACCCATTCGGGCATTCCCAGCCCGCCCGTGCCCTGGTTCACGAACTCGCCGGCCGGCCAGCGTTCCGCGGCGTCGTTGGGCGTCACCCATACCGTATGCCCAATGACCTCCGCACGCTGGAAAACCGGGGATGCCGGGTCGAAGAACGACGGGAAAGCTGCGCCGGGCACCAGTTTGTACGACACGGGGGTCCCGAGCCCGTTGACGGAGTTGTCGTTCGTCACCGTCCAGGCCCGCTGGGTCTCCCAGGAATAGTCGTCGTGCCCCTCGGTCGTGATGGGGGTCTTGTTCTGATGCAGGGCGAGCCCGTACGGATTGTCCGGACCCATCGGGACCATTGCGGTTTCCGAACGGTACACCGTGTTGGCGGTGCCATCGATGTCCAGGTCCAGCCGGGCCACGAGGAAGTGCTGGTGGAAGGGTGCGTAGGTCCGGTTGTCCACCAGCGTTCCGCTCGGATGCTGCTGGCCCTCGCCGAAATGGCTGACCACCATGATGCCGGTGGCCCTCACCTCGCACTCAATGTTCCCGTCCTGGTAGAAGCGCCAGTACACTAGGTATTCGTAGTTGGCCACGGTGACATGGAAAGAAATCACCAGTCGACGTATACGGCGCACTTCCACGCCGCCGTCGTGGTCGATGTGCTTCCACAAAACCGCCCCATCCTCTTCGTGGATGCAGATGGCGTTCCTGATGGTGTAGGGCTCCCCCGCGGAATTGTGCATGACAGCATCCAAATACCGGATTTCCCCGAGGCAGTCACAGCCCAGTTCCAGCGACGTCGTCATGAATCCCAGTCCCCATTCGCCGACGTCGAACGCGGTGCGCCGGTAGTGGTCATCGCTGGGATCCCGATAGGGAACGGCCATTTCGGCGAAGGACAGGCGGTTCGCGATCGGCCGTTCGCGGCCGCCGTCGCGATAGCTGACCCGGTGGATGGTCAGCCCTTCGCGGTAGTTGAACCCGATGCGCATGGACCAGTTCTGCCAGCTGATCCTGTTGCCGTCCACCTGAAAGGAAACGCCTTCGGGCTGCACAATGTCCAGCGGCCTGAGCGGTTCGCGGGTGCTTGCGTCGCGGAGCCGGTCCGGGATCAGTGCCGGGACATATTCGCCCATGATCTCGGGACGGTCCACCGCAAATGTGTCCTCGATGTCCAGCAGTTCCATGGAAGCCAGGTCAATCACGCAGTGGAACCCGTTGACCGGCCCCGCATAGGGGTTGGCGCCCGCACGGGCACGGACCCACGTATCGGACCAGCCGATCCGGCGCCCCTGGTGTTTTTCCGGGATCATTGACAGGCCATAGGTCCACACGTCCATGAAGACCAGGGACAGATCGGTGATGCCGCGCTGGGCAAGCGCAGCGATCACCGACGGGTGGCTGCGCAGCGCTGCGTCAGCTTCTTCCCACTCGTCGACGGTCATGTTCGCCTGTACGCCAGGGATATGGGTGAAGGAGACGACAAGCCCGTGGGTCAGCGATAGCCGCGCCTGGTAGGTCTTGTTGGAGGACCGTTCGAAGCAGTTCACGCCGACGATCCGTTCCGGAGCCGGCGCGTCGGCATCGGCTTCGAAGGCGGCGACCGCAGCCTTTTCCGGTTCGATCAGCTCGATTGCGGCCAGCCGCCACGCCGGAAACGTGACGTCCTGTGCGCTGGCGAGCAAGGACGCAGCGGCCCGGAACTCGTCCTCGCTCAGCGGATCCAGCGGATGAGACCGGGCGGACCTTGTCACGGCGCTCTCCTCTGCGAGATCACGTTCACTGCCTGCTACGGCTTATCTTCCTCGGCGGCCTCGGTGAAGAGGGCCCCCTGGGCGGCTCCCGAGCCCGACCTCCCGCCGCCCGCTCCGCGCAGGATGAATGCGATACCGACGGCGGCCGCCGCGCCCACCAGCGGCCCGGCGACATACACCCAGTAGTCGCTGAAATTTCCGCTGGCGAGATCCGGCCCGAACGTTCGTGCCGGATTCATCGACGTGCCGGAGATGGGGCTGCCCCACAGGCCCGCCAAGGCAATGTACGCGCCGACCCCGAACGCCCCAAACAGCCCGACGTTCTGGGCCCCGGAGGCGGTTCCCAGGATGACGCTGACCAGCACCATCGTCAGCAGTGCCTCCATCAGGAACGCGGCGCCGGCCGTATAACCCGCCGCCGGATAGTTTGAACCGTAGGTGGCGGAGACGCCGATCACGCCCTGCAGCAGCAGACAGGCGAGCGTCGCTCCGATGAGCTGAACGACGATGTAGCCCGGCACCCGGCGCCACGGGAAGTCACCGCGGAGCGCGAACGCAATGCTGACCGCAGGGTTCAGATGCGCGCCGGAGATCTTGCCCATGAACAAGATGATGCCCATGACCATCAGGCCCGGAGCCACCACTGCCGCCGTGCGGCTGATGACACCGGGGAACGCCTGGCCCATCATGCCGCCGCCGGCCGCGACGACCACGAGCAGGAACGTGCCGTACAACTCAGAGAACAGGCGCCGCCATTCCTGGCGCGGATCATTAAAATCCTCAATCCGCTGCAGGACGCTTTGCTCGACTGTTCCCAGCACGTTGGGGATGACGTGGTGATGCGCGTGGTCCTGGCCAGCGCCGTCTTTGTCCTGATTTGCCGCCATGGCTGTCCGCCTCCGCAGGTTCTGGCCATGTGGTCTGCCGTGCCCAGCCTCGGTCTGCCACCTCAGAAGGCCAATGTACCGCTGACGGCCACGGTTGTCAGCGCTGCCCGGGTGGCTGGCCGCCGGCTGGTGGCTGGCTTGGGGACAGCGTGGCAATTTCGTAAGGACATCCGCGGGACAAAGTCCTAGCATTCAGCCATGAGGCAAGAAACCTGGCAAAAGTATTCCGAGTGGCCCCTCGTCGGTGCGGCTTTTGTTTTTCTGGCGGCCTACTCCATCCTCGTGATTGCCGAACCGCCGCAGCCCTACGCCGACCTTCTCGGAATCGTCGTGGGGTCAACGTGGGTGGCCTTCGGCGTCGACTACATTGTGAAGTTGCTCCTGGCGCCCCAACGGGGCCGGTGGTTCGTCCGCCACCCCTTGGACCTGCTCATGGTGGTGCTCCCGGTTGCGCGGCCACTGCGGCTCCTGCGTCCGTTCACCTTGCGCCGGGTCATGGAACGGGCCCCGGGCACCGCCATCAGGACCCGTGTCCTGGCCTACGTCATTGTCTCCGCGGTCCTCCTGCTCTACACGGTCGCCCTGAGCGTCTTCAATTTCGAAAAGGGCGCACCGAACGCGAATATCACCTCGATGGGCGACTCGTTGTGGTGGGCAATTGTCACCATCACAACGATCGGCTACGGCGACTACTACCCCGTAACCGTTCCGGGCCGCTGGGCTGCGGCCACGCTGATGGTCGGGGGGTTTGCAGTCCTGAGCATGGTCACGGCGGTGGTGTCCTCCTGGCTCGTTGAAAGTGTGACCGCGGCAACCAATCTGCGGAAGCGGTCGGATGAAGATATCGGCAGCGAGGAACGTGCCCGCCTCGTGGCCCAGATCAGCAGGCTCCATGACCAGCTGGCCCAGGGACCGGGCGAATCCGGCAGTACTCCGGCCCTCGGAGGGGCACCCAAGGAACCGCGCCAGGGGCATTGACGCTGCCTCCGCTGCGCTTGGACTTTCCTGACGCCATGGCCGCAGCCCGCCGGAGCGGGTACAACTGACTCATGACCAACCCTGCCTTGGTGCTCGGCCCTATGGTGCGGTACGTGGATGAGACGTCGGCGAGTGTCTGGGTGGAGACCCAAACCGCTGCCCGGGTTTCCATCCGTGCCGGCGGCCGGGACTGGGACGCCCGCACATTCGCAGTTCACGGCCACCACTACGCGCTGGTGGAATTGGACGGGCTGGAGCCCGGCACGGTCACGCCGTACGCCCTCGATATCAACGGAACACAGGTCTGGCCCGACCCCTCATCCGGGTTTCCGCCGTCCATGATCGCCACACTGTCCACCGGCAAGCCGCTGCGGATGGCCTACGGCTCCTGCAGGACCAGCGTCCCGCACGATGCATCCGGCAACCGGACCCACGGCGTCGACTCACTGCGCGCCTACGCGCTGAAGATGGCCTCCGGAGGAGACCTTCCATGGCCGGATCTGCTGGCCTTCCTCGGAGACCAGGTGTACGCCGACCTGACCAGCGAACAGATGCAGGAGTTCATCCGCGGCCGGCGCAACATCAAGGAACCCCCCGGCGAAGAGCTCAAGGACTACGAGGAGTACGCCCACCTGTACTTTCTGGCCTGGTCAGACCCCGCGAACCGGTGGCTGCTGTCCACCCTGCCCAGCGCCATGATCTTCGATGACCACGACATCAGGGACGACTGGAATACCTCGCTGAGCTGGAAGAAGAAGATGGAGGCGACCTCGTGGTGGCATGGGCGGATCGTCGCGGGACTGGCCTCGTACTGGGTCTACCAGCATCTGGGGAATCTGTCACCACAAGAACGGGCGGAGGATGCCGTTTGGCAGCGGATTATCGGGCACACCGGCGGGGATGAGCTCGATGTGGGCGCCGAGCTGGACAGCTTCGCGGAGCGGGCTGATCGGGACCCGAAATCCTACCGGTGGAGCTACTGCCGCGACTTCGGCGACAGCCGGCTGATCGTGGTTGACTCCCGCGCGGCCCGGGACCTGACGCCGGACGACCGGGCGCTGGTTGACGCCGTGGAAATGGCCTGGCTGGACGACCGGATGCAAGGCGGGTTCCGCCACCTGCTCGTGGCGACGTCACTGCCTTTCCTGTTGCCGATGGGACTGCACTACGTCGAGTCGTGGAATGAGGCCGTCTCTGAAGGTGCGTGGGGGAACCGTGCCGCCAGGGCCGGCGAGAAGCTGCGCCAGGCGCTGGACCTGGAGCACTGGGGCGCATTCCAGAACAGCTTCCGGGAACTGGCGGCCATGGCCACCGAAGTAGCCGACGGCAAGCGCGGCCCGGCACCGGAAACAATTACCTTCCTCTCCGGGGACGTCCACTACTCCTACGTTGCGGAGGTGGAGCGTGCCTCGGGCAGCCGGATCCTGCAGGCCGTCTGCTCCCCCATCCGCAACCCGTTGCCCCGCCTGATGAGATCCTTCGCGGCCATCATGTCCTACGGCCTGGCCACCCCGGTGGGCGCCTTGGTCGCGCGCTCGGCCAAGGTGCCGGACCCGCCGTTCCACTGGTCCGGCATCCGGGGGCCCTGGTTCCAAAACAACGTGGCCTATCTGGAGGTGGTACCGGAAGGCCTGAAATTGTGGTGGCAGACCGGGGTGGTGGACGACGGCGACCACCTGCATCCGAGGCTGGAACGCGTCGCTACCGTCACGGTGTCTCCGCGGAACGCGCCGGACCCCGTCCGGGGACAGCAGCAGCGAAACGCCTGACGTGAGCTTCGTGTGATCCCGGCGCCGGAGCAGGCGTTCTACCGAAGGTCGCGGTCAGCGGCTGCCACGTTCTCGATGGCGACCGTTTCGATGATTCTGGTCGATGGCTCACCGACCAGCGCCGGCGCCGTCACACCCGTTTTCCACGTATCGTTCTGCAGCCGGCCCAGGAAGTCCACCGCCGCCGCCTGCGTATCGAAGTCCATCTCCAGCATCACGTAATCCTGCTGGTCAAGCGGGCGCGAGATCCGGAAGGACCGCACGCCCGACGCGGCGCGGCCCAGCGGATCGCTGTCGAAAGCCCTCCGCCACATGTCAAAATCCCGGACCTGGTGTTCGATCTGCAGGGTTATCACTGGGGCGCTCCTGTCGACGGTTCTACACGCCCACTGTAGGCCCGGAAGGCCCCGCCAAGTAAGGAGCGAGGCCGAAGTGTTATTCCGGCTGGCGTCTTACGCCGGCTGGGTTCCGGTGTTGGTGCTGGTCGGGGCGTTGGACTGATCGGCCTGGTGGCGTTGCCGGCGGCTCGCCATCAGGAACGGCACCGCGATCAACTCGATCACGCCGCCGATCGCCAGCGACGCCGCGTAGCCGTAAACATCTGCCGCCCGGCCGAGCAGCGGCTGTACCACCACGCCACCGCTTGAGCCCATGAGTGAATCGAAGCTGAGCACTGTGGCGCGCTGCTTCGAGGCGATCATGTCGTTCAGGTACGCCTGGCGCACCGGGATGCCCGCCGATGACACCACTGCCCAGAGGGCCAACAGCACCAGAGCCACCCAGAACACGTGGGTGAACCCGAGCACCACCAGGATCAGCATGTCCACGACGCTGCTCAGGATCAACACGGTGGTGCGCCGGCGGACAAGTCGCCGGACGCGGGGAGCCATCCAGCCACCGAGCACCTGCGCCCCGGCCACGATGGCCGCCGCCAGGCCCGCGACGGAATACGCGTGGGGGTCCCCATAGAGCTCGAGCAGGTACGGCTGCAGGGCGTAAAACACATAGATCCCGACGCCGAAGGTGAACGGCGCGGCCAGCATCACGTAACGTACGGGCGGATTCTTCAAGCCGTTCTCGATCGAGGCGGCAAGTACAGCCCGGGTCGCCTGGAGGGGATGGGTCGAACGTTCGGGGGTGAACCCGACGTCGCGCATGAGCCCAAAGGCCACCGCGAACATGGCCAGCAGCACGCCCACGCGCATCAGGAACGGCACGCCCAGATTGGTGGCCTGCGCAATCACGCCGCCCGCAACAGAGCCGGCCAGCATCGCGACTCCGGCGACCATCTGTCCCCGCCCGAGCACCGCTTCCATTCCGCCCTCGAACCCCGAGAAGCGCAGTGCATCAACGAGCCAGGCCTCCACCGCTCCGGAGAAGAAGGTGAAGCCGAGTCCGAGCAGGACCGACACTACCGCCCACCACCAGAACGGGGCGGAGAACTGCCAGAGCAGGTAGTAGAAGTAAGTCGAGACGGCGAGGGTCACGGTTCCGAGCAGGAACGAGACGCGCCGGCCCCAACCGTCGGCAACCACCCCGGTGGGCACCTCGAACAGCACCATGCCGGCCGTGAAGAAAGCATTCGCGGCAAACGCCTCGAAGTTGCTGAGTCCGGCGTCGAGGAGGAAGAGGGTGTTGATCCCCCAGATGAACGAGGCCGCAAGGGTATTGCCCAGCGTCAACGTCAGATAGATGCGCTGAATCTTTCGGGCGGCGGCGTTCATCGCGTCGCCGTCCCCGCCGGGGCGAGGGGGGAGCACGAGCCCATTCTCGTCCCCGCTGCCGGCGCGCGCCAGTGCCCGTCAGGGCAGGGCAGGACGCGACCGGTCAAGCCGAAGATGACCGGCCGGCTCAGCTGCCCTGGTTGGTGTAGAACGACCGCCGGCGGGCGTACTCATGGACCCGGTCCAGGGTGGCGATCTGGTCGCGTGCCGTGGCGGCCAGTCCGTCAAACCTGGAACCGTCCAGTCCCAGTCCCAGTTCCCCGGAGAGGTCCTGCAGCGTCTGCCACAGCCCCAGCTTTCCCATCACTGCTGAGCGCATGACCTCAGACTCCAGCACCAGCGTCAGCGGTGAGCGGCGTACCACCCGCCCGTTGAGCTTGAGCCGGCCGGCTCGCTCCGCGACCCACGCCGCCGCCTGCCGGGGAGTTCGCCGTGGCAGGCCCAAATCCCCCACCAGTCCGTTCAGGTACTCCCGTTCCTCCCGGATCTGGGTGGCGAGCGCTTCAAGTTCGGAGCGGAAGGGGGTGTCCGTGAAGTCGCGCGCCATGCGCTCGATGCGGCCCCGCCCCGCTGTGGCGCCCGCGAGGTGGTCCGAGAGGTAGAGCCCAAACAGTTTGTTATCGATTTTGCCGGATATCTGCGGTGCCATGAAAGCTCCACTCTGGTCGAAGGGTTGCTTCGGGAACACCATCCTGCCGGAGCGCAAGCGGGCCCGAAGCACTATCGGGGCGCGGAGTCGTCGCGCGCCGGCCGCACTGACCCGGCGTCGGGGTCCATCGCCACCAGTCCGGAGTCGTCCGTCACCTCCGTCATCTCCTGCGCGACGTCAGGCTTAAGCCAGGACGCCACCACGCTGACCCCGCCTCCGTCGTCGCGGTCGATCACGACGTCGATCTCGGAGGCGGCCGCCCCCATGCGCGAGAGCTGCTCGCGATAAGACGCGACCAGCATCTCCAGGCTTTCCTCGGTCCACTCCCCCGGCCGCATCCTCGTTGAAATTTCGACCGGTTCAGGCTGATACAGCGACATGAAAGTCCTTCCCTTGGGTTCGATCAGGGGTGAGCACGACCCCATTCTCGCCCCCAGCGCCGGTGTGCGCCAGAGCACGGCCCGGCCGCCATGGCTCCGGGACGTTCCGGAGCGAACGCACCGGTGGCAGACTTTTGTCCACCGGAGCAGTACCGATAAGGAGGATCCCGGTGTCCGAGATGGTTGAGGCCCTTTTGCACGACGGCACGGCAATACCCGTCCGGGTGAACGGTGACGGCCGGGCGCTGCTCATCCCTGCCGACGTGAGGCCGCGGTCCGGGCCGGAAGCCCAGACGATGCGGGAGTGGGGCGCGGACCCGGATCTCGGGCCCAATCTGGTGTCGGGCCTCTCGCACTCCTATCGGGTAATCGCGGCCGACTACGAGGGGCACCGGATGGCGCACCCTGCGCCCGATACCCTCACCCCGGAGAACGTCGCCGCCGACTTCCTGGCTATCGCTGATGCGGCCAGCGCGGAGACCTTCGGATACTACGGCTATTCGTGGCTGGGCCTGTGCGGCTTGCAGTTGGCCATCCGCACAAACCGGCTCTGGGCGCTCGTCATGGGCGGATTCCCGCCGCGCGAGGGCCCGTACAAGAGCATGTTGGCGGTGACGCGGGCGGCCCACTCGGCGGCGGCCAGGGCCCCGGAACAATCGCCGGAGGCGAACCTCCCGGTCGAACCGGGCGACTGGGATGCCGCCACGATACAGACCAACGAAGCACAAACCCGCCAGTTCGTCACGCTGTACGAAGCGCTCCAGGACTTCGACGATTCAACTATTGGCGTGGCGCCGGATCTGCCCCGGCTGGCGTTCGCCGGCTCCGCCGATCACATCGTGTACGGACCCCGCTGGGGAGACGTGACGGTACGGATCGGCGAACCGCTTGCCGCCCACGAGCATGAGCTCATCGAGGCCGGGTGGGATGTGCAAGTACTCCCCGCTCTCGATCACCTGGGCGCGATGCACAGCGACGTCGTCGTTCCTCTCCTGCAGGCCTGGCTGGGAAAAGTGGACCGGCAGCAATAGGAGCACCTCCCCGGGACCGCCGCAGCGCCGGTTCCTATGTGCTGAGGCGGAAGACGTCGGCCTTGATCGCGTGGCGTCCGGTCTTGCGCTTGCCCGACGGCGTCCCATACAACACCAGCGCCGACCGGCCGTCGTCGAGAACGGTGATCCCCTCGGCATGGTCCTCGTCCTCACCGAACGGCGCGTCAAATTCGCAATGCAGATTGTCCTTCGGCAGGACGGCCTCGGCCTGCGACGTCAGCGCGCCCCGCCAGCGAAACACGGCCGCGCGCCCGTCGAGTTCCATGGTGGGTCCGGCCAGGACGAGCAGGTCCTGTCCGTGACGGCACAGATCCCGCACGCCCAAACCATGCAGGCGAAGGAAGTGCTTGCGGTAGCGACGATTCCCGGGTCCGATCGGCTGCGGTTCCAGGCCGGGCCCGTCCCCAACCTGGAGCTCGATGATCATCGCCCACCCACGCAGCACCGGCCCGCGCAGACCGATGAAGACCCGGTCGCCCGCTACGGCGAGGCCCTCGCAGTCAATGCCGTTGTCCTTGCCCGGGATCGGACGACCGGTCGTGGAGGACTGGATGAAGCTTCCAACATGTGGGTCATCGGCCAGCAGGTCCACCAGGTCCATGCCCCGGCCGAGGCCCAGCACGGCGGGGCGCTGCTGCTGATCCGTCCGCCCGCCGCCCGGATCGAGGAGGGTCTTGGTCGAAAGCCGGGCCAACACCCGACGGCGCTCGCTGACCTCCACCGTCGCCAGGGATGTCTGCGCTTCTGCGGGCGTGGCGTTGTTCTTGACCTGTTTGCGGGCCGAGCTGTGCGATCCGAGCAGCCACAGCGTGTCATTCTCGACATCGAGTCCCTCGATGTCCATCTCACCCCTGTCCCCGGGGAGCTCAAGGATGTGGGTGAGATCGAAGCTGCGGTGGGTGCGGGCCTGGCCGCCGGATTCCAGGGTGAGCCGTTCGAGGCTGGTCGTCTCGTCATTGGCGACCCAAAGGTGGGAACCCTGCCGGGCGACCGCAGACAACCCGTCGCGCAGGTCAGCCTTCGGATCCAGGGTGCTGCGCTGGTCGAGGACGAGGCTGATTTCGCCGGAGGGCTCGTCCGGCCGCGGCCATCCGCTCACTGCGGCACACCCATCCTCGTCAGCGGTGATCGGCAGCTCATTCCTGCGCTCTCCGTTCGCGCAGCCAAGGGATCAGGCCACCCGCCAGGAGCATGTCCACCTGACGGCTGGAGAGACTGTGCCGCACAGGGTAGACCTCGCCGCGGGTCTGGTTCTCCACGAGGATCTCCTTGCCTGTCAGGAGGGCGTCGTGTATCCCTGTCAGCGCGAGCACATCGCCCTGTTCGATGCGGTCGTGATCGGCCGCATTTGTGAACTCGACGGCGAAGACGCCGAAATTGGCCAGGTTCTGCCAGTGGATCCGCGCGAACGAGACGGCCACCACTGCGCGCAGCCCGAGGAAGCGCGGGGTGATAGCTGCGTGTTCCCGTGAGGATCCCTGGCCGTAGTTCGTGCCGCCGACCAGGATGTGCCCGGTCGAGTCGCGGGTTTGGGCGGCGCGGGCGGCGTAGGTGGGGTCGAGCTGGTCGAAGGTGAATTCGGCGAGTTTGGGGATGTTGCTGCGGTAGGGCAGAACGCGGGCTCCGGCTGGAAGAATCTCGTCCGTCGAGACATCGTTGCCCACCACCAAGGCCACTGGTGCCTCGATGCTGTCGGCGAGTGGGCCGAAGACGGGAAGCGAGGAGATGTTTTCGCCCTTGACCAGCGCCACTTTGCCGGCCTCCTCCGGCGCCAACGGCTCCTCCAGCATTGCCACGTTCACGCTCGACACCGCGGGAAGTTCGATCTCGGGGTACTCAAGGTCGAAGAGCTCCGTCAGGTCCCGCGGGTCGGTGATGATTCCGGTGAGCGCAGCGGCTGCGGCCGTCTCCGGTGAGCACAGATAGACCGAGTCCTCCTTCGTGCCCGAACGGCCGGGAAAGTTGCGGGGCATCGTACGCAGGCTGTTGCTTCCGTTCGCGGGGGCCTGTCCCATCCCGATGCAGCCCATGCATCCGGTCTGATGCAGCCGTGCTCCGGCGCTTATCAGATCAAACGTGGCCCCCAACCTGGTGAGGTCCTGCAGGATTTGCCGGGAACTCGGGTTGACGTCGAAAGACAGTCCCGGGTGGCACTGCCGCCCCTTCGTGATGGCGGCGACAATTGCGAAGTCGCGCAGGCCCGGGTTCGCTGAGGACCCAATCACGACCTGCGCCACCGGCCTGCCAGTGACCTCCCGCACCGGAACGACGTTGCCGGGCGAGCTGGGCAGGGCGATGAGCGGCTCGATCGTGGCCAGGTCGATCTCGTCGGTTACGTCGTAAGTGGCCCCGGAATCGGCGAGGAGTTCGGTGAAGTCGCCCTCGCGCTGTTCGGACCGCAGGAAGGCCCGGACCTGTTCGTCGGCCGGGAAGACCGTGCTCGTCGCACCGAGTTCGGCGCCCATATTGGCAATCACGTGCCGGTCCATCGCGCTCAGCGTGGCGAGGCCGGGACCGTAGTACTCGATGATCCGGTCCTTGCCGCCCTTCACGCCGTGCCGGCGAAGCATTTCGAGAATGACGTCCTTGGCGCTGGTCCACGGTGGCAGCTTGCCGGTAAGCCGCACGCCCCAGATCTCCGGCATCTTCAGGTAGAGCGGCTCGCCCGCGATGGCTAGGGCTACCTCGGTGCCGCCGACCCCGATTGCCAGCATCCCCAGCGACCCAGCGGCCGGGGTATGACTGTCGGAACCGACCATGGTCGTGCCCGGACGGCCAAACCGCTGCATGTGGGTCGGATGCGACACCCCGTTTCCGGCCTTCGAGAACCACAGACCAAACCGGCGGCAGGCCGAGCGGAGAAAATCATGGTCCTCAGCGTTCCTGCTGTCGGCCTGCAACAAGTTGTGGTCCACGTACTGCACGGACACTTCAGTTTGTGCCCGGTCGAGCCCGATGGCCTCCAGTTCCAGCATGACCAGCGTCCCCGTCGCGTCCTGGGTGAGGGTCTGATCGATACGCAGGCCAATCTCTCGGCCGGGAATCATCTCCCCGGCCACCAGATGGGATGCGATGAGCTTTTGGGCCACGTTGTAGGCCACGGTGGGTTCCTTACTCGATGGCGAGGCCGGATGCCTCCGCCGTCAACCAACCGGGCACCGGGCGCTCCCCTTTATCCCCAAATTAGCCCAGTCCGGGCGCCGGGAACAGTGGGGATTTGGCGCTCATCGTGGCGCTGCCGGAACCGGGACGCTCCTGGTGTTCAACGAGCTGAGTAAGGCCAGCGCCGCGGCCAAACCCGCACTCAGCACGACGGCCCCCAGCCACATCGACACCGGCCATTGAATCGATGACGCCAGGGCGATGCCAACCAGTTGGCCGGTCCAGATGAGTGCCGCCAGCACGGCGGTGACCGCCGGCAACCGGCGCCTGAGCCACGGGCCCGGCCGTCGGGCAAGCAGCAGATCCGCCGCTGCCGAGATTATCGTGGCTCCGGCAGCACCGGCGACCGCGACCGGGCGCAGCCCCGACATGGCCAGCGGCAGCCACGCCACCACGGCGACCAGGATGGTGGCAATGCCGAAAGGCGGCCTTCGGGCCCCGGAGAAGGTGTAGAGGAAGGGGGCGATAATCAGCGCTGTGGTCACCAAATAGCTGGCCAGTCCGAGGGCCGGGGGAAGCTCCGCCTGGGTGTGCCCGGGGCTCCCGATCGGCGTCTGTAGATATGGGACGGCCGGCGGGGTCCGGACGAACGCCGAGCAGTAAATGAGGAAGAAGGCTCCCAGGCCGGTCATCAGGGCGAGAGACAACAATGCAGCCGGCGTCCGTGTGAAAACCTCTGCGCCGCCGGCGGCCCGTGCGCTGCGGATACCGGTGCCGAGGATGAGGAAGAGGCTGAACCCCAGCAGCAAGTGGGTGGGGCTCACCAGCGCATCGAGGGAGACTTCGATGCCCAGGATCTCGTGCCAGGCCAGGTCCAGGACGCCCGCGACGGCGAACAGGACCAGTCCGATGACCGTGCCCGTGTAGCCGGCCGGCACCGACCGGGTCAATGGCCGCCCGGGCTGGCGCTGCCTCCAAATCACGCTTGCCGTCCACGCGGCCATGGCCACGAGGCCCGAATAGAGTGCCGCGTGCCAGGGGGTGAAGAAGGTTTCAAGCCCGGGAACGTGCAGGTGGGCCCAGCCGTCGAGGAACACAGCCAGGAGGAGCCAGATGCCCAGCAGTTGCGTCACCAGGTCGTTCCGCGCCCCGGCCCGAAGCGTCTGCGCTGCCGTGTCAACCATCGTCACTCTCCTCGCCCCCGCCGTGGCGTCACCCTCGCCGTGCCCTCCCGGGAAGCCCGGACGGCCACACTTGGCCCGCGTCGAATGGTTAAAGCTTGGACCTCCCCGTGTTTGACCGCCAGGGCTGCATTTCCATTCGAAGACGGCGGTCAGCGTCCCCTACATGGGCGCGGGCATGTAAAGCCCGGGCAGCAGCTCCGGGTGTGCCGGGACGAAGAACGCGAAAACGATCAGCGAGACACCAGTTATCCGGCTGAAGACGGGCCCGTATTTCCATGTCTTCTCCAGGAAGATGACTACTGTGAGCACGGCCATCCACGCCAGGTTCATCACGCCGACGGCAATCAGCACCACCATGAGCCCCCAACAGCAGCCGACGCAGTAGACGCCGTGGTACATGCCGACCCGGACGTCCCGCAAGCGGCCCTTGTATCCGGAGACGTGCAACAGGAAGGCTATGGGCGACCGGCAGTGCCTGAGGCAGAAATCCTTCAGCGGGGTCAGCTGGTAGGCTCCGGCCGCCACGAGGACTCCGGCACCCACCCAGGGTGCGATGTCTGCCGCGTTCTCAGCCAGCAGCGCTGACAGGGCCGCGGCCGCGTAGGCCACGACGCCGAATCCGATCCATGTCAGAAGGTAGCCGCCTACCAGGGCCGTTGTCCGGAGGGCCCTGACCCGGCTGCTGCGCACGGCGCGGATGGATCTGAGATACGTCGAAGTCAGGGGCGCCAGCGCCGGCAGCATCATGGCTGCCATCATCAGCGTCCACACCGCCAGGAAACCCCCGAGCCGCAATCCCATCGTTCCCGGGCCCGTGGACATGTCGGAAAGGCCTAAGAAAGTCAGATACCAGGCCAGCGCGGCGCACCCGATCAGCGCCAGCTCTCCGGCATGGTGGCCAGCTGTCAGGCGGCTCCTGCCCGGCACCTAAGCGGACCAGGCGAAGGGGGCCGAGAATGAGTTCTTCCCGGCGTTATCCCAGGTCATCCCGAACACGTCGACGCGGGCGGTGCTGGATGTGCCGGCTGCCAGAGTGTCGGCCGGGAATCCGACCCCGCTGATTTTCACTCCCCGCCCTGTGGAATCAAATGGATTCATGAAGTCCTCGACCACCATGTCGACGGCACTGCCTATTCGCACCTGGTGGACTCGCCCGTCGTCGGCGTAGGCCATGTCCAGGGACTCCATGCCCGCCATTTCACCGATCAAGGGGGCGAGGCCCTCCATCGGTCCGCCGAGCTGGCCGCCGAAGACTGCACCGAGTGCCTCGGCTTGCTCAGCTGAGGCGGCGGCGTCCATCAGAACACCGACTTTCCAGCCCCCGTCGCTCATCAGGGCGGGGGTGTCGGCCACGACGCAGACTGTCAGACCGCCGACGTCGACACCGTTCACTTCGCCGGTTTCCACGTGGAAGGCCAAAGCCACGTTGCAACGGTCATTGTCCGCCGGTGCGGTCTGCCCTGTTGCCGTACACGGGCAGACCATGTCGCAGTTGCAGTTCTCAAAATAGGTACCTTCGAGATGCCACGGCATTTAGGGCTCCTTTCGAAGAGGCCCCCCAAAAATAAAGTCTCCTCGCGGCCCTGAGCAGTGTCAACGCCATGCGGACACCCATGCCCAGTGCGGCTTTTACGTCTGCCCGGCGGTGTAATACCGCCGCTAGCTGGCCGGCGTCACGACGTCCTCCAGCATTGACCTGTCGAAGAATCGGACCTCACCCGTTGCCTGGAAGAACACCGGGACGACCGACGTGCTCGGATCCTTCGAGGTTTCGTAGATCTCGGGCGCGCCCCCGTGTTTGCGCGCGATGGTTCCAACCAGGTCAGTGCCGCGAACCCGGACGGTTCGATATTTGTAGCTCATTTGGACCCCTTCGTCTGCCGACCCCTTCGTCTGCCAAGGCAAACCCTACTCCTGATAGGCGCTCCGGGACCGGATCCGGGCGTCGCTGACCGCAAGGCACTGAATGCTTGCCGGTTGGCGGACGACGGCGCCCCGCACCAGAGGTGCAGGGCGCCGTCGTAGGTTCCCGGCTGCTGCCGGGCGCTTCCGCCTAGATGATCGCTGCCCGCAACTCCTTGGCAGCAAGCGCGGGATCGTCAGCGCTGTAGATGGACCCACCGACGACGGCGACGTCCGCTCCGGCGCGCTGCACGGCGTTGATGGTGGAGAGGTTCACTCCGCCGGCCACGGAGAACGGAACGCGGGCCTTCTGACCTGCGCTGAGCAGGACTTCCAGGTTGTAGCCCGGCTTGGCCTGTTCATCGAGGCCGGCGTGGAACTCGACGAACTTGGCCCCCAAGGCACGGACTTCCTTGGCGCGGGTCACTTTGTCCGCAACGCCGATCAGGTCAACAACCACACCCTTGTTGTGGGCCTTCGCCGCCTTGACCGCCCCGGCGATCGTGGAATCGTCGGCGCTGCCGAGGACGGAGACCAGGTCCGCGCCGGCGCTGAAGGCGATCCCGGCTTCGAGCTCGCCCGCGTCCATGGTCTTCATGTCCGCGAACACGATTTTGTCCGGGTGGGCGGTCTTGACGGCGGTCACGGCTGACAGGCCGGCGTTCTTCACCAGCGGCGTGCCAAGTTCGATGATGTCCACGTATTCGGCAACCTTGCCGGCCAGCTCGAGGGCGGCGTCGACGGTCAGGACATCCATGGCGACTTGCAGTTTCATGCGGGGTCTCATTTCGGGGTGGGTCAGGGATGGGGGGCGGTTTGGTTGGTGCGGCTGCTCTATTCGAGGTTCGCGTGTCGCTGCCAGAGGTCCTCAGCCGCCGCCGCGTCCTCGTCCCAGAGGCTTTGGAACACCGCTTCGGTGGTGGCGAACAGCACTTGTTCGAAGAGACTGCCCGAATACTGCCGGGACACGGCCGAGCCGTGGTCCGTCTTTTGGGCAGCCGGGATGAGGACGACGGCGGCAGCAACAGCCGCGAGCGGGGAGCCGGCGTTGGTGGTGTAGGCAGCGACCCGCGCATCCAGGCCGGCCGCGGTTTCCGCCGCCTTCACGACGCCGGCGGTGGTCCCGGAACCGGAGGCTGCGAGCAACAGGTCGCCGGCGCGGATGGCCGGCGCCGTCGTCTCCCCGACGACGTGCACGGTCAGCCCCAGGTGCATGAGCCGCATGGCCGCCATTTTCAGGACAAGGCCGCTGCGTCCGGCGCCGGTCACGAAGATCCTGTCGGCCAGCCTGAGCTCGGTCACCAGGGCCGCAACCTGCGCCGGGTCAACGCGCTGGAACACGTCGGTGAGTTCGTCCTTGACAAGGCCGCGGTTGCGCCTGAAAGCGCTGGACGTCTTGGCCAGGGCGGCCGGGCCGGTCTCTGCGTTGACGCTCATTTGCGGGGTTCCTCCTTCACGAAAGTCGTTACACATTCATCCTCCCCCACCCGTTGAGTGGGCCTAACGCCATGATCGAACGGTCTTTACTACCCAAAGGGATAGTAGGATTCCCGAAACGTCGTAAACTGGGCAGGTGGCAGTCCTCACCGATGCATCCAACACCGACTCTCTTCCGCGGCCCGACCTACCTCGGCTTGTCGACGAGGCGCAGCCCCTGCTCGAGGCCGTCGCCGCCGTGTCCACCGCGCCGCTGGCCGCCATTGCCCGGCGGCTGTGGGAAGCCACACTCCCCTACCTGGGCAGTACCGCGCTGGTCATCTTCACTGAGGACTGCACGGGCCGGCCGCAGAAGAAGGCCGGCGACGAATCGGTCATCAGCCGCGTATCCATCGCCGAACTCGACCACATCCGGGCGTCACTTTCCAACGGCGGACGCTCCGGCGGCGAGGATGCCGGCCCTGAATCCTGGCAGGGCGAAGCGGTGCTTGGTGGCGAGCCGCACCCGGTCCTGGCCCTGTCTTCACCGAGCAATGCCCTGCTCGTGGTCGCCGATCCGCAGCCCCTGCAGGACCCCACCCAGCACGCGGCGGCAGGGCGGTTGCTCCGCTACCTCTGGATGCTGGCAGCCGAGCGGATCCGGGAGAAGGTGGCCGATGCACCGCCGTCGTACCTCATTGAATCCCGCGCGGCCTCGGCCGAGCGCGTCAGGGTGACCGCCGAACTGGTGGACCGCCATTCCACCACCCTCGAAACCCTGCTCGCCGCATTGCGGTCGCCCGCGCTGGGCGACGACGCGGCACGGAAGTCCGCCACCGACGTCGCCGCCAAGGCCCTGGTCAGTCTCCGCACGCTCAACGACCGCACCACGGAACTGGTCGAGGAACCCGTCGCCACAGCCTTCCAACGCCTCCGCGAGGACCTGAAACCGCTCATGACCTTCAGCGGCATCGACGTCCAGTTCATCGAACCTCCCGTCACCGGCCGGGCATTGCCCGGCGAAGTGGCCCACGCGGCCCGGGCGATTGTCCGGGGGCTGGTGCTTGCCATGGTGGACCAGTCCGGCGTCCGCCGGATCCGTACGCAGTGGGACTGCGACGGAGAGAACCTCCTGGTCAACGTCCGCGACGACGGTCCCGGCGACCTGTCCGCCGCGGCACCGACCATGGCCCGCCTCGCCCAACGCGTAGAAGCACTTGACGGCAGAATGTCGGTGGATGTGATGCCCGGCTGGGGTGCCGACGTCGCCGTCTCACTCCCCCTCGATCCGCCGGCCCGCCACCTGGCGGACGTCTCCGGCTGGAAGCTTGGCGAGCGCGAACTCCAGGTGCTGCAGCTGCTTGCCGCCGGACAGCGGAACCGGGCCATCGCGGCGGAACTGCACATCAGCGAGAACACCGTGAAGTTCCATCTCCGGAACATCTACCGGAAGGTTGGCGCCACCTCACGCACCGAAGCCATCGCGATGGCCCACAGCAACGGACTGCGATAGACCCGGACCGGGGATCTGGAGGACTCCACGAAATGGACCTGCGTCAATCCACTTAACCCAATGTCGGCCCCATCACACCTCACGGCATAGGATCGAAACTGTGGAACTAACCGAGAGGACGCTACTGGCGGCCTTGTGGCGGGCAAGCAGGCCGCAGAAACTACTTGAGAGTATGGATCATGGCTTCCAAAAATGACCCCGAGTCCGACGTCGATGCGGAGTCGGGCCAGCACGGCGGTGTCCAGTCAGTGGACCGGGCGCTCATGGTCCTGGAAATCCTGGCGCGGGACGGCCACGCGGGCGTGAGCGAAATCGCCGACGAGATGGGCATCCACAAGTCCACAGTCTCCCGGCTGCTGGGTTCGCTGGTGAGCCGGGAAATGGTCCACCAGAACAGTGAGCGCGGAAAGTACCAGCTGGGCTTCGGCATCCTGAGGCTGGCCAGCTCCATCCCCGGGCGGCTCAGCCTGGTCCGCGAGGCCCGGCCCGTACTCGAAAGCCTGGCAGAGGAGTTCAAGGAGACGGTGAACCTGGCCGTCCTGCGCTCCAACTACGCCGTCAACGTGGACCAGGCCATGGGCCCGTCAACGCTGGCCACCTACGACTGGGTGGGCAGCCTGACACCGCTCCACGCGACCTCCAGCGGAAAAGTGCTGCTGGCTGCACTGTCCGCCGACGAGCGGGACCGCGTCCTGAAGGAGACCGGGCTTCCGGCCCGGACGCCGCGGACCATCACCAACAGGAACAAGCTCGAAAGCCAGCTGATCGACGTCGCCCGTGACGGCTACGGCGTTGTCCGGGAGGAGTTCGAAATCGGGCTCAATTCGATGTCCGTGCCGGTGTACAACCATGTGGGAGCCGTGATCGGTGCGGTCAGCATTTCCGGGCCGGCCTTCCGTTTTGATCCGGAGACGGCGCCGGGACTCCTCGATGCGCTGAAACAGGCGGGGCTGCAGATCAGCGCGAAGATGGGCTACACCGGGCGTTAACAGCGGAGGACCCGCCGAAACCAACGGTTCCGGCGGGTCCTCCATCGGAAGCAGGCCTCAATGGCCGGGGGTAACGTCCCCGACCTTTTCCTGGACCCAGTCATGGAAGGCGCCGATGTGGTGTTCGCTCGGCACCAGCACGCCGCCCTTGGCGTAGACCTTCGAGCCCATGGCCGGCTGGCACCGTTCGCAGGCGTCGAAGTCCTGCTGGTTGACGCGGTGGAACAGCTCCACGGACGCGCTGACGTCCTTGCCGCTCTCCACGACGCTGGGCACGTAAAGCCAGTCGCACTCCACGATCGTGTGGTCCGCGGCCATGGGGAACATGCGGTGGATGATCACGTGGTCCGGGACCAGGTTCACGAACACTGTGGGCTTGATGGTGATGGCGTAGTACCTGCGGTCCTGGTCCTCCCCCACCCCCGGAATCAGGTCCAGCCCTTCCGAGCCGTCGATGGTGAAACCCTTGACGTCCTCGCCAAACTCGGCGCCGTGGCCCACGAAGTACTGCGCAGCCAGGCCGTCGGCGAATTCCGGCAGGACCTCGGTCAGCTCCGGGTGGATGGTGGCGCAGTGGTAGCACTCCATGAAGTTCTCGATAATGAGCTTCCAGTTCGCCTTCACGTCATAGCGGATGCGGCGGCCCAGGCTGAGGTTGGCCACGTCGTAGCCTTCGATCGCCTTGAGGTCGCCGAGCCGTTCCTCGATGGCACCCATTACTTCTTCTTCGAACGACGGCGGCTCGTCAGCCAGGCACACCCAGACGTAGCCCAGGTATTCGCGGATATGGACCTTCACCAGGCCGTACTCGTCCCGGTCGATGTCCGGCATTTTGGTCAGGTTGGGCGCCGCGATGAGTTTTCCCTCAAAGTCATAGGTCCAGGCGTGGTAAGGGCACTGGAACGAGCGTGCGGCTTCGCCCTGCTCTTCCATGCACAGCTTGACGCCCCGGTGCCGGCAGATGTTGTAGAAGGCACGGATTCCGCCCTTGCGGGTGCGGCTGATCAGCACGCTTTCCCGCCCGACCTGGACCGTCCGCCATGCGCCGGCCTTGTCCAGGTCGGCGGAGCGGACGGCGCAGAACCACATCTGCTCAAAGATCCGCTCCTGCTCGGCCCGGAATACGGCCTCATCCACGTAGGTGTAACCGGGCAGGGTGGGGATCAGGCTCGGGGCGCTTACCTCAAGAGACAATTTGTCCTCCTAACGAACAAAGATCAACGAAGCTGGAACTTGAAGGGACGGGATATTTGGGGACACGTTTCAGGCACGGTTGTCAGGACACGGCGGCTGCGCCCACCAGTGCGGAGGCGTCCGCGCAGGCAGCCTGCCCGCTGGGTGGGCCCAGCGGCCGGGCGGGTGCAGCGAGCAGGCGCCGCCACTTGGTGAACAGCCGCGGCTGGTTCATCCCGAGGACCGCCACCGGGACGTCCTCGCGGTAGTACACGGCAAGACAGCTGTGCGTCAGGGCGTCGCCGACTTCGATCTCCAGCCGGTCGTAGCCGGCGCAGTGGCCTGCGAACTGCAGCTTGACGCCGTGCTGGTCGGACCAGAAATAGTGCGGTTTGGCCGGCCTCGGCGCGGCATCAGAGTCCAGCAGCACCTCTACGGCCAGTGCGGCACGCTCCAGGGCGCCGGTCCAGTGCTCCACCCGGCGGTGCGTGCCCGCTGCATGGTCGAACCAGGCGGCGCAGTCCCCCACGGCGGTGATGCCGGGGACCCCGGTGCGGCCCATGCCGTCGCACAGGACGCCGCCGCGAAGCTCCAGCCCGGAACCCTCCAGCCACTCCGTGTTTGGCTCGGCTCCAATGCCGACCACCACGACGTCGGCGCCCACGTAGCGTCCGCCGGCCAGCCGGAGTCCCGTGACGTTGCCTTCGCCGCTGTAGAAGTCCTCGATTACGGCGGAGGAAATGAGTTCCACGCCGTTGGCGGCGTGAAGCCCCGCCACCACGCCTCCCATCTCCGCACCGAGCTGGGCGGCGAACGGGACCGGCTTGGTGTCGATCATGGTGACTTCCATGCCTCGCGATGCGGCAGCCGAGGCAACCTCCGCGCCGATGAAACCGGCACCTATCACGGCCATCCTGCTCCCGGGCACCAGCTCGGGCGCCAGGCTCTGCGCGTCCGCGAGGGTGCGCAGGGTGAAAACGTTGCTTAGTCCAGCCAGGATGGGCAGCTGCCTGGCCCTCGCGCCGGTGGCAATGACAACGCCGTCCGCCTGCACGGTGCGGCCGTTGTTAAGGAGGATGGTCCGCGAGGAACCTTCCAGGGACACGGCCTCGGTGCCCAGCACCCATTCAGCCTGGAGCTCGTCGGCGTCGGCCTCCAGGAACAAGTCCTCCGCCGTGACACTACCGAGCAGGAAGTCCTTGGACAGCGGCGGCCGGTCATACGGACGGTGCGGCTCATCGCCAATGATGACCAACCGTCCGCCGAAGCCTTGGGCGCGGGCTGCCCGGGCGGCCGAAAGACCTGCCAGGGAAGCTCCCACAATCGCAAGTGTCTGCACTTCGGCGCCTCCTTTCAATTGCTTGTGACGCAACAACAATCGCTATATGCAACAGCGTGAGCTATGCCATGGGCACTGTCAAGGGTGTTCCTGCTGAGAAGACGCGGGTCCGCAATAGACAGGAAAAGTCTTGACAAGCATTGTGAGCTATCGCACTCTGTTGCTTATTGCGATTGCTGTTGTTCACTACGGAACTCCACCAGTAGCAGTTGCACAGCCAAGGATCCCGACCGAAGAAGAGGTCCCTCCATGCACAAGGCATGCCCGCTCAGCGAACTGGCACCCGGGGAAGCGCTCCGCCTGAACACGTCACCGCCCATCGCGGTGTTCCACACGGAAGACGGCGAGCTTTTTGCCCTCGACGACACGTGCACGCACCAGGACGCCTCCCTGGCCGACGGCTGGGTGGAGGACTGCTGGGTTGAATGCCCGCTGCACGCCTCCAGGTTCAATTTGCGCACGGGCGGCGTGGACGCCCCGCCGGCCAAGCTGCCAGTCCGCCGACACGAGGTCAGCGTGATTGACGGCGACATCATGATCACCGAATCCGACGAGGTTCCCAACCTCCCTCCAGGCCTGACAGTGGATGGCCACATCTAGCACCAGCCCATGAATCCGAGCAAAGGACTTCCTCATGGCATTGAACAGTGATATCGGCATAGACAGTGACATCGACGCGGACACCGGCACCAACGCTCCGGACCGTCCCCCAACCGCCCCCCGCCCTTCCGCATCCGTCCCGGACTCTGAAAACTATGACGAGCTCCTGCAGGAACTGCGTCAGAGCAAGACAGAGCGGGCCGTGACGGAACGCCGCAACCGCAAGCTCACCCTGGACAAGGTCACCTTCGGGATCACGGGAGCATGCGCCATCGCCTTCGTGATGTGGGGATTCCTCGGGAGGGACAGCCTCTCTGCCACGTCACAGGGCGTTCTTGACTGGGTCATGGAATACACCGGCTGGCTCTTCATGGTGTTGGCTTCTCTCTTCGTGGTCTTCGTCCTGTGGCTGGCGCTCGGCAAGTTCGGCAACATCCCGCTGGGCAAGGACGGCGAAAAACCCGAATTCCGCACCATCTCCTGGGTGGCCATGATGTTTGCCGCCGGCATGGGCATCGGGCTCATGTTCTATGGCGTGGCTGAGCCGCTCTACCACTACATTTCGCCGCCGCCCGGAACCGTGGACGGACGAACCCCCGCAGCCATCCAGACCGCCATGGCCACCTCTATCTTCCATTGGACCCTGCACCCGTGGGCGATGTACGCAGTGGTGGGCATCGCCATGGCCTACGGCACCTACCGCCTGGGCCGCAGGCAACTCATCTCCGCGGCCTTCACCTCACTCTTTGGCATCAGGATGGTTGAAGGGCCAGTCGGCAAGTTCATCAACATCCTGGCCATCTTCGCCACGCTGTTCGGTACCGCTGCCTCGTTGGGCCTCGGCGCCCTCCAGATCGGCAGCGGACTGACATCCAACGGCTGGGTCGGGGAAATCGGTACCCCCGTGCTCGTGGTGATCGTCGCCATCCTGACTTCCTGCTTCGTGGCCTCCGCGGTATCCGGCATCAGCCGCGGCATCCAGTGGCTTTCCAACATCAACATGGTCCTGGCCGTCGTCCTGGCACTCATCGTCTTTGTTGCTGGCCCCACCCTCTTCATCCTCAACCTGATTCCCGCCGCGGTGGGAGACTACGCCAGGGACCTGGCGGAAATGTCCTCCCGGACCGAAGCCGTGGGAGACGAGGCACTGCGGAGCTGGATGTCCAGCTGGACCATCTTCTACTGGGCCTGGTGGCTGTCCTGGACGCCGTTCGTGGGCATGTTCATCGCCCGCATCAGCCGGGGCCGCACCATCCGGCAGTTTGTCACCGGGGTACTGCTGGTACCGAGCATTGTCAGCGTGATCTGGTTCGGCATCTTCGGCGGCACCGCCTTTGGCATCCAGCAGCAGGCCGACAAGACGCAGGACCCCACCGACGGCCTCGTCAAAATGGTCGACGGCGCACCCTCCATATCCTTCGACGGCGCCCTGTTCGACTTGATCAAGAACCTGAACATGCCCGCCTGGGCCACCACTGCAGTCATCGTCCTGGCCATGGTCCTGGTGGCAATCTTCTTCATCACCGGAGCAGACTCAGCCTCCATCATCATGGCCTCCCTGAGTTCCAACGGATCCAGCGAACCGCGCCGCGGGCTCGTGATCTTCTGGGGTTTGCTGACCGGCGGAGTGGCCGCCGTGATGCTCCTTGCCGGCGGAGACGAACCGTCCGAGGCGTTGTCCGGCCTGCAACGCATCACGATCGTAGCCGCCCTGCCCTTCGTAGTGGTCATGTTGCTGCTATGCGTCGCGCTGGCCCGGGACCTGCGCCGCGATCCGCTGGCCTTGCGGCAGCGGCTCGCCACCACCGTCGTCGAACGCGCCATCCGTACCGGCGTGGAACAGCACGGAGGCGTGCAGTTCGAGCTGGTGACCAAACATGAATGCGACGGACGCTGTGCCGAGGGCACGCGCTGCCCGGGCGACGCCAAAGACAACGAGGCCAAGAGCAGCAACCCCACCGGCGCCACCAACTAGTCGACACCAACCAGGAGTCAATCGTGACCTCAATTCTTGAAAGCCGCCACGCCGGCGCCATTGACCCCGTGACATCCGAGGCCGCTGCCGCTCGCCCGGCACCCGGGACGCGCACGGCAGAATTTGTCCTCACCCTGGCCTGTCCGGAAAGGCCAGGCATCGTCCGGGCGGTCACCTGCTTCCTGGCCGACCGCGGCTTCGACATCGTGGAGCATCAGCAGTTCGATGACCACGTCAGCGGGAACCTCTTCCTGCGCACGGCCTTTAGCGGCGGCGGTTCCGGTCACGGAGATCGTGCCCGGCGGGACCCCGGTTTCGACGGTCTCGACCACCGGGTTTCCACCGCGGAGAGGCTCACGGACGGCTTCGCGGCAACGGCCGCCGAGTTTGGCATGGATTTCACCTTCCACGACGGCCGGCCGCAGCGCCTCCTGGTCATGGTCTCCAAATTCGGCCACTGCCTGAACGACCTGATCTACCGGTGGCGCGCGGGCAGCCTGGGTGCGGAGATCGCCGTCGTGGTTTCCAACCATGAGGACCTTCGCGCTATGGCCGAAAACGCCGGGCTCCCGTTCATCCATGTTCCGGTGACCCCCGGCACCAAACCGGAAGCCGAGGCGCGGCTGCTGGAACTCGTAGCCGGGTACGACGCCGACCTGGTGGTACTGGCGCGCTACATGCAGGTGCTGTCCAACGATCTGTGCGCAAACCTGCGCGGCCGGGCCATCAACATCCACCATTCCTTCCTGCCCGGCTTCAAGGGCGCGAAGCCGTACCACCAGGCCTATGACCGCGGCGTGAAACTCATCGGGGCCACGGCGCACTACGTGACGCCTGACCTGGATGAGGGACCCATCATCGAGCAGGAGGTCTTCCGGGTGGACCACAGCCTGGATGCGGACGCCCTGGTGACGATTGGCCGGGACGCCGAATCACAGGCCCTGTCCCGGGCTGTGAAGTGGCATTGCCAGCACCGCGTCCTGCTCAACAACACCCGCACTGTCGTATTCCGCTAACGCGAAACCAGGAGAACACCTTATGAGCGCATCACCACGCGTTGTCATCATCGGCGCCGGCATTGTCGGCACCAACCTCGCGGACGAACTCGCCAGCCGGGGCTGGAACAACATCACGGTCGTCGAACAGGGCCCGCTGGAACTGGCCGGCGGTTCCACCTCGCACGCCCCCGGCCTGGTCTTCCAGACCAACCCGTCCAAGACCATGACGGAATTTGCCAGCTACACGGTGGACAAGCTGCTCTCCCTCAGCGCCGACGGGGTGTCTTGCTTCAACCAGCTCGGCGGCCTTGAGCTTGCCACCACCGGGGCGCGGCTACAGGACCTCAGGCGCAAGCTGGGGTACGCCACCTCCTGGGGCATCGAAGGCCGGATCATCGACCCCGACGAGTGCGGGAAACACTACCCGCTCCTGACCACCGGGGCGCTGGCGAACGGCAACGAGGTCCTCGGCGGCCTCTACGTCCCCACGGACGGCCTGGCCTCCGCGGCCCGCGCCGTCCAGCTGCTGATCAGCCGCACCCGGCAAGCCGGCGTGACCTACCTCGGCTCCGCCACCGTGACGGGCATCCATCAGACCTCGGGCAGGGTCACCGGCGTCGAAACGGCCGACGGCATGATCCCTGCGGACCTTGTGGTGTCCTGCGCCGGGTTCTGGGGCCGCGAGATCGGCAAGATGGTTGGCCTGAAGGTGCCTCTGCTGCCGCTGGCGCACCAGTACGTGAAGACCACGCCACTTCCGGAGCTGAAGGGCCGGAACGAACTTCCCAACGGCGCCCGCCTGCCCATCCTGCGCTTCCAGGACAAGGACCTCTACTACCGCGAGCACGGCGACCGGATCGGCATCGGCAGCTACGCGCACCGGCCGATGCCCGTGGACATGGCACAGCTGCCCAGCGTTGGCGCGGAGGAGATGTCCGATCACCGCATGCCCTCCCGCCTGGACTTCACGATGGAGGATTTCCTGCCCGCCTGGGAAGACAGCAAGGAACTCCTCCCGGCCCTGCACGGGGCCCAGATCGACGACGGCTTCAACGGGATCTTCTCTTTCACTCCCGACGGCGGCCCGCTGATGGGCGAGTCCCCCGACGTCGACGGCTTCTTCGTGGCCGAGGCAGTCTGGGTCACCCACTCAGCCGGCGTGGCCAGGGCCATGGCGGAGCTGCTCATCGAGGGCCAGTCCCGCACCGACCTGCACGGCTGCGAGCTCACGCGCTTCGAGAAGGTCCAGACCAGTGACCACTACGTCAGCGAAACGTCCCAGCAGAACTTCGTGGAAATTTACGACGTCCTGCACCCGCTGCAGCCCAAGGAATCCCCGCGTGACCTGCGCGTCAGCCCTTTCAACGTCCGTCAGAAGGAGCTCGGCGCGTTCTTCCTAGAGTCCGCTGGCTGGGAGCGCCCGCATTGGTTCGAGGCCAACCGCGGCCTGCTCGAAGAGCTGCCGCCGCAGTGGCAGGCACCAGAGCGGGACGAGTGGTCCGCCATGTTCCACTCCCCCATCTCGGCGGCCGAAGCGTGGAAGACGCGTACCGCCGTCGGCCTTTATGACATGACGCCGCTGAAGCGGCTGGCGGTCACTGGGCCCGGGGCGCTGCCACTGCTGCAGCGGCTGAGCACCGGCAACATCGCGAAGAAGCCGGGTGCCGTGACGTACTGCCTCCTGCTGGCGGACGACGGCGGCATCCGCAGCGACGTGACGGTCGCCCGGCTCGCGGAGGAAGAGTTCCAGCTGGGCGTGAACAGCAACGTGGACTTCGACTACCTCCGCGTCGAGGCCAGGAAGCAGTCGGCCGCGGATCCCGCCCGGTGGGTGCACGTTTCCGACGTCACCGGCAGCACCTGCTGCATCGGGCTCTGGGGGCCGCTGGCCCGTGAAGTCATCGGCAAGCTCAGCGGGGACGACCTCAGCAACGACGGCCTGAAATACTTCCGGACCAAGGACATCTCGGTGGGCGGCATTCCTGTCACGGCCCTGCGGCTCTCCTACGTGGGCGAGCTCGGCTGGGAGCTCTACACCACAGCGGACTACGGGCTGAAGCTCTGGGACCTCCTCTTCGAGGCCGGACAGGAACACGGCATCATCGCCGCCGGGCGGGGGGCATTCAACAGCATGCGGCTCGAGAAGGGCTACCGGCTGTGGGGCACGGACATGACCTCCCAGCACCACCCCTACGAGGCCGGACTGGGCTTCTCGATCGCCAAGGACAAGGAAGGCTTTGTGGGCTGCGAGGCGCTGGCCGCACGCAGGGAACAGCCGGCCACCAGGGCGCTGCGGTGCCTGACCGTGGACGACGGCACGTCAGTGGTCCTGGGCAAGGAACCGGTGTACGTCAACGGCCAGGCCGCCGGCTATGTCACCAGCGCCGCCTACGGCTACTCGGTCCGCAAGCCCCTCGCCTATGCCTGGCTGCCTGCCTCGGTGACCGAGGGCGACGCCGTGGAGGTCGAGTACTTCGGCAAGCGCATCGCCGCGACTGTCACGGCCGAGCCGCTGTTCGATCCCGGCATGGAGCGGCTGCGCGGCTGACGCGAACCGGGGGTTGCCGGCTGGAGACCGGCAATCCCCGGCTTTTCACGCGTGCTCGCTCGTTCCTCGGTTAGACACACGCCGAGGTCAGCAACCCGGCGGCCTGGCGCTTTCGAAAGAGAGGGCCTAAAAGAATGGCCCCGCTTCCTGGCTGGATTCCAACCAGGAAGCGGGGCCACTCCGTCGTGGTGCCTAGCTCGCTGTGGCCGCCCCAAGCACGCCGGCCGCCTCGGAATGCTCCGCAGGGTGCGGAACGAGCCGGACGAACATGGCCTTGAAGCCGGGGGTGTTGGATTCGCGGGCCACGTTTTCCTTGTGGACCAGGGCATTGGCCTCCGGGAAGTACGCCGCGGCGCAGCCCTTGGCCGTCGGGTAGGCCACGAGCCGGAACTTGTCCGCCTGCCGGTCGTGACCCCGGAACGTGCTCACCACGTCCACCAGGTCCCGGTCCTGGAAGCCAAGTTCGGCCAGGTCCCCGGGATGGACCAGGATCACCCTGCGTCCGTCCGAGATTCCGCGGTACCGGTCATCCAGGCCGTAGAACGTGGTGTTGTACTGGTCGTGGCTGCGGATGGTCTGCAAGACCAGGTGGCCGTCCGGCGGAGTCAGGTACTCCAGCGGGCTGACCGTGAACCGGCCACGGCCGATGTCCGTCTTGAAGGACCGGGTGTCCCGCGGCGGGTTGGGCAGCACGAAGCCGTTCCTGGTCCGGATCCGGGCGTTGAAGTCCTCGAAGCCCGGAATGACACGGGAGATGTGGTCCCGGACCACGTCGTAGTCCCCGGCCATGGCCTTCCAGTTGACCGGATGGCCCTCGCCGAACGTGGCGTCGGCCATCCGGGCGATGATCACCGGCTCGGCGAGGAGGTGCTCGGAGACGGGCGTCAGCCGGCCCTGCGTCGAGTGGACCACGGACATGGAGTCCTCCACGGAGAGGAACTGGGCGCCCTTGGGGTGTTTGTCGTCCTTGTCCGTCCGGCCCAGTGTGGGCAGGACGAGCGAGGTGCGCCCGTGCACCACATGGGAACGATTCGGCTTGGTAGAGATGTGCACCGTCAGGCCGATCCGCTGCATCCCGGCCTCCAGCGTCTCTGTGTCCGAGCAGGCGAGGGAGAAGTTGCCGCCCATGGACACAAACACATCCACCTCGTTCCGCTCAAAAGCCTCCATGGCCTCCACTGCATCAAAGCCGTGAGCGCGCGGAGACGTGATCCCGAATTCCTTGTCCAGGGCTTCGAGCAGCCACTCCTTGGGCTTCTCCCAGATGCCCATGGTCCGGTCGCCCTGGACGTTGGAGTGCCCGCGGACCGGGCAGGCGCCGGCGCCGGGCTTGCCGAAGTTGCCCTGCAGGAGCAGGACGTTGACCATTTCCTTGATGGTGTCCACGGGGTGCGGCTGCTGCGTGACCCCGAGGGCCCAGCAGAAGATCGTGGCCTTGGACCGGATGAGCATGCCGGCGACCTCCTCGATCTGGGCCCGGGCCAGGCCGGTGGCTTTCTCGGTCTCGTCCCAGTCCAGCTCCCGGCGGGCGTCGCGGTAGGCGTCGAAGCCGTCCGTCTGCGCCTCGACGAAAGTCCGGTCGACGACGGTGCCGGGTGCCCGCTCTTCTTCGGCCAGCAGCAGGTGGCCCAGGGCCTGGAACAGCGCCAGGTCCCCGCCCACCTTGATCTGCAGGTACTCGTCGGCCAGCGGCGTGCCGCCGCCCACCACTCCGGAGAAGGTCTGGGGGTCTTTGAAGTTGAACAGCCCGGCCTCGGGCAGCGGATTCACCGCCACCACCTTCCCGCCGTTGTCCTTGCATTCCTTCAGCGCCGACAGCATCCGGGGATGGTTGGTGCCGGGGTTCTGCCCGACGACGAAGATGAGCTCCGCGTCATGGATGTCGTCCAGGGACACGGTGCCCTTGCCGATGCCGATGGTGGGGTTAAGCGCCGAGCCCGAGGACTCATGGCACATGTTGGAGCAGTCCGGCAGGTTGTTGGTACCCAGGGCCCGGGCAAAGAGCTGGTACATGAACGCGGTCTCGTTGGCCGTGCGGCCGGAGGTGTAGAAGACACAGCGGTCAGGCGTGCTGGCCCGGACGTGTTCGCCGATCAGGTCGAAGGCCTCGGCCCAGGAGATCGGCGAATAGTGCGTCTCCCCAGCGCGGATCACCACCGGTTCGCTGAGCCGGCCCTGGTTACCCAGCCAGTACTCGGTCTTCCCCGCCAGCTCGGCGATGGAATGCCGGGCCCAGAACTCCGCCCCGACCGTGCGCAGGGTGTTCTCCTCCGCCACCGCCTTGGCCCCGTTCTCGCAGAACTCGGCTGTTTTGCGCTTCTTGTCCGATTCCGGCCACGCGCAACCCGGGCAGTCGAACCCGCCGCGTTGGTTCAGCCGCAGCAGCGAGTGGGCCGTCCGGGCTACCCCGGCCTGGGCCACGGCGCGCTCCAGCGCTACCATCACCGCCTTGACGCCGGCTGCTTGCTTCTTCGGTTTGTGGACCTCCAGCTCGTCCTCGTTGATGTCCGCGACGGGCGCCGGCTGCCTGCCTAATTTCGCAGCGTCACCTTGGCCAGCGTCTCCCGCTCCGCCCCGATCGTGGTGCTGTCGCCGTGCCCGGTGCGGACCACGGTTTCGGGAGGGAGCGTCAGCAGCCGTTCCCGGATCGAGGCGAGGATGGTCGGGTAGTCGCTGTAGGACCTGCCGGTCGCCCCCGGGCCCCGGTTGAACAGCGTGTCGCCGGTGAACACCGTTCCCTCCCCCGCCAGCAGGAAGCAGGTGGATCCGGGTGAGTGGCCGGGGGTGTGGATGGCCCTCAGTGTCGCGCCTCCGACCCGGAAGACCTCGCCATCGGCAAGCTCCCGGTCCGGCGTGGTGCCGGGATAAACCTGTTCCCAGAGCATCAGGTCATCGGGGTGCAGGTGGATGGGGGCATTCACCGCCGCTGCCACCTCGCGGGCCGCGCCGATGTGGTCGTTGTGCGCATGGGTAAGCAGGATGGCGAGGACCTTCCGGCCGCGGACCTGGTCGATGATTGCGGCTGCGTCGTGCGGGGAGTCGATAATCACGCATTCTTCGCGGTCACCGACGATCCAGACGTTGTTGTCCACGTCCCAGGTTCCGCCGTCGAGCGAAAACGTTCCCGACGTCACCAGGTTCTCGATGGTGACGCTCATGCGGACTCCGCCGCTGCCGCGAGATCCGCGGCCGGCCGGATTTCAACCACGGAGCGCAGGACCTTGCCCTCGTGCATCTTGCCGAAGGCCTCTTCCACCTGGTCGATGGTGATGCGTTCGGTGACGAAGGCGTCCAGGTCCAGATTGCCGAGCTTGTAGTGCGCCACCAGCATCGGGAAGTCCCGGGACGGCAGGCAATCTCCGTACCAGGACGACTTCAGGGACCCGCCGCGGCCAAAGACGTCCAGCAGCGGCAGCTCGAGCAACATGTCCGGCGTCGGCACGCCCACCAGCACCACGCGGCCGGCGAGGTCCCGGGCGTAGAACGCCTGCTTGTACGTTTCGGGGCGTCCCACCGCCTCGATCACGACGTCGGCACCATTGCCTCCGGTCAGCGCCCGGATGGCCTCGATCGGGTCCTCCCTGCTGGAGTCCACGCCGTGGGTGGCGCCGAGGGACCTGGCCATTTCCACCTTGTTGGCGTCGATGTCCACCGCGATGATCGTCGTGGCACCGGCCAGCTTCGCGCCGGCGATCGCGGCAATGCCCACGCCGCCGCAGCCGATCACGGCGACGGATTCGCCGCGTCTGACCTCACCGGTGTTGATGGCGGCGCCGATGCCCGCCATCACACCACAGCCGAGCAGCCCGACGGCGGCGGGATCGGCGTCCTCGTCAACTTTGGTGCACTGCCCGGCCGCGACCAACGTCTTCTCGGCGAAGGCGCCGATGCCGAGCGCCGGCGAGAGCTCCGTGCCGTCCTCGAGAGTCATCTTCTGCGTGGCATTGTGAGTGTTGAAGCAGTACTGCGGCTGGCCCTTGGCACACGCCCGGCACTCGCCACACACCGCGCGCCAGTTCAGGATCACGCGATCCCCGGGCGCCACCTCGGTGACGTCCGGGCCGACGGCGCTGACCACGCCGGTGGCCTCATGGCCCAACAGGATGGGGAAATCATCGGTGATTCCGCCCTGCTTATAGTGCAGGTCAGTGTGGCAGACGCCGCAGGTCAGGATGTCCACGAGCGCCTCACCGGGTCCAGGATCCGGCACGAGGATATTCTCCACCGAGACCCGGGCATTCTTTTCCTTGGCGATGACCGCCTTTACCTTGTGAACCATGATTCCTGTGTTCCTTTCCTGAGTCCGCGAGGGACTCTTTGGCGGGACTCTTTGGCGACGGACACGGCGCCAATTTTGGCCCACCCGTTGCGGCTCGAAGTTGTCTGCCCGTCCCCCCAAGCTCTTGTTCTGTGCTTGACGGTGAGGGCACGCCCCAGACCTGCTGTTGAATTGCGTATTACACAACACGATGCACATAGCGCGTACTTTGAAAATATGGCAGTCATCACACCGGGGTGTCAATAGATTTCCGCAGTGCGACCTCCGCGTACCAGGCGTGACCTCACTGGGGCCCGCGGCACCGTACGGAACTCCACGCAGATCCCTTCTGTTCGCTCCAGCACCCTGGGCAAAAGGTGTCGGCCACATCGCTGCCCGCGTGCCAGAATCCTCACATGAGCAAGGAACGCAATGAACTGAAGAGCATCGGATACGAAATCTTCATCGGTATCCTTTCGATCCTGTCGATCGTCAATCTCGTACTCTTGTATGCGGCGCAGGACGAGTCGCTCGACACTGTATTGAGGGCGATGAACGCCCTGTTCAGCATGATCTTCGTCGCCGACTTCCTCTTCCGGATCTTCACTGCGCCATCGGCGGGCGCCTATTTCTTCAAGCACTTCGGCTGGGCCGACCTGTTGGCCAGCGTGCCTTTGGCGCAGTTCAAGATCCTGCGCGTCTTCCGGCTTGCCCGGGTGTACCGCCTGCTCCGCGATGTCGGCATCCAGACGGTCGGCCGCGCGCTGATCAAAGATCGGGCCGGCAGCTCCCTGTACATTCTGCTGATCATGGGCATTTTCGTGCTGGAATTCGGGAGCCTCGCGGTTCTCGGCGTCGAGCAGAACGCGCCGGGGGCCAATATCACGTCGGCCTCGGACTCCCTCTGGTACACGATCGTCACGATCTCGACAGTCGGATACGGTGACCAATATCCGGTCACCGATGCGGGCCGCATGATCGGGACAGGCATCATCGTCGTCGGTGTCGGCATCTTCGGCACGTTCACCGGCTACCTGGCCAACTTCTTCCTCGCTCCCAAGAAGAAGGACTCCGAACCACCGGTCAAAGCGGCTGACACGGGTACCGCAACGGTCGAAGGGCTCCGCCTGAGCCTGGAAGAGTCCGAGGCAAAGCTCGCCGAGATCAGAAAGCTCCTCGCAGGGCCAACCCAGTGAACGTTTGTGCCACAGCCGACGCCATGGAACCCGGCGCCGCTGTTGAACGTTCGCTCATCCCGACGGGGGCGTGAACTCGCTGGCGGTAAACTCCGCTCCCTGGGGGTCCCGGATCAGTGCCGTGCGCGTCCACTCGGTGTCGTTTTGGCGAAGGACTTGGGCGCCGAGTCGCTTCGCATCAACCACCGTCTGGTCCCGGTCGGCGACAGTGAACGAGACGTGCCAGCGCGGCAGCTCATCGGGGGCGGTGGTCGCGATCCAGGCGATCGCATCCTCGAAACCAGGAGGGGCGGCCAGCACTGACTGCCTCGCCCTGATGCCCGGATCGACTGTCGCCTCAAGGTGGTCACCGTAACCGGGCCGGCGGATCATCATCGCGAAGCCGAGGTCGTCGACCTGCCAGCCGAACGCGTCCTCGTAGAACCTGATAGCCGCGCCGGGGTCGGGCGTGTGGAGATCGCTGAAATTCCAGGTCCCCGGCTGATTGGCCACCTGTGCCCCTAAGCGTCGCTTGGCTTGCCAGATGCGGATCCCGGCGCCCCCTGGATCGGTCAGCTCAGCACCGCGGCCGCCCTCGCCCGCGTCGGCGGGTGCCGACCGCACCGTAGCGCCGGCAGCGACCAGACGCTGCACGGCCGTATCCGCGTCCTCGACGGATACGTAGGTATTCCACGCCGCGGCACCCCGGGTGCCCGCCATCCCAGCCACGTCTTGGCCGTCGAGCTTGGCAATCAAGTATCGGTCCGGCGCGCCCGCCGGCACAGCGTCCTCGAATGTCCAGCCGAAGAGGCCGGCATAGAATTCGGCGGCCGCCTCGATGTCGGGCTGCTCGGTGTCGATCCAACACGGTACGCCCTGAGGGTAGGTTCGCTGGGTCATGTCTGGCTCCCGTCCATGGACATAGCCTAGCGAGCAGGGGGCCCGGCCGGGCGCACAGCTTCTCTATTAAGTAGTCTTACTATGCACGCTTCCAGCAGAGACGAGGAGGTCATAGTGGCCGGGCACTTGGAGTTGGTGCACTCCCTGGCGAGTGGTGGCGGCGTACTGATCGTGGACGCTGAGGACTCCGTTAAGGGTCCTTCGGACCCCGGTCGGGAAAGATCCGTTATGGGCCGAGCCCTTGCCTGGTCAGGCATATGCGGCCGCCCTCAACTTAAGGTGGGGTAGCAATGGTGCCAGGTTCAAAATCCGAAAAGAAACGCGGCGTCCTTTTCGACGTCGACGGGACCTTGATTGACTCCAGTTATTTCCACGCCCTTGCCTGGTGGCAGGCGTTCCGGCGGGAGGGGCTGGACATCCAGATCTCCGCCATCCACCGCTGCGTCGGCATGGGCGGCGACAAGCTGATCGAACACTTGGTTCCCGGGTGCACCACGGACATGCAGGACGACCTCAAATCCGCGCACGGCGCCGTGTTCTCCACGTTTTGGCCCTCCCTGCGCCCCTTCGACTCGGCCCGCGACCTCCTGGCCGCATGCTCTGACGCAGGGCTGGCCGTGGGTTTGGCCTCATCGGCTCAGGAGCGGGACCTGGACGTCACCCGGCGTCTCCTGGACGCCGGCACGTCCATCGATGCGTGGACCAGTTCCAACGACGCCGAAGAGAGCAAGCCCGCTCCCGACATTCTGCTGGCGTGCCTGGACAAGCTTGAACTCAGCCCCGCGGACGTCGTGTTTGTGGGCGACGCCGTCTGGGACGTGCTTGCCGCCGCGGCAATCGGAGTTCCCGCCATTGCCCTGACCTGTGGCGGAATCAGCGAAGCCGAACTGCGGGAGGCCGGTGCCGCCGAGGTATACGACAATCCGCGGCACCTGTTGGAGAACCTCAAAAGCAGCGCAATTGGAAGGCTGAGCGCCTGATCACGGCACGCCTCACAGCGTGGTGCGCTGAGCTGTGACGTGACGGCCCGGCTCAGGGATAACTTCGTCGTGTGGCCGCAGCGAGTTCGCGTTCCAAGTGCCGGCTGGCCGCCTCCAGCTCGAGGACCCGGATCCCGGCAAGGTTGAGCCCGTCCTGAAAGAGCGCGCTGGTCCTGCGGAGCGCTACCAAATCCTGCTCGCTGTACAGGCGGGTACCGCCGTCGCTACGTCCCGGCTGCAGCAGCCCCTTGCGTTCGTAGAGACGCAAATTCCGCTGTCCCATTCCCACGAGTTCGGCCGCCACAGAGATGGCATAGACGCCCTCGGTTTTGCCGGTGCCCGACCCCATAGGATCCTCCTAAAACCTGTGAACTAACCTCTTGCACCAGTGTGGCACCGGTGTTATAAAAAATCTATCGCAGTCACGATAGATAATCTGGCTGGGCACATACGAGATCTGTAAGGAGTGAGATAGCCATGCTGATGCGTACCGACCCGTTTCGCGAGCTCGACCGGCTCACCCAGCAGGTCCTTGGCACGGCGGCCAGGCCCGCCGCGATGCTCATGGACGCTTGGCGGGAAGGGGAAGAATTCGTCGTCGCATTCGATCTGCCGGGTGTGGACGTCGACTCGGTGGACATCGACGTCGAACGCAACGTTCTGACGGTCCGGGCCGAACGGAAGAACCTGACAGACGACACCACGGAGCTGGTCGCGTCCGAGCGTCCCCGCGGCGTTTTCAGCCGCCAGATCATCCTCGGCGATACCCTGGACACCGAGGCGGTGAAGGCCAGCTACGACGCGGGCGTGCTGATGCTACGGATCCCCATCGCCGAAAAGGCAAAACCCCGCCGGATCCCCATCGAGAGCAGCAGCGACCAGACCCGGCAGATCAGCGCTTGACTGCCCCGCACTGACGCCTTCCGGGAAGCCGTCGGCCGTGTGAAGCAACCCACCGACGGCGCCCGGAACCAGGTGAGCATCTCCCCGGGCAGAATTCACACCACATCCAGGCCGGGCCCGCAATATTCTGTCAGCCCACGCAGCAACCGAGGGGCCGGCCACGAGCAACTGCAGAAAAGGAACTGACATGACCACCACCCACTTTGACCGGTTCCTTAGCGAAGCTCTCGCCACTGGGCGCGAGTCCGACACCGGATTGGGCAAGGACGAACTCTACGGCCTTTACACCAGTTGGTGCCTGATAAACCAGGACCGGCCACAGCCCGCCCGGTCCCTCTGGGCGGCGCTCAAGGAACACCGGATCAATCCTGCGGACAACCGCCTGACTATGACCGGACCGGCCGCCATGGACTATATTCTGGCCAGCGCGCCCAACCTGGCCTGATCCCGGCACATCTCCCGGCGGGCGCAGGACCTCGCACCCATCCAACTTTCGGGAGCAGGTCACAAGGGCGAAAGCCCTTGTGACCTGTGTCGTTCCCGGGATGATTACTTCTTGAAGGCGTCCTTGACCTTTTCGCCGGCCTGCTTCAGGTCAGCTTTGACCTGGTCGCCTTTGCCTTCGGCTTCCAGCGCCGGGTCGTTGGTAGCCTTGCCGGCTGCTTCTTTGCCCTTGCCACCGAGATTCTCGGCGGCGTTCTGGATCTTGTCTCCCGCTCCCATGATGGTCCTCCGATGGTTCCGCCGCGGGCCGGTCGCCAGCGGCGATACTACAAGTTTAAGCACCCCTGGTTCGCATCGCGGATACTGGGCATCGCTGGGGCTGATCACCGCGGGGGCTGCCGGCCCTTTGAATGCCCGCGCTTCCTGAATGCTCACGGCTTCGGGGCAGGCGCGAGTCTGGTCCGGCAGGTGTCCAGCAGCAATGTCTCCAAGGTCAGAATTTGGGCCGCCGCGCGGCTACTTAGCCGTTCCATGCGTTCCGGGTCGATGCGCTTGTCTTCACTCGACAGGACCTGGAGTGTCTTCCAGAGCAGCAGTTTTCCGGTCACGGCTGAGATCAGCGACTCAACCTCAAGTTGGCCTTTGGCTCCTTCGATGGAATGCAGCGGGTTGAGCGGATCGAGGGCGGCAATCTGCGCCCCGGCCCAGGCGATGGGCTTCTTGTAGGCGGGCATGCTCGAATGAAGTTGTTCGCAGACTTCTTCCAGCGCCCGTTTGTCTTCACTCACCTCGGCTGCCAGCCTGCCGACCTCGCCGGCATGGGCCGTGTCCCGCCAGGACTTGGCGGCCTGCTCGAAGAGCCGCTCCCCCGCGCTGGCGGCGGTCAGATGGCTGTGCAAGTATGCGGACAAGGAATTTCCGGCAGCTGTATCTTCGGTATCCGCGCTCTTCATCATCGCGATTTCCCCTCTGTGATCGAACTGATGGTCTTCTGCGGGCCGGCTGTGTCCCCGGCGTGGTCGGGGGATTTGCTGCGGGGTGTGGCATCGAAGCTGCGGATCCGGTCCACCACCGCAGTGGTGGACTGTTCAGGAACGTAGTCCAGGATCGCCACCCGGCCACCATAGCGTTCCACGACGGAGGTTTCTGCCAGCATTTCGGGGCTGTAGTCGCCGCCTTTTGCGTAGATCTCCGGACGGATCCTCTGGAGCAGGGGAATGGGCGTGGGAGTGTCGAAAACGGTGACATAGTCCACGCAGCTAAGGGCGGCAATCACGGCGGCACGGTCTGTGATGGTGTTAATGGGCCGCCCTGGCCCTTTCAACCGGCTGACGGATTCGTCGCTGTTCAGAGCCACCACCAGGACATCGCCCAACTGTTTGGCTTGATGGAGGTAACGGGTGTGGCCGCGGTGCAGGACGTCGAAGCACCCGTTGGTGAGAACCACGCGGCGTCCCTCCTCACGGTGTCGGCGCACCTGCCGGGCGAGCTCGTCGGCGTCGAGGGCGGACCCGGTGAACCCCTCAAGATGACGGCTGAGATCCTCCGTGCTGCACACCGACGTTCCTTGACGATGCACTGCAACGTCGGCGGCGGCCTGGGCAAGATCAACGCTGGTGGTCAGCGGCAGCGACGCCGTCCGGGCAACTGTCAGCGCCGCAACGAAAGTGTCGCCTGCGCCGGATGCTTGAGCCTCCTGGACGGGACGTGCCCAGGTCCGGTGGACTTCCCCGGATTTGGGCAGCAGAACCGTCCCCTCGCGGTCCAGTGTCACAACGACCGCCTCCGCGCCGGCCGCTTCCAGCAGCTCGTTGCGGTGATCGACGACGGCGGCCGCGCGCTCGGGTCCGGCGGGGAGCTTAATGCCGAGCATGCCGGCAGCTTCCAGGGCGTTCGGGGTGGCCAGGTCCGGTTTAAGTCCGGCCCAGGCATGTGGCTGATGCGCGTCCACGACCAGCAGAAGATCCGAGCGTCGCGGCAGGACGTCAAACAGGGCGCTCCGTACCGCGCCGCTGAGCGCCCCGGTTCCGTAGTCACACAGGACCACTGCATCCTGATCCTGCAGCAATTGGGGAATGCATCCTGCCAGTCGACTCAAGGCCTCCGCCGGGGCCTCACCGGCGACATCGTCGAGCCGGAGCAGAATTTGGCCGCCGCTGCTGATCCGGATTTTCGTGGTTGTGGTCAGACCGGCGACCTGGTCGACGTAGGTGGCGTCCACGCCACCGTCCCTTAATTGGCGGAGCAGTTCGGCCGAAGCATCATCGCACCCCGTTACCCCTGCCAGTCGCACTTTGGCACCGAGGGCGGTCAGGTTCATGGCAGTATTGGCGGCGCCGCCCGGAGAGAATCTCCGCTGGCCGATTTCCAGGACCGGGGCCGGCGCCTCACGACAGAGCCTGTCAATGGATCCCGACCACCAGCCGTCGAGCATCACATCGCCGATGACGGTGATGGCGGGCTCAGCCGCCGCGAGCCGTCGGGGCAGCCAGCCGGTCAGGCCGCGCTGGTCCGAGAGGCCTGCCCGGCGCGCGTCGCCATCCTGCGGGAACGGGCTGGTCACGGCTTCGCCCCGCAGCGGCTGATCTGCACGATTCCTGGCATGTTGTTCCTTTCCGGCGGCCCATGGGTTTGAACGCGAACTGCCCTGTCAACGACCGGGCGGGAGAACACTCCTACGTAGACCCATACCCTCGCGCCGAGGCATCTACACCCCGCAGCCACGGACAGTTTCGTCCCCGACGTCCGGTGCCGGGGCGTGGAAACCCGGACAATTGCTCGCGCCGCGAAAGTAGCCAAAGGTTGCGTCCGGGATTTATGGTGGCCCCACACATGAGAACCGGACGGACAGGACGGGACGGGTGGTGGCGGACCTCAGAGCGGAATTCGGCGGAGCGGACATAGCAGGTTGGGGAGTCGGGCCGGTGCTGGAAAAATTCCGGAAAGTCTCTCGGATCGCGGTCCTGCGGGGCGGCGGCCTGGGTGACCTGCTGTTTGCCCTGCCGGCAGTGTCGGCGCTCGTCGCGGCTTACCCCGGGGCCACTGTCACGATGCTGGGTACCCCCGTCCACGCTGACCTGCTGGGAGGCACCCTGGGGCCGGTCAGGGATGTCCGGGTGCTGCCCATAGCGGAAGGCCTGAGGCCCGGCAGGGAAGACCCCGCAGCGATCGACGCCTTCCTGGCCTCGATGCGGGACGAGGAATTCGACCTCGCGGTTCAGCTCCATGGCGGCGGCCGCTACTCCAATCCGTTCCTGCTGCGCTTGGGTGCCCGCCACACCGTGGGAACGCGGACGGCCGACGCTGCGCCACTGGAGCGTAGCGTCCCGTACGCCTATTACCAGCACGAGCCGCTTCGAGGGCTGGAGGTGGCGGGACTGGCCGGCGCTCCCCCGGTTGGCCTGGAAGCCAAGCTGCGGCCACAGGACCGGCACCAGTCCAAGGTCAGGGAATTCCTCCGCCGCCTCCGCGACGGCCCGGCAACCCCTGTTGTGGCTGTCCATCCCGGCGCCATGGATCCCCGCCGTCGCTGGCCGGCGGTGAAGTTTGGCGAGGTGGCGGCGGCCTGCGCCGCCGACGGCTGCCGTGTGGTGGTACTGGGCACCGCGGACGAACGGCAACTCGCCGACGAGGTCGTGACGGCGGCCGGCTCAGACCGGGTCATTTCGCTGGCCGGCACACTGAGCCTGGGGGCCCTGGCGGCGTTGTTGGACAGCTGCGCTGTGTTGCTGGGCAATGACAGCGGCCCCCGTCACTTGGCCCAAGCCGTCGGGACTCCGACTGTGGGCTTGTACTGGGTGGGCAACCTGATCAATGCAGGCCCGCTCGGCCGAAGCCTGCACCGCGTCCATTTGTCATGGGTGACGCGGTGCCCGCAATGCGGCGCCGACCTCACCCAGGTGGGTTGGACGGCGCCGCGCTGCGAGCACGATTCCTCCCTCCTGGCGGGAATCAGTCCGGCGGACGTTTACGCGGACGTCCGGTTGTTCACGGCCAGGACCCCTCTTGCGCATGGCAGATGAGCAACTCGCGGACTTCACAGCCCGGAGGCTGGGAAAGTGCAAACATCACTGCCTGCGCCACCCTGGCCGGATCGTTCAGGCGCGAACCGTCCTGGGGCTTGTACTTCTCGGCCCGCTCGTCGAAGAACCGGGTATTCATCCCGCCCGGAATCAGCGTGGTCACGCCGATCTCTGCACCCGTCTCCGCGGCAAGCGCCTGGCTGAATCCGATGACGCCGAACTTGGATGCGCAGTATGCCGAAGCCTCCGGCAGCGCCCGCAGCCCCAACGTCGAGGCCACAGTGACAACCCGGCCGTGCGAGGATTTCAGGTACGGCAGGGCAGCCCGCACCACCGAGACTGTACCGAGGAGATTGACGAAGATGACCTGTTCCCAGTCGTCTGCCGGGACGTCTTCGAGCTTTCCGCACCGGTCAATTCCTGCCGCCGTCACCACCGCGTCCAAACCGCCCAAGGCCTCCGCGGCCTGGGCGATGGCGGCCGTCACCGCTGCCCGGTCAGCAACATCCACTTCGAGGGCCTTCGCCGCGGACACGTTCCGGACATCGCGGTCGAGGACGAACGGCGTCCCGCCGGCGTCGAGCACTGCGTTGACGACGGCGGCACCAAGTCCTGATCCTCCTCCGCTCACCACCACCCTGCCGGGCGTGGATGGGGCAGGTGGGCTAAACCTCTTCATGGTGTTCCTTTCATTGGCGGCCAATACCTGGCCGGTATGGATTCACGGGAATTGGGTTCCGCGATCTGGCGATTTCCAGCCTGCGTCAGCCCACGCGGGCCAGCGCCGCGGCGAGCAGGGTCGTGGAGCGGGCAGGGTGGTAGGGAACGGTTAGGCAACGGCCTCCCCAGCTCTCCACCAAGGCGGACTCGGGCAGTTGTGCGGCCTCGTAGTCTCCGCCCTTCACCCAGATGTCCGGGCGCAACCGTTCAAGGCACCGTTCCGGGGTGTCCTCGTCAAACACCACTACGGCGTCGACGCTTTCGAGGGAAAGCAGCAGCTCAGACCTGTCCTGTTCGCCCATGATGGGACGGCTTGCCCCCTTGATGCGGCGGGACGAGGCATCTGAGTTCAGGCAGACAACGAGGCAGTCACCCAGGGCTCTGGCTGCTGCGAGGGTGCGGGCGTGTCCGGCGTGCAGGAGATCGAAGCACCCGCCGGTCGCAACCACGATTCCACCGTTTTGCCGCACCTGGCGGATGCATTCCAGCGCGTCGGTTTCCTGTCCGGGGAACGGAAGTGGCGGAGGCGCCGCGGGCAGGGCGGCAACGCCGCCTGTTGCCAGGAATGAAGAGGCCTCCCGGACCGCTTGGCGGCAGGATTCTTCGAGACCCCGTCCGGCCATAAGGTGGACCGCAAGACTGGCCGCGAGCTTGTCGCCCGCACCGCAAGCATCAGCCACAGCGGTCCTCGGCGCCGGGAGCTGAACAGGCGCGGGTGACGACTCCCGCACGAGAATTGCTCCCTGTCCGCCCTGTGTCACGAGGACGGCCCTGCTGCGCCAATGCCGCAGCAGCTTGCCCGCGAGTTCACCGGCCCACGCCATCGAGTCCGCCCCTGCCTCCGGGAACGGAGCGGCCGGCTCCCTGGCCCTGAGGGCGGCCGCGATGTTGGAGGCCTCGGAGTGGTTTGGCGTGACGACGGCGACGCCTGGCACGGGATCGGCTCCGGCCGGGTGCGGGTCCCAGATGACGGGGATGTCCCGGGCAAGGCGCTCGAGTGCAGTGCGCAGGGCACGGTTCGACGTCAACCCGCGGCCGTAATCCGCCACGACCACGGCCCCGGCTCCCTCCAGTGCCTGGAGCATGTCTGGCGTCACTTCCGGCAGGGGCCGGCACTGGCAACCTTCATCAAACCGGGCCACCGGGTGCCCTCCTGCCCGCAGGCGGGTCTTGACCGGCGTCGGTGCTCCTGACGGGCCGGCGACCACGGTGATGCCGCTCAGCTGTTCCAGGAGCCGATGGCTTGGCTCGTCCCGGCCAAGTGCGGTCACGAGGCACACCTGGTGGCCGTCGTTCCTCAGCATCCGGGCCACGAGCCCGGCGCCCCCGGCTCTCGCCCTGACGGCCGTGACGTCCACGACGGGCACTGGCCCGTCCGGGCAGAGCCGGGTCGCCGAACCGTCAAGGTCAACGTCGAGCAGCACGTCACCCACAACCGCGATCGTCATGGCCGCCCCCATTGCTGCTGTTCCTGCCGGTCCAGTCGATGGATCTCGGCGTCGAACGCCCGACACATTGCGTGCAAGGCGATCAGATGGCACTCCTGGACGTTGGCCGCGGGCCCATCGATGGCAATCGCTTCATCGCAACAGAGCGACAGGGGGTTCGGCCCCGGGCCGGTCATAGCCCACGTCGTGACGCCCACCCGGGCAGCAGCCTCGGCCGCGCGGAGGAGGTTGGGGCTTTTTCCGCTTGTGGACAGCAGCATCAGGATGTCCCGGGGGCGGCCGTGCGCCCGCACTTGCCGGGCGTAAAGCTCCTCGAAGCCGTAATCATTGGCGATGGCTGTCACCGCGGAGGTCTCGGCGTGCAATGAAATGGCGGAGAACGGCGCCCTTTCGGCGTCGAAACGCCCCACCAGTTCGGCCGTGAGATGCTGGGCCTCTGCCGCGGAACCGCCGTTCCCGGCGGCAAGCAGGCGGTTTCCCCCAAACAGCCGCCGGGCAAGTTCCTCGCCCCAGGCTGCCAACGTTGGGGACTGGCTCAGCAACGATTCCAGGGACGGCACCACACATCGCAGGTGCGCCTGGACAGCTGCGACCGAATCAGGACGAGGCTTGGTGTCCGCACTTTCGCCACCATGAACCGCTGACGACACCAGGCCGGTCCACGGGACCGATCGGGGTGTGATTTGTGCCTGCGTAAGCGGCGGCTCGATAGTCACAGCACTGCTCCTTCCACGGCGTGCACTTGGCCGGCGGCGCCGAGCCGCCTGGCCGTCGCGTTTGCGGTGACGGTCTGCAAATAAGCCTTCTCCGTCTCGGCCGCGACCCGGTCCCAGCTGTAGCGGGCCCGTGCACGCTGCTGGCCTGCGCGGCCCAGTTCCTCCCGCAGCCCCTTATCGGACAGCAGACGGGCGAGAGCTGCAGCGGTGGCCCTGGGGTCCAAAGGCGGAACGTGCAGGCCCGTGCTGCCGTCCACTACGGTGTCCCTGAGGCCGCCCACGGCGGAGGCGACCACCGGGACGCCGCAAGCCATGGCTTCGAGGGGCACGATGCCGAACGGTTCATACCACGGGGTACACGCGACGGCGTCTGCGCTGCGGAAGATCTCCGGCATGGCCTCCCGGGGCAATTGTCCACGGAAGATGACGTGCTCCCGGACACCGAGTTCCGCAGCGATGGCCAGCAGGCGACGGCCTTCGGCGTCTGACTCGGTCGCTGTGGCATCGCCTCCGCCGCCGACGATCAGGAGCTCGACGTCGCCAAATCCGGCGTCCCTTAGCAGCGGCAGCGCCCGGATGACCACCTCGACGCCCTTTCGGGGCACGAGACGTCCGACAGACAGGATTCGGTGGGTCCTGTTGCGTTTGTCGGCCCGTCCGGAGCCGGTAAAGAGATCCAAATCGACCCCGCATGGGGCTATCGAGATCTTCTCCGGAGGGATCCCCATCGCCTTGAGCTCAAAGACTTCGTCGGAGCACGTGGCGATGATCCGGTCCGCACCTTGGCCGACAGACGGCTCCAGCCATTGCCTCTCAACGGGGCTGGTGTCCGCCAGGCCCTGATGTCGGCGTTTGACTGTGCCGAGGGCGTGGAAGGTCTGGACCACCGGGAGGTGGACGCTGCCGCCCGGCTTGCGCCGCGCCGCGTCAAGCGCCGCCACGCCGGACATCCAGAAGTGCCCATGCACCAGATCAGGTGGCCGTCGCGCCCAATCGTGTGCCAATCCGTTCGCCAGTTCCCCCATGAATGGAAGGAGTTCGTCCTTGGGAACCGGCGCTGTTGGGCCGGCCTGGACGTGGACCACTTCCAGACGCGGCGAGATCCGGACCCTGCCCGGCAGGTCCTCTGCGTCCCGCCTGGTGTACACCGTGACGTCGTGGCCGCGCCTCGCCAGGGCGGCCGACAGGGCTGCCACGTGGACGTTCTGCCCCCCGGCATCGACTCCGCCGAGGGCGGCCAGCGGGCTGGCGTGCTCGGAAACCATTGAAATTTTCACTGGCTCTTCCCTTCTCGAGTTGGACTGAGGAGCCGGCCGGTGCGGAAGCGCGGGTCGGTCACATCCCCCAGCAGGACATCCCAGGCAGCGAGGAAGGGCTGGAGGCCATACCGTTCCAGGGCCACCTCGCGGGCAATGTCACCGCGCCGTCTTGCTTCCTGCGGGTCGTCGATGAGCACCCTCGCGGTGCGCACGAGTTCGTCGACGTCGGTGGAGATCGCTCCCGCTTCGGGCGGCAGTGCGCGTATCGCCTCCGTGGTCGCCAGCGCTACTGCGGGCATGCCGAGGTGCATGGCCTCGAGAAGTGCCAGGCCAAGCGAGGTCCAGCGGAAGGGGTGGAGGTAGACGCGGCAGCGGGACATTTCCCGGTGCAGTTCGTGCGTGGGCAGGTCTCCGCAGATTGTGAGCCTTTGGGGCGGCAATGCGACGGCGGCCCGCAACCCGTGGGTGCCCATGCCGAATATCCGCAACGGCGCCGCCGCAGTAAACCGGTCCAGGAGGTCCGAGCCGGTCACCCGCCACCGCCGGACGGGCTCGTTGATGACGGCTGCCAGCTCCGGGAACTCCCCGGTGTAGGTATGCCCGGGATCAGGGATGCCGTGCTCAATCACGAGCGTGGGCGCGGCGCCGTTATCCCAGAACAGTTCATTGAAATGCGTGACGTGGACGATGGGTATGAACTGCTGGTCTGCCAGCGGATGCACCGAATTCGGCACGTTCCCCTTGGGGGTGTTGTGCTCTACATAGGCTGCCGGCAGGTCTTTTCCGGGCCGTCGGCCCAAGACCCGGGTCACCTCGCCCAGTTCCTCCGGCCGTTGCAGCACCACGGCATCCACGCTGTCGGCATCAAGGTCGTCGAGCCGGACTTCGCGGACAGAGGCAGGCCATGGCCGACCAGCCCGGCCCAGACCCCATGGCCCACGTTCGGGCAGGAATGGCAGGAGGTACTCATGGGCACCGCGGACGAACGCGTCCGTCCAGGATCCATGTACGTGCCACAGCAGGATTCTCATGGGTGTCGCACCTTTCGCCGGGTGGAGAGCGAGGACACCCCTCCGATGAGCCGTTCCACTGCATCCACGAGCTGTTCGGGAGCCACAGTCGACAGGCAAGGATGGCCCGGGACCGGGCACTCTGTGGCACGGCTGAGTTTGCAGGGCGCGTTCTGGTCACCGAGGATTTCCAGGGGCGCGCCGTAGGGAGCCCATCGGATCGCGGGCACCACGGGCGAGAACAGGCATGCCACCGGCGTACCCAGTGCGGCGGCGAGGTGGGCGGGCCCTGTGTTTCCGGTTACCAGAGCTTCGGCTCCGGCAAGGACACCGGCCAGGGCCTTCAGGTCCGTGCGGCCGCCCAGGTCCAAAGCGGATGGGCCGGCGACTGTTGCCGTGAGGGCTGTTTCGCCGGGCCCCCCTGTCACCACTACCCGGTGTCCTGCCCCTTCGAGCAGTTCAACGGCCGCGGCGTGATGCAACGGAGGCCACGCTCGTGACGGGGCGGACGCCCCGGGGTGGACCACGACGTACGGCTCCTCCCCCACCAGATCCCGGACATCGGGATAATCCTGCACCCTGAGCTTCCCGGAATCTCCGCGTGGCAAGGTAAACCCGGCTGCCTGGGCGATGCCGAGTGCACGTTCGGCTTCAGGCTGGTCTTCCGGAAAATCCTCACCGGGCCTGAGTCGAACGTCCATCAGACTGCCGGCATAATCCACTGAAGCTCCCGTGATCCGTCCGACCCCGGCAAGCCGCAACAACAAGGCCAGCGGCAACGGAGACTGGTGGAAGGACGTCAGAATGACGGCCTCAGTGACCCTCGAGTCCCTCACGAACGATGTCAGGGTGTCCAGATGGGGCGCGTCGACCTGTGGAGCAGGCTTCACGATCCACGGGCAACTCCAGCTGTAGACCTCGGATACGCCAGGCAGGAGGGACGCAGCTGGTTCTCCTTGGGGGCCGCACAACACGATGACATCGTTCGGCGTCCCGCCGTCCGGATGCCGCCCGTGCGCGACTGCCCGGATCGCGGGCCCGGCAAGCAGGACATCGCCGACTCCGTCCAGCCGAGCCACCAGGACGCGGCTCACGGAGAGGTCCGTCCGGACGGTGCCTTCATCAAAAGGCAGAGCGCGGAACGAAGATCGTCAGCGACCTCTGGAGCAGCGTCAACTTCCGCCGGTAGTGTCAGGGGCGTGGGGACCATGATGCCGCGGGCGCCCGCCGCGCGGGCCGCCTCAACGTCAGCTCCGATGTCGCCGACGTAGGCGGCCTCGGCGGTAGTGATGCCCAACCGGCGGCACGCCCCGCAAATCATGGAGGGTGCCGGTTTCCGGCAGTTGCAGCCGTCCTCGGGCCGGTGCGGACACAGTTCCCAGACATCGAATCGCCCCAGGAACTGCTCAACCCGAAGATTGACCGCCGCAACCTGCTCTGAGGTCAGGATCCCGCGGCCTATCCCCGATTGGTTGCTCACGACGCCTACGGCAATTCCCATGGACCTAAGGGTTTGCAGCACGTCCCTGGCGTGAGGCATCGGTTTCACCAAGGTGGGATCGCCGTTGTACGGCACGTCACGGATCAGGGTGCCGTCGCGGTCGAACAGTACGGCCCTCAGCTTTGGTCCGGCAAAAAGTCCCATAAGTGCCTTGTTCCCCGATATCAGTCCAGCTAAACGCCCGACGGGTCCATCTCCGGACTAAAATCCGAAATCAGGCGAACTCGGAGGGGCGGCCACGATGGGCGGATTTCGAGAAGATGGAAGGCCGGTACTGCTGGTCCTACGGGCGCTGCAGCTCGGCGATCTGCTGGTTGCCGTCCCGGCCCTGCACGCCCTGCGCCGCGCGTACCCCAACCACCGCCGGCTGTACGCGGCACCAAGCTGGCTCGGCGAGGCGGTAGAGCTGGTCGGGGGTTTCGAACTGCTGCAGGCTCAAGGGCTAAATGAACCACTGGCGCTGAAACCCGGGATTGTGGATGTTGCGGTGAACCTCCACGGCCGCGGCCCCGAGAGCCAATCCCGAATCGAAGCGCTCCGGGCAACCCGGGTGATCGCCCACGACGGGGGCGCTGGTCACGGTTCCGGGCCGGCTTGGGTGGAGGGCATCCACCAGCGTGAGCGCTGGACGCGGCTACTGCAATGGCATGGAATCGCCGCCGACGCCGAGGATCTGCGCCTGGCCGTCCCGGCCGCCCCGACGCCGCAGCCGGGGGCCACCGTGGTCCATGTGGGTGCTGCCTACGGCAGCCGATTGTGGCCTGCCGGACGGTTCACCGAGGTTGCTGGACTCTTGCGGGACGCCGGGCACAGCGTGCTCTTCACCGGCAGCGCTGCGGAGCGGGGCCGCGCCGCGGAAGTGGCCAGCGGCGCCGGGTTCCGGGCCGATGCCGTCCTTGCAGGCCGCCAGCCGCTAGGGGAATTCGCGGCTCTGATCGCCGACGCCCGCCTGGTCATCTCGGCTGACACGGGCGCGGCCCACCTCGCGTCGGCCTACGGGCGGCCCTCCGTTGTGCTCTTCGGGCCAGCCACGCCGGCGGAATGGGGTCCTCCTCCAGGGCCGCACATCGCCTTGACCAAAGCCGAGCTGCGCCGCGGCGACCCCTTTGCCGGGGACCCGGATCCTGCGCTTTTGGGTGTCTCTGTTCACGATGTGCTCGAAGCGGTTCGCGAGCTTGGGTTGCTCTGAGATTCCGTTTCCGAGAGCCGCCGCTGCAGTTGCACGAGCACCCGTGAAAGCCGGCGCGAGATTTGCATCTGCGACACCCCAAACCGCGCGCCCAACTCCGCCTGGCTCTCCCCGCAAAAATAGCGCCGATACAACAGTGCCCTCTCCGGGGCGGAGAGCTCGCCGATGACCCGGGTCAGGCACATCACTTCCTCAAGCCGCTCAAATCCCGGCTCCTGCACCGCTGGCTCTTCCGCGGCCGGCGCCCCGTCACCGCGGCTGTCGGAACTATCGAGCGAATCGGGGCGCATGCTGGAAACAGCTGCCGCTGCCTCCAGGACGGACCCGACCGTTGCGTCCAGTTCCCGCGCCAGCTCCGCAGGAGTGGGGGTGCGGCCGAGCCTCTGTGCCAGGGCCGGCTCAGTGCGCAGGAGTTCGGCACGGAGGAGCTGTATGCGGCGCGGAGGGCGGACGACCCAGCAACGGTCGCGCAGATAGCGTTTCAATTCCCCGGTGATAGTGGGGGCGGCAAAGCCCGGGAAGGTGGTGCCTCTGGATTCGTCGAACGCTCTAGCCGCCTTGACGAGTCCCAGATAGGCCACCTGGATCAGGTCTTCCCGCTCGTAGCCCCGGCCAGCGAAACGTACCGCCAGGGACTCAGCAAGATCCAAGTAATCAAGGACAAGCCGGTTCTCGAATGCCTGGCGGATCTGCCCGTGCGGGGCCGGAATTTTCCTGGAGTCAGCCATGTCAGTGGTCCCTTTGAACATGGATTCTGGTCTAGCCCGTGGCAGGACTTAGAAGCAGGAAAACATAAGTCTACTTATAATTCAATCCCCTTTCTTCTCGGAAACTCCGTGGCGCGGAGCCCATCGGCGCGATGCCGCGACGGGACTCTTCGGAAAATACTGGACTGCTGCTAAGCCTGCTGATAAATCTTGTGATTGGGCCGATGTTTCAACAACGGGCCCCGCACTTCAATGGCCCCATCGGTCTCTCCAACAGCCGGGGCCGCCCGATGTGCCGGATCCGGGAACTGCGGGGGCCGCTCCTAACGTGCAGGGCAGCTGAACAGGAGGATGACAGTGGTTGACCGGATCGCCGAGATTTGGGGCACACGAACCCCCTACGCGAAGGACGGCGCGTGGCCGGTTCGGGTGGACCAGGCTCTGGATGCGACCGTCACCGATGGCGACGTGGATCAATGGGTTCAGTCGGCCTGTGTGCTCTGCAGCAACGGCTGCGCGTGCGACATCGCGGTAAAAAACGGGGCCATGGTCGGGATCCGCGGCCGCGCAGGGGATCTGGTCAACCATGGCCGGCTTGGACCCAAGGGCCTCTTTGCAAGCTGGCAGGGGATCTCCGGGAAGGACCGGCTCAAGCGGCCCCTGATCCGCGAGAACGGCCGGCTGGTCGAATGCGACTGGGATACCGCAATGGACCGGATCACACAGCGAAGCCGGCAGCTGCTGGAGGAACGGGGGCCCCTCAGCCATGGTTTCTACACCAGCGGCCAGCTGTTCCTCGAGGAGTATTACGCCCTTGCCGTCCTCGGCAAGGCCGGCATTGGCACTCCCCACATGGACGGAAATACCCGCCTCTGCACGGCGACGGCCGCTGCAGCGTTGAAGGAGTCTTTCGGGGCGGATGGCCAGCCCGGAACATACGCCGACATCGACAGTTGCGAAGCGATCTTCCTTTACGGGCACAACATGGCCGAAACTCAGACCGTGCTGTGGTCGCGTGTTCTTGACCGCCTGGCGGGACCGGACCGCCCAAAGCTCGTCTGCGTTGATCCGCGCGACACGGAAGTCGCGCGCTGCGCGGACGTTCATCTCGCTGTCCGGCCCGGAACGAATCTCGCACTGATGAACGCCCTGGTCCATGAAGTCCTGGCGAACCGCTGGTTCGATGAGGAGTACGTGAAGGCGCATACGCTGGGCCTGGACGAACTCAAGGCCACGGTCGGGCCGTGGACGGCTGAGGCGGCCGCTGGAGTCTGCGATGTGAGCGCCGCCGACATCCGGGAAGCTGCCCGGATTTTCGGGACTTCGCCCCGGGTACTCTCGACAGTCCTTCAGGGCTTCTACCAGTCGGCCCAGGCTACCGCGGCATCCTGCCAGGTCAACAACCTGCACCTGCTTCGGGGGCTGCTGGGCCGGCCAGGGTGCGGGATTCTGCAGATGAACGGCCAGCCGACGGCGCAAAACAACCGCGAATGCGGGGCAGACGGCGACCTCCCCGGCTTCCGGAACTGGGAAAACCCGGAGCACGTCGCGGAACTCGCGCGGCTGTGGGACGTGGACCCCCTGACCATCCCGCACTGGGCTCCGCCGACCCATGCGATGCAGATCTTCCGCTACGCCGAACAGGGGTCGATCGAGTTCCTGTGGATTTCGGCAACCAACCCGGCCGTGTCCATGCCCGACCTGCCGCGGATCCGCGACGTCCTGGCCAAGCCCGGGCTGTTCCTGGTAGTTCAGGACCTCTACCTGACCGAGACGGCTCAGGTCGCCGACGTCGTACTTCCCGCAGCGGGCTGGGGCGAAAAGACCGGGACCTTCACGAACGTGAACCGGACTGTCCACCTCTCGGACAAGGCCGTGGAGCCGCCCGGGGAGGCCCGCAGCGATCTGGACATCTTTCTCGACTACGCCCGCCGCATGGGCTTCACCACCGTGCATGGCGAACCCCTGCTCCCTTGGTCCGGTCCCGAGGACGCCTTTGAGGCATGGAAGGCCTGTTCCCGCGGCCGGCCCTGCGACTACACCGGGATCAGCTACGACAGGCTCCGCGGCGGCAGCGGCATCCAGTGGCCCTGCAACGAAGAAAACCCGGACGGCAGGGAACGCCTCTACGGGGATGGCCTCTTCCCCACCGACCCGGACTATTGCGAAAGCTACGGCCACGACCTGCTGACCGGCGCCACGGCGGGTTCTGATTCCTTCAGGGCCCAAGCTCCCGGGGGCCGCGCCATCCTGAAAGCCGCGGACTACCATCCCCCGCACGAGGAGCCCGACGGCCGCTTCCCGTTCCGGTATACGACCGGCCGCACCGCGTACCACTTCCACACGAGGACCAAGACCGGAAGATCCCGGGTACTGACAAGCGCGGCCCCAACGGCGTGGGTGGAAATCAGCCCGGACGACGCCGGCCGGCTGGGAATCCGGGAAGGCGACCTCGTCAAGGTGACGTCCCGGCGGGGCCGGATCGAGGTCCCGGTCCGCGTCAGCGACATCCGAAACGGCACCGTCTTCGCACCTTTTCACTACGGCTATTGGGACCAGGATGGTGCCCCCGGAGAACACCCGACAGCCGCCAATGAACTCACGCTCACGGAGTGGGATCCCGTGTCCAAACAGCCCGTCTTCAAGAATGCCGCCGTGAGCGTCGAGAAGGCCGGCGACGCCGTGGGCCCCTCCCCTGCGCCCACTACAACCGCATCGCGCCCCGCTGCTGCCGCTGGGCCGCGGTCCGTACGGCCGACCGCTGGAGGCAAAGACGCCGAAGCCACAGAACAGATCGGTGGCTCGCCGCCCCGCTTTCCCGAAGCGGTCCGGCGCGGCCGGCAGGGAGGAACGCCATGAACCTGAAGATCTATCTGGGCATGCTTAACAAAGCCGAACAGACGCTGTCGGAGTCATTCCGCCAAGTGGCAGAAGGCCACGCCGCTGAGCCTGACGTGCACTTCCTGTGCCACACGCTGGCAACGCAGTGCGAGGAACACTGCCGGCTGCTGCTCCCCGTCGTTCAGCGCTACGGCGAGGACCGCTCAGATAACGAACCCGAACGACTTCATGCCGAAGGGCTGTCCGCCACGCGGGAGGGTCCGGTGGGCCTGCTGCGGGACCTCCAGGACCTCTATCTTCTGGCGAGCCTCGTCGACGTCACCTGGGCCATGGTCAAACAGGCAGGCTCGGCGCTCCGCGACAGGGAACTCCTTGACGTCGTGTCCCGCTGTGACAGCGAAACAGCCGTCCAGCTGCGCTGGTTGCAGACACGGATGAAGCAGGCAGCCCCGCAGGCGCTGGTTGTGGCGCGCTAAAAGCCCGGCATCCAACGCCTGAACCGCCGGCCAGGCAGCACGGTCCGGAATTCCCAGTCCGTGCTGCCTGGCCGGTATCTGTCTGTCTTGACCCGGGCTCTTTACCCGGGTGCGGCGGCGGTCAGTTCGCCCCGGCGACTGCCACAGCGGCGACGGCGCCGCCTGCCGGGCCGGCGAGCCGGAGCCAGGTGTCCACCACAGTGTCGGGGTTTAAGGAGACCGAATCGATGCCTTCCTCGACCAGCCATTCGGCGAAGTCCGCATGGTCGCTGGGACCCTGTCCGCAGATGCCGACATATTTGCCGCGCGCCTTGCAGGCCTTGATGGCCATGCTCAGGAGCTTTTTGACGGCCGGATCGCGTTCATCGAAGCCGCCCGAGACAATCGCGGAGTCCCGGTCCAGGCCGAGGGCCAGCTGGGTCATGTCGTTGGAGCCAATGGAGAACCCGTCGAAGTAGTCCAGGAACTCGTCGGCGAGCAGCGCGTTGGACGGGATCTCACACATCATGATCACCTCGAGGCCGTTCTCGCCGCGGGTGAGGCCGTTCTCCCCCAGCAGTTCAATGACGCCGCGGGCCTCGTCCAGGGTCCGCACGAACGGGATCATCAGCTTGACGTTTGTCAGCCCCATCTCGTTGCGGACGAAGGACAAGGCCTCGCACTCGAGGTCGAAGCAGTCCCGGAAGGACGGCTCCAGGTAGCGGGAGGCGCCGCGGAAGCCGATCATCGGGTTCTCTTCGTGCGGCTCGTAGGCGGGTCCGCCGATCAGGTTGGCGTACTCGTTGGACTTGAAGTCGGACATGCGCACAATCACGGGTTCCGGGGCGAAGGCCGCCGCGATGGTGGACACGCCTTCGGCCAGGCGCTTGATGTAGTAGTCGCGCGGACTCTCGTACGCGGCGATGCGCTCACGGATTTCCGCTGCGACATCCGCCGGCTGCTCGTCCAGGTTCAGCAGGGCCTTGGGGTGGATGCCGATCTGGCGGTTGATGATGAATTCGAGCCGGGCCAGGCCAACTCCGTGGTTGGGCAGCTGCGCGAACGTGAAGGCCTGCTCCGGGGTGCCGACATTCATCATGACCTTGACGGGAGCCTCGGGCAGCTGGGTGATCTCGGTTTGCTCGACGCTGAAGTCCAGGAGCCCTTCGTAGATCACGCCGGTTTCGCCGTCGGCGCAGGACACGGTCACGTCGAGGCCGTCGGAGAGGGCATCGGTGGCGTCCCCGGTGCCGACGACGGCGGGAATCCCCAGTTCCCGGGCGATGATGGCGGCGTGGCATGTGCGGCCGCCGCGGTTGGTCACGATGGCGGAGGCACGCTTCATGATCGGTTCCCAGTCCGGGTCGGTCATGTCGGCGACGAGGACATCACCGGTTTTGAAGGCGGCCATCTGATCGATCGCCGTGAGGATGCGGACGCTGCCGGCGCCAATGCGCTGGCCAATGGCGCGGCCCTCGACCAGCACGCGGCCGGTCCCGTTGAGCCGGAACCGGCTCAAGCTGCCGGAAGCACGGCGGGACTGCACGGTCTCCGGGCGCGCCTGCAGGATGTACAGGCCGCCGTCGATCCCGTCTTTGCCCCATTCGATGTCCATGGGGCGGCCGTAGTGGTTCTCGATGGCGACGGCGTGCCGGGCGAGCTGCTCGACGTCGTCGTCAGTGAGGCTGAACTGGTTCCGCAGGGACGCCTCGACCGGCACGAAGTCGATGGTGCGGCCGATTTCGCGGCTGCTCGTGTAGGTCATCTGCAGGGCTTTCTCGCCCAGTCCGCGTTTGAGGATGGCGGGCCGGCCGGCCTGCAGTGCGGGCTTGTAGACGTAAAACTCGTCGGGGTTGACGGCGCCCTGGACGACCGCCTCACCGAGGCCGTAGGAGGACGTGACGAACACGGCGTCCTGGAACCCGGACTCTGTGTCCATGGTGAACATGACGCCGGAGGCGCCGACGTCGGAGCGCACCATGCGCTGGATCCCGGCCGAGAGCGCCACCTCGGCGTGCTCGAACTTGTGGTGCACCCGGTAGGCGATCGCCCGGTCGTTGTAGAGGGACGCGAACACGTCCTTGATGGCGAGCAGGATGTTCTCGATGCCGCGGACGTTCAGGAAGGTTTCCTGCTGCCCGGCGAAGGAGGCATCGGGGAGGTCTTCCGCGGTCGCGCTGGAACGGACGGCCCAGGACAGGTCCTCCGAGCCGCCGTGCTTGTCCACCAGCTGCTGGTAGGAGTTCCGGATCTGCGCTTCGAAGTCAGGCAGGAAGGGCGTCTCGCGCATGAGGGCCCGGATCTCCTGCCCGGCGGCTGCCAGGGCGGTGACGTCATCGGTGTCCAGGCCGACCAGCCGGTCGGCGATCTTCTGGTCCAGGCCCGACTCCGCCAGGAAGTTGCGGTAGGCATCCGCGGTGGTGGCGAAGCCGTCGGGGACCTGGACGCCGGCGGAGGTCAGGTTCTGCACCATCTCACCGAGGGAGGCGTTCTTTCCGCCCACCCGGTCCAGGTCCTTGAGTCCGAGTTCTGAGAACCACAGGATGTCTGTCGTCATAGTTACTGCTCCTTTGCAGATGATGGCATGCAAGTGCGACGCCCCGCTTGCGGCGATGGCCGGTTGATGGGCGCAAGTCCTGTCCACAGTGACAGGTCTCCAGCACACTTTCCACATGACGTGCGCCACACTGAGTTTGTGAAATTTTTCCCTAATGCTTGAGGTTCATCCGCTGCAGGATGGTTGCCGCCATCTCCTCGACGGACACCGTGGCCGAATTCAGGTACGGAATCCTATGGGAGACGTACAGCTGCTCGGCGCTGCGCAGCTCGAAGCCGCACTGCCGCAGCGACGCGTAGGGTGAACCCCGGCGCCGTTCGGTGCGGATTTGGCTCAGGCGCAAGGGGTTGGAGGAGAGCCCGAAACACTTCTCAACGAAAGGCCTCAGCGGCTTGGGGAGCCCTTCCCGTTCAAAGTCTTCGTCCACCAGCGGGAAGTTCGCGGCGAAGATGCCGTGCTGCAGGGCCAAGTACATGGTGGTTGGCGTCTTTCCGCAGCGGGACGGCGCCACCAGGATGACTTGGGCCTTTTCGAGCGCCCGCAGGCTTTGGCCGTCGTCGTGTTCCATGGCGTATTCGACGGCGGCCATCCGGGATTGATACCGCTCCGCATTGCCCAGGCCGTGGGCCCTGCCGGGTTCGCCGCTGGCCGGGGAACCGAGGGCCTGCTCCAGCTGTCCGACATGAGTTCCGATGAGATCCACGATGATCCCCTGGCATGTACCCAGGACCTGACGGATCTCGCTGCTCACCGCGGTGGAAAAGACAATTGGCTGCAGGCCCGTGGCGGCCAGTTTATCGATCGTGCCGACCACCGTCCTGGCCTGTTCGACCGTGGTGATGAACGGGACGGTGATGCGGTCAAAGTGGTTGGCGGGGAACTGCGTCAGCAAGGTGTTGCCGAGCGTTTCGGCGGTGATGCCGGTGCTGTCCGAAAGGAAGTAGACAGGCCGAAGATCGTCTTTGGTCATGAACGCATTCTCCCCCACGCCCGGACCGGTCCGGTATCGGGCCTCCGGCGGGTCCCTACCCGGTCGCCGGTCACAGACGTAGACTGCTCGATTACAACGCCACCAACTATCCGGGAGATCGACATGAACTATGCAGGGACCGGGAACGAGAAGGCCGTCGCCGCAAGTGACCTCAACCGGACTCACGTCGGACTGACCGTGAGCTTCCAGCCGGACGAATTTACCGTGGTCTTCGGCCGGATTGGCGCCATTGCGCGCAAGGAGGGTGGCGTGACCATCGCGCTGGCAGGGGTGGACGGTACGGCCGGCCTGGCGTCCCACTACAGCCTGCCTCCCGCCCAACTGGTCTACGTCCAGCCGGACATGCTCACCAATACGGAGACGACCATCAAGGATTTGTTCGGCAAGGTGCAGGAGAATCTGCGGAGCCACAAGGGAGATCAGCGGCCGGACACCGTGTAGGGCCCACTGATCCCGGACACAGCCACGGTGCTACGTGTTGAGGTCCCAGTGGACCCGGATCGCCTCTGCAACCGGTCCGGCGGTGACATCGATCCGGAAAGCAACGGGCGCGGTCCCCGTCTCTTCGATGACCGCGTCATGGTAAACACGGCCGCAAGAGGAACACAAGGTGTAGAGATCCTCGTCCTCAGGCCACGTAGCCAGCCCCGCGGGCACGGGAACGTTTCCGCCAATGTGGACGGGCATGCCCTGTGAGTTGGCCTGAATCAATCCCTCGCTGCTGACGGTATTGCCGCATACGCAGGTGATGGTGGTGACGTCATGGTCGACGACCTCGGCGAATTCAGTATCCATGCTCAGCTCCCCTCAGGTTCCGCAGAAGGTCCGGTACGGGCCGAAGCTCTCCGGGGCGGGTTCGGCGTAGCGCTCGAGGCCGGACCGCTCGTCGAAAGGGGAGGTGACGGCCTCCAGCAGCCGTGCCAGCTCATCCAGGTTTCCGACGGTAGCGGCCGCCAGGGCCTCCTCCACCAGGTGGTTCCGCGGAATGTAGACCGGGTTGACCCGGTCCATGGCGTCAGCATCCGGCGCCAGGGCACGCCAGCGCCCTACCCAGGCATCGAAAGATGCAGTGTCCAGGACCTGGCCCCGCGCGGCTTCGGCACGGCCGCGGGCGGCCTGGCCGAGGTGCCGGAAAAACGATGTGTAGTCGGCCTGTGACTCCTGCATCAAAGCCACAATTTCGTCCACAAGAGGCGAGGTCACGTCGTCGTCGAGCCCGTCACGGAACCCCAGCTTGGCCTTCATGCCTGCCGACCAGGCTTCACTGTACTGCCGGCGGAATTCGCCGAGTGCCCCCACCGCGAGCTCCACCGCCTGCTCCTCGTCCTCGTGGAGCAGGGGCAGGAGCGACTCCGCGAGCCGGGCAAGATTCCACTCCGCCACCACCGGCTGATTGCGGTAGGCGTAGCGCCCGCTCTCGTCGATCGAACTGTAGACGGCGGCCGGATCGAAGCCTTCCATGAAGGCACACGGGCCGTAGTCGATCGTTTCGCCCGAGATCGTCATGTTGTCGGTGTTCATGACCCCGTGAACGAATCCCACGAGCATCCACCGGGCCACCAGCGAAGCCTGGGCGGCTATGACCCCTTGGAAGAGTGCGAGATATCGGTTCCCGGCCTGCGCGGCGTCGTGGTGGTGACGGGTCAGTGCGTAGTCGGCGAGGCGGCGAAGGAGGCCGATGTCGCCCGTAGACCGGGCGTACTGGAAGCTGCCCACGCGCAGGTGGCTGCTGGCAACCCGGGTCAGAATGGCGCCGGGCAGGAGCGTCTCGCGCTGCACCGACCGTCCCGTCGCGACGACGGCGAGGGAACGGGTCGTGGGGATCTGCAGCGCGTGCATCGATTCGCTCACGATGTATTCGCGCAGCATGGGACCGACCGCCGCCTGGCCGTCCCCGTTGCGGGCAAACGGCGTGCGGCCTGATCCCTTGAGGTGGATGTCGCGGGGCTGCCCGTCCGCGTGCCCGATCTCGCCCAGCAGGAGTGCGCGACCGTCGCCGAGGCGGGGCGCGTACCAGCCAAACTGGTGGCCGGCGTAGGCCTGCGCCACCGGACTGGCTTGGGCAGGGATGGCGTTGCCGGTCAGCAGACGCAGACCCTCAGGACTCCGGAGAAAGGCCGGGTCGAGGCCCAGCTCGGTGGCGAGGTGCTCGTTGAGCACCAAGAGGTTCGGGTCGGGCGCTTCCTCCGCGCGCCAGGGAATGGACATCTCCTGGAAGTCCCGGGCGAAGCGGTCATCAAAGGTGACGGTTGAATGCGCTGTGCCGCTCATCTTTCAAGGATACCGGCCACAGCGTCAGCAATGCCGCCGGTCGCGGCACGGCAGATTCGGGCCGGTGCCATGACGCGGCACGGAGCTGGTGGGAGGATGGGCGCATGGAACTGCACATCACGGGCGACCCCGCCGCCGACCAACTGCTCAGCAATGACGCGTTCGCACTCCTCGTTGGCATGCTGCTTGACCAGCAGGTGACCATGGAGTCTGCGTTTGCCGGCCCCGAAAAGATCCGGACGCGCATCGGGTCAATGGACCCTGCCGCAATCGCCGAATATGACCAGGCAGGCTTCGTTGAGATCTTCAAGGAGCGTCCATCCATCCACCGCTTCCCTAGCTCCATGGCCGGCCGTGTCCAGGACCTCGCCGCGACCGTCCAGCGCGATTGGGATGGGGACGCAACTGCCATCTGGAACCAGGACGACCCGGACGGCCAGGAGGTGCTGCGCAGATTGAAGGGTTTGCCGGGTTTCGGAGAGCAAAAAGCAAAGATCTTCCTTGCACTGCTCGGCAAGCAGTGCGGACTGCAGGCGCCAGGCTGGCGTGAGGCTGCTGGCCCCTATGGCCAGGAGAGCGCCTTTCTTTCCGTCGCTGACATCGTGGACCCCGAGTCGCTGAAGAAAGTGCGTGCCAGCAAGCAGGCCGCCAAGGCCGCCATCAAAGCCGCGAAGGCACCCGAACTCTGATTCGGAGGCCCTGGATCAGGGGCTTCCAATGGCTTCGCCGGGGAAAAGATTCCGAGCTGGTTCCTGACGGCGTCGGCGACGGCCATGGTCCGGATGGATTCGGCGAGCGGCACCTGGACGGATTCCGTGAAGCGCTCCGCGATCCAGCCGGGACCCATAATCCCCCAGCGGAGCGGGGATGCGGCCCGGCAATCCGGGACCCGTGACAACGGGAGTGAGGAGTCCCCGGTCATCGCCCCGGGGCGCCCGTGGATACTTTGAGCGTATGTCAATACAAACTATTGACGCCACTGTTAGAGCGCTCTAACGTTGAAGGCGCGTGATCCAGCACACTCCCGGGAACGCTCCCAATTCTGCCGCACTCGACTACAGGCCCAGCAATGCGGCCCGCTCGCTCGCCAGCGGACGCACGCAAACAGTGGGAGTCCTGCTGGACGACCTCGCCAATCCCTGGTTCGTGGAGCTCCTCGACGGCATGCAGAACATCTTCCGGGAGCAGAACCTTTGGATGGTCCTCGGCGATCCCCGCTATCTGGCCCGCCCGGGGGAAAGCCCGGTGTCCGCCTTCATGGAACTGCGCGTCGACGGCCTCGTCATCGCCGGAGACTTCAACGCCGATGACGACCTCATACGCGCCACACTGCACACGCCATCCGTCGTCGCCGGCACGCGCGCCTTCGACCTTCCGGCAGCGGACCGCGTCACCAACGACGACGCCGCCGGCGCCCGGATGGCCGTAGAACACCTGATTGGTCTTGGCCACAGCGACATTGCGTTCCTCACCGCTCCCACCGGGTCCGCTGCCGTGCGGGCCGACGCCTACAGGGACACGATGACCCGCCACGGCTTGCAGGACTACATCCGGGTGATAGCCACGGACTTGAGTGAACATTCCGGCTTTGAGGCAATGAGCCGCCTTATCGACAGCGGACTACCCCCCTCAGCGGTCTTCGCCGCTAATGACATCCTCGCCGTCGGGGCGCTCTCGGCCGCCGACGAGCATGGCTTCAGCGTCCCGGCGCAACTCTCACTGGTCGGATACGACAACACCTATCTCGCCGGGATCCGTCACGTCTCCCTGACCACCGTCGACCCCGTCAGCCGGGACGTAGGCATCCGCGCCGCGGAGTTTCTCCTCGCCCGCATCGCCGACCCCTCTCTGCCGCCACGCACCGAAGTGCTGGCCCCGCGCCTCGTCGTTCGGAGCACCACCGCTCCCGCTGCCCACACCTGACCCCCTGGCTACCCCAGGCGGACGGCCGCCACTGCCCTCTGTCGCGGTGCAGCAGCCCTGACTAGACTTGAATTGCGCCGGATTCGACGCATGGATTCGTCTCTGGAGGGCAGGATCATGACAGACCGCAGCGACTCCGAATTGCCCGCGGATCACGCGCCCGCGGACAGGAAACCAGAAGATCAGGAGCTCCGGGGCCGGTACGTCAAGGGGACCTATGGCAAGGCTGGTGTGCAGAGAGGTCGGCACGCGGAGGACGAGGAAGGCCAATACGTCCAGGGCGATTACGGGGCGGCCGGCAGGGAGGGCGGCCTGCCCGAACCTTTGGGCGAGCACGCCAAAGAATCCGGGCGCTACGTAGCGGCCGACTATGGCGGCGCTGGTACGGCTCCTGGACGCACTGCAGGGTCGGAAATCGGTCAGTACGCTGCGGGCGACTACGGTACGGGCGGTACTGTAGATCCCCTGCGCGAGGCCAAGACAGGTGTGCGCGACGACAAGCCGCTGGCTGAGCCGCGAGGTGGCCACGACGCTGAATCGGAGGCCACTGGTGCCTCGCCAGGTGCCACCGCCCAGACCGATGACTCCCGCAGCGGCGCAGATGTGGGAGAGGCTGTCGACGTCGCGGAGTCGGGCACCCAGGCGCAGGGGGATCACTCGCATCCGGAACGGGCAAAGACAGGCGAGGCGCCCGTGGAACAGGTGTTCAACGACCCCGCCATGACCGAGGGCCAGCGGACCGTGACGGACTCCGTACAGACATCCGGCTCTGTGCCGCCGGGACCCTCACCCGCCGAAGCCGGATCAGGTGGCGCCCAGTCCGTTGTTGGCGCCCGGGAGTCGGACCGGCTCGCGGCGGGCGAGCCGCCGGCCGCGGGCAAACCCTTCGACACCGGGACCGAGGAGGGCACTTAAAGCCCCTGCCTTGGGCAAGCAAAGGACGTATCACGAGACGATTCCGGGCTCGTAGGTGCTGGCGCTCCACTCCTGTCCTTGGGGGTCGAGCACCCGGCAGCGCCGGGCGCCCCATTGGGTGTCTTCGGGCTCGATCACTGAGGTTCCGCCCGCCGCGAGGGCCCTCTGATGAAATGCGTCGACGTCGTCGACCAGAAGATACAGTCCCTGGCCGGTCGACTGACCGATAAGTGGCGGCCGCTGGTAGGCGGCATCGCTGCTTGCCACCATCAGCACCGCCTCCCCCATGGAAATCTCGGCGTGCAGCACTGTCCCTGCGGGGCCGTCCTGCCGCTGAACAACGTCAAATCCCACTGCCTGAAGCCAGTCCAGGGCTGCGGGCGCGTCACCGTAGCTGAGATAAGCGAATAACTTGGCGTCCATGCCGGAATGCTATTCCCAAGCGCAGCCGTCCGGAACTAGCGTGGCGGAATGAACTCGTCGAAGACCCCCGCCGAGATCCTGAACATCGCCGGCAACGAGGTTCGCATCTCGAGTCCGGACAAGGTCGTGTTCCCTGAACCCGGGCTGACCAAGCTCGACCTGGTCCGCTACTACCTCACAGTCGCCGACGGTGCACTGCGGGGCGCAGGCGGCCGTCCCATGGTGCTCAAGCGCTTCCCGAAGGGGATCGGCGCTGAGCCGTTCTTCCAGAAGCGCGTGCCTGAAAACCACCCCGACTTTATCGGCACGGCAACGCTGCACTACGCGTCCGGCACATCAGCTGAAGAGGCCGTCATCCGGGATGCTGCGGGCCTGGCGTGGGTGGTGAATCTTGGATGCTTGGACCTCAACCCGCACCCCGTGCGTGCCGAAGACCTCGAGCACCCCGACGAGCTCCGGGTCGACCTCGACCCGATGCCGGGGGTCGACTGGGCGCAGATCGTCGACGTCGCCTATGTCGCGCGGGAGGTGCTCGACGACGTCGGACTGGTGGGGTGGCCGAAGACGAGCGGTTCGCGGGGACTCCACATCCTCGTGCGCATCGCGCCCCGGTGGTCGTACCGCGACGTGCGGCTCGCCGCCGAGACCCTCGCCCGCGAGGTCGAGAACCGCGCTCCGGGCCTCGCCACCGCGCGGTGGTGGAAGGAGGAGCGCGGCGAGAGCGTTTTCGTCGACTTCAACCAGAACGCCAAGGACCGCACCGTGGCATCGGCGTACTCGATCCGGCCCCTGCCCGACGCCCGGGTCTCGACTCCGCTGACGTGGGACGAGGTTACCTCCACCCGGCCGGAGCAATTCACGGTGCCCACGGTGCTTGAGCGCTTCACGGCGGTGGGCGACCCCCACGCCGGGATCGACGACGCGGTAGGGACACTCGACAGGCTCATCACCCTGGCTGCCGAGCTCGGCCCCGCCGAAAAGCCGCCGCGGGGCGGCGACGGACTGGGCCGCCGGCAGTCGGTCATGCCGCTCATCGAGGTGGCGCGGACCAAGACCAAGCCCGAGGCGCTCGCGGCGCTCGAGGAATGGAAGGCCCGGTATCCGGGCCTCGTCTCAACCCTGCACCCCGCCGACATACTCGTCGATGGAATGCGGGGATCGAGTTCGCTCTGGTACCGGGTCCGGGTGAATCTTCAGCATGTCCCGGACAAGGAGCGTCCGCCCCAGGAAGAGCTCATCGCCGACTACGACCCCTGGGCCGGCAAAGAGTGGCCGGGACGCACTGGCTCCTGACCACCGGGTCCTGACGTCAAGGACGGGGCTCAGGCGTCCTGCGGTTTGTCCGGCTGCGCCAGGGTGTCTGCGTGGCGATGGGCGACCTTCCATTCGCCATCCTCGCGACGGTAGACCTGGGTCACACGCAGTGTGTAGTCTCTGGGCTCCCCGTTCACCGAGGCGCTCGTATGCTCGTAACCAACGGTGTAGGCCATGTCCCCGATCACGTCGGCAGCAATCACTTCGTGCGTGTATGACGTGCATTCCGAGAAGGATGCTTCCAGCTGACGGAAGATGTTCCCCACGTCCTCGGTACCGCTCCCGGACATCCACGCGCCGAGCACGGTAACGGGCTCTCTTCGTGACCAGATGGCGAACCGCGGCGCGGCGTCTCCGTTATGCAGGGCAGTCTCGGCGTCCTTGAGGCGCGACCCAACCCAGGCCATGAAGTCTTCCCGCTCGCTCACGTCGGACCTCCAAGGGGATCTCTGTCCATTAGCGGCCGGATAGGTCTATCGCCGTCCAGGCCGCCCCGGCCCCGCCATCCTAAGCGTGCCTCGTGGTGGCTGCAAGGGCGTGAGGCCGGTGGCCTTCTTCGTCAGCCAGCCGTGGCCGCGCCGAGGGTGACGTCGGTGCTTTGCTCCTGGCTGCCGCGGACATAGGTGATCTTGACTGTGGCCCCCGCAGCCTGTTCCCGCGCAGCCGCCGTGAGCTCGGAGGCATCGGTGACACTACGCCCGCCCAGTCCGGTGATCACGTCGCCGGCCTTCAACCGGACTTGTCCGCTGCGGAGCCCGGGGTCACGGAGAATACCTCTGCTCCGGCCGCGAACTCTGAAGAGGCTGCCGAGGCATTGTCCCGGACCGAGACGCCCAGCTGTCCGTGCGTGGCCGTGCCGGCAGCGATGATCTCCTGGGCGACTCGTTTCGCGTCGTTGACCGGAATGGAGAAGCCGACCCCGATGTTGCCTGCCTGGGCTGAGGAGGAAGACGTGGTTCCGGCGGAGGCGATGGCCACATTGACTCCGATGATCTCTCCCTTCGCGTTCACCAGGGGGGCGCCGGAGTTTCCCGGGTTTATGGCCGCATCCGTTTGGATGACGTTAGTGCTGATGGTGTCCTGCGCTGCGCTGGCGGAGCCGTTCGGCACGGCGGACGTGTCCGAGGACGCTGTCTCAATGGTGCGGTTCGCCGCGGAAACGATGCCGTTAGTGACAGTTCCCCTTCTGCGCGGCAGCCGTCACCGCACTGATGCTCCCGGTATTGTTGACGATCACCGGCGTGACTTGGGTCGATTGCACAGTTCCGGATGCCGTCGCGGCGGTTTTCCACATCGACGTCGCTCCGGCCGCCACTCCCCCACCGAGACCGCCCGCAGCCACCAGGCAGGCAACATAGACCCCGGCGCCCACGCGCTTCCGGGGCTTCAAGCCGGCACCGGTTCCGTTGTTTTCGCCGAGGGTGGGCAGTTTGTGCTCGTTCATGGGTCATCCTGATCTCTTCGATATTGCCTGTGGTGACCTCACGCCTCATGATCGCGCTCCGCAGGGGTTGCCGCCCCGCGGATTACGAAGCCGTGTCCCCATCCTCAAACCCCGGACTGTCGACGCTCTGTCGTGCCGCTGTGAACGGACTGTGAGCACTCCGGGCAGCGTTGCCCACGGACGGGCGGCTGGGGTGACCTCTGCCCCGGGCCAGCTGCCCGCTGGAGGCCTCGTCCCGAATCCAAGCTTTCCGCAAGGGGGTTCAGGCAGGATTCGGTCCGAAGGTGTCCCAATTGAATGCGGGGTGGTTGTTATGGATGAAAACCCGAGGCCGAAACTCTCTGCCCTGTTTTGGGTAGTTTCCATTGCCGTGCTGGGAGCACTTGGGGCATTGGGCTGGTATGCGGTGAACGTCATAGCCGCCCTGTTGTCCCCGGCGGTGCGTTGAATATGTCCCGACACTCCTGACACCCAATTCGACGCATACTCGAATTGCGGCATCGGCTTCCCGACGACGTACGGCACCCTTACGGTGGGCAAGAGGAGCAGGACACCAGACCGTAGAAGGGACCCACCATGCTGATCTGCGCAACCTGCGCCGTCGAACGCGACGAACCTACGCCGGGGGTCTGCCCGATCTGCACCGACGAGCGGCAGTATGTACCCGAGGACGGACAAAAGTGGCTCACACTGGACGGGCTGCCGCAGGAGGGCCAACAAACGGTGTTGGAGGAGAATGAGCCGGGACTTGTCGGGATCCGGACAGAGCCAAGAGTCGGGATCGGCCAGACCGCTCAGCTTGTGGCGACACGCGAGGGTTCGCTGTTGTGGGATCCGGTCGGTTATGTCGACGACAGTGCTGTGAAGGCAGTGCTCGAGCGAGGCCCGGTCCTGGCGGTCGCCGCCAGCCATCCACACATGTTTGGTGTGCAGGTCGAATGGTCGCGTCGGCTCGGCGGCGTCCCCGTACTCGTGGCGGAGGCAGACCGGCGATGGCTGGGGCGCAAAGATCCGATCATCGAATACTGGTCCGGCATTCGAACCATCGCCGGAGGGCTGACCCTGCATCAGACCGGAGGCCATTTCCCGGGCAGCGCGGTGGTGCACTGGGCTGCAGGGTCCGGCGGCAAAGGTGTTCTGCTGACCGGTGACAGCGTGTATCCGAATCCCGACCGTCGCTCCATCGCCTTCATGCGCAGCTACCCGAACCACGTACCGTTATCCGGCGCGGTGGCGTTGCGAATCGCCGCGCAACTGGGAGAGCTCACGTTCGACCGAATCTACGGCAACTTCAACAATGTAATCGCGTCCGGAGCCAAGGCGATCCTGCACGATTCCGCACAACGGCACGCTGCTTGGGCGCGCGGCGACTTCGACCATTTGACCTGATCCGCCCATTTCCCTTTAGCGTTAGCTTGGGATCAAGCGCCGCAATAGACGCCAGAGGTATCCGGGCCGTCATGGCGACAGGAGAACCACAGGTTCTCACGGCGCTCTCATCCCTCCCCCTATGAAAGCCGAAGAAGCGGAGTAACTGTGAAGGCCATCGTGTACGAAATGACAGGTCCCTCGTCCGTGATGACCCTCCGGGACAGGCCACTGCCGGCACCGGGACCGGGCCAGGTCAGAGTCCGGGTGGTGGTCTCCGGCGTCAATCCCACCGACTGGAAGGCCAGGGCCGCCAGCGGAACCGGAAGCATGCTGGAGGCACCAAAAGTACCCAACCAGGATGGCGCCGGTGTTATCGACGAGCTTGGATCCGGCGTGACGGGGCTGACCGCCGGCGATCGCGTGTGGCTCTGGGACGTCGCTTGGGGCGGCACCGAGGGCACGGCCCAGGAGTACGTGGTGGTGCCGGCCGCGCAGGCCGTTGCCCTTCCAGCCACGGAATCCTTCGACACGGGTGCATCCCTGGGGATCCCGGCACTGACAGCACATCGCGCACTGACCTCCAGCCAGGACGGCCCGGCCAGGCTTTCGCCGGGCGCCTTGGAAGGGCGGGTGGTGCTGGTCACCGGGGGCGCGGGTGCGGTCGGGCACGCGGCCATCCAGCTCGCCCGCTGGGCGGGGGCAACCGTCATCGCGACCGTGAGCGGGGAGCGGAAAGGTGAACTCGCGCGCCGGGCCGGTGCGCACAGTGTGATCAACTATCGCACTGCAGACGTCCCGCAGGCCGTGCATGAGGCAGCCGCCGGAGGCGTTGATGTGATCGTCGACGTCAACGCTCCGGCGAACATCGGCAATGACCTCAAAGTGGTGAAGCCGGGGGGAACGATTTCCATTTATGCTGCCAACCCCGGGGAATCCTTGGCCATTCCCATTCGCGAGAGCATGGGCAAGAACGTCCAGTACCAGTTCATCCTCACCTACACCGTTACGGAGCAGCAGAAGGCGGCGGCCGTTGCCGCCGTCGCCGATGCGCTGAAAGCGGGGGCATTGCGTGTCGGCGATGAGCACGGACTTCCCCTCACCCGCTTTCGCCTCGAGGAAACCGCGGCAGCGCACGACGCCGTAGAACAAGGCTTCGTCGGGAAGGTCCTGGTCGACGTGTCCGAGTCCTGACCCCTTCTGAACGCGGCGGCCGGAGTCCCTTGGTTGCGAAGTAGGCGGCGCTTACCGGCCCGCTCCCCCGCCAGCCAAGCGATACGACTCCCGCAGCAGCTCGTCCAGTTCCTCGACGTCGATCCTTTCCAAGCGGACCAGCACCAGTTCCGGGGACCGTTCGTGGTGGGGCGTCCAATAGTAGGTACCGGGGCTGGTCCCTGCGAGCGCTTCCCGTTCCTCGGTTTTCACCGTGAGGACGCCAACTTCCCAGATGCGAGCCATCAGCGTTTTCCCGAACCACGCCGGCTGGCCCCAGCTGGTCCGCTCGCTAACCCCCGGCAGTCCACGGCAGATCTGCCGGACATCTTCCTCTGTGGCCACGGTTCACTGTGGCACCGGAGCCCATAACCAGACAAGGCGTTCGGCATACTAGTTCTATGCAGGCGACGACGGTGTTGGTCGAAGGTGAGAGCGACCGGCTTGCGGTTGAGACGATGGCCTTTCGCCTTGGCTATGACCTGGCAGCCTTGCGGGTGTCGGTCGTACCGATGGGAGGCGCGACCAGCATCGTCCACTTCCTCGACCGCTACGGACCGAATGGGGCAGGCCACCGGTTGTTGGGCCTGTGTGATGCAGGGGAATCCCGTGGCATCGCCCGCGCGCTCGGCCGGGCAGGTATCGGGTCCGGGTCGCTGGCCGAGCTTGGGTTCCACGTCTGTCACGCCGACCTGGAGGACGAATTCATCCGCTGTCTGGGGATCGAGGCCGTGCTCAAAGTCATCGCGGCTCAAGGTGAACTCGCATCGTTCCGCCTCCTCCAACGCCAGCCGTCACTGCGGGAGCGGCCAACAACGGCGCAGTTGCGACGGTTCTTCGGGGGACGCAGCGGCAACAAGATCCGATACGCGCCACTGCTGGTCGAAGCGTTGCCGGCCGGACATGCGCCTCCGCCGCTCGCCCGCCTCGTTGCATCATTTCCGGCCCACCCGTAATGTCACCCCCTACCGATTCCTACCGCCAAGCTCACCATCCCCCATTCAGCCAATCGGGTGCGATGGCCCATCCAATGAATAGAAACTGCGGCGATCCCGCAAGGCGATCGCATGAAGAGTAGAATCCAGGGAAGTATCTTCCATGGAAGCTAAATGCTAATCTTGATCCATGGACACCAGGGCTGACCAGACTCACTTCTATCCTCTCTTCAGCACGCTGACCCGGCTTGAAACAGAGCTATGGGATGCGGTTGACGCCCGCCTGCGCCAGGAGTGCGGGCTTCCCCTCGGGAGGTTCGAGGCGATGGTCGTCGTTTCGTCCCTTGGCACGTGCAGGGTGTTCGACATCGCCTCGGCGCTGGCCATCACGGTGGGCGGCGCCAGCAAGCTGGTTGACCGTGTTGAGGCGGCGGGGTACTGCTCGAGGAAGATGAACCCGGGCGACCGGCGCTCCTCCCTCCTTGACCTTACGGAAGAAGGGAAGGCGGTGGTCGCCCGGGGCCGCGCAGTGATCGAGGCCGAACTCGACAGCTGGTTCACCCCGGCCCTGAGTCCGACGGAGACCACCACCCTGCTCGAGCTCCTGGCCCGGCTTCGCAGCGCCCAGCGTCCCGCCCTGGAATCCAAGGCGGCTGGCCAGTGAGCGGGCGCACGATGCGGGCCATTGTTCTGGACGGCCCGGGGCCGGCCGAGGCGCTGGTCATCCGGGAACGGCCCATCCCCACGCCCCAGCCCGGGCAGGTGCTCATCCGGGTCCGGGCGTTCGGACTCAACCGCTCCGAACTGCACACGCGCCTGGGCCTGGCCGAGGGCGTCACATTTCCGCGCGTGCCCGGAATCGAAGCCGTCGGCGAGGTGGCGGACTCCCCCGGCAGAGAATTCCGCACCGGGCAGAAGGTCGCCACCCTGATGGGCGGCATGGGCCGCACCTTCGACGGCGGCTACGCCGAGTACACCAGCGTGCCGGCCCGGCAGGTCATACCGTTCGACTCAGACCTGCCGTGGTCCGTCATCGGCGCCATCCCGGAGATGCTCCAGACCGCCCACGGCTCCCTCACCATCGGCCTCGACATCCAGCCCGGCCAAAGCCTGCTCATCCGCGGCGGAACCTCCTCCGTCGGCATGGCCGCCGCAATTCTGGCCAAGCGCCACGGGCTCACCGTCCTGGCATCAACCCGGGACGAAACCAAGCGGGAAGCGCTGGCCTCGATCGGCGTCGACCATGTCCTGATCGACGACGCCGACCTCGCCGCCGCCGTGCGCCGCATTGTTCCCGACGGCGTGGACGCCGCGCTCGAGCTCGTCGGCACCCCGACCCTGCCCGACACGCTGCGGGCCACCCGCGTCCACGGCGTCGTCTGCTTCACCGGCATGCTCTCAAACCAGTGGACAGTCCCCGATTTCTATCCCATCGACTACATTCCGCGGGGTGTCCGGCTCACCTCCTACACCGGCGGCGCCGCCGACCTTCCCGGCAGCGTGCTCCAGGAATTCCTGCAGGCAGTCAGCGACGGCACGGCAACCGCACCCATCGGCAAGGTCTACGCCCTCGATGACATCGTCCAGGCCCACACCGACATGGAGGAAAACCGCGTCAGCGGAAAACTCGTCGTCACCACGTAAGTCCCACCGCTTAAGGAACCCGAATCGGCGGGGGCCAACCCCGTGAGGCCGGCTACCCACGCCTCCAACTCTGGACTCAACCCGTGCCGCTACCCAGCCGCCTTCCCTCAGAGATCGAGTCGGCACTCTGCAACCACAGCGAATCCCGCCCCTCCAACCCTGATGTGACGCCCCGCTGATTCGCAACAGTCGACGGGGGAATACTCAACGCGCAATAATAGTTGAAGCTTCAAGAGAGTCCTATTGCGTCCAACACCCACGAGCAGGAGCATTCATGCGCATCTCCGAGAAGTCCACCGATCTCGACGACCGACAGCCGGGCACTTCGGCAGTGGCGGCGACAGCCGGGTCGTCCGACCCCGCGGCTCCCCTGGTGGTGCTGTTGCACGGCCGGGGTTCGAGCGAGCGCGAGATCATTGCCCTCGCCGACCATTTGCCGCCCGGCCCCGCCTACGCCGCCGTCCGGGCACCGATCGCAGAGGGCGGCGGCTATGCATGGTTTGCCAACCGTGGCATCGGCCGTCCGGTTGCCGAGTCGCTGACGGCATCCATGGAATGGTTCCGAACCTGGCTCGATACAGTCGCCCCGGCAGGCCGGCCGGTCGTGCTCGTCGGTTTCAGCGGGGGTGCAGCATTCGCTGGCGGGCTGGTCCTTGCGGATCCGCAGCGATTCTCCGGAGCGGCTATTCTGTACGGCACCTTGCCGTTCGACGCCGGTGTCCCGGTCACGCCCGCCCGGCTGGCGGGTCTTCCGGTTTTCGTCGCTCAGGGCGACCAGGACCAAGTCATCCCGCCGGAGCTGCTGGACCGCACCTGGAACTACTTGCTGACGGACTCCGCCGCCCCCGCCTACGCCCGCCGCGACCCCGGAGGGCACCAGATCAGCGGACAGACGCTCCGAGAACTCTGGGGCTGGATCCACGAGCGGCTGTCGTTCCTGACTCGCTCCGGAGCAGACGAAGGCACCACCGGCGGACGCTGGTCGGCCCTGCCAGACGGCACCCTTCCCAGCAGGGCCGGTCAGCGCCCCACCGTGTCATGGACAATCCCGCAGGAACAGCGCAGTGACAATGCGCCATTGGACCTTCAGGAAAAATTGTTCGCCAGGATCAGTTCGCTCCCCGGAGTCTCGACTTCGCAGTCCGTTATCTCCGTTCCAGGCGCGCGGGGCCTGATGATAGAGCCGGACCCTGGTGCTCCCGTGGATGCTTTCCTGGTCCCCTCGGCTGGGGAGTTTGCCCACCAGCACCCGTCCCATGACGGCTCCCTCCACCTGGCCCTGCCGCCCCAACTGGCCGCGGACGCAGTCGCCAAGGGCTGGGCAGTTGCCCACCCGCTGGCCGGCATCCGGCTGGCTCGAGGCATGGTCATGGTCTACGGGCCCCGCGACGAGAATGAACTGCACGTGGTCGCTGCAATGGTGGAGACCAGTCATGCCTACGCCACAGGCCCCAACGCCGACATAATGTAGCATCTCGCGCCGTCATCGCTGGGACGCGGCCAGAGGCCGACCGCCGTTGCAACTGATTGCTCCAGCGCTTCTTCGATCGAGCCCGCACTCTGGTGCTGTTCGGTCCGGCTCGATAGCGTGTGACCCATGGCCATCAAACTTGAGAATGTCGGCATTGCGGTTCGCGACCTGGAGGCGACGATCGCCTTTTTCACCGACCTCGGCCTCACCGTAGTCGGCCGTGACACGGTCAGCGGCGAGTGGACCGACACTGCCGTCGGACTCGACGGCAACCATGCCAAGATTGCGATGCTCCAGACACCAGACGGTCACGGTCGCCTGGAGCTGTTCGAGTACATCCACCCGGAAGCGATCGAGTCGAACCCAACCCGCCCCAACGAGATCGGGATGCACCGCGTCGCCTTCTCGGTCGACGACATCGACAAAGCCCTTGAGATAGCTGCGCGCCACGGCTGCCGCCCGCTACGCGGGGTGGCCACGTACGAGGACGTCTACAAGCTCACCTACGTCCGCGGTCCCAGCGGCATCCTCGTGATGCTCGCCGAGGCACTGAAGAAGGATTAACAGTCGGGTCGCCGCACCAGCATTCGGCAGCGGATCGCCGTGTGCACCCCTGCGGTAAGCGGCGGCCTTTTGCGGCCCTATGGGGCACCCCAGGACGCTTCCCCGGCCGCGTTGCAGGGGCCGCGGCCGGCCGGGACTTATGTGCCCGAGGGGCGGCCGTCCAATAAGTGATCTGCAGACGTGTGTATGGTGCTGATATGGCTTCTCCGCAGACGCTAAGCGAGCCCCAGCGCCGCGTCGTCGCGACCTGGGCCGCAGACTGCGCCGAGCGGGTCGTGGCCATATTCGAGGCCGAGGCGCCGGCAGATGATCGCCCCCGCGACGCCATCGCCCGGGCCCGGGCCTTCGCCCGCGGTGAGCTCAGTGCCGCCGAAGAGATCCGCCGGCGGTTTGTGGCCGGCCGTGCCGCACGCGAGGTGACTAGCCCTGCTGCGGTGGCTGCCGCCCGGTCTGCCACGCAAGCCGCCGCCGTCGCCCACATGGGAGCGCACGCCCTGGGGGCAGCCGCGTATGCCGCGAAAGCGGCCGGCCTGGCGGCGCCCGATCGCCCCCAGACGGTCGACGACGAGATCCACTGGCAACTCGAGCACATGAGCGCCGAGGCCCGGTCCGCGCTCCGGCGCCTGCCACCGCTGGGTGCGAATGCCGCCGGTCCGCTGGGGCCGGGACTTCTCGCGTCCGGAATCCTCGCCTCGATCATCCGCGCGATCCAGGCCGACCTGGCCCGCCCTGACCCGCCTGCCCCCTCCAGCTGATCTGCCCGCAAGCCGGTCCCCCACCGCCGCCAACATCCGCCCGCACTGGCCCTCGTAACCGGCTCCCCGTCAGCCAGCAACACGGCCCTGAGCCCGGGTGAGGAGACCGCCGGCGAGCAACCGCCGGAGGCGGTGGGCGAGGATGCCATCACGTGCTAAGCTCCCGAGAATCCCCATGACCATGCAAGGCGCAATCACTCAGGAGGTACGCGGTGCCGGACACCACCTGCCACATGTCGATCTCGCTGGACGGCTTCGTCGCCGGGCCGGACCAGAGCCGCGAAAACCCTCTGGGCAAGCGGGGGCTGGAGCTGCACGGCTGGCACATCGGCGACCCGCGGGCCAACGATGCCGACAAGGTCGCGACCGACTGGCTCATGCGCCCGCGCGGCGCCTATGTGATGGGCCGGAACATGTTCGGCCCGATCCGCGGGGACTGGGATGAGGAATGGACTGGGTGGTGGGGAGCCGAACCGCCGTACCACGCGCCGGTGTTCGTGCTGACCCATCATGCACATGACCCGATCCAGCTGGACGGCGGGACCACCTTCCACTTTGTCACCGAGGGCTTCGACGCGGCCTACGCCGCCGCGTGCCAGGCAGCCGGGGACAAGGGCGTGGACATCGCCGGCGGGGCCTCGACCGTCCGACAGGCACTGCTCGCCGGCGTGATCGACGAGCTCACCCTCGACATCGCACCGGTCCTGCTCGGTTCGGGCGAGCGTATCTTCGACGGCGTTGAATCCTTCGGCTTCGAACCGGCAGAGGTGCTTCACTCACCGCTGGCCACCCACATCCGCTACCGCCGCGTCAGTTAACTCCGTAGTCGCTGCCGGCCTCCCGCGCACCAGAACCAGGCCAAAACAGTCTCCGACCCGGGGACGACACGATCCGAGGCCCAGAAGAGTGTGGACATTGTCCACACTCTTCTGGCAGTGCCGCTTCGTCCGGTTTTGCTGCCCCAGCCATGAGCCGGTATATGCGTGCCGAGCCCGTCCGGGCGGCTTTGAGCGCCTCGGCGTACTTGAAGGGTTCCGCCCGTGCATTATCTGCCTGGTCGACGCACGACCCGGTACGGTTCACACCGGCATCGAGGGTGTGGTTAGGCTGGGTGGATGGCGACAGTTATTCTCGTGCGGCACGGCCGCACCACAGCCAATGCCACCGGACTGCTGGCCGGTCGGGCCGTCGGCGTCAGCCTGGACCAGATCGGGCGCGACCAGGCTGCTCTGACCGGAGACCGGCTCGCGGCCGTGCCAGTAGTCGGGGTGGTGTCGAGCCCTCTTGAGCGTTGTCAGCAGACCGCCCAGCTCATCCTCGATCGCCAGGCTGGCTCGCCCTACGCGCCGGTCGATCTCGATCTCACCGAGTGCGATTACGGCCAGTGGCAGGGCCGCACGCTCAGTGATCTTGCGACCGAGGACTTGTGGCCGGTCGTGCAGTCGCAACCGTCCGCCGTCGTCTTTCCCGGCGGTGAATCCATGGCCGCGATGCAGGCTCGGTCGGTGGCAGCGATTCGACGCCACGATGCAGCCTTCGAAGCCGAGTATGGGCCAGGGGCCGTGTGGGTGGCGGTAAGTCACGGTGACATCATCAAGTCAATCCTCGCCGACGCGCTCGGCATGCACCTTGACCTGTTCCAGCGTATTAACGTGAGCCCCGCCTCAATATCGATCGTGCGCTACGGCGCCAGGCGGCCGAGCGTTTACGCGACCAACACCGACGCGGGTGATCTGTCGTGGCTGTCGAACGGCATCCAGTCTGGCGATGCGCCGGTGGGCGGCGGCGCAGGGCAAAAGGCGCCATGAACCTCATGTGCCTAGAATACTGACATGCCTACACGTGTTCACGAGTTTGCCTGGCCTGATCGGGTCGTCGTCGGCACCATTGGACTTCCGGGGGCGCGAACGTTCTACCTGCAGGTGCGCGCAGGGACGCAGATCGTGAGTATCGCCCTGGAGAAGCAGCAGTCGGCTCTGCTCGCGGAGAAGATCGACGAAATTCTCGACCAGCTGATCACCGTCGAGGGCAACCCCTTCAGCGTTCCCACGGGTACCCCCATTGAACTTGTCGACAATGACCAGCTCGAGGCCGTTCAGGAGCAGTTTCGCGCCGGCGCCATGAGCTTAGGTTGGGACCCAACCACGGCCCAGGTCGTATTAGAGGCCTACCCCATCACCGACGTCGATGCCGATGACAACGACGAATCGCTTGATGAGGACGGCGCTATCGAGCCCGAAATGCTGCTGGTGCGAATGCCGGTCGGCACCGCCCGCGCATTCGCCAAGCGCACCCGGGAGATCGTGGGCGCCGGGCGTCCGACGTGCCCGCTCTGCGGTTACCCCATAGACGCCGACGGTCACATCTGCACCCTTCCCGAGGTCTGATGCCAGCGCCGGACCTAGTGACCGCCGAGCTGACGCTCACCGGCCGCATCACGACGGCTTCAAACGCTACATTCCTGGGCAGCATCGGCGACGTGGTGGTGGTTTATAAGCCGATAGCAGGCGAAAGTCCGCTGTGGGATTTTCCCCACGGCACCCTGGCTCACCGGGAGGTGGCCGCCTATCTGGTCTCGCAGGTCGTCGGCTGGGACGTCGTGCCGCACACCTGGCTGCGCGATGGTCCGATGGGCGAAGGAATGGTGCAGCTCTGGCGGGAGCAAGACCGAGCCCAAAGCGCCGTGAACCTGGTCGCGACGGACCACGTACCGGAGACGGGCTGGAAACACGTTCTCGAGGGACGGGATGAGAACGGACGAATGGTCGCCCTCGTTCACGAAGACTCGCCAGCGCTCAGACGCATGGCGGTGTTCGACATGGTCGTCAACAACGCCGACCGCAAAGGCGACCACATTCTTGCCATGACCGACGGACACCGGCACGGCGTCGACCATGGGCTCACCTTTCACCGAGAACACAAGCTGCGCACGGTGCTGTGGGGATGGCTGGGAGAAGCTCTGACCGCCGAGGAACGCGACGGCATCGATCGTGTCAGCGAAGGACTGCACGGTGGACTGGGCCGGGACCTCGCCGACTTGCTCAGCGCCGAAGAAATCGCGTCACTCGCCGCGCGCTGCGCCCGGTTGCGCCTGGCAGGGCGGTTTCCGGTTCCGAGCGGTGGGATGCCGGCGGTGCCCTGGCCGCTGTTCTAAGGGACAAGGTTCATATTCGTGATCCGCAAATCGGGCAAGCAATGAAGGTCGACAGTAATGGTGTTCTTTACTGGGCCGGCGGCACCTGGGCCTTCAGGGCCTCATTGACGGGGGCGAAGGCGACCCGATCCAGGACAAGTTCGGTCTCGCGGATTTTGTCAGCGTTGATGGTGAGCAGCTCGATGCACCTGACTGCGCCAGCAGCCGTGTTGGTGGTGAAGTCATACACGATGCAGACACGATCCTGGGCGGTGAAGACATCCCGGATCTCGTTGCGAACCAGCGCCGGGAGAAGGCGCTTAAGCGCCGTGGTCCACCCAGCCTTGTCGAGGGTCGTTCCGGCGAAGGTGGCTACGAAATCCTCACTGAGCAGGGTTTCCACGGCGTTCAAGTCATGGGAACCAACGGCCAGGATGTAGGAGCGTGCGATCCCTTCGACGCTGAAGTCCGGCATGAGAGATCCATTTCTGAGCAGCGGAGCGGCCCCGGCGGGGGCCATGGGCAAGCCAGGAACCCGAGGGTGGTCACCTCGCTTTCCAGAAGCCTAGCGGCCAGGGAATGGGACGGGAAGCCCAACGCCCCAGCGCCTAACCTGAGCCCCGTCTAGTCCACGTTTGGTGCACGGCGAACTCTGATCAGGCCCGGGCCGGGCGTGGCCGGCTTCGTCGGCACCGGCACCCGTGACCTCCATCCGGTACACCACCCGGATCCGGTTCTGATCGATCGGGTCGATCCGGAAGGTGGTGCGCAGCAGGAGGCCGCCGAAGCTGGCCTCATCGACGAACAGTTCGTCTTTGACCGCTTCGGCGATGAGCAGCAGTAGCGGGTCTTCTCCGGGCGGCGTCATTGTGATTTGCGTGCCTGCCGCGAACGGCCGCCCCGGAACGGAGTCTTACAGGCTTTGGCCGTCCGGACATCCAGGACCTCCATACCTAGAACTACAATGCATGATACCCTTCAGCTCTAGGTATAGGAGGCGCAGTGCGCATCGATAAGGATCTGGTCGCCGCTTCAGCCACGCCGCTTGTGTTGGGCATCCTGTCGGACGGCGACCTGTATGGCTACGCAATCCTTAAACGGGTGAGTGAGCTCTCGGGAGGCGGCATGGAGTGGACGGACGGGATGCTCTACCCGCTGCTGCACCGCCTCGAGCGGCTCGGTTACGTCTCCTCGCTGTGGGGTACTTCCGAGGCCGGGCGCCGGCGCAAGCACTACACCATTACCCCGGCGGGCCGGAACGCCCTCGCCGACCGGCAACAGCAGTGGACAGTCGTCTCAGACGCGCTGCGCCAGGTGTGGCAGACCGCTCAGGGGCCAGCGGCCGCGGCTGAGGGATGGGCGTGATGGCGGCACACGCTGAACTGGAGGCCCAGATCGACCGGTGGCGCGGATACGTTCAGCGGAACCGGGCGATCTCCCCCTCCGACGTGGACGAGCTGGAGGACCACCTGCGCGGGCAAATCGCCGACCGGCAGGCGACCGGACTCGATGACGAGGAAGCCTTCCTCGTCGCAATCAAGCGCATGGGGACTGTTCGACGCTCTGCAGTTGGCCCTCGTCATCGCAGCCCTTGCACTCGATGCCGCGATGCTGACAGCGATGCTGACCCGGATCGCTGAGTTCGGCTACAGCCCGAACAAGATCGCCGCACTCGGATTGAACCTGATCCTGCTGGTGCACCTGCTGCGCGCGGCCTGGCTCACCGTCGGGTTCCTGCGCGGCCGGCTCCCGTTTGCAGAGCTCGAGCGCTGGCAAACACGCTACCTGCCGGTCTACGGCGCCTGGGCAACGGTCGTCGTCGTGGTCTTTCCGCCCGTCTTCGGCTTCATTTAGTGTTAGAGCCCCCGCAGCCGGTGCAGCAAGAGCGCGACGTGTAGGGATGTCCTGGATTCGGCGTCGTCGAGATCCACCGCCAGCAGTTCCTCCAGTTTGGCCAGCCGAGCGTAGAGCGTAGGACGGCTCAGGTAGCCGCTGCGGGCCATCGCCGCCTTGTTGCCGCCGGATTCCAGATACTTCCCGAGCAGTTCCAGCTGGCCGCCCTGGCCTTGGGCTTCCGCCGTGAGGAGGGAGGCCAGTTCCGATTCGACGAACTGCTGCACACGCGGGTCGTGGCGAAGCAGGGCCAGGAGTCCCCGGAGCCGGACATCCGTGGCTCGGTAGAAAGACTTTCCACCGTCGCGCAGGGTCGCCGCCGTCTCGGCGACGTGGGCCGCTTCGTCGATGCCCGCTGCGGCCTCGAGGAGGGAACCGGTGGGGCGTCCGACGCCAATGGTCCAGCGCGGCGCCGCCCAGGCTCCCGCATCCCCGGAAGGACCCGCGTGCTCGGCAACGACCCGGGCGAGGTGTTCGAGCACCGCCTCCTGGAACCGGTGTGCCGGCAGGCCCAGGATCATGCCGACCGAACCCGATCGGATGCTGGCCGTCAAGGCGGTGCCGGAGCTTGTTTTGAGCGTTTGGGCCAAGAGTTCCAGCAGTTCCCGCTCCTCCTCCTGGCCGGCGAGCGGGTCCCCCGGCGGAAGCGTTGCGCCGTGCGCGGCAGCCTGCTGGGCCGGGGTGGTCCGGAACACGACCGGCACGTAGAGCGGTGACCGCTTCAGCCCCAGAGATCCGGCGCGTGCAAGGGCTTCGGCGTCGCTCAGTCCGCGGGGCTGGCGCAGGGCGTTGAACAGACCTGCCTGGGCCCGCTGGCTCAGTTCGAGCCGGTCCCGTTCCGCGAGGCGGTTAATGGCCAGGGTCTGTGCCGCGCGCTCCAGGACCATTGCGGCCGTCCCGTCGTCGGCGAGCGGCACCGGCACAATCAGCCGGCCCCACAGATGCCGCCGCACGCCCACCGGCGTCTGAAGCCATTCCTCCGGCCCGGTCCGGGCCGTCGAGGCTGGCGCCGGCGTGGTTCGGGACCGTCGCTCCCAGTCTTCCAAAAGTTCTGCCGTGTCCAGCTGCCGGGCGGAGTAGCTAAGGACCAGATGGGAGAGGTCCTCCAAGACCACGGGGGCGTCGATCATTATCGCCGCCTGCTCCACCACCTGCTGGCTCCCAGCGCTTTCCAGGCTCAGGACGGTGAAGGCTTCATGGACATCTCTGGCGCGCTCGACGCGTTCGAGCTGCTCCGCCACGATCATCCGGTGCACTACTTCCGTGACCTGGACGAACCGCACGCGCCGCTCGAGGACAATCACCGGAAGTGAGGCCCCCTCGGCCGCGGCCCGCAGCGCGGCCATGCTGCGTTCCCTGTGTCCGATAAGTTCGACGATCAGCCCGGCGGCTGCGGCGCCCTCGAGAGATCTGATGAACGACGCCGTGAGGCCGGGTTCCTTTTCCAGCTCAAGGCCCGTGGTCAACACCAATTCCCCGCCGGAGAGCAGCCCGCCGACGTCGAGCAGCTCACTGACATGCACCCAGCGCACTGGCGCGTCCAAACCGGCTGAACCACCCAGCACCCGCGGGCCCGCAGCACGCAGAACGGGAAGGTCAAGGATCGTACGGACAGTGGGCAGCATTTACAGAGTGTAATCCCACGAGCTTCATTCTTTACACACTGCCCCTTATGGTGTTGCGCCGCCGCGGACAGACTGGACGCACAGCACGGCACCGAATGCCGCCACACATCAAATAGCACTGAGGAGAATCCTTGAACACGATCAAGCACTGGATCAACGGCACCTACGTCCCCGCCGGGGACCGCACAGCCCCCGTCACGAACCCCGCCACTGGAAAGGTGACCGGACAGGTTGTGCTCGGCAGCCGTGTTGAAAGCAATGCCGCCGTTGCCGCCGCCAAGGCCGCCTTCCCGGCTTGGCGCGACGCCTCGCTCGCCCGACGCACCCAGGTCCTCTTCGCATTCCGCGAGCTGCTGAACACCCGCAAGGACGAACTCGCGGCCATCATCACGTCCGAGCACGGCAAGGTCCTGGACGATGCCTTGGGCGAGGTCACCCGCGGCCAGGAGGTCGTGGAATTTGCCTGCGGCATCCCGCACCTGCTCAAGGGCAGCTTCACGGCGAACGCTTCCACCAACGTGGACGTCCATTCCCTCCGCCAGGCCCTCGGCCCGGTCGCCATCATCAGCCCCTTCAACTTCCCGGCCATGGTTCCGATGTGGTTCTTCCCCCTGGCCATTGCCGCGGGCAACACCGTGGTCATCAAGCCGAGCGAAAAGGATCCGACCGCCGCCAACTGGATGGCCGAGCTATGGAAGGAAGCCGGGCTGCCCGACGGCGTCTTCAACGTCCTGCACGGCGACAAGGTGGCCGTCGATGCACTGCTGACCCACCCGGACATCAAGGCCGTCTCCTTCGTGGGCTCCACACCGATCGCCAAGTACGTCTACGAGACCGCCACCGCCAACGGCAAGCGCGTCCAGGCCCTCGGCGGCGCCAAGAACCACATGATCGTCCTGCCCGACGCCGATCTCGACCTCGCCGCCGACGCCGCCATCAACGCAGGCTTCGGCTCCGCCGGCGAACGCTGCATGGCGATCTCCGCGCTCCTCGCCGTGGGCGACATCGCGGACGAACTGGTCGGCAAGATAGCCGGCCGAGCAACCTCGATCCGCACTGGCGACGGACTGCGCGGCTGCGATATGGGTCCGCTTGTCACGGCGCAGCACCGGGACAAGGTGGCCGGCTACATCGACGCCGGCGAAGCGGCCGGCGCCACGCTCGTCGTCGACGGCCGCACCATCGCCGCCGACGCCGACGGTGAGGGCTTCTTCGTCGGGCCGACCCTCTTCGACAACGTCACCACCGACATGTCCATCTACACCGATGAGATCTTCGGCCCGGTCCTCTCCGTGGTCCGCGTCGACAGCTACGACCAGGCCCTCGAGACGATCAATTCCAACCCGTACGGCAACGGCACCGCGATCTTCACGAACGACGGCGGCGCGGCCCGCCGCTTCGAAAACGAGGTGGAGGTCGGCATGGTGGGCATCAACGTTCCGGTGCCGGTCCCAATGGCCTACTACTCCTTCGGCGGCTGGAAGAACTCGCTCTTCGGCGACACCCACGCGCACGGCACCGAAGGCGTCGGATTCTTCACCCGCGGCAAGGCCGTCACGTCCCGCTGGCTGGACCCGAGCCACGGCGGCATCAACCTCGGCTTCCCGCAGAACGCGTGACCGGAACGTCAAGAGAAAGGCAACTGCCATGACCCCCACAATCGACAGCGGCATCCGACCGGTCCACGACACGGCCCACGCCGCACGCCGCGCCTACGAACTGGACCGCAGGCACGTCTTCCATTCCTGGTCCGCCCAGGACCTCATCGACCCCATGGTCATTTCGGCGGCCGAGGGATCCCACGTCTGGGACGGCGACGGCAACAAGTACCTGGACTTCTCCTCACAGCTGGTCAACACCAATATCGGCCACCAGCACCCCGCCGTCGTCTCCGCGATCGCCGCCCAGGCCACGAAACTGTGCACGATCGCCCCGAGCTACGTCAATGACGCGCGCTCCGAAGCCGCCCGTCTGATTGCCGGGCGCACCCCCGGCGAACTGGACAAGATCTTCTTCACCAACGGCGGCGCCGACGCCAACGAGCACGCGATCCGGATGGCCCGGCTGCACACGGGCCGTCAGAAGGTGCTCTCCGCCTACCGCTCGTACCATGGCGGCACCCAGCTGGCCATCAACGTCACGGGTGACCCCCGCCGCTGGGCCAGCGACACCGCCAGCAGCGGGACCGTGCACTTTTTCCCGCCGTACCTGTACCGCACCGTCTTCCATTCCACCACCGAGGAAGAGGAAAGCCAGCGCGCCTTGGAACACCTGGAACAGCTGATTAGCTTCGAGGGCCCTTCAACCATCGCCGCCCTCATCCTGGAAAGCGTCCCGGGCACAGCCGGGATCTACATGCCGCCCCCTGGATACTTGCAGGGGGTCCGGGAGCTCTGCACACGGCACGGCATCGTCTTCATCGCCGACGAAGTCATGTCCGGCTTCGGCCGCACCGGGACCTGGTTCGCCGTCGAGCACTTCGACGTCGTCCCCGACTTGCTGACCTTCGCCAAGGGCGTGAATTCCGGCTATGTTCCGATGGGCGGCGTGGCGATCAGTCCGGAGATCGCCGCCACGTTCGGCACGCGCGTTTACCCTGGCGGGCTGACCTACTCGGGCCACCCGCTCGCGGCGGCTGCCGCCGTGGCCACCATCAACGCGATGGAGAACGAACAGATCGTCCAGCACGCGGCAGCCCTGGGCGAGGCGGTGATCGGCCCGGCCCTCCGCAGATTCGCCGAAACCCATGCCTCGGTTGGCGAAGTCCGCGGCACAGGCGTCTTCTGGGCGATCGAACTCGTCAAGGACCGGCAGACCCGGGAGCCCTTGGCCCCGTACGGCGGTTCAAGCCCGGAAATGAGCCAGCTCGTGGGGGCCTGCAAATCCCGAGGACTGCTCCCCTTCGCGAACTTCAACCGCATCCATGTCGTCCCGCCATGCAACACCAGCGTGGAAGAGACCCAGACGGGCCTGGCCATCCTGGACACCGTGCTGGACATCGCGGACGGGTTCGCCACCACCTGATGAATCCGAAGAGCAAATGCCGACCCGATTCAGCGGCTTAACCTTGACGGGCGAAGGTGAGACTTCCGATGTGGTCGAGGAGCGTGTCGCGGTCGAGCCCCAGAAGGGCCGAGGCGAGACTGGCGACCAGGTCAAGCACCTCCTGGCTGCTGGCGGTGCCGGCCAGTACGTCCATGACCAGGCCGTCTTCCTGCGCCACCAGGGTCCGTGCAATCTTCGCTGATTCCAGGACCGGAGAGAACTCACCGGCCTGCATTCCATCGGCAATGATTTGTTCGTACGTCGCTTGCTGGGTGCGGATGAGATTCGCTTGGATCCGTCGGTGCTCCAGGTCCCTGATCGAATGCGTCCAGTACTCGTAAAGAATCCGGAAAGTGTCGTCCTCAAGCCCTGCCGTAGTGCCGGCGCTGATGACTGCGGCGAGCCGGACCGTCGGGCTCATGGCGGGGTCCGCTGCCTCCGCCAGCCGTGCGAGGAATCTGGCGGATGAGGCTTCGACGGCTGCTGCGGTGATCTCGGCAAGGCTTCCGTAGTAGTACAGCACGGCGTTTGGCGCCATGCCTGCCTCCGCCGCAATCGCCCGCAGCGTCGCGGCTTCGGCACCGTCACGGGCGGCGACGGCCTGTGCCGCCGCCGCAATCGCCCTCCGGCGCACTTCCCTCTTGCTGAGGTCCGCCATTGCCATTCCTCCCCCGCCCCGATGCCTATTGACAGCGAGTCTAGACCCGTATTGAATGGTATTCAAATTTGAATGTGATTCAAATAACTATGATTCGATGAGGAGTCTCCGTGTCACATCCCCTTCCACCCCCCACCGTTACACCCCCTACCCCTCCGGTTGCCGCTGCGAGCAAGGGACTGAAGGCCGGCTCGATCGGCATCGGCCCCACGGTGGCACTGGGTCTCGCCGCGGTGGCCCCGGCGTACAGCCTGGCGGTGACCTTGGGCTTCGTTGTCCTGGCGGTCGGGTCGAGCACACCCGCGGCGTTCCTCCTGGGGTTCGTGCCTATCCTGTTCACGGCCTTCGCCTTCCGGGACCTCAACCGGGAAATGCCGGACTGCGGCGGGGTTTTCGTGTGGATCTCCCGGGTCTTTGGCCCGTGGTCGGGCTGGTTCTTCGGTGGCTGGGTCCCCCAAATTGCCACCTTCATCTCCAGCGCGGCCCTGGCGCAGGTTGCCACGACGTATCTTCTGACCTTTTTGGGGCTCGGCTGGGCCGCCTCCCAACCGGTCATCGTCGCGTCCATCGCGTGCGGGCTGATCGCCCTGAGCGGCGTCGTGGCGGCCCGCGGAATTGAACTCTCCGCGTGGCTTCAATACGCATTGATCGCCTTGCAGCTGATCGCTCTGGGCGGTTTCTGCATCGGGGCCTTTACCGCCATGGCCGCCGGGACCGCGGCGGCAGGTGCCGAGCCGCCACGGCTGGACTGGTTCAACCCCTTTGCCTCCGGCGATCTCTCCGGCCTGGTCCACGGCGTCATCCTGTGCCTGTTCATCTACTGGGGCTGGGACGCGCTGATAGCGGTCAATGAGGAAACGACCGACCGCAAGGGAACACCCGGGCGGGCCGTGGTCATCACCACCGTGATCCTTCTGTTCTTCTACGTCGTGACCGCGACGGCCGCCGTCGGATTTGCCGGGACCGCCGGCATCACGGATCCTGCAACCGTCTCGGACGTGCTGTCCGTGCTTGGCCCCCAAGCCACCGGTGGCCTCTTCGGGCAGGTCATCATCCTCGCCGTCGGGATCTCGGCATTAGCGGCGCTGATGACCGTCGCGATCAGCAACCCCCGATCCTGGCTCAGCATGGGAACTTACGGCGCACTGCCCGCTGCCACCACGAAGATGCACCCCTCCAGAGGGACACCCACCACGTCAATCGTTTGGTGGGCGCTCCTGAGCATTGCCGTGACAGTAGTTCTGACAGCGATCAGCGCCGACTTCATCGGCCTGGCTATTCTTTCAGTCGGCCTGATGATCGCCGCCTACTATGCCGCCACGGCGCTGGCCTGTGTCGTCTATTTCGCGCCCCAAATGCGCACCTCCACCTCTGCCCTTGTCATCAAGGGCATCCTCCCTGGCCTGGGCGCCCTCCTGATGACGGGAGCGTTTGCCTACAGCGCCGTCGACATGTTGTCCCCCGACTATGCCGGGCTCTCCTGGCTCGGTATCGGAACCGTGTTCTGGATCGGCATCGGCGCCCTCGCCCTGGGCGTCCTGGTCATTGCCATCATCCGCCCCCGGCTCCGGCCCTACTTCGCCGGGCAAACGATCCCCCGGGGAACTTTCTCCACCCGCAACGAACTGCAATCCATCCTGAGCAGCGAAACCGAGGCATAAATGCGCGTCCTATCCATCGCAGCAATCCAAACGAAACCCGTGCCGTACGACGTCGAAGCAACCTGGGACCGCTTCGCCGCCCAGGCCGAAACCGCCAAAGAGCTCGGTCCTGAGGTCGACATCATCGTTGCACCAGAACTTCTGCTCGCAGCACCCGGGGAATTCCTGATCCCCGACCCTGAGGGCGAAACCCGCTCCGCCGGCCCCATCCCCAGCGCGCTCACCGACCGGATCGCGGACCTGGCCCGCCGCCTGGGGGTCTGGCTCGTGCCCGGCTCCCTGCTGGAAACGGACGGCGGCAACACCTACAACACGGCAATCGCTGTTTCCCCCGAAGGCGAGATCGTGGCCCGGTACCGGAAACTCTTTCCCTGGCGCCCGTTCGAAACAACGACGCCGGGCGACTCGTTCGTGACCTTCGACGTCCCCGGCCGGGGACGCGTAGGCCTCGCCATCTGCTTCGACGGAAGCTTTCCCGAGGTCGCCCGGCAACTGGCATGGCTCGGAGCAGAAGTCATCATCCAGCCGACCCTCACCACGACCCGGGACAGGGAAATGGAAATCGTGATGTCACGGGCCAACGCCTTCGCAAACCAGGTGTACATCGTCAACGTCAACGGCGCCGACCCATCAGCCGTCGGAGAAAGCGTCATCGTGGACCCCGAGGGCACCATCATGCAGCACGCCAGAGGAGGCGAGGAAATCCTCTACGGAGTCCTGGACCTCGACCGGGTCACCCAGGTCCGCCGCTACGGAACCCACGGCATTAACAGGCCCTGGGCACAGCTCCACGACCAGCAAGGAATCCTCCGTTACCCGATGTACGGCGGCGCGCACTTCCAGCCCCCGGCGTGGAGCACCCCGGACCCGGAGGATTCACGCGTGAACCAGCTCAGCACTTCAAGGGCCTGACCGCTTCCTCCCACGGCCGAACCCCCACCACAACGAGTGCGTACCTCCGGCCCCGGAGGTACGCACTCGTTGCCAGAAACCACAATCGACAGCACGATCTCATCCGCACCACCAACTGTCGGCCGCTGCGAGGCCGTAGACCCTTGCCCCGACACTCCAGGCGCGTGCCAACCTTCAAGATCACGGGAAGTCTGATGCCCAATATCCTCAAATCCGCGGACACTGTCATCGTCAATGCCGGGGTGCACACGCTGGATCCAAGACAACCATCCGCCAGCACCATCGTCATCGCGAACGGCAGGATTCTCGCCGCTGGCGGCAAACACCTTCTTCGCGAGCACCGCGGCACACACACCCAAGTGCACGATGCCAAGGGCCAAACCATCACGCCGGGACTCATCGACGGGCACATTCATCCCATCCAAGGTTCGGAAATCACGATCGGCGTCGATTTCGGCCCGGTGTCAACATTCGACGGTTTCCTCGCCGTCCTGCGCACCGAAGCAGCCAGGGTTCTTGCGGATAATCCGGCGGGGTGGGTCCGGGGATGGAACCTTGACTACGGCGTCTTTGAAGGCAGGCGAATATCCGCTGACCTGATCGAGGAGTCGGTCCACGGCCTGCCGGCGTACATCCTCCTGTTTGATCTTCATACCGCACTGGCGAGCAGGAAAGCTCTGAGCCTGAGCGGCATCACAGGTGCGCGCCGGTTTTGCGACAATTCAGAGATAGTCGTTGACGAGGCCGGCAACCCCACCGGGGAGTTACGGGAATCCACTGCCTACGAATTGGTTGGATCCACCGCACCGGCTCTTTCTGCAGCGCAGGCCGTTGAGAGGGCCCGGGAACTGATCTCCTGCTTGTCGAGAACCGGCATCACCTCAGGAACAATCATGGATGGTGACCTTGCTTCGCTCGATTTCATCGACAAGATCGACAGCACGGGATCGGGTTTGCCCGTCAGGCTGGTTTCCGCACTCGAGCATCGGCCCGGCCTGACTGCTGAAGAAGCACGGTCTTACGTCTTGTCGAAGGACCGGCGGGGTCGGCGCTGGCGCGGCGGGCTCATCAAACTCTTACTCGACGGTGTAATCGATACGGGAACCGGCTGGCTCTATGAGCCGGACACGATGGGCGGCGGACTGAAATCCTTTTGGCCCGACCCGGCTGACTATGCAGCAACCGTCAAAAACTATAGCGACGCAGGATTTCAAATCGCGACGCACGCCATCGGCGATCGAGCCATCGGTGCCGCGATCGAGGCGTACGTCTCGGCCGGCGTGCGGTCCCGGCGGGGAGCCCCGCACCGCATTGAACACCTGGAGTGCCTTGCGGACACGGACCTCGCACGTCTTTCCGCGGCAGGCATCACGGCATCGATGCAGCCGTTGCACATGCAGTGGCGAAAGGCGGACGGATCCGATTCTTGGTCCAGTCGCCTGGGCGCCGAGCGATCGAAACGGGCCTGGAGGATCCGTGACGTCATCGATTCGGGTGCTCCGGTTGCGCTGGGCTCGGATTGGCCGGTGGCCCAGTACGACGCCCGCATCGGCATGGCCTGGGCACGCCTGCGCCGCATCCCGGGCCGGACCGATGGGCATGTCTTCGAACCTTCACAAAGGTTGACGGCGCTCGAAGCGCTCAAGGGCTTCTCGGTTTGGGCCGCCGAAGCCCAAGGAGACCACGACCAGGGAAGCATCCGGCCCGGGAACAGGGCGGACCTCGCGATATGGGCTGACGATCCCCTGTTGGTTTCTGCCGACGACCTCATTGACCTGCCGATCGAATCGACATGGGTGGATGGAGAAACTGTCTTCAGCCGCCAAGAATAGGCCGACGTCGGCCTTCCCTGTCGGTGAGCTCAGTGCCGCCGGAGAGATCCGCCGGCACCGGAGGGCTAGGACTCATGGCGCAGACTAGCGGAGAAGCAGGTCCCAGCCGCTGCGTCTGGTTAGGGTGGAGGATGACCGGAGAACCGAACACCTGGCACGACAAGCACAAGGCTTCCCTCACACGCGGGCAGCAGGCCGCGGACCTCATGCGAAACGGGATGGGGAGCTGGCCTTTCGTGGGTGGTTTCATCGCCTTCATGCTGGTCTGGGCCGCCGTAAACACCTGGGCGCTGGCAACCCATGCCTGGGATCCGTACCCCTATATCCTTCTTAACCTCTTTCTGTCCATGCTGGCCGGTCTGCAAGGAGCAATTCTGCTCATCGCCGCCAAACGCCAGGATGCCATCGCGGGGGCCATGGCCCAGCATGACTACACTACGAACCTGAAGTCCAAGGAAGAGATCGATCTCCTGATGGACATTAACCGCCAGCAGTTGGAGATTCTCCGCGAACTTCAGCAACGCACACAGCACGGACCAAGCGAAAGCAGCCTGACAACTAGCGCCCGCCCGGCCCTGTAGGGAGACAAACGTTGCCACGTTGTTTCCCTACACTCGGCCCAAACTGCTGAATCGAGCCGTACGGGGGCGATTGGCTGCTGTGGTTCTAGTGGTTTGCTTGCCAGTGATGGGGGCTCACAGCGTGCGCCACGGCGGCGCGCCTGTGGGAAATTTCGTTGTTCGACAACGCCGGTTGGCGAGCGGATACTGAAGAACCATGAAGCCCACCCAAAGCGGGTTGCGCATCCAGCTTCTCGGCTCGTTCATCGTGTACGTCAACGGGAACGCCGTCGAGAACAGCCACTGGAGGCTGCAGAAGGCAAAGGCCGTGGTGGCAATGCTGGCACTGGCGCGTGGTCAGCGTGGCCGTCGCGAGCAGGTACTGGACCGCCTGTGGCCTGACATGGAGCCAGTGGCCGCGGCCAGAAATCTGCATCAGACCCTGTACGTCGCCCGCCGTGCGCTCGCAAGCGCTGGAGCCGGCAGCGACGGGCTGCTCGCCATCCGCGGGGAAGTGGTCGTGCTGGATGACACTGGCCCGGTCGATGTCGATGTCCTGCACTTCGAGCGTTCGGCCGTGGCAGCGTTGGCTGCAGGTGTCGAGGCAAGCCTGCGCGATGCAGCCGACTTGTACAGCGGTGATCTTCTGCCGGAGCTGCCGGATGCAGACTGGCTGACGACACGCCGCGATGAGGTCCGGGAAATCCATCGCGAGGTACTGGTGAAACTGGCGTCCACGGTGGCACAGCGCGCGCCGCAGGAAGCGTTGGTCATCCTCACCCATGCGCTCGAATCCGATCCCGTCCATGAGGGAGCCGTGCGCGCGCAGATGGTGGTGCTGGCCGGGATGGGCCGGCGGTCGGAAGCATTGGCACGATATGAGCGGCTGGTCGACGAACTCCTCGACGCGTTCGGGACCGACCCGGACACCCGGACGGTGCAACTGTTTCGCGAGTTGTTGACCGGCTCGCCGCCCGAGGAACGCCTCCACCAGCCCGCCGGCGTGACCGGCAAAGACGATGCCATCGGTTATCTGCCATCCCCGTTGACAAGCTTCATCGGGCGCGAGCGCGAGCTCGTTGACGTCGAGCGGCTGATGGGCCATGCGCGCCTGCTCACCCTCACCGGGGCTGGCGGCAGCGGCAAGACCAGACTGGCGTTGGAGGCCGCGAGGATAGTTCGTCCCGAGTACGTGGACGGAGTCTGGTTCGTCGACCTCGCGGCCGTTGGGGAGTCGCTGCTGGTGGCCGATGCCGTAGCCGAGGTCCTCGGGTTGGATTCCGGCGCGGCACCAAGCCGCGTGCAAGCGCTGGTCGACCAACTGCGGCGACGCTCGCTGCTCCTCGTGCTGGACAACTGCGAACACTTGCTCGCGGCCTGTGCGCAACTCGTCGTCGCGCTGCTTGACGGATCTCCTGGCGTTAAAGTGCTGGCCACCAGCCGGGAGCCACTTCATGCCGACGGGGAGTACACCTACCGGGTGCCGTCATTGCCCCTGCCCTCGCCCCTGCGGACCGACGCTCCCGACCTGGCCGAGCTGGGCCGTCTGCCCTCTGTCCGGCTTTTCGTTGAGCGGGCAGCGCAGGTCCGGCCGGGTTTCGCGCTCGACGCCGACAACGCGCAGGGGGTGACAGAGTTGTGCCGACGGCTCGACGGGATGCCGCTGGCCTTGGAATTGGCCGCGGCCAGAACGGCCGTCCTCGAACCTGCCGAGATCGTCCAGGGATTGGGTGATGCTTTGTCCATGCTCGGCGGGGGAACCAGCGGCGTCACGCGGCACCAGACGCTGCGTGGCACCTTGGAATGGAGCCACGAACTGCTCACCAAACCGGAGCAGGTTCTGCTGCGCCGGCTCTCTGTGTTCGCCGGTGGTTTCACCCTCGACGCTGTGGTGGCAGTCTGCGCTGACGCGCCCCTCCAGCAGATCGAACTGCTCGACCTGTTGGCCAAGCTGGTGGACAAGTCTTTGGTGGTCACCGAAAGGAGGGGCGCCGGAACCCGATACCGGCAATTGGAGACGGTCCGCCAGTTTGGCCAGGAGAATCTCGATCATGCAGGCGAGGCGGCTCAACTGGCGGCTGCGCATTGCGCCTACTTCCTTGCCGTCGCCGAATCCCACAATCCCGAACGGGCCACCGGGGTGGTCATCGAACAGCCGAAGTCGCTCGACCGCGAGCACGACAACCTGCGCGCTGCGTTGCGCTGGGCGTGCGCCCGCGATCCCGAGACCGCGCTCCGGCTCGCGGCCAGCCTGTGGCGGTTCTGGTTCGTCCGCGGTCACGCCGTCGAGGGAGCCCGTTGGGTCGAGCGTGCCTTGGCGGTGGCTCCCGGCCCGACCCGGGCTCGTGCGGCTGCTCTGATCGGCCTGACCGGGCTGGACAGCCGGCAGGGCCGGGGCGATCGGCATCGGGCGCTCGGCGCGGAGGCCCTGGCAATTATGCGGGAGATCGGCAACCCCGACGAGGTGGCGATGGCCCGGCTCATTGAGACCTCGCTCGCCTGGAGCACTTTCGACTTGGACGAGGCCGAACAGCTGGCAGCCGACGTGCACACCGAGGCAGTCGAGGGTGGCAGACCCGAACATTGCGCTGCGAGCAGTTGGCTGCTCGGCCAGTGCGCGTTGTCCCGGGAGGACGGACCACTCGCCGCCCGTCACCTAAACACCTGCCTGAGCGAACTCGCACAGTCTGAGACCGGCACTCCACCCTTCCTGCCGGTGATCACGCCCAGCCTGCAACTGGTCCCGATCGCCGGGCGGTGGGTCCCCTGCGTCGAGGAGACGCTGCTGTTGGGCCGGCGGGTTGGCGTCATCCAAGCCAAAGGCTACGTGCTGTCCGCGATCGGTTACGCGGCCAGACTTTCGAAAGACACGCAGTCTGCGATATCCGTCATCACGGATGCAGCCGAACATTTCGCCGATTTAGGCGATGACCTGGCCAGGGCGCAAACACTTCACCAACTTGGCTGCATTCTGCGCGACTGTGGCGACCACAGCGCGGCCGATGAGGCACTTTCCTTGGCGCGGGAGCTTCGGCTCGGTCTGGGCGACCGACGCGGCGAGCTGCTGACCGAGATTAATATCGCCCTGCTCCGCGCCATGCGTGGTGATATCGACCGCGGCCTGACAGATGCTCGGCGTTGCCTTTCAGGGTTCGAGTCCGCGGGAGATCAGGTGGGGATGGGCGCCACTCTGACCATTCTCGGTGCCGCCGAACTGATCTCCGGGGAGGTCCGGGCAGCGCGGGAAATGTACAGGCAGGCAGCGGAAAAAGTCGCCCCATGGCGGCGACACACGGGCTGGCAACGGTTGATGGTGGCAGAGCTATCCAACGAGCTCGGCGACCCGCATCGGGCGTCCCGCGAAATTGACAGGGCTGGAGCGATTTTCGACCGAACGAGATGCCTCATCGCCGGCCAGCGGCTGGCGGCACTGCGTAGGCGGGACTCGGATGATGATGTTGAGACGGCGTTGAGTGCCCGTTGAGGACGGTCCTCTAGCGTTGTTGCTGGATCTGACAAATGGATCTGGCAAACAAACATCAATCAGGAGGAACGCATCGTGACAACGACGCAGACTAGGCCGACCCGCATCGGCGAGGCCACCATCGCCGAGTTCGCCGCCGGGCTGCGCGGCACGGTCGTCAGGCCAGGGGACGCGGACTACGACCACGAACGCAGCATCTGGAACGGGGCCCACGACCGCCGACCGGCGCTCATCGCACGCTGTGCGGGTGTGGCAGATGTGATCCGCACGGTCGATCTCGCGCGCAGCGAGGGGTTGCCGTTGTCGGTTCGCGGCGGTGGACATTCGATCCCCGGGTTTTCCACCGTCGACGACGGTATCGTGCTGGACCTTTCGCTGATGAAGGGGGTGCAGGTGGACCCTGCACGCCGCCGCGTCGCTGCACAGGCAGGGTGTACCTGGAAGGACCTGGATGCGGAGACCCAGCAGTTCGGGCTCGCGGTGACCGGCGGCTTGGTGTCCTCGACCGGCGTCGCCGGCTTCACCACCGGCGGCGGCATCGGCTGGCTCGTGCGCAAGCACGGGCTGGCCAGCGACAACCTGGTCGGCGCCGACGTCGTCACTGCTGACGGGCAGTTTATTCACACCAGTGCCGACGAGCACCCCGATTTGTTCTGGGGACTGCGCGGCGGCGGCGGCAATTTCGGTGTGGTGACGTCTTTCGACTATCAATTGCACGAAGTGGGGCCCATCGTCCTTTCCGGCCTGGTTTTCTACCCCGCAGAAGAGGCGGAGCAGGTGTTGCGCGGCTATCGGGCGGCCTGCGCGGCGGCCCCCGATGAGCTGACCACGCTGGTCAACATGACCACGGCGCCGCCGGTCCCGTTCCTGCCAGAGTCAGTGCACGGCAAGCCGGTCATCGCTGTGGGAGGGTGCTGGTCCGGCGATCTAGATGCCGGCGAGGCAGCCACCGCGCCCTTCCGGTCATTGGGCACGGTCATCGCCGATGTGTTCGCGGCCAACCCGTACACGGGGTGGCAGCAGGCGCTCGATCCGCTGTACCCGCGGGGCGTGCACAACTATTTCCGCTCGGCATTTCTCCGCACCGCCGACGACGCGTCCGTGCGCGTGCTGCTGGACTCGTTTGCAGCCTCGCCCAACGCCATGACGGAGATTCACCTGCACCACCTTGGCGGCGCGGTCGGCCGGGTTCCTGCCGAAGCAACGGCCTTCGCGCTCCGCGACCAGGAATTCATCGTCAATGTTATTGCGCGCACGCCGACGGCGGAAGGCTTCGCGGATGTCGTCGAATGGGCCCGGGGCGTGACGTCCGCGCTCGGTCCGGATGCGGCGGCCTACGTCAATTTCACGGGTGAAGCGAATACGGCACTCGTCCGGGCGTCGTACCCGGCGGAAACATACCGGCGGCTCGTGGAACTGAAGAACGAATACGACCCCACCAATCTATTCCGGTTGAACCAGAACATCGCCCCCACGGTGTGACAGCACGGCCTGCGTGAGAAGTGGATGATCGACCGTGGATCGGGAGGCAACCTGACAACCTGCAACTGACCGGCAACGCCGGTCAGTTGCCGGGTCCAGCCCACCTCCCAGCACGCGGAGCTCCACCAGCCAGGGCCCTGAACCCGCCACCCCTACAATCGAACAAGCCACCGCGCCCACGATGTCGCGGGGCTCTAACAGGCGGGTCAGCGCGGCGCGTGCGATGCGGTTTTCGTCAGTCATGATTTCCGCTGTCCTTTGCCGAGGATCCGGCGGGTGGGTGGCTCAGGTGACCGGATCGAATAGATCGTCCGTTCTGGATGAGCCGGATATCCAGGACGGGTGCAATGCTGGCCCCATGGATGATCAGTCCGCTGCCTGGCAGTCACAGTCTCGGCCGCGTGCTTATCAGACAGGGCGGATGGAAGCATTCAGCGACGTCGCGCTTTGCCATTGCGATAACGCTCATCATTCTGGAGATAGCCGTCCTTCCCGGATCCCACCGAGGACCTCGTGGCCGCGCTTTCCGCCCTGTGGCCGTCGTACTTGGCCTATCTACTCAGCTTCGCCACGCTTGGGGCGGTCCCGCATGACCGACAGGGGTGATGCCGATGTGCCGGCTCGCATCACTGCGGCCCAGTGGCAGTTGCGGGCAACATCAAGTCCTGGATGCGGTTCGTCCGACGGAGAGTGAGGGGCTGGGAGCGACGTGACTGAGCGGCAAGTGGGTGCGGCCGGGGTCGTGCTGTTGACGTTGGCGATGGGGCAGTTCGTGATGGCCCTGGACACCACCGTAATGAACACGGCGATCGCGACGGTGGCCAACGACCTCGGGACCACGGTGACCGGCATTCAGACGGCGATCACGCTCTACACGCTGGTGATGGCGTCGTTGATGATTACGGGCGGCAAGATCGGCGAGATCATCGGCCGGAAGCGGGCGTTCACGATCGGGTGCGTCGTTTATTCCTGCGGATCGTTGACGACGGCACTGGCCCCGAACCTGACCGTGCTGATCATCGGCTGGTCATTCCTGGAGGGTCTGGGAGCCGTACTGATCATGCCGGCGATCGTGGCGCTCGTCGCGTCGAACTTCGGCAAGCCCGAACGGCCGCGTGCGTACGGGCTGGTCGCCGCCGCCGGCGCCATCGCGGCGGCGCTCGGGCCGCTGATCGGCGGCGCTTTCACCACCTACGCATCGTGGCGCTGGGTGTTCGCCGGCGAGGTCCTCATCGTGGTCGTCATCCTGCTGCTCGCGCGGCGCGTTAACGACACACCCGCTGCGGAGGGTGTCCGCCTCGACCTCGTCGGCACGGCGCTGTCGGCGCTCGGTCTCACGTTGATCGTCATGGGCATCCTCCTCTCCGGGTCGTGGGGGTTCGTGCAGCCCAAGCCCAACGCGCCTGAATGGCTCGGGCTGTCTCCGGTCATCTGGCTCATCCTCGGCGGCGGTGCGGTCCTGGCCGTTTTCATGGCGTGGGAGAACCAGCGCATCGCACGCGGTAAGGGCGCGCTCATCGACCCCGCGATGCTCCGCAACCTCCAGCTGCGCAGCGGCGTCACCTCCTTCCTGTTCATGTACCTAGTCCAAGCAGGCACTTTCTTCGTCGTCCCGCTGTTCTTGTCCGTGGCGCTCGGGCTTTCAGCCATCGAGACCGGCGTGCGCCTGCTGCCTCTTTCGCTGACTCTGCTGATCTTCGCCATCGGCATACCGAAACTGCGCCCGGACGCTTCGCCACGACGTGTCGTCAACGCCGGCTTCGTCGCCCTGTTCACCGGCCTGGTGCTCCTGGTCGCACTGCTCGAAGTCGGCGCGGGTCCAGAGATCGTGACCTGGCCGCTGCTGCTCGCGGGTTCCGGACTGGGAGCGATGGCCTCCCAGCTCGGCAGCGTCACCGTGTCCGCCGTGCCTGACGAACAAAGCGGTGAGGTCGGCGGTCTGCAGAACACAGGCACCCAGCTCGGCGCCTCGATCGGGACCGCGCTAGCCGGCGCTGTGCTCATCTCCGCGCTCAGTGCCTCGTTCTTCGCGATCATCCACGACAACCCGGAAATCCCGGCCACCCTAGAGTCGCAGGCGCAAATACAGCTCGCCGATGGGGTTCCGTTCGTTTCCGACGCGGACCTGCGGGCCGCGCTCACTGCCGCGAACGTTCCCCCCGCGACTATCGACGCGGTCGCGGAGGCGAACGCGGACAGCCAGATCCAAGGGCTACGCAGCGCCATCTCCATCCTTGCCCTGATGACACTGCTCGCCCTGGTCTTCACCCGCGGCATACCAACCGTTCAACCCGGCACCCAAACCAAGCAAGACTCCCAACGGGCGCCGTAATACTCGACGGCTCGCAAGCACACCAGAGCGCCGGTGAACGGTGCCGGTTCGGTGAAGCCGGTCATGCTCCCTATGGAGGAAACGGGATCGCACGGCGCGAAACTCAGGCAACAAGCCTCCGAAGCCGTCTTAACACCGCATTGCGCACCGCGATGCCCGATCGGGTCTTGGGTACGAGGAGGCGCGATGCGATGCCGGCGCCCCGTAGTAGCGGTCGGACGTGTTGGCGGTGCGTGTGTTCATAGCCGGCGAAAGCAGCGGTGTGGTCGCCCGGATGGGCGGCAATCGCGTCGGCGAGGGTCTTGGCTCCGACGATCGCGCTGCTGGAGCCTTCACCGAACAGCGAGATGCAACTCGCCGCGTCACCGACCAGCACCACGCGGCCGGCACTCCACTGCGGTACGTCCACGCGGGTGACGGCGTCGAAGTACCTATCGCCGGACGCACCCCATTCCTCGAGCGCGAGCGTGGTGAGCCATCCGCCGCCGGCGTAGGTGGACTCGACGAGGCACCTGCCTCGTTCCGCATCGCGGTAGTCGAAATCGTGTTGCCCACGGAAGATAAATGCGAAACCGGGCTTCCCACCCGCCGGATGGATGGTCAAGGAGGTTCCCGGTTCGTTGTACATCAGCACGGTGCGCGGATCCTCGACCGGCGCAGGGGCGCGCGCGGTGCCCACGAACATGCCGAATGGGCGGGAAAAACGTTCCTCGGGGCCGAACGCCAGACGCCGAACGGTGGAGTGGACTCCGTCGGCTCCGACGACCAGGTCGAAGCGACGGGAAGGGGTCCGCTGAAACTCGACGTCGATTCCACCGCCGTCCTGATGCAAGGCGGCGATCGAGTCGTCCCGGATGATGAGACTTGCCTCCCGGGCCCTGTCGAACAACAAGCCGACGAGTTCATTGCGCGCGACCTCGACCTCCTCGTGGCGGTCGACGCGTTGGCGCGTGCGGATCGTGGCCTGTGGCCGCCCGTCCGCGTCGACGAAGACCAGGCGTTCGACACCGGTGGCAGCGTCCTCCAGGCGCGACCAGATGCCCATTTGCCGTGCGATAGCGACCGCTGCTCCGCGTACGTCGATAGGGTTGCCGCTGGATCGTGTGCCGGCCGCTCTTTCCACGATCGTGACCGACCAGCCAGCCTTCGCCAGCCAATACGCGGCGGTCGAGCCGGCAATCCCGCCGCCGGAGACCAGTACGCTGCGATCCACCATGCCCCCATTCAAGCACTCAACTCCGGAGCCAAGTCCGCACCGCTGGCGATCCCACGTCGGACCCCACTTGGATCGCCATGCGATCTCCGCCGCACAGTGCCGCGCAGGGCGCTTACGAGTCTGGGCGCCCGCAAGGACCCGATCAATGGCGACCACGCCGTAACCGCAATAAACAGGAACGGCCGGCACCAAACGAAGCCCGCGGCTGCCCGGGCCGGCGGCACCCCGGCGGTCACCAACTCCATCGGTTCGCCCTGCCCTACCCGATGCTCAAGAACATCATCGACGTCACGACGGGACTTTTCCCCGGAGAGCCGGTATGACACCTGCTGGTCGTTGGCGGCACAGGAAGCGGTACGGAGTTTTCTACATCGCTGGTTGCTGCCTTGATTTAGCCTTGATCAAGCTTCAGGCGGGGAAACAGCGCCTCGGAATTGCCGCGGTCTATCGCTGCGCGCAGGACGGGGCCCAACGGGTAGTTCTCGTACTGCATGTTCAGGAAATCGATCGCCATAGATGGGGCGAAGGGGAAGTCAGTGCCGTAGATGATGCGGCTAGGGTCAGCGACCGCGAGGAGGCTGGGCAGGGCCGCCGGGCTGGCGGACAGGGCGACGTCGTAGTAGAACCGCCGCAGGACGGACTGCTTCTCATCTGCCAGCGCTGCCCACGCGCTAAGGGCCAAGTCCTTATCGTTGAGCATCGTCAGCAGGATCCTCGAGGAGATGTATGGCACGAAGCCGCCCGCGTGGGCCAGGATGAACTTGATTCCCGAGTGTTTCTCCATCGCGCCGGACAGGACCAGGCTGATGGCGGTGCGGGTGTGGTGTCGAGCAAGAAATCAGCGACGAAGGTGGGTATGCCAGGCACCGCCGGAGCGGGCAGAGCACCAGGGTGGATGAAAACTACTGCCCTGCGGTGGTGCAGGAACTCCAGCAGTGGCTCAAAGCCCGGGTCGCCGAGATAGCGGCCGGCGCTGTTGGCCAGAAGCACGATTCCGTCCGCGAGCAGGGTGTCCAGGGCGTACTCGGCCTCCGCCAGGGCACCTTCGACGTCCGGCAACGTGAGCGTCGCGAAAAACCCGAACCGCTCCGGTCGGGCGGCCACCACCTCTGCGCTGTACTCGTTGACCTCCCGCGCCCGTAGCCGCGCCTCCACGGCGTCCCCGAAGTACACGCCGGGTGTGGACAAGGACAGGATGCCGGTCTGCACGTCGTGCCTGTTCATGAACTTCAACGCGGAGCGCTCGGACCACGACGGCAGGCTTAGGCCGCCGGGGCGGATGCCCTTTTGGTGCATCCAGCGTTCATAGCCCGGCGGAATGATGTGCTGGTGAGTGTCGATGCGGTAGGGCCGGTTCATCCGGGTCCTTGTCCACGTGCTCGTTTCGCTGATCCGCGGGACCCTCAAAGATCAGCGGATGTGAACAATCTACTCGCTAAGCGGACCCAAGCGCAGACCGTGGGACGATGCCCGGGCCTGAGCTGGACCGGTCCATGGGTGCTCTTCGAGTCGCGTGCACCGACCGCCGCGGACGCGGGGAGCCGTTCTCTTAGTCGCCCCGCGGGTTCTCCTCGGTCAGTGTCTCTGGGGGTCGGGGCGGCAGGTGACGGTAGTGGCTGGAGCGGGTGATATCCGTGGCTTTGACTATAAACCCCTCTGACGAGGGGGAATACTGTGCCCGAGGTGGGACTCGAACTTCATCCAGCCCCTGCGAACACTGGGAACTCCCGGAAACATAACGAATCCGGGCCTTCCGGCACCAGCACGAACCGATCCGCCGACCAAATGTGCACAATATACACACCGCCCGGGAGTCGGCCGCCAGTTCACAAAAGGGCCGCCCCCTTCCACTGCACTGCTCCCCGAGAGCGCGGCCACTCTTGTTTGTCGTGAGGGGTCACGAAGGCGTTCGGCGCCGCTGACCCACGACGCCGCCGATAACCCCGACCACCCCCAGCGGGACGGCGGCCAGCGCAGCGATGTGCGGCAGCAGGCTGTCGCCGACGACCAGATTCAGTCCCCCAATGACCACTGCCGGGACCGCTACCGTGACAGTGACCCACAAGGGATCGCCCCGATGCCGCGACCAGCCGGCGGCCGCCAGATCAAGGACGGCCCCGGCCAGGATGAGCGTGTTGCCGATCTGGTCCCGCGCAAAGGCATTCGTGACGGACCCGAAGTAGAATGTCTGGCCCAGACCCAGGCACAGCAGGATGAGGCCCGCCGCGGCAATGCCTGCCCAGGCCGCCCTTGCCGCTATGGACGGTCCTCTCATGAGTCCTCCTGCTGTCATTTGGTGAACTGGGATGTCACCGTGTGGGCGGTGCCGTCATCGAGCTTCAGCGTGAAGACCCGGCACGTTCCGGCCCAGTCCTTGTTGGTTTTCCACACGTAGCTCCGCCCTCCATGCCTCGTAGTCCGGGTGCCCGAATCTGACCTCTCCCGACAACAGCTGAATGTGGCCTTGCACGTTGCTCAGCATCCACCCAAGGCCGGCCGCCAGAGGTCCCGCAACGAACAAATTCAAGAGCCAGTGGAGCCAACGTGCGCTGCGTTGGCCGCGCGAAAGTCCGGAATTAGACACCGTTTCTATGGACACTGCTATTCCCCCAAATGACCCCGGCGCAACAGCGGACCCGCTGCTGACACCCGCCTGATATCTATCGCCCAATCGTTGCATCCGTGCTCCATTAACAACCGAATCGTGCCGCCTGGACCACGATATTGGCCGTTGGCATACCGGAGCACGTCATAGACGAACGCGAGTAGAAATTGAGCTTGATGCCGATGGAGCCCGTTGACCGCACCAACGGCCGCTTGGAACGCACTCCCCCACCCGCAGATCCTCCGGTACCGGAAATTATGACAAGTCGCCGCCCAGAAGGGGCTATGAAGGCACGTGAACACCATCGATGATGAGCCTCGTGGGCATTTTGTGTCCCAGGCAGTGAGTGACGCCGCCGCCCCTATGAAGCAGCGGCTCGGTTTCCGGCCGTTTACTCGAGGCCGGGCGCCGATAAGGTCGACGGCGTGTGCTCGATGACGAGTGTGCTCCGCTGGTTTCCTGCTGCAACCAGGCGCGCGTTGCGTTCGTCATTGCCGGTTGCACGCCATTCGGCGATGGCGGCGTCGTTATCGAACTTCAGGTGCCGGGCGGTGAGCCGGCGCAGCCGTTCGTCCTGGTCGAGTTCCACGAACCAGGTTTCATCCAGGAGCGATGCGACCTCGTTCCATGGGTCCTCGTCAAAGAGCAGGTAGTTGCCCTCGGTGATGACCAGGCGTATTTCCGGCGGGACGGCGATGGCCCCGGCGATCGCGTCGTTGACTTCGCGGCGGAAGACCGGCGCGAAGATCTCCCGCGAAGTCTCCGAGCGCAGCCGGCGGAGCAACGCGACGTAGCCGACACCGTCGAAAGTGTCCGGAGCGCCCTTACGATGCTCAAGCCCGCGGGACTCGAGCAGCGACTGCGCCAGATGAAATCCGTCCATGGGGACCAGGGCGACCTGCCGGGGATGGTTGGTGAGCAGATGCTCCAGCAGCCATTCGGAGATGGTGGATTTTCCGGCACCAGGCGCCCCGGCTATTCCAAGCAGGCGCCGTCCGCGCCGCTGGAGCAACGCTTCAGCCCGGGCGAGGAGCTGCTGCCGGCCTGATCCGTCCCAGCGCAGGTGCAACGGAGTGTTCATCGCTTCTACTTTCCTCCTCATGCCTGGACCAAGACGCCAATCAACCCGCCTGACCACGGGCGCTCTTTGAGGCTGCAACGCTATAGGCCCGCATCATCAATGGTCGGCGCCCTGAAAGTCACCGTCGGCGGCGAGTCGGCTTTCCAGGCCCATGATGATCGTGTCCAGCGTCAGGCGGAAGACGCGGACGTCACGGCCTGGAACGGTGAGCCCGTCTTCGCCGACAGTGGGGAGTTTGAGGCTCGACCACCGGTGGAGCGCGCCATTGAGTTCGGCGGTGACGACACCGGTGATGACGACGCCCCCGAGAGCGGTGAACTGCGGGAGCTCCGAGCGCGGCACCCCTGCGGCGTCCAGGATCGCGGTGAGCGCAACCAAGAACGGGTCTTCGGGCTGGATGAAGTCCGCCTGGTGGCTGAACGAGTAACCCATGAGCCTGGGGTGGCGGTGCGCCAGTGTCCGGAAATCCGTAGCGAGCAGGCGGATGCGCTCCTGCCACGGGGCGTCCTCCCGCGCCACGGTGCGGAACTGGGTGCCGACCATTCTGGCCACGCCGCGCAGCACGGCGTCCTTGTTCAGCACGTGGTGGTACAGCGACATCGGGTTCGCATCTAGCGCGGTCGCGAGTTTGCGCATGGTGAGCGCCTCGACCCCGTCCGCGTCAATGAGCCGCAGGGCGGCTGCATAGATCCCAGCCTCGGTCAGGGGCACCTCTCTCTTCCTGGTCCCCCGCGGGGAACTTTTCGTCTTTTCCATATCCGGACGGTAACAGATTCATACAGTGTATGAAAAATAGCCTCGACCCCGCGGCGGGATGACTACCGCCCGCACGGCTCCGGATTACATCCATCGATCCATGCATTGCATGGTTCCTTGCCCTGGCCAACGTCACAGCCATGCTGCCAATTGAGCTGCTGGTTCACGCCGCCGTGGCGAACGCGGCACTGCCATATGTTCTGAAGGTCCTTGTCCTGACTTTGACGGCCACCGTACTGGTGATGGTGCGGGCGGGATGCTGGACGAGCTGGTCGTCTCCGCGCCCGATCATGTCACCCACGCGGAACTGCTCGCTGCGACCGCGGGCGGCGGAGGACGGAATGTCCGAGCGCGGTCGGCGACAGCCCTGACCGTGGCGGACGGCCAGACCAAGGCGCTTGCCGTGGCCCTGCGCGTCGTGGTGGACCCGACGGCCTGCCAGAAAGTTCCATCGCGGCAACGCTGCAGAACCGCACCATCAATGGTCGGCGCCGCGACCCTCAGCAACAGCGGCGAGTTGGCCCTCAAGGCCCATGATGATCGTGTCCAGCGCCAGGCGGAATACGCGGTCATCATCAGGGCCTGGAGGGGTGCGTCCGTCTTCGCCAAGACCGGCGGGGTTGAGGCTCGACCACCGGTGGAGCGCGCCGGTGAGCTCGGCGGTGAGGACACCGTTGATGGCAAAGCCCACGAGAGCGGTGAAGTGCGCGAGCTCAGGGTGCGGCAACCCTGCGGCGTCCAGGATCGCCGTGAGCTCACTCCAGAACGGGTCGTCGGGCTGGATGAAGTCCGACTGGAGGCTGAACGAGTAGCCCATGAACCTGGGGTGGCGGTGCGCCAGTGTCCGGAAATCGGTGGCGAGCAGGCGGATGCGCTCCTGCCACGGGGCGTCCTCCAGCGTCACGGTGCGGAACTGGGCGCCGACCATTCTCGCCACGCCGCGCAGCACGGCATCCTTGTTCGGCACGTGGTGGTAGAGCGACATCGGGTTCGCATCGAGCGCGGTGGCAAGTTTACGCATGGTGAGCGCCTCGACCCCGTCCGCGTCGATGAGCCGCAGGGCGGCGGCATAGATCCCGGCCTCGGTCAGAGGCACCTCTCTCTTCCTGGTCCCCCGCGGGGAACTTTTCGTCTTTTCCATACGGGGACACTATCAAATTCGTACAGCGTATGGAAATAACCCCGGCAGCCCGCCGGAATTACCGCAGTCCAAATTCAGGGTTGCGATCATCCATCCATACGCTGTATGGTTGAGCTTCCATACATCGTATGTTTCCGCGACGCATCTCCACGGCGCCGGCGCAATAGCCCATCCCCGCCCTGTACAAAGGAGCAACCCATGACCACACAGTCCGAGAACGACCTGCGACCGATCCCGTCTCCGCGCGGGGTTCCGCTCTTAGGCCACACGCCGCAGATCCCCAGCACCAATCCGGTGGAGTACTTCGGCGAACTGTCCAAGCAGTTCCCCGAGGGGCTCTACGGCATGAAGATCGCCGACATTGAGCAGATCTTCGTCTGGGATCCGGACCTTGTAGCCGAGGTCTGCGACGAGACGCGGTTCTTCAAGCAGATCGACAAGACGCCGCTGGCCCATGTCCGGGACTTCACTGGCGCCGGGCTGTTCACGGCCCACCAGCACGAGGAGGAATGGGGCATGGCTCATCGAGTCCTTCTCCCGGCCTTCAGCCAGCGTGCCATGAAGGGCTACTACGGGCAGATGCTGGAGATCGCCCAGAACCTGGTGGGCAAGTGGGAGCGCAGCGAGGGCCAGTCGGTCAACATCACCGACGACTACACCCGGCTAACTCTGGACACCATAGCCCTGTCGGGATTCGGTTACCGGTTCGACTCATTCGCCAAGGAGGATCTGCACCCCTTCCTCAACGCGCTGCTGGAGGCGCTGGTTGAATCGCTCCGGCGCACGCAGGAGCTGCCGATGATGACCAAATTGCGCAAGGCCGATGACAAGAAGTACCGCGCGAACATCCAGCTGATGCGGGACCTGGTGGAGAGTGTGATCAAGGAGCGCCGCGAAGGGAAGGGCGCCGCTGAGGATGACCTCCTGGGCCTGATGCTGGAGGCTACCGACCCGGAGTCCGGCAGGGGGCTGGAGGACGAAAACGTCCGTGACCAGGTGGTGACGTTCCTGATCGCCGGTCACGAGACCACCAGTGGCCTGCTGGCGTTTGCCACGTACTCGCTGATGCGCAACCCAAACGTGCTGGCCCAGGCCTACGCCGAGGTGGACCGACTACTGCCGGGCGACACGGTTCCGGACTACGACACGATCATGCAGATGGACGTGATCCCGCGCATCCTCGAGGAGACCCTGCGCCTGTGGGCTCCCATCCCGATGATCGGCAAGTCCCCTCTGGAGGACACCGTCATCGGCGGCTGCTACGAGCTGACGAAGGGAGCGCGGGTCAATATCCTCGAGGGCCCGCTGCACACCCACCCCAAGGCGTGGGACCGGCCGGAGGAGTTCGACATCAACCGGTGGCTGCCGGAGAACCGAGTCAACCATCACCCGCACGCCTACAAGCCGTTCGGCAACGGAGTGCGTGCGTGTATCGGCCGGCAGTTCGCGCTCACCGAGGCCCGTCTCGCCCTCGCGCTGGTACTGCAGAAGTTCAAGTTCGCCGACACCAACGACTACAGGATGGACGTCAAGGAGGCGCTGACGCGCAAGCCCGGCGGATTCGAACTGAAAGTGCGGTCCCGTCAGGAGCACGAGCGCACCGTGTTCGGCGCGGTGGACCTGCAGACCGGCGACACGCAGGCGCCGGCCGCGGTCAGCGGTGTCGGGGTGAACTTGACCGTGGCCTACGGCTCCAGCCTCGGCTCGTGCGAGGACTTGGCCCGCACCATCGCCGACCGCAGTGAGCGCTCCGGTTTCGGCACCACGCTTGTCGGTCTGGACGAGCTGGTCGACAACCTGCCCACCGAGGGCCTGCTTGTGGTGGTGGCCTCCAGCTACAACGGCAAGGCCCCGGACAACGCGCAGCGTTTCGACGACCTGCTCGCTGCCGGGCTCCCGGCGGGTTCGCTGTCGGACGTGCGGTTCGCGCTGCTGGGGGCCGGCAACACCCAGTGGGTGGCCACCTACCAGGGCTTCCCCAAGCGGATCGAGGCAGGCCTGCTGGCCGCCGGCGCCACCCCCGTTATCGAGCGCGGCGCCGCGGATGCCGCCGGTGACTTCGACGGCATGGCCACCCGCTGGATGGAAATCCTGTGGAGCACCCTGGCCGAGCAGTACGCCGCCGACACCTCCCAGGCGAACAGCCCGCGCTTCCAGGTGCAGCTGCTCACCGAGGCGGACGTGCGCCCCGCGATCGTCTCCGAGCAGGCCTACCCCCTCACTGTGGTGGCCAACGAGGAACTCGTGGCCGACGCGACCGGCCTGTGGGACTTCAGCCTCGAGCCGCCGCGCCCGTCGGCGAAATCCATCACGATCGGGCTGCCGGAGGGTGTCACCTACGAGACCGGCAACCACCTGGCCGTCTTCGCCAAGAACGAGCCGGCCCTGGTGAACCGCGCACTCGCGCGGCTCGGCATCGACCGCGATCAGGTCCTGCGCCTGGAGCAGCCCGCCGGCGGCCGCACCCATCTCCCGGTGGGCACCCCTGTGACTGCAGGCCTGCTGCTCACCGACTTCCTGGAGCTGCAGGACGTGGCCACCCGCTCTCAGATGCAGCTGCTTGCCGAACACACCCAGTGCCCGTGGACCCGGCCGCAGTTGCAGGCCTACACGGCCGACACCGCCGAAGCCGAGGAGCGCTATAAGACTGAGATCCTGGGCAAGCGCGTCTCCGTGCTGGGCCTGCTGGAGCGCTTCCGGGCGGTCGAGCTGCCGCTGGCGGTCTTCCTGGACATGATGGGCCCGATCCGTCCGCGGTTCTACTCCATTTCCTCCGCCCCGCTGGCCAACCCCCGCCACGTCCGCCTGACCGTGGGCCTGCTGGAAGGCCCGGCCCTGTCCGGTGACGGCCAGTACCGGGGCACCTGCTCCTCCTACATCGGTGGCCTTGAGCCCGGGGACGTCTTCTACGGCTACGTGCGCGTGCCCTCCCCGACCTTCGCCCCGCCGGCCGACCCTGCCACGCCGCTGATCCTCATCGGTCCCGGCACCGGCATCGCGCCACTGCGCGGCTTCCTTGAGGAACGCGCGTCGCAGCACGAGAACGGCACCGAAGTGGGTCTGTCGCAGGTCTTCGTCGGTTGCCGCCACCCGGAGCACGACTACTTCTACCGGCAGGAGATGCAGGACTGGGAGCAGGCCGGGATCGCCGAGGTGCACACCGCCTACTCCGCGGTGACGGGCCACCCGGCCCGGTTCGTGCAGAATGCCATCGCCAACGCCGCCGACACGGTGTGGCAGGCCATCGAAGACGGCGCGTACATCTATGTCTGCGGCGACGGCCGCCGAATGGCGCCCGCCGTGCGCCAGGCCCTCGTCGCGATCCACCGCGAGCGGACCGGCAGCGAGGACGCCGCCCAGCAGTGGCTCGCCCAGCTCGAGGCCGATGGGCGCTACCAGCAGGACGTCTTCGCCTGATCCCTCAGACGCGGAAGGGTGCGGCGGTCCCGACGCACCGTTCCCTTCGGCCACCACTCACCGGCTAAACACACGACCACACTCACGTCAACAAAGGAGTCACCATGGCGACGGAAACCCAGGCCACGGCCGCCCCTCAAAGAGGCATCCTGAGAGCCACCGGCAAAACCGATGCAACGACACTACCGCCACCGCAACTTTCACCCGCTCACCTTGAGCACCGGCGGGCTTGCGAGCTGACCCATGCGCCGTGGGCCGGCTGGTACTGCGAGACCGCACCTGACTGAAAACCGCAGCGGTGCCCACACCGTCGCCTGATCCCCCAGACGCCGGAAGGGTGCGGCGGATCCTATGCCGCACCCTCCCGGCCACCACCCAATTGCGAAACACCACAACCACACGGCAGTCATCGGCCCAAAGGGCCAGAAAATGCGCCTCAGAGAAAGCAGATCACCATGCCCACCATGCTCGCCGGACGCTTCCACCTGGACACCAAGAAGTTCGCCGTGGAGGAGGTTCCCATCCCCGTTCCGGGCCCCGGTGAAATCCTGATCGAGGTGAAGGCCGCAGGTGTCTGCCTGTCGGACGTCCACCTGCTCGACGGTTCCCTCGTCCCGATGTTCGCCACCTCCGACGCGGTCACCGTCGGCCACGAGGTTGCCGGTGTGATCCACACCCTCGGCCCTGATCTCAAGCGCGGCCTGACCGTAGGCACCCGCGTTACCCTTGAGGCGGGCAAGACCTGCGGCCAGTGCGCGGGCTGCGTGCGCCACCGCCCCTGCACCCAGATGCTCACCGCCGGCATTGATTACGACGGCGGCTGGGCCCAGTACACCGTCGCCCGCGAGGACACGCTCATCCCCATCCCCGACAACCTCCCCTTCGATCAGGCAGCGATCATCCCGGACGCGGTTTCCACCCCCTACGCCGCCGTCGTTGCCACCGCCGGGGTGCGTCCCGCACAGTCCGTCGGCATCTGGGGCGTCGGCGGAGTCGGCGCCCACAACGTGCGCGTCGCCCGCATGGCGGGCGCCGCGCCGGTCATTGCCGTCGACCCGCTGCCCAGCGCCCGCGAGCGTGCCCTGGCCTTCGGTGCGGACTTCGCCCTGGACCCTGCCGCCGACGACTTCGCCGACCAGATCCGCACAGCCACAGGCGGACGAGGCCTGGACTTCGCCTTCGACTGCGCCGGCGTGCCCGCCGTCCGAGAGCAGGCCGCTTCCGTACTCGGCCTCAACGGCGCCCTCATCCTCGTCGGCATCAGCCCCAGGCCTCTCACCATCACCGAGGGCCTGACCTTCAACTACCTCGGAAAGCAGGTGCGCGGCCACTACGGCGGCACCCCGGAGTCCGTCAGCGAGCTGGTCCGACTGGCTGAGGTTGGCCGTCTAGACCTCGCCCCCTCGATCACCGACCACTTCCCGCTCGCCGAGGCCGCCGACGCGGTGAACCGGCTGGCGAACAAGATCGGCGACCCGATCCGACTTATCTTGATGCCCTGACACCTGAACAGAAGTTCACATGGGCAATCTTAGCTTCCAGGACTCCCTGTTTCATGGCGGCAGCATCAGATTCAATGTTGACGAAAACGGCAGCCGTCGCGGTCGAATCGACTTCAACCGATGCACTTTCAGCGGAACAACATTTGAAACTGTTGAACAAAGCCGTGATGCCCTGTCGCTGGACTCGAAACCCGGAGAACACCCGCGGCTCCGGAGCACGAATGGTCTGGCGACGGCCGCTCTCCGTCGCCATCCCGAGGTCGGGCAATTCAGCGGGCAGCCTCTCCGTTCGCCGGCACCTCGTCGACGGCACCGCGCAGCCCGGCAGTATGGAGTTCGGGGAGTGGACTGCGAGATATCGCACGCGCTTCGCTGGGAGGTACACCCAGCATCCGCAGCAGCGCCTCGGCCGCCCGATCCGTCGCCTCGGCGTCGTCGCGGTCCGGTTCGGCATGGATGAGCTGTCCAAGAAAGGTTGCCGCGCCGACGGCGCACACCACGGCGACGTCGACGTCCGTCATCGTGAACCGACCGGACTCGACGCCGGCCTCGATGTCACGCCGGACACGCGGTGTCAGTCCTTTCGTCGCGCCAAGGAGGTCGAGGGCGCTGTGCAGGATCACCTTGCTGAGCTGAGGTTCACGGCGGTGGAAGCGACCGGTCAACCTGAAGCTGGTCGCAAACGCAATGGCGGGGTCATCGACGTCGGTCGTGAGTTCGTCGAGGACAGCGCCAAGGAGATCCATGACGTGTTCCACCGCCGCCTCGAACAGCTCGTCTTTCGACGCAAAGTGGTTGTAGAAGGAACCGATCCCAACATCCGCGGCCTGAGTGATCTCCAGCACCGGCGTGTTGGTCTGCCCTTGAGCCAGGAAGGCCTGTGCTGCGCGGACCAGTGCGGCGCGAGTCTGCGCCTTGCGTCGATGCGACCGGGTGGGTTCCGGAGACGGGGCTGGGGCTTGGGTCATCGCTGGCTCCTTGAAGTCATCCGGACATCGCCATCCTACCAGCGCACCGACACTACTGAAGAAATCTTCAACTAGTCTTGACTGACGATATCTTCATAACAGAGCATTTATTCAGAAAGTGAGGACCATCCATGAATGACCACCATGACCACGCTGGGATCCACAGCGACCTGCACAGCGAGCACGGGGCGCTGCGCGGCGAGCACCGCGGACGGGCGGCAAACCCGATCATCAAGGTGCATGACATCGCCTGGCTGGAGTTTCAAAAGCCAGACCTGCTCGCCGCAGAGACCTTCGCGCACGCCTTCGGCTTCGCCACAAGCCTGCGCACCCCTGACGAGCTGCACCTTCGAGGCACCGACACCGGGGCGCCGTGCGTGATCGTACGGCGCGGACCGAGATCGCAATACCTGGGTGCCGCATTCACAGCGGCCGCGGCCTCGGACGTCCTTCGCCTGGCAGACGCAACGGGCGCGACCTCGAAAAAACTACCGGAGACGATTGGTGGCATCGGGGTCGACCTCGTGGATCCGAGCGGCGCTGCGATCCGCGTCGTCGCAGACACGCACAAACTCCCGTCACTGCCGGCCCAGACACCTCTCACGTTCAACGTCGGCCACGAGCTGGCGCGGGCCAACCAGACCCAGCGGCCACCGCGTCAACCAGCGACGGTCCAGCGCCTCGGTCACGTCGTGCTGCAGAGCACTAAGTACCGTGAAACGCTCGACTGGTACCTCGAGCACCTCGGCCTGATCGTCAGTGATTTCCTCTACTACCCGGGCCAGCGCCAACGCGGTCCGACAATGAGTTTCATCCGCTGCGACCGGGGTTCGACACCAACCGATCATCACACCATCGCGATGACGCTGGGACCGACGAATCGCTACGTGCACTCGGCATACCAGGTCGCTGACATCGATGCCCTGGCCGCCGGCGGTGAACTGCTGAACGACCTGGGGTACCACCGTTCGTGGGGGATCGGCCGCCACATCCAAGGCAGCCAAATCTTCGACTACTGGCGGGATCCCAACGGCTTCCTCGTCGAGCACTTCACTGATGGGGACATGTTCGACTGCACCCTCGAGCCCGGTTGGGCACAAATGTCCGCCTCCAATCTCGCCCAGTGGGGTCCTCCGGCGACCAAGGACTTCCTCGGCATGGCCCCTGGCCGAGAGTCTCTGCGTGAGCTGGCCTCGATGCTCTCCGCGCTCCGCAACGACAACGAGTTCGACTTCACGCGCCTGCGCGGCCTGATGAAAGTAGCCACCTCATGACCGTCTCCATCCTGCGTACCGTCGACGATTGGTGGGTCCACACGCCCACCGGCGCCGCCCGTATCGCCACTCCTGCGACCACCACCGGCGAGCTGATCGCCGATCGGACGGCCATCCACGCCGCGATCGGCAGCGGCGAAACTGTGCCAGTGGAAAACCTCGACCTCATCTCGCCGGTCACAGTGCCGTGCCGCGTGGTGGCCCAGATGACGAACTTCGCCTCACACGTGAGCGACGCCGGCCTGGATCCTAAGAAGATCCCACTGACATTCTTCCGCAAGTCTTCGGGCTCGATCAGCGGGCCCCATGACGACGTCGTCCGGCCTTCGCACGTGCGGTTCCTCGACTACGAGGCCGAGATCGGACTGGTGATGGGCCAAGAGACCCCGGTCGGCTCCGTCATCACAAATGAGACAATCGCCGACCACGTCGCTGGGCTCGTCATCACCAACGACATTTCCGCCCGCGACCTGCAACTCCCGAAGACCCAATTTTACGAGTCCAAGTCCTACCCGAGCTTCACGCCCACCGGACCGACGCTCGTGCTCTTCGACGCCGAGGACTGGAACCGCTTTGCTGAGCTGCGGTTGCGGCTGTGGGTGAACGGCGAGATCCGCCAGGACATGACGGTAGCCGACATGATCTACCTCCCTGTCCAGGCGTTGGGGGCTCTCACCCGCTTCCAGCACCTCTCCCCCGGCGACCTGATCCTGACTGGCACTCCCGTAGGCACGGCACTGAGCGCACCAGCGAAGCCAGTCGAGATCATCAGCAACCTGCTGCCCCCAGCCACTAAATGGCGCCTGTTCTTCAAGGCCCAGGGCCGCCAGCGGAAGTACCTCAAGAGCGGTGACGTCGTTGAGATCGCCGTCAGCACCGACGACGGGAAGATCGACCTGGGGCGCCAGCGCACGACAGTGAGGGACGCCCGGTGAACGGCATGACTCTCTGGCCGCGGTACTCGAGCCCAGATGACATTGTCGACATCGAGAGGACCCCCCTCTCCGAACGCGGACTTCCGGCATCGACATACGAGCTGCTGTGCCGGGCCGCCCGGCTGTGGCCGGATCGGACGGCGGCGGCAGTACTTGCCAACACCGAACGCTGGCAGGAAACCGTCAAGCTGACCTTCGCTGAGCTTCTCGCCGATGTGAACCGGATGGCGAACCTGCTGGCAGAAATCGGGGTCGGCCGCCACGACACCGTGGCCTTGCTCTCGCCCAACTGCCAGGAGCTCATCCCCGCAACCCTGGCCGCCCAGGCTGCCGGAATCGCCGTCCCGATCAACCCCGGCTTGGCCCAGAACCACATCGCCGAGCTGCTCCAGCGCTCGGGCGCGCGTGTGCTGGTGGCGGCCGGGCCCGATCTCGATCCCGTCGTCACCGAGGCCGCTTTCAGCCTCGCGAAGACGGGCCTGCTGGACCATGTGCTCCTCATGTCACCAACCGGGCAGGCATCCGCCGCCCCGGCCTCGAGAGTCGGATCCGCAAGCGTGGACTACCTGAGACATCGGGCAGCAAACGCGTCGTCCGAACAGTTCCACGGTGTCCTGCCCGGACCAGGCGATCTCGCGGCACTCTTCCACACCGGCGGCACGACCGGCACCCCGAAGCTCGCGGCACACACCCAAGCCAACGAGGTCGCCGACGCCTGGATGCTCGCAGCCAACGACCTCCCCGGCGAGGACGCCGTGTACTTTGCCGCACTGCCGTTGTTCCACGTCAATGCCCTCGTGGTGACCGTTCTCGCTCCCCTTTTCAAGGGACAGACGGTCGTGTGGTCCGGACCGCTGGGCTACCGCGACCCGGCCCTCTACCGCGTCTTCTGGAAGCTGGTCGAGCACCACCGGCTTACAGCCATGAGCGCCGTCCCTACCGTCTACGCCACGCTCGCAGCCACTGAAGTCAATGCCGACATCAGCAGCCTGCGCCACGCAATGGTCGGAGCCAGTCCCCTGCCCGCGGCCGTGCGTGCTGGCTTCGAGACAGCCACCGGCGTCGCCCTCATTGAAGGCTACGGCCTGACGGAAGCCACATGCGTAAGCGTACGGAGCTTCCCGGGCGCCACCGGAGGTTCGCTCGGCTGCCGACTGCCCTACCAGGAGATCAAGGCGGTGCACGTCGACGACGCTGGACACTGGCGCGATGTCGGACCGGGCACAAGAGGGCAGCTGGTAATCAAGGGCCCAACGGTCTTCCCCGGCTATGTCACCGGCAGGGGCCCCGACGGCCTCTCGCTCGACGGCCTCGGCAAACTGCGGGACGGCTGGCTCGACACCGGCGACCTCGGACAGGTCGATGAGGACGGAATCGTCCAGCTCACCGGTCGCGCCAAAGACCTGATCATCCGAGGCGGCCACAACATCGACCCCGCAATCATCGAGGACGCCCTCCTCACCCACCCGGACGTGACCGGCGCAGCGGCGGTCGGCAGACCCGACCGGTATGCGGGAGAGGTACCTGTCGCCTACGTAGCCTTGGCCGCGGGCGCAACCACCAGGACCGAGGACCTGATCCGCTGGGCGGATGCCCGGGTCGGGGAACGGGCGTCCTCGCCGAAGTTGGTCACAATCGTCGACCAGCTTCCGGTCACTGCCGTCGGCAAACTCTACAAGCTCGCGCTCCGGGCGGATGCCGCCAAGGTGGCGCTGGGTGAGGCCCTGCGGGAGACGGCCGCCGTCCACGCCGTGGAGACCGAGATTGAGGACGGCACGATCGTCGTCACCGTGAGTGCTGACGAGGCATCGCATGCGGCCGTCAAGTGCGCCCTGGACGAATACGGCGTCCGATGGCGGATCACGCAGCGGCCCGCACGGAAGGCGGAACGATGAGCGTCGTCCTCACGATGGCGCTGGCTGGATGCTTCACCATGCTCGCTACGGCGGCAATAGTATGAGCGCCCACAACGACGGCGCGGCGCCGGTGGTAGTCGTCGGCGCCGGCCCGTCCGGGCTGGCTGTCGCCACCCTGCTCGGCCACTACGGCGTCGAATGCCTCGTCCTGGAACGCCGGGAGGGCGTCTACCCCCTGCCACGGGCGGTGCATCTCGACGACGAGGTCTACCGCATCCTCCACCGCCTAGGCGTGGGGACGCAATTCGCGGGGCTCAGCCGCCCTGCACACGGGCTACGTTTGCTCGCACCCGACCACCGGGTGCTCGCGGAGTTCCAGCGAGCGGCCGACGGCGGCGCCCACGGTTATCCCCAAGCGAACATGTTTGACCAGCCGGACCTCGAGCAGCTCCTGCGCAACAACCTCCGGGTCATGCCTACGGTGACCCTGCGCGCAAATGTCGAGGTTCTCCGCGTGGCCCAAGGCAACGCGGCAGTGCAGGTGGACTTCACGGATCGTGCCACAGGGGCACGCGAGTCAGTCCGCGCCAGCCACGTCCTCGGCTGCGACGGCGCCAGCAGCATGGTGAGGGGCGTCATCGGCGCGGAGATGGAGGACCTGGGCTTCGAACAGCGCTGGCTGGTTGTCGATGTCGACACGTCGGCGCAACTGAACCACTGGGAAGGCATCCACCAGCTCTGCGACTCCCACCGCGCCGGTACCTACATGCGCGTCGGAGAGGTCCGCTACCGCTGGGAGTTCCGACTCCTGCCTGACGAAACTGCCGCCGACTTTGCGACGATCGATGCGCTTCATTCGCTGATCCGACCGTGGACCGGCGACGTCCCATTGGACGAACTGCGCGTGATCCGGGTCGCCGATTACACCTTCCGCGCCCAGGTCGCCAACGAGTGGCGCGACCGTCGGGTCTTTCTCCTCGGCGACGCCGCTCACCTGAGTCCTCCCTTCATCGGTCAGGGCATGGGGGCGGGACTCCGAGATGCGATGAACCTGGCCTGGAAGCTCGCCGGTGTGCTCGCCGGCGACCTTCCAGCAACTACGCTGGCCAGCTACCAGACCGAGCGCAAGCGGCACGCGAGAAGAACCATCACCGTTGCAAAGCTGTTCGGCCTTACCATGACCGCGGGTGGTCGCGTCGGTACGGCCCTGCGGAGGTTCCTCGCACCGGGCCTGCACCTCGTGGCAGGCCTTCCCGCACAGTCATGGACAGCGATACCCCTCGGCTCTCGGCTGTCGGCGCTCGCCCGCACTTCCGCCGTCGGACGTCTCTGCCCCAACGCCCGCACCTCGGTCACCCCGGAGGGCAACCGATTCGATGACGTCGCCGGAAACGGATTCGCGCTGCTGGCTCTCGCGATCACTGCCGGGGAGCGCGAACAGATCCTGTACAAGGGCGCGTCGCCCGTCGTCCCCGAACCCGGATCTGAGCTCCACCAGTGGCTCGTCCGACATCGGATCGCTGCCGCGGTTGTCCGCCCGGATCGCGCCGTGATGTTTACTGCCGACTCCGTCGCCGGGGGCCTCGCCCGCCTGCCGTCGTTCAACTCCGCCGGGGTTAGACCCGGCAGAAGTGGTCGTCACACCCCGCGGGATCAACCACTCCCACACCCGAAAACCAAAGGAACACCATGAACCCCACGACAACCGCGGCCACGGCCGACGACCATATCGCCATAGACTCCGACAGCACCCAACGGCTCTTCCTCGAAGCGCGGACCGCCAATAGCTTCTCCTCCAAACCGGTCCCAGCCGACACGTTGGCCGCGATCTACGAATTGACGAAGATGAGCCCCACGATGATGAACAACCAACCGCTGCGCATCACCTGGGTCCAGACATCCGAAGCCCGCGAACACCTTGCCTCACACCTGGCCGAAGGGAACCAGAAAAAGACCCGCACCGCCCCCGCAGTTGCGGTGCTGTCCTATGACAGCGACCTCTCAGCCGACATCGCGGTTCGAACCATCTGACTGACCACATTCCACAACAGGCAGGGTCTTCTCCTTCGACGCAGCGAAGAAGAAGCCCTGCCTTTTGTGTGCAGGGCCCTCTCGGGGAAACAGGCGGTCGGTATTGCAGCCCACCCTCCATACGCTGTATGGTTAGAGCTTCCATACAACGTATGTTTCTGCGGTGCATCCCGCATCGTCGACGCCGTTGCCCGTACCCCAAGTAAAGAGGAGCAACCTATGACCGCCCACTCCACGAACGATCTGCCAGCGAGCCCGGAGGCCGTAGACGCAGTCAAACCCGAAAGACACGGCGCCGGTGGGCGTCCGCGCTGGGATCTCAGCACTCTGCGCGAGCTATGGCGGTTCAAGGACTACGGCCGAACGGAGCGAAAGTCGCTGGTCCTGGGCATGCTGATGAACGGCGGGCAAATGGCCGCCAATCTGGCCGCCCCCTGGCCGCTGGCGCTGGTCATCAACGACCTGCTCCAGGACAAGGGCCAAGGCAACGGCCAGGGCAAGAGCGGGATCCTGCACACCGTCGCCGGGTGGTTCGGAGGTTCATCGATGGCGATGCTGCTGGTCGCGGCGAGCGCCGTGGTGGTGATCACAGGTGCCGCAGGGATGTTCTCCTATCTGGGCGACATGCACATGAACGGGTCCGGCCAGCGGATCACCTCGCGCATCCGTGCGGATGTGTTCGCCTACACCCAGCGGCTGCCGATGGCCTTCCACGACCGGCAGAACGTCGGCGAGCTGGCCAGCCGGGTCGTCTCGGACACGTCAACGGTGGAATCGACCCTGCGGGATGTGGGCACCGACCTCGTCCCGTCCGTGCTCACCCTGGCCGGTACCGCCGCCGTGATGGTCGCCGTGGACTGGCGCCTCGGGCTCATCGGGCTCGTCGTAGCCCCGCTCATGTTCCTGACCGCCAACCACTTCGCCGGCCTGACCCGGCAGTACGCCCGTCGCAAGCGCGCCGCCACCGGCGACCTGACCGGGCTCGTCACCGAGTCCCTGATGGGCATCCGCACCGTGCACGCGTTCGGCAGCCAGCGGGTGCAAGACGAGCGGTTTGCCGCACAGAACGACAACGTGCTCGGCCTGTCGCTGCGCTCGGTAAAGATCAGCGCCAAGTTCTCCCCCACTCTGCAGCTGGTCGCCGCGGTAGGCACGGCACTGGTGTTGTTCGTCGGCGGTTACGGAGCGCTGAACGGCTGGTGGCAGGTCGGGGTGCTGGTGGTCGTCACCAGTTACCTCAAGACCATGCTCTCGCCGATGAAATCCCTGGCCAAGCTGGCACCTAGCTTCACCCAGGGCGCCGCGTCCGCCCAGCGGATTGCCGACATCCTCGACCAGCCCACCGACCACCAGGGCACCGAGGAGCCGCTGCCGGCCCGCGCAGACGGCCGCATCGAACTGCGCAAGGTCGTGCTGGACTACGGCACCGGCCGCGGCCCGGTTTTTACCGACGTCGACCTGACCGTCACTCCCGGTGAGCGGATCGCCCTGCTCGGCGACAACGGCGCCGGCAAGTCGACCCTTCTGTCAGTGATCGGTGGCCTCTACCGTCCCACCGCCGGCCAGGTCCTGCTCGACGGGCACCAGGTCCCCGATGTCCCGGAGCACTGGCTGCACCAGCAGGTGGCCATGGTCCTGCAGGACACCTTCCTGTTCTCCGGCACGCTGGTCGACAACATCCGTTACGGCCGCCCCGACGCCACGGATGCTGAGGTGGCTGCCGCCGCTGAGGCGGCCCTGGTCAGCGAGTTCGCCGATGACCTCCCCGACGGGCTCGACACCACCGTCGGGACCGGCGGGACCGGGCTGTCCGGCGGACAGCGCCAACGCGTCGGCATAGCCCGCGCACTGCTCGTCGACGCCCCCGTCGTGCTCCTCGACGAACCCACCGCCGGCCTGGACGTTCACGCCGAGGAACTCGTTGTCCAGGCGCTGGGCCGGCTCGTCGAAGGTCGCACGATCATCGCGACGACGCACCGTCCCGCGGTCACTGCCCTGGCCACCCGCAACGTGTACCTGCGCCGGGGTGGCGTCCTGGACACCGAGCTGCCCGGGACCGCCCCGGCAGACCCTTCCGCCGACCGCACCCGTCTCACCACCATCGGAGCCCTCTCATGACCACCACCGCGACGAACACCCAAGAGCCGTCCACCGGCCGCACCAAGTCGTCGAAGAACCAGACGTCGACCGCGTCCCCACCCACGGCCGGCGAGGTGGTGCTACAGGCCCTCCGTGCCCAGACCAGGGCGCTTCGGGAGGCCGAGCGCAAGGTGCGCGACGGCGACCCGAAGGGGGTCACCAAGATGCGCGTCACGATCCGCCAGCTGCGTTCCACACTTCGCGGTTTCTCCCGCGTCCTCGATCGGCAGGTCACCCGACCGGTGTGCGCTGAGCTGGCGTGGCTGGGCCGCCAGCTCGGCGAGGAGAACGACACCCAGAGGACACTCATCGAGCTGAAACGACAGCACGACGCCCTGCCGTCGGAATTGATCGTTGGCCCCGTGGTCGACGACGCCCGGACCCAGCTGGACCAGCTCGCCGTCAGTAGCAGCCAAACCACCCAGGCCACGCTCGCCAGCGATCGTTACGCCGCGCTCCGTCAGGTGCTGGACTGGCCGCCGGCCGACCCGCCCTTCACCGAGCGCGCGGCGCGGCCCGCGGCGGAGGAACTGCCAAAGAGCATCGCCAAGGCGCTGCGCACGCTCGACCGTCACCTCGTGGCCGCCCAGGCACTGCCGGCGGGGACGGAGCGGGATGAGGCGCTGCACGACGCCCGCAAGGCCGACAAGCAACTCCGCTACGTGATCGACGTCGCCACCCCCGTCGTCGGCAAACCCGCGCGGCGGCTGGGCCGGCAGGCCAAGAAGCTCCAGGACCTGCTCGGCGAGTACCAGGACGCGGCCGTGACCCGCCCAGTTGTGCAGGAGCTCGGTTCCGCCGCGTCGGCCAAAGGCCATCCGACCAGCACCTACTACCTGGTGGACGCTCTGGAGCAGGTCCGCACCGACCGTGTCCTGGAGAAGCTTCCGCGCCGGCTAAGCAGCCTCTACGACGAGACGGACTGGCTGCCCGACGCCGCCTCCCTCCAGTACGACCCGGGGACGTCAGCCGTGCGGACCGGGAGCGGGATCTGAAACGCACCAGAGCTGCCGACTCGAGCGTGACCGGCGGGTCGACACGTCCGCCGCAGGCGTGCGTCTGTTCGGGCCCCACCGGCCACCATGGCCAGGCATGTCCGGCCGCGTCGCGGGCCTGACCTCGCGGCGCGGCCGGAACCGGGGTGCCGGGTTCGTCGCCCTCGCTATCGCAGACTTGATACGTATCCGCTCGCCAGACAGTGCAGTGCAATGTCGAGCAGGTTCCGCTCGCAAAAGACCGTGATCGCCCAGACAAACCCGTGCCGCGAGGTTCGCAGCCGCCTGACTCAGCGAACAGGGTGTTGCCTGGCCGTGGCGCATGCGCACGGTAGCAAGATGTCGGTCGGCTTGCCGAGGATACCAAGGCTGCCTTGGTTCATCCGAGGACTCGCCCCAGCTTTCCCTTGTAGTGCCCAGCGGCAGCTCAGCGTTGAGTCGGGCCTCGTATCGGCCGGGTCGAGTCGCGTTACCAGGATCGGTACTGGAAGTCCGTAGGGTGCCAGCGGTGGCTCAGTTGCCGGGGTCAACATGGCCAGTCGCCTTCAGGTAGTTCTGCTGGATTTCCGGGTGGAAGTCCGGGGCCGGAGCGGCGTCCACAGCCACAGGCCATGCCGGGCGGTTGCCGCTGCGGGCCCAGGCTGCCTGGGCGGCCGCGCCCCGGGCCACGTACTCCCCCGGGCTCGGGATCACGACCGGCAGCTCGAAGACCTGGGCCGCGATGGCCTGCACCGCGGGGCTTTGCACGGCGCCGCCGATCAGGAGCAGGCGTGTCGCGGGGCTGCCTTGGGCGCGGAGGGCATCCAGCCCGCCGGACAGTCCGCAGAGCATGCCTTCGATGGCGGCCCGGGCCAGGTTGCTCCGGGTGCTGGAGGCGATGCTGAGACCGTGGAGGCTGGCTTTGGCGTGGGGCAGGTTGGGCGTTCGCTCCCCTTCGAAGTACGGCACGAGCACGACGCCGCCGGCGCCGGGTTCGGCATCGAGTGCTAGGCGGGAAAGTTCGTCGAAGTCCACGCCCAGGAGGCCCGCCACGGAGCTGAGCACGCGCGCGGCGTTGAGCGTGACAGCGATGGGCAGGTACTCTCCGCTGGCGTCCGCGAAGCCTGCGACGGTGCCGTCGGGATCGGCAACGGCCCGCGATGCCACGGAGAAGACCGTGCCGCTGGTGCCTACGGACACCACGACGTCGCCGGGTTTGGCCCCCAGTCCCAGGGCGGCGGCCGCGTTGTCCCCGGCGCCGGCGCCGAGCAGGATCCGGGGTCCGGATCCTGCTTTCCCGGCTCCTGCCTGGATTGATCCCGACTGGTCTGGCAGCTCAGCCGGGGGTCCGAAGCAGCCGGGATGGATCGTTCCGGCAGCGTCGCCTGGGCCCAGCACGCGGGGCAGGACCACGGTTCCCGAGTCCCCCGGCCCGGCGTTGCCGCTGGCTTCCCTGGCGTCCCGGCCGAAGGCGATCTTGAACAGGTCAAGATCGTAGTCCCCGGCCGATGGGCTCCAGTATCCGGTGCCGCTGGCATCGGAGCGGTCGGTGGTGAGCTGGTCCAGGTCCGGGCCGAGGGGGCTGGAGCCTGCCGGGCCGTAACCGCGGAGGCGCCAGGTCAGCCAGTCATGCGGCAGCGCGACGGCCGCCACCTGGTCCGCCAGGTCCGGTTCGTGGTCCCGGACCCAGCGGACCTTCGTGATGGTGAAGGAGGCCACCGGGACCAGGCCGGTCCTGCGGGCAAAGTCCTCGGCCCCCACTTCGTCGGTGAGTGCGGCCGCGGCGGCGGCAGAGCGGGTGTCGTTCCACAGCAGCGCCGGGCGCACTACGTTACCGGCGTGGTCCAGCAGCACCATGCCGTGCTGCTGGCCCCCCACCGACAGTGCGCCGACGTCCGCCAGTCCGCCGGCGTCGTCGAACGCCTCAGACAAGGCGCGCCACCAGCGGTCCGGGTGGACCTCCGTTCCGTCCGGGTGAGCGGCCCGGCCCTCGCGGACGAGCTTTCCGGTTTCCGCGTCCAGGACCACCACCTTGCAGCTTTGGGTGGAGGAGTCGACGCCGGCAACAAGGGTCATGGGAGCAGCCGTCACGGTATCAGCGGGCGCCGAGCAGGTGCTCGATGAAGAGCTGCTGCAGCTTCACGAAACCGAAGCCCTTGCCGCCGAAGTAGGCGTCGGCGTCGAAGTCCTCATAGGAGGCGCGGTCCGCGCGGAGCTGCTCGTACCCTTCGCCCGGGTTGAGCGTGGGTTCGTTGATCTCCGCAACGCGGGAGGCCTGCAGCGCGGCCTGGACCTGGGGGTCGGCGCGGAAAGCCTTGGCGCGTTCCTTGAGCAGCAGGTAGGTCTGCATGTTGGCGGCCGCGGAGTCCCACACGCCGTCGATGTCCTCGGTGCGGCTGGGCTTGTAGTCGAAGTGGCGCGGGCCGTCGTAAGCCGGGCCTCCGTCGGGGCCGCCGTTTTCGAGCAGGTCCACCAGGGAGAACGCGTTCTGCAGGTCGCCGTGGCCGAACACCAGGTCCTGGTCGAACTTGATGCTGCGCTGGCCGTTGAGATCGATGTGGAAGAGCTTGCCTTGGTAGAGCGCCTGGGCGATCCCGTGGGTGAAGTTCAGTCCGGCCATCTGCTCGTGCCCGGTCTCGGGGTTGATGCCCACGAGTTCGGGGCGCTCCAGCGTTTCGATGAACGCCAGGGCGTGGCCCAAGGTGGGCAGGAGGATGTCGCCGCGGGGTTCGTTGGGCTTGGGCTCGATGGCGAAGCGGATGTTGTAGCCCTTGTCGGTGACGTAGTCGCCCAGCAGGTTCACGGCCTCGCGGTAGCGTTCCAGGGCGCCGCGGATGTCCTTGGCGGCGTCGTATTCACTGCCTTCGCGGCCGCCCCACATGACGAAGGTCTCGGCACCGAGCTCGGCGGCCAGGTCAATGTTGTCCAGGACTTTGCGCAGGGCGAAGCGCCGGACTCCGCGGTCGTTGCTGGTGAACCCCCCGTCCTTGAAGACCGGGTGGCTGAACAGGTTGGTGGTGACCATCGGGACGATCATCCCGGTGGCCTTCAGCGCCCCGGTCAGCCGGCCGATTTCGCGCTGGCGGTCAGCGGCGGAGCAGCCGAAGGGAAAGAGGTCGTTGTCGTGGAAGGTAATACCGTAGGCGCCGAGGTCGCTAAGCCTGTTGACGGCCTCCACCGTGTCCAGTGGCGGGCGCGTGGCGGCACCGAACTGGTCCTGGGCCTCCCAGCCCACCGTCCAAAGGCCGAAGGAAAACTTGTCTTCACGGGTGGGCTGAATCGCCATTGAATGCTCCAGGATCTGTGCGCGGCTACGGGGTGGGGAAAGGTTCAAATTGAATTGTTCTAGACGCAAACATATTATAGATTTCAGTGATGTCAACCACTTGAGGGAGATGGGGGCCGCGCTAATTGGTTCAAACTCTGGCCGGTCACCGGCGTGGCTGTTATGTTGTGAAAAACATCAAATGAGCGCCGGACTAGATGAGACCAGGGCAGCTGACCTCCCAAGTGAAGGATTCAACCGTGATCGGTGAGATCGTGACAGAGCGCAACCGGGCGGGGAACTACGGCCACCGGGCACCGCGGATAACGAGGCATGCCGGAAAATTCCGCAAAGCCTTCCTGGACCGCACGGTGTTCGGCCGCTGATAGTGTCACGATGATGCCTCCACGTACCCATCCCCCCGCGCCGGCCGAGCCGGATCCGTCGCGCCGCAACAACTTGGCGCTGCTGACCTCCCTCGTCCATCACCACGGGGTGCTCAGCCGCGCCCAGCTGACCCGGCAAACGGGGCTGAACCGCTCCACGGTCGGGACCCTGATCGGCCAGCTCACCTCGCTGGGGCTGGTCTATGAAACGGCGCCTGCCGGCGAGGGCCAGGTGGGCAGGCCCAGCCCCGAGGTCCATCCCAGCCCGTCGATTGCGGCGCTGGCCGTCAACCCTGAAGTCGACGCCGTCACCATCGGTCTGGTCAGCCTCGGCGGGAAGGTCCAAAAGAAGGTCCGCTTCGAAACGGAACGGATTCCGAGCGCCCGGGAAGCGGTGAATATCGCAGCGGCCGTCATCGCCGGGATGCGGTCCGAACTCGATGCCTCCTACCGGATTACCGGCATCGGCACGGCCGTGCCCGGCCTGGTGAACCGCGACGACGGCGTCGTGCGGCACGCGCCGCACCTGGGCTGGCGCAATGAGCCCGTCGCCCGGATGCTGAGCGAGGCCACCGGATACCCGTGTCAGGCCGCCAACGACGCCTCTCTGGGCGCGGAAGCCGAGTTGATTTTCGGTGCCGGCGCCGGCACCGGATCAAGTGTCCGGCCGGGCAATCTGATCTACCTCAACGGTGGCGCCAGCGGCATTGGCGGCGGGATCATCGCCGACGGGCGCCTGCTCCGGGGGGCCTCCGGCTACGCCGGGGAACTCGGCCACACCTTCGTCCGCTCGGGCGGCACCACCTGCCACTGCGGCGCCACGGGCTGCCTGGAAACCGAGGTCTCCCAGTCCCGCCTCCTGGAACTTGCCGGCTTGAGCAGCAGCGACACCGCCGACCTCGAGAAAGCACTCGAGAACAGCGACAGCGCCGGGCTCAGCGACGAAGTCGCACGCCAGCTGACCTACCTGGGCACAGCCCTGCGCAACGCCGTGAACATTTTCAATCCCGACGCAATCGTCCTTGACGGCTTCCTGGGGACGCTGCACGCGCTCGCCCCGGGGTCGCTGCAGGCAATGCTGCTGTCCCAGGCAATGGACGGGCCCGCCGGACAGGCAACAATCTACCGCGCGGCCCTCGGCTCCGACCTGATGATGATCGGCGCCGCGGAACTGGCCTTCACCCCGTTACTGGCCGATCCCGCGGGCCTCGGCGCAACCGCCGGCGCAGTCCCCTCGCCCACGTCACAGGCAGGCTGACCGTGCCCAACCAGGCCGCTGAGAGTCAAACCCTAACTGAGTTCAACTAGGCCGCTGAGAGTCAAACCCTAACTGAGTTCAACTAGGCCGCTGAGAGTCAAACCCTAACTGAGTTCAACTAGGCCTTTCAGGCCGGTCTATTCGGGCTTCGGTTGTTTTGGTTAATCCTCGGAGGACTATCCGGTTCATGAATACCTGGTATCAAAAACTTCGCCTTCCCTGGATATATGAAATCCCTCACAGTAGTTACAGGACCTGCATCGACCAGCAGCAGCCAGTAACCAGAAGGACTTCACCGTGGAAACTCCCCTCTCCCATCTTGCCCACCTCGAAATCACCACGCCGGACGTCGAAGCCTCGGCACGGTTCTACGAGGAAAAGTTCGGCATGCGCATCATCGACCGGGTGGACGGCAACGTCTACTTGCGCTGCTGGGGCGACTACTACCGCTACAGCCTGGTCATTACCGAAGGACCGGAAGCATCCCTGGGCCGGATGGCCTGGCGCACCAACTCCCAGGCAGCCCTCGAAGCCGCAGCAGCCCGGGTAGAGGCAACCGGCGTCCAGGGCACCTGGACCGGTGGCGGCCACGGCTACGGCAAGGCCTATGAATTCACCGGCCCCTACGGCCACCACATGCGCCTCTTCTACGACGTGGACAAGTTCGTCGCTGAGCCCGGTTTTGAATCCACCTACCCGGACCGTCCGGAACGCCGCAGCAGCCACGCCGCCGCCCCCCGTTTCCTGGACCACGTCACCGTGGCCTGCTCCGACGTCCGCGGCTTCGCCAAGTGGTACAACGAGGCGCTGGGTTTCCGCGTGATGGCGTTCGTGGACCTGGACGAAGCACCCATCACCGTATTTTCCGTGCTGACCACCAATGAAAAGTCCCACGACCTGGGCGTGGTCCTGGACACCTCTCCCCGTGCCGGCCGCGTCAACCACATCGCCTTCTGGGTGGACGCCACCGAGGACCTGCTGCGCACCGCGGACGTCATGATGGAGAATGGCACCGCCATGGAATATGGCCCTTCCATCCACGGCGTGGGCGAGCAGAACTTCCTCTACTTCCGCGACCCGTCCGGTCTCCGCGTCGAGCTCAACTCCGGCGGCTACCGCAACTACGTCCCGGACTGGGAAGCCAGCACCTGGAAGCCCTCCCTAGGTTCCAACAACTTCTACAAGAACGGCGCCATGCCGCATTCCATGACAGAATCCTTCCCGCCGGCCGAGGGCTTCACCGCCACCGAGGAAGGCGCTTCCCCCGAAATGAAGGAAGCCCTGCTGAACCCTTACGCCAAGCAGGGACGGGGCTAAAACACCATGACCGAAGCAACGTACTCCCTTATCCGTTTCCAGGAGCCGGGTGACAGCAAGGCCCGCGTGGGCCTCTTGGTGGGGAGCCGGGTCCTGCCGCTGGACGGGGACATCAACTCCCTGATCGAGCACTGGGACACCACCGAGGACCAGTTGGACACCCTGGCTGCGTCCGCCGGTGAGGACACCGGCCTGGCTCTGGCCGGCGTCGAAGTTCTCGCCCCGGTGGAACCGGTCCAGGTCCTGCAGACCGGCGCGAACTACCGCAAGCACGTGATCGATCTCGCCGCTGCACATCGCGAACCGGGCCAGGACGAGGACGAAGTCCGGGACCGGACCGCGGCGATGATGGACAAACGGGCAGGCCAGGGCACCCCGTACTTCTTCATCGGACTCCCGACGGCGATCGCGTCCGCCACTGACGACCTCACCTTGCCCTCCTACAGCAAGTCCCATGACTGGGAGCTGGAACTGGCAGCAGTCATCGGCAGGACGGCCTTCCGGGTCACACCCGAGGAAGCACTGGACTACGTGTTCGGCTACACGATGGTTAACGACATCACCACCCGTGAGTACGTTTTCCGGAAGGACATGCCTGCCATCGGCTCGGACTGGTACCGCGCCAAGAACGCCCCCGGCTTCCTGCCCACCGGACCGCTGCTGGTTCCCGCCAAGTTCTTCGGGAACCCTCAGGACGTCCAGGTGACGCTGAAGCTCAACGGCAAGGCCATGCAGGACGAATCCACCCAGGACATGATCTTCGGGGTCGCCAAGCTGGTCAGCGAAGCCTCCCAGATCATGCCGCTTCAGCCCGGGGACCTGGTCCTCACCGGAAGCCCCGCAGGCAACGGACAGCATTGGGGCCGGCTGCTCCAGGACGGCGATGTCATGGAAGGCACCATTACCGGCCTGGGCACCCAGCTGATCCATTGCAGGGACGAAGTTCAAACTGATGGCAGCCAGCCGTGACCGCCCAGGACACCGCTTCAACCACCACCGCAACCGGGGAATCTGCCAGCACCGGTTCCCCGGCGATCCGGCGCGAGGACCCGCTCGGCAGCATCCGGGCCATGGCCGAGGCCCACAACAACTGGGGCCGCTGGGGTGACGATGACGTTTTGGGAACCTTGAACTTCATCGACGCGGCCAAGCGCATCGAAGCAGCAGCCCTTGTGAAAACGGGCGAGGCCTTCTCGCTGTCCCAGCCGTTCGACACCAACGGGCCGCAGAAGGGCTGGCGCCGCCGCACTAACCCCGTCCACACCATGACCGACACCGGCGTGGACGCCGAACGCGGCAACCAGGGATTCCCGCACGGCTTCGGCGGCGCTGATGACGTCATCGCCATGCCGCTGCAGTGCTCCACCCAGTGGGACGGCCTGGGCCACATCTTCGACCAGGGCAAAGCCTGGAACGGCCGCGCCGCCGGGGACGTGGTCACTTCCGAAGGCGACCTGGTCACCGGCATCGAAACCGCCGCGGCGAAGATCGTCACCCGGGGGGTCCTGCTGGACGTTGGCCGAGCGCTTGGACCCGAGCTTGGCAGGAAAGATGGCGAGCTTCCAGACGGTTTCGCCATCACCCCGGAACATCTCGAGCGGACCATTGAACTGCAGGGGCCAAGCTCGAAGGTGGGCCGGGGCGACATCGTGGTGATCCGTACCGGTCAGCATACGAGGGTCCGCCGCGACGGCTGGGGCGATTACGCCGGCGGGTCAGCCCCCGGGTTGTCGTTCAGCGCCGCACCGTGGCTGCACAGCAGCGAAATCGCCGGGATCGCCACGGACACCTGGGGTTTTGAGGTCCGTCCCAACGAGTTCGACGCCGCCTTCCAGCCGCTCCACCAGATCGCCATCCCCAACCTCGGGCTGTTCCTCGGCGAGATGTGGGATCCGGACGGCCTCGCGGAGGCCTGCGCGGCGGATGGCAGGTTCGACTTCCTGCTTACGGCAGCGCCGCTTCCCATTACCGGGGCTGTCGGATCGCCCGTCAACCCGATCGCTCTCCGGTAGCTTTCAGTCCAACAGCACAACATCAACCGAAGCAGTTACGCCGTCAATACAAAGGAGTCAGCGATGGCAGCAGTACAGAACGTCGGAATCGTCGGGGCGGGAGCGGCGGGACTGACCGCAGCCATCCTGCTGGCCGACGCCGAAATCCATGTGGAAGTCCTGGAGAAGGCGGAAGCCCCGCAGACTCTCGGATCCGGAATCACCCTGCAGGGGAACGCCTTGCGGGTCCTCCGCCAGCTCGGCGTGTGGGAGCAGATCGAGGCGAAGGGCTACGCGTTCAGCACCCTCGGCCTGCGCGCCCCGGACCCTGCCGGCACCGTCATCGCGGTCCTTGAGGACATCCGGACCGGGGGCGATGACCTCCCGGCAACACTCGGCATGTACCGCCCCGACCTCACCGCCATTCTCCGCGACCGGGCCCAGCAGGCCGGCGCACAGATCAGCTACGGCAGGACCGTCACCGGAATAACGGACGACGACGATTCCGTCACCGTCAGCACCGCCGACGGCGCCGCCGCCCGCTACGACCTCCTGATCGGCGCCGACGGCCTGCACTCCGCGGTCCGCAAGGCCATCGGCATCGACGTTGAGCCCGCGCCCACGGGCATGGGCATTTGGCGCGCGTTCGTGGAGCGGCCCGAGGACGTGGTCCGCACGGACCTTACTTACGGCGGCCCCTGTTTCATCGCCGGCTACTGCCCCACCGGCCCCGACACCATCTATGCCTACGTGGTGGAAGAAGCCCAGGAGCGCAGGCACGAGGACGGCCCCCGCATCATGGCGGAGCTCGCCGCAGCCTACGGCGGCCCGTGGAACGAAATCCGTGCGAATCTGGACCAGGGCGCCCGCATCAACTACACCTGGTTCACCACCCATCTGGTCGACGGGCCCTGGAACCGCGGCCGCACCGTCATCATCGGCGACGCCGCCCACAGCTGCCCACCCACGGTGGCACAAGGTGCTGCCATGGCGCTGGAAGACGCGGCCGTGCTGGCTGAGCTGCTGATCAACGCAGACGAGATCACGGAGACCCTGTGGAAGGAGTTCACCGACCGGCGCCTGCACCGGGCAAAGGCCGTGGTCAACGCCTCCGTCCAGCTGGGCCAGTGGATGCTCGACGGCGTCCGCGACGCCGACGTACCCGGCCTGATGCACTCCCTTTCCACCATGCTGAAGGAACCCGCATGAACACCCACCGCGCTGGAGGACCAACCCCCACCGTGGACGTCCACGCCCACATCCTGCTCCCGGCCCTGCAGCAGCTGGTGGCCGAGGCTGATCCCGAGGGGTTCGGTGCCCAGCAGGCCCTGGAAGTGCGCCGCAACGGGCCCGAATCCATGGCCGCGTCCGGCAAGATGATCAAGGAGCGCTGGCCGCAGCTGACGGACCTGGACCGGCGGTTGGCTGACATGGATGCCCAGGGCGTGGATGTCCAGCTGGTCTCGCCGTCGCCGTCGCACTTCTACTACTTCGCCCCAGGCGAGCTGGCCCTGCAGGTGGCCCGGTCCGCCAACAAGGCGGTGCGGGAGTTCGTGGACCGCGCGCCGGAGCGGCTCAACGGAGTTGGCCTTGTCCCGCTGCAGCACCCGGCGTTGATGGTTGAAGCCCTGGAACACGCCGTCCTGGAGTGCGGGCTGCTCGGCGTGGAAATCGGCTCGTTCGCCGCCACTCCCGGCGATCCTGACCGCAGCACCGTGGAACTTTCCGACCCCCGGCTGGAACCGTTTTGGCGCCGGGCCGAGGAGCTGGACGCCCTGGTGTTCCTGCACCCGTTCGGCTGCTCACTGGATGAGCGGCTGGACCGCTTCTACCTCGCCAACACCGTCTCCCAGCCGGCCGAGAACGCGGTGGCCCTGTCCCACCTGATCTTCAGCGGGGTCCTGGACCGGCACCCGGACCTCAAAGTCCTGGCAGCGCACGGCGGCGGCTACCTTCCCACCAGCCTGGGCCGCTCCGACCACGCCTGGCGGGTCCGGCCGGAGGCACACGGCTGCGCCCAGCCGCCGTCGTCGTATCTGAAGAAGCTGTACTTCGATTCGCTGGTCCACAACCCGGCTGAGCTGCGGGCTCTCGTGGCTGCAGCTGGCCCGGAACAGGTGCTGCTCGGCTCGGACTACCCGTTCGACATGGGCTCCGACCGCCCCGTGGCGGAGGTTATCGATGCACTGCTTCCTCCCGCGGACGAGGCCTGGGTGCTGGCCGGCAACGCCGCTGCCCTGGGCATCACACCCGCCTCGGCCCTCGCCGCCCGCCGCACAGCCTAAGGAAGAATTTTCATGGTCAAGATCGCACGCTGGAACCACGACGGCGGGACGCAGTCCGGCTTCGTTGACGGCGGAACCTGCTACGCCCTGCCCGCAGGCCAGAGTGTCCAGACCCTTTTGGATGCCGGGCTGGAAGAAACGCTGCGTCTTGCCCGGCAGACCATCGGTTCGGGCCCGGCCGTTCCGCTGGCCGACGTCCAGCTGCTCGCCTCATTGGTGCCCGCCACCATCCGGGACTTTGTGGCCTTCGAGGAACACGTCGAAGGCGTGCGGAAAAGCATCGACGGCGTGGCCGGGGTGGTGCCCGAATGGTACGAGGCACCCACGTTCTACTTCACGAACCCCCACACGGTGACCGGCACCGGTGAGCTGATTGGTATCCCGGCGGGCTGCGACGACCTGGACTTCGAGACCGAAGTCGCCGCCGTCGTCGGGCGCGTCCCCCAAAGCGACGGCCGGAACCTGACTGCAGCGGAGGCGCACAGGCACATTTTCGGCTACACCGTGCTCAACGACTGGTCGGCGCGGGACCTGCAGCGCCGCGAGATGAAGGTCAGCCTGGGGCCGTGCAAGGGCAAGGACTTCGCCAATACGCTGGGGCCCTGGATTGTCACCGCCGATGAGTTTGAGGACCTGCACGACGCCGAGGGGTTCCTGCCGATCTCCATGGCTGTCGAGGTCAACGGCGAAGCCATCGGCCAGGACCTGCTCTCCAATATGGGCTGGCCCTTCGCCGAGCTGGTGGCCTACGCCTCGCAGGATTCCGTGGTGCGCCCGGGCGATGTGCTGGGCTCCGGCACGTGCGGCAGCGGCTGCCTCGCGGAGCTCTGGGGGCGGAACGGCTCACAGACTCCCCCGCCGCTGAAGACCGGCGATGTGGTCCGCATGACGGTGGAAGGCATCGGCAGCATCGAAAACACGGTGGGTGAGCGCCGCAACGCCGGGACCCGCGTGCGTGCCCGGCAGCGTCCGCGCAACCGGGCTGCCGCCGTGGTTCCTTCCGGTGCCTAGGGTGGTCTCCCTTCAGCTCGATGGCCGGACCGTGGTGGTCACCGGCGCCGGCCGGGGCCAGGGCGCTGCCGGGGCTCGCATGCTGGTGGAGGCCGGGGCCCGCGTCATCGCCACAGACCTGGCGGTCGACATGCCGGCCGAGCTGGCCGTCATGTCATCGCCGTCGGCCGGTGCGATGTTGTATCGGCAGCTGGACGTCAGCGATGCCTCCGGCTGGTCCGATCTCGCTCACTGGATACAGTTCCAAGGGTGGCAGGTGGACGGGCTGGTCAACAATGCAGGCATCACTCAGCGGAGCCGGTTGCTGGATGCCTCTGCGGCTGACCTTCAGCGCGTCTATGAGGTGAACGTTGCCGGAGCCCTGCTCGGCATCCAGGCCCTCGCACCGCTGATGGTCAGTGGCTCTTCGATTGTGAACGTGGGGTCCGTGGCAGGCCTGACCGCGCACTATCCGGTGGCCTACACCGCCAGCAAGTGGGCGTACCGGGGCCTCTCCCAGGTGGCGGCCATGGAACTCGGCCCGCGTGGGATCCGGGTTAATACCGTCCACCCGGGCTTCATCGAAACGCCCATGACGGCGAGCGCTAAGGCCGAGTTCAGGCAGGCGACCATGGCCGAGACCCCGCTGGCGCGCACTGGAAGCGTCGAGGAAGTGGCAGGCGTCGTGTTGTTCTTCCTCAGCCCGCTCTCTTCGTTCGTGACCGGTGCCGAGATTCCGGTGGACGGCGGCCAGTCAGGCCACGGCGGAGCAATGTCGGTCTCCGACGCCATGCGCTGACTTGGTGCACGATTCCAACTAGCCTGGCAGGACGGCCGACCAGCCGCCGTCGACCATCAGGTTGGCGCCCGTCACGTAGGACGCTTCGTCGGAGGCCAGGAACAGCGCACATTTGGCCACTTCTTCCGGCGTGCCGACCCGGCCCAGCGGGATGCTGCCGGCGATGGACCGCATGGGGTGGTCGGCGGCCAGGAGGTTGCCCTCGGTGGCTGCGGTGCGGATCATTCCGGGGCTGAGAGTATTGACGCGCAGTCCATGCGGAGCCCCTTCGGCCGCGAGCTGCCTGGTCATGGCCACCACGGCCCCTTTGGTGGCGGTGTGGGCCAGCCGGCCGTTCGTCATGGATCCGGTAACTCCTGCCGTGGATCCCACCAGCACGATGGCGGCGTTCTGCGCCTGGATCAGCTGCGGCCAGAAGTATTTAACCGGCAGGAACACCACGTCCATCTCATGTTCAACATTCCACTTCCAGTCGGCGAACGTGAGCTGCTCCACCGGGGCGAAGCGGGTGACCGCCGCGTTGGCGTACAGGATGTGGACCTGGCCGTGGTTAGCGGCTACGTCCTGCGCCCATGCCGCCACAGCGGCCTCGTCCGTGAGGTCAACCTGGCTGCTGCTCATCCGGCCCCCGGCTGCGGTGACCTGGCGGACGGTGGCCCCGGCGCCGTCGTCGTCCATGTCGCAGCCGACCACTAAAGCCCCTGCCTCCGCGAAGGCGAGCGCCGCCGCCCTGCCTTGGCCGCTGGCAGTTCCGGTGATGACGGCGGTTTTGCCGGCCAGGCGCTGGCTGGAGACTGGCATAGGGGGATCCTTCCGAAAGTGTGTTTCTTCGACTTTCGCAGGGATGGTCCGGACGGGGAATGGCGCATTAATTCTAGGTGGTATCCGCCGCACGGATAGTCACCGGGTGTGCGCTGACGGGGAAAAGTTCGTGCAGCCGTGAACACGCCCGCTGGACCACGGAACGCAGCCAGACGCTGGCAGGGTCCTCCGCCTGGGACGGGTGCCAGTACATCGCTTCTACCAGGGACGCTTCAGCGTCTTCGGAGAACTCCAGCACGACGATATCCGCGCCGCGCTGGGCCCGCGCTGCCAGCATCCCCGGGACCAGTGCCACGAGGTCTGTCCCCTCCACCAGCAGTGGCAGGGACAGGAACCCGGCCACCACAGCCACCACGCGGCGCTGAATGCCCCGCGACTCGAACAGCTTGTCCGCCGGTGTGCTGATTCCCTCCCCGAAATAGCCGACGGCGTGCGGAACTGTGGCCAGGTCCTCAAGGCTGAGCCGGGGCTGCTGGAGCAGGAGATTCCCGGTGTCAGCCACAGCCACGAAACTGTCCCGGAAGAGCTGCTTGCTCGCGCCCTGCATCTGGTACCCCGTGGGCCCGACGAGCAGGTCGATTTTCGAGTAATCAGCCATCTGGCCCTGGATCCCGGACTTGGCTGTGGGAACGAAATCCACTGACACGCCGGGGGCCTCCTCGCGCAGGATCCCCCGCAGCGGACCGACAATCAGCGCCGCCGCGTAGTCCGAGGCTGCGATGATGAATTCCCGCTCGCTCGTGGCGGCGTCAAAGCCCGACCGCACCCGGGTGGCCCGCTGGATGTGAAGCATGGCTTCATCAACCAGCGGGACCAGGGACTGTGCGAAGGGCGTGAGGTCATAGGTGCGGCCGTTCCGGACCAGGAGTTCGTCGTCGAAATGGCGCCGGAGCCTGGCCATGGCTGCGCTCGTGGCTGGCTGGCTGAGCTGGAGCCGTTCAGCCGCCCTGGAAACGTTCCGCAGTTCAAGCAGGACCTGAAGTTGGGGCAACAGGTTCAGGTCCAGGTTCTTCATACCCATAGGTTATCCGTGCCTAGGTTAGCCGTGAGGCGGGCCCGGACGCCGGGGCAGCGCCTGGCGTCCGATGCGCTGCCGGTTCAGGCGCCCACGGAACCAAGCCTTTCAGTAACCTTCCGGGCGCCGCGGACGGCGATAGCCACGCTCATCAGCGTGGGATTCATGGCCGTTGCCGTCGGAATGAGCGCGTTTCCGCCCACCACCAGGTTGTCGTAGCCCCACACGCGTGACCATGGATCCGCCACCGAGGTGCCGTCGTCGGTTTCACCCATGCGCAGGGTGCCCTGGTAGTGCAGGCTCGAACCGTTGGGCATGAGGCGCGGCTCGGCAACGAAAGCGCCAAGGGCCTTGCCGGCACGCCGCAGCCGCTCAGTGGCTTCGGCGATTTCCGCATCTTCCCGTTCAGTGAGCGCGTACTCGATGCTCATGTTCGGGAAGCCGCGGTAGTCCGGTTCGTTGTCATCAAAAGTGACGGCGTCCTCGTAGCGCGGGTGCTTGCGCATCCCGTAGCCCATGTTGACGTAGCCCCAGCGGTTCTCGGAGTACTGGGCTCCCGGCTCCATCGGAAACGGAGTCGATTCGGAATACATCACCTGGACCGAGAAGGGGTGCTCCGGCTCAGAGAACGGGATGCGGTTCACTGCCGCAACAGGGTCTGCCGGGTTCAGTGCGCGCCGGGCGAGTTCGGCGTCGAGGTCCTCCTCCGTGGCGAAGCGGCGCATCTTTTCGGCGTCCAGCGCCACCGTGGAAATGACCACGGGATGCTCGGTCAGGTAGTGGCCGAGTGCCTTCGGCCGTACACCGGAGGCCCAGAGGAGCTGCGGGGAGCGGAAGGCATCCCCAGCCACCACTACGACGTCCGCGGCCACAAATGACTTCTCTCCCGTGCGCAGGTCCTGGACGGTGACCCCGGTAACCCGGTGTCCGTCCAGCTCCACGCGGCGGACCAGGGTGAGGTCCCGGAGTTCGAACTGCTTTGAGAGCGGGCTGTCCTGATCGAGGAGCGGGCCGAGGACTACGTCGGCGCCCGCCCAGCGTACGGAGCCGTCCGGCTGCGGGTCGCCGGCAACCGGAAGGGTGCCAACGCCGTATCCTTCCGGCAGTTCCGCGCCGAACTCTTCGTCAAGCAGGGACCTGATGGCTTCACCGACGGTGGAGTCTGCGAACGCGGCACTGTGGACGTGCAGCAGCTCCTTTGCCTGGCCGATCAGCTCATCCCACTCCTCGTTGGCGATGAACGGAATTTTCTCGCTGAAAGCCGGAGACGGCGTTGCGCAGGTCCAGTGCGCACCTTGGCCGCCGACGTTGGTGGCCGCAGCCGCTGCGGGAAAAGAGGGGGCGTGGGCCGAGCCGGCTCCACCGAAATCGAGCAGATGCGTGCCCTGGCGGGCGGTGAACATTCCCTCGGTGACCGTCGCCGCCGGGATGCCTAGCGATTCACGGTAGGCGCCTGCCTGCGGTCCCTGCGACATTTCCCGTGCCCGGGCCTTCTCCTCGGGATCGGCGATGTTCCGGACGCTCTCGCCGGGAAGGTCCGTCAGCTGTGGTCCTGCTTCGAACATCACGACGCGGGCATCAGGGACCCGCTCGAGGAGCACCCGAGCATAGGTGGAACCGATGGGCCCGCTGCCGACGATGGCAATGGTGGGATTGGACATGATGTCTCCTTCGAAAAATTCAGGCCGAAAGGGTTTCGGAAGTTTTTTGGGGGGCGGGAACCGGTTCGTCTGAAAGCCGGCCGTGCGGGAGCAGGACCGCTGCGACAATGCCCACGGCGTACGTGGCCGCCAGGGCGATAAAGACGGGGGTGAAGACAGCACCATAGATCTGCGCGACGGTGGCCTGGACGTCCGGGGCCGCCCCGTGGACCAGCTGCGGCGTAAGTGTGGAAGCGTCAAGGCCTGCCGGTAGAAGGGCCGGCACCCCGAAGCCGATCACCCCGCCGATGACCGCGGTTGCCACGGTTGAACCCACCTGCCGCACCAGGTTGACAGTCGCCGTGATGGCACCGGTCTGGCTGGCCGGAGCGGCGCCCTGGACCACGGCGACGATCAGGCTCATGAACGCGCCGGTGCCCATACCAACCACACCCATAACGATCATGGGAACCCACAGCGGAAGCCCGGCAGGCAGCATGGCCATCACAGAAAGTCCGGCCGCTCCCAGCGAGGTGCCCAGGATGGGGAAGATGCGGTATCGCCCGGTCCGGGTGGCCAGCCATCCAGTGAGAAGGTTGCTGATCAGCATGCCGAAAACCGTTGCGATGGGGACGAGCCCGGACACCGTTGCGGTGGTCTGGTAGGCCATTTGGATGTAGGTCGGCATGTAGGCAGTGATGGAGAAAAGCCCGACGCCGATGATCGCCGACAAGGCAGTGCCCGCCGCAATGGTCCGGTTGGTGAAGAAGTGGAACGGCACGATGGGTTCAGGAGTCCGCCGCTCAATAAAGTAGAAGGCGACAAAGCCCAGGACGCTCACTGCGAGCGCCGCCGTGGCAGGGCCGGCGCTCCGTTCAGCAGCCCACGTGACGGCGAGCACGAGGGCCACGAGGGCAGTGGTGAACACAGCCGCCCCGGCGACGTCGAAGTGGCGCGGCATGGGTCCCGGTTCCAGATGCGGAACAGCGACCAACGCGAGGCCCAGCGCCGCTGCGCCGACCGGAATATTGATCCAGAAGACCCACGCCCAGCCCCAGTTATCGGTGATGGCGCCACCAAGGACGGGGCCGACGAGGATCGCGATAGGAAAAGCCGCACCAATGATGGCCATGTAGCGCGGCCGTTCGCGCTGCGTGGTGACCCGGGCAATGATGGTCTGGGACATCAGCTGCAGGCCCGCGGAGCTCATCCCCTGCAGGACACGCGCCGCGATGAGCCATGCCATGTCCTGAGCGAAACCGCAGGCCAGGGAGGCGGCCAGGAACATGACCAGTGAACCGAGGAAGATCCGCCGCGCTCCCAGCACATCCCCCAATTTGCCGAGCACGGGCAGCAGCACGGTGCTGGCGAGGGTATACCCCACAACAACCCAGCTCATCAGGTTCAGTGCGCCCAGCTCACCGGCGATGGTGGCCAGGGATGTGGACACCACAGTATGGTCCAGGGCACCGAGGAAAGAGACCGTGAGGAGGGAGATAACAAGGAGACGGAGCCTCAAAGGCGAAAGTGGCATAGTGATCTACCCGAACGATCGGGCCGTCGACGCGACGTGTTGTGCCTCCGGCGCACCATCACGACGGAGAACGGGTCCGAAGGACCCCGGCGTCGTCACCCACAATACCCTACTTTAGTCGAAAAGCAACTAAAGAATGCTGAAATTAGACATGTTGGTGGCGATTTCCTTTTCATGTGCCGTGCAGAGCCCAAGTGAGGGCGGTGTCCTCGAGCAGGTCATCCAGATCGGTGACGGGCCGGCCCGACGAACACGCAACAAGAGCCCGCCGGAGCGCAAGGCGCGCTGACGATTCAAAGCGCTCCGGCGCCCTCAGTAGCCCGCCCTCGGTGGACGTCTCCACCCGCGTCAGCCCGGCGAGTTGGTCCACTGTTACTTCCGTCCTTACCTCACCGAGCGCCAACAGTTGGAGCAGGCCTCCGGAATGAAGGCCCCCGGCCTCTGCCCCCGCAAGAGTGGTGGGGATAGATCCGCCGGCGGGACCGGCTGAGTCCAGGAGTGCGATGCTGCCATGGGCCGCAGCAGTGCCCGATCGAAGCGTCAACGATCCCTGGACCAGGAACCGCGCCCAGCCGAGGCCGTCGCGGATTACCGCATCAAGGCCCAGCGCGGGGGCGGCGCACTCAACAGTGACGATCCGGGCCGGACTGCCTCGTCGTGCCCGAACCGCATCGGCAACAACGTCGGGGCGCAGGCGGGGGCGCTCAACGATGACCGGGAGGTCGGTTGGCCACGCGTTTGATTCAAGCGCTTCCTGCGGAAGCATTTCCGGGTCTGCAATCAGAACAGCTGCTGCCCCTCCCGCCCGGGCTGCGAGCATGCCCTGCCACCAATCGCCGGATCCAGGCACTACCGCCACCGCGCCGCTGAAATCATTCCTCAGTGCAGCGCTGAGGCGTAGTTCGGCGACAGCGGCAACGTAGGCAGGAAGTGCTGTGCAGACGCCGAACCCTCGATCTGCGGGATTCACTGAGGCACTCCTTCAAGAAATTTCGCGGCGGCAGCGTCGGCGAGGTCAACTGCATACTGCGCGTCGGCCAGCAGTTCGTCGTACTCCACCGGGGCCACACCCTCCAGGAGCGATGCAAGAAGACGCCACTCCGCCGCATAGCCGTCCTCCGGATCCCGCCGGTACTCCGTCCACTGCCCGTCCACGCTTCGCACGCGGGTGGCGGCGCTTCCGGCATGGACAAAGGCGGGTGGGAAGTTCACCTCGATCCGGTCGTGGGAGGTGGCAACGCTCATCCGCCAGAGCGCATCCGGCCCTTGCGGAAGCATGGTCAGCGCCAACTGGACCAGTATCCCGCTCGCCCGGTATCCCACTAAGTAGCCGATCGGCGGTGCGACTCTTGCGTACACCACCTCCTCGAGGTCAGGCGCAATGTCCCTAATGGCGGGAAGATCATGGATCGCGAGACCCGTCAGAAGCTGCCTCAGGACGTCGGCCGCCACTGCAGGATCGTTCAGATCAGGACGCCCCCGGCGCCCAGATTGAAAAGGGCCTCCTTCTGCGACCACGCGGTGGTACCTGTCGTTCGGCGGGAGCGCCAGCGTCACGGAGATTGTCCGCACCCGGCCCTGGAGGGCGACAAGATGATGCTTTGCCCGCCCCCATGCTGCATCAAACAAGTGATTGGTTCCCACCAAGAGGATGGTGCCTGCGGCCCGACATGCGGCAATGACCACTTCGGACTCTTCCACGCTGGTGGCCAACGGCTTTTCGCAGAAGATTGCCCGCTTGCCCGCGGCAATTGCCGCCAGGATCTGGCGGCCATGTTCACCGGGCGGACTGCACACGGCCACCACGTCCACCTCCCCGTCCGTGAGCAGCTCCGCCTCCCCTTCCGACCAGCGGACACCAAGTTGCTCAGCCAGACTCTGGGCGCGCCCGCTTCCCGCATCGGCGATATGCACCACCCTGAACAGCTCGTTCAGCCCACCCAGCACCGGCAGGTGAAGAGCCGCGACACCCGGCCCGGCACCAAGAACACCAACGTTCCAAGGCATCGTTGCCTCCCCTCTTAGGTGCCTATTATTCATAAGTACGGAAAGTTTTAGCTATAGTCACATCAGGCCGCACCTTAGTCGGCTCAAATGTGTGAGAATTGTTGCCATGACGACAGACTCCACCCTCCGCTTTGGAGCACAGACGGATGAACTGACGAGCCTGCTGCGGATCGTCAACCTGGTGCGCACGGGCGAGGCCACCACGCGCCCTGAAATCGGCAAGGTCACCGGCTTGGGCAGGGGCGTTGTTAGTCAGCGTGTGGATCAGGCCATCCAGATGGGCTTCCTCGGTGATGGCGAGTTCGGAGCCTCGTCCGGGGGCCGCGCGCCCCGGACTCTGCGCTTCCGCGCGGAGCAGGGACGGATCGTGATCTGCGCCCTCGGAGCGGCCCATCTGAGGGTTGGCGTAGCGGCCCTCGACGGCGACATCCTGGAACACACGCACCGCACCTGGGATATCGCGCAGGGTCCGGAGAAGACCATCGACGCGGTGATGTCCCTGATCGACGACATCCTGAAGAGAGATGCCAAGGTGCCTGTATGGGGTGTGGTCGTGGGGCTTCCCGGCCCGGTGGACTTTGCCTCCGGGCAGCCCGTGGCGCCTCCGATCATGCCGGGGTGGAACGGTTACGATGTCCGCACGCCTTTCGAGGAACGGTTCAATGCACCGGTATGGGTCGATAACGACTCCAACCTGCTTGCCCTCGGCGAACGTGCCCGGCGGCGCGACTCCCTGGCGGACCTCATCTACTGCAAGATCGGCTCAGGAGTTGGAGCGGGCCTGCTGTCCAAGGGCAGGATTCACCGCGGTGCCAACGGGGCCGCCGGCGACATCGGGCACGTCCGGGTTTCCGATTCCGACGCACAATGCCGCTGCGGCAAGATCGGCTGCCTGGAAGCGGTTGCCGGCGGCTGGGCCCTCGTCCGGGATGCCGAACAGGCCATCAAGGAAGGTGCTGGCAGTTCCCTGGCCCCGAAGGCCAAAAAGGGAGCGCTGACCCTCGAGGACATCACCCTGGCGGCCCACGACGGGGACCCCCTGGCCATCACCCTCATCCAGAAGTCGGCACGGGTGGCAGGCGAGACCATTTCAGCCCTGGTGAACATGTTCAATCCAGGAGTCATTGTGATCGGCGGTGCCATCGCGTCCGCCGGCGAAGTGTTCCTGGCCGAGGTGCGCCAGCGGGTCTATGAACTGTCGCTGCCGCTCGCCACCCGCGACCTTACCATCACGCTCTCGGTCAACGATGAGCGCGAACCGCTGCGCGGCGGAGCTGAACTGGCCCGCGAGCAGCTGTTCGACGTCACCTTTCCCCGCTGGTTCGCGGAAGGCCGGCCGTCCCCGGAACGGGCCGCCGTTCCCGCTTAGAGTCCACTGCGCGGCCTGGGCATTGCTGCTCAGGCCACGTCGCGGGACACGCTGGGCACCGGCGCCCCGTCAAGCTCCAGCCTGGCCTCCAAGTGAAACGGCAGGACCAGCGGCGAGCCGGGACCTGCCTGCAGGTAGGGCACCAGCAATTGGAAGCCGATGGCCAAGGCATGCACACCGCCGCGCAGTTTGCGTCTGCCGGCCAGGACCAGCCGGTCCTGCACGAACCACCAACCGGGCTCGGCCTGCAGCGAATCTGCCGGCACATTGCGGGCACCCAGTACCACCGCCAACTCCCCTGCTGCCAGCGGAACGCCGTCGATCTCAACCCAGAGGCCAGCCACGCCGGACAAGGGCATCGAGCGGATCCAGGGAAGGCCCACGCGAAGCTCAAAGCCTTCGGATGCGGCCGTCAGTGCATCTTCGCGCAAAGCGGTTTGCAACATAGCTTTAGTCCTTTATCCTAAAAGTGACATAAGTTTGGCATTAAGAAGCATAATTGGGAAGGCAGTCTATGGCCCCCGCAATTCCAATGAGCTGGACGCTCTGTGCCAGCTCGTTCAACTGGATTCCGGAAATCACGGCCGCCCGGCGGACGGCCCAGGACATCGTCACAGGCATCGCGGATTCCGTGACGAAGACGATAGAGCTTGAACCGGGACTGCTGTGGCGGTCCTTCCCCGCTCCGGAGGACGCCGAGGTGGACAGACTGCGGGATTCGCTGGCCGCAAAAGGGGGGCGCGTCAGCATAGTCGGCGCCAGCCTGGACGACTTCAGATCGCCAACCGAACGCCGTTCGCTTCAGGAGCGCCTGGACTTCCTGGTCCCCCAGCTGCACGCAGCCCGGCGGGTGCGTGCCGGCGGAGTCCGGTTGCCGATCGGACAGGCGGGCACCGAACTGCTCACGTTGCTGCAGCCGCTGCTGCATGAGCTCGACCTGGTCCTGTACGAAGAGATCCAGGGACAACAGACTCCCAGGAGCCCCGCCGTGGCGCCCGCCCTGGAGGCGATAGCGGAGCTTGCGGATGACCATGTGCGGCTGCTCGTGGATATCAGCATGCTGATGCCGGCTCTTCCCGTGAGCTATCTCGAAGAGCTCAAACGGGGAGGCGTTCCCGCGGGGCTCCTGCTGCGCCTTGACCACGACTGGCGGGACCCAGCCACGCTCGACGCCGTGATGGGCATGCTCCGCTCAGGGAAGGTTCCGCCGCGCATCCATAAGCTCTTCATGAACCTGCTTATCCGGTTCGGCCGCAGCGATGCCGCAGACCTCCAGGGCGTCCTCCCCTTGGTGGGTGCCTTCCATTTAAAGTTCTGGGACCTGGACGACGACGGCGGCCGGGTTTCGCAGCCGCTGCGGGACCTTGGCCGCCTGCTCGGCAGGAACGGTTTCACGGGCACGCTGACCAGCGAATGGGGTGGCCACGAGTGGCTGCAGGATGACCCGACGGAGATGACGCGCAGGCATTTGGCACTGGCGGAGACTTGTCTGGCGGGGTCAGCGCCGGCCGGCCGGGCTGCGGTCTGATCAAAGCTCAAACTACAACTGAACGGCAGAACGGCCGGCCCCGAAGTACCCGGGACCGGCCGTTCTGCTGTGTGCTACTTCGTGCTGAAAGCGGCGTCGAAAGCCGCTGCTGGGGGTTCGTAGCTCGAGAACCGGCGGACAAACGCCAGCGCTTCCGGGGCGCCCTCCAGCCGGTCCATGCCGGCGTCTTCCCACTCCACGGACAGCGGACCGCGGTAGTCGATGGCATTCAGCATCCGGAACGCATCCTCCCACGGCACGTCTCCGTGGCCTGTGGAGATGAAGTCCCAGCCACGGCGCGGATCAGCCCAGGTAAGGTGGGATGACAGGCGGCCATTGCGGCCATTGACCAGCCGTTTCTTCGTGTCCTTGCAGTGCACATGGTAGATGCGTTCCTTGAAGTCCCACAGGAACCCCACCGGATCGATGTCCTGCCACACCATGTGGCTCGGGTCCCAGTTCAGGCCAAAGGCCTCGCGGTGACCGATCGCCTCCAGGGTGCGCTGCGTTGTCCAGTAGTCGTACGCGATCTCGGACGGATGCACCTCGTGGGCGAACCGTACACCGCACTCGTCGAAGACGTCGAGGATAGGATTCCACCGGTCCGCAAAATCCTGGTAGCCGGCCTCGATCATTTTTTCGGAGGCAGGCGGGAACATCGCCACGTACTTCCAGATGGACGATCCCGTGAAACCGGTCACCGTCTTCACGCCGAGCTTGGCGGCGAGCCGCGCGGTGTTCTTCAGTTCCTCGGCAGCACGGCGGCGGACGCCTTCAGGCTCGCCGTCGCCCCAAACGACGTCCGGCAGGATGCCGCGGTGCCGTTCGTCGATCGGGTCGTCGCAGACAGCCTGGCCTTTGAGGTGGTTGGAGATGGTCCACACCTTGAGGCCGTGCCGTTCAAGGATGTCCAGCTTGCCCTGCACGTAGGCGTCGTCATCCCAGCGCCAGGGATCCAGGTGGTCACCCCAGCAGGCGATCTCCAGGCCGTCATAGCCCCACTCGCCGGCGAGCCGGGCCACCTCCTCGAACGGCAAGTCGGCCCACTGGCCGGTAAACAGTGTGATTGGTCGAGCCATCTGCTCCCCCTCCTCAGCCGGCCAGCACGGGAACGCCGGAGGCGACGCGTGTCCAGGCGGAATCATTGTCAGAACTGCGCTCGACGGCGTCGAGCACCCGCTGCACCCCCAGCCCGTCAGCGAACGACGGGTGTGGGTCGGTGCCGGCCACGATGCCTTCCACGAGGTCTTTGACCTGGTGGGAGAATCCGTGCTCGTACCCGAGCATGTGGCCTGCGGGCCACCACGCGGAAACGTAGGGGTGCTCCGCTTCCGTGACCAGGATCTTCCTGAAGCCCTGGCGGTCCGCGGGTGCCGTGCGGTCGTAGAACCGGACGCTGTTGAGGTCTTCAAGGTCGAAGGCCAGGGCGCCCTTGTCGCCCGAGACCTCGATTTCCAGCGCGTTTTTCCGGCCGGTGGCGAATCGTGAGGCCTCAAAAGACGCCAGCGCCCCGGTTTCGAAACGTCCGGTGAAGATGGCGATATCGTCCACGGTCACCTGACCGTAGCCGGTCCCGGCAGTGCCGGGCAGCCCGGAACTTGAGGCCGCAAGAGGCCGTTCCTTCACGATGGTGTCGATGACGCCGGACACCTTGGCCAGGTTCAGCCCGGTGACGAACTGGGCCAGGTCAATGGCATGGGCGCCGATGTCCCCCAGCGCCCCGGAACCGGCGTGTTCCTTCTGCAGGCGCCAGGCCAGCGGCATCTCGGGGTCCACGAGCCAGTCCTGCCGGTAGGAGGCGCGCACGTGGTTGATCGTCCCCACTGCGCCTTCGGCGATGAGGTTGCGGAGGAAGGTGACGGCCGGGACACGGCGGTAGGTGAATCCCACCATCGCCCGGATGCCCCTGGCGGCCGCGCGCTCCGCGGCCTCGGCCATCGCTTCTGCTTCTGCCACCGTGTTGGCCAGCGGTTTTTCGCACAGGACGTGCTTCCCGGCTTCGAGCGCGGCGATCGCGATTTCGGCGTGGGAGTCGCCGGGGGTGACGATGTCGACGACGTCGATGTCGTCCCGGGCGATCACTTCCCGCCAGTCTGTGGCGGATTCGGCCCAGCCCCACTTTTTGGCAGCGGCGGCCACCGCTTCGGCGTTGCGGCCCACGACCACCGCCATTTCCGGCCCGGCGGGGAGGTCGAACATCCGCGGCGCGGTGCGCCAGCCCTGGGAGTGGGCGGCGCCCATGAATCCATGGCCGATCATGGCCACACGCAAGGTGTTCATGCGAGCACTACCTTCCGCTCGACGGCCACGCGGTTGCCGACGTAACGCATGGGTGCGATCTGCATGTAGAGCAGACGGAGGGTGAGGATGACTTCGACCTCGATCTCCTCGCCGGCATCGGGGACGCGGTCCAGCGGGATGATGACGTCGGGCTTGTCCGCAACGAACCACAGGGTTTCCCATTGCTCTGGCAGCTCAGCTATGGAGTAGGACTTCCCCTGCAATTCGAAACGGAGGGACTCTTTTGGTATCTGCACGCCGTTAACTGTTGCGGCGACGTCGTCAACAGCAGACAGCCAGAGGCTGCGGTACCAGGGCAGCTGCACCGACACGGCGATGCCCTCGGGGTGCCTGCGGACGTTGGTGTCCTGGAACAGGGAATTGTGAGTTGCCATGGCTTTCCTTACTTAACAGTCTCGACCAGGGTCGCGTGGGATTCGGGTGCATTTGGGACAACGGCCGCTTCAATGGCACGCCGCATCAGCGTGTGCTGCTTCTTGACGAGGTCGATGGGATCGGATTCGCCGAGGTCCGCGAACGCGTGCCCCTCCCACTCGCTGGACAGGTAGCCCTTGTAGCCGCCCTTGACGAACTGGCGCACAATGCGGGGAATGTCCATTGCGGGTTCGTTGCCGTCCTGGTCGATGTCGTAGAACTTTGCGTGGACATGGAAGATCTGCGGCATGATGTCCAGCCACTCCTCCGGGGGTACCAGGCCGTGCATGTTGAAGGCCAGCCGGGTGAACGGGCCCAGGCGTGCCGGGTCGAAGTTGTTGGCGTTCAGGTAGTCCTCGAACTCCTGGTTGCGCTCCTGCATGGGCAGCGGTTTGCGCCAGATGTCCTGCATGACGGCGAAGTGCTCCTCGGGCAGACCCATCTGCGTCAGCGTGCGGAACAGGGTCGGGGAAAGGCTGTGCATGGTGGAGCTGAAGTCGGCGGTGAAGCCGAGGCGGTCGCTCCCCAGTTCCTCATACATTTCCCGGATCTGCAGGATCTTGGGATCGTTCGGGCCCTGTGGCGCGTGGATTTCGTAGCCGAGCTTCTGATCGTACTTCTCGGCCAGGGGAAGCAGCCGGCGGAGCAGTTCCTTGCCCGCGGAGCGGATCACCACGCGGTGGAAACCGAGCTTGTTGGCCGTGCGCAGCTGCGCGGCGAAAAAGTCGTACTCCTCGTCCGGCGTCATGTCCCGGTCCTTGCGGCGGCCCATGTCCAGATTGGTGCCCACGGCGCTGGGGGTGAGGCCGTAGCGGTCCATGCTGTCGCGCCACAGGCGGATGAAGTCGTCGTCCACCTCGGGGTAGGTGCGCAGCATCTGGGCGATGTTGAACTCGACGCCAGGGCCGAGGCCTTCATCGGCAGCGGCCTTGATCAGCGTCTCAGGCGTGTAAAGCCCGGCGGCGAACTCGGAGGTGAGCGAATAGAGGGTGATACCAAGCTCGATGCCCGAGCCTGCGATGCCTTCTGACATATCTTCTGATTCCTTCGTTTGTCAGCCGCGGACGGGCTGGGCGAGGTGGCTATTGAGGATGCGGCGCGCTTCGGAGGCGTCAGTGATCATGGCCGAACCGGCATTGGCCGCGGCTGAACGCTGGACGGCCTGCTCGCCGCGGATGATGTCGAACGGGTCCTGCCAGTTGTTCCAGTGCCAGCCTTCGTATTCGCTGGAGATGGCACCGGAGTAGCCGTTTTCAACCAGTTGCCGAATGAGGCCCCGGACCGGCACCGAGGGCTCTTCGCCGGTCTCGTCGATGCCGAAGAACTTGCCGTGGACATGGCGGACCCACGGCATGATCTCCAGCCAGGTGTCCAGCGGTGCGGGACCGAACAGCCCGGTTCCGTTGATGGCGAAGTCAATGCCGAGTTCCGGCCGGCCGTTGCGGGCCGCCAGACCGATGAACGCACCGAAGCGCTCACCGTGAACCTTCTGGGTGTTGGGCGGTCCTTCGGCATAGAAGCCGTTCCACAGGTCAACCACCTGCCGGAGCAGATCCTCCGAGGCGCCGCGCCGGCGGTACGCCTCCAGCAGGGAGGGCGCAAAGCCAGTGACGGTGGCACCCCAGTCTGCAGTGAAGCCAAGCAGCGGGGAATTGAGTTTCTCGTAGCGGTCGCGCAGGGCAAGGACACGCTCGTGGGCGCCGTGCTGGTCAGCATGGACTTCGAGGGCCAAAGTAACGCCATACTTTTCGGCCACCGGCAGCAGGCTTTCCATGGCGTCAGGAGTCAGGGAGATCTGCACCCGGGCGATCGGGAAGCCGAGCCTGGCGGCAACCTCGATCTGCTTGCGCATGTATTCGACCAGTTCGTCGTGGTTCATGAGCCTGTCACGGCGGATGCCCGTGTCAACATTGACTGCAAGCGAGGTGGGAACCAGGTCCACCTCGGATACAAGATCCCGGAACTGCCCAACAAAGGCGTCATCGATCCGGTCCGGGAAGCCGCGCAGGCTGGAGAATCCGATGACTTCGAGCCCGGGGCCGAATCCTTCGTCCGCCACCTTGCGGATCAGGCCTTCGAGGTCATACTGCCGGGCGTGGAAGGCCCGGGTGAAGCTGTAGAGAGTGACGCCCTGGATCGGCGTGCCGAGGCTGGTCATCGCTGTGCCACCTTCATGGTCTTGGTGTCGTGCTCTTCGATGTGCAGCACGCCGTGGTCGGTGATGATGTACGGGATATAGAGCTTGAGGTCCACCCGGACCTCGTGCTCGGTCTGGTGGTCCGCTACGGGAAGGTCGCCAGAGAGGACGGCCGAGTCCAGGGGGAACCACCATTCGCCGGTCTCGTCTACGAGTTCCTCGAAGCTGAACGTGCGGTTGTTCATGGTCCAGCGCAGCGAGCCCTCCGGGGCGGCGACGCCGTCCACTGTCAGCGCCGCTCCGGCGATGCAGGAGCCCGGCAGCGCCCGGTACCACGGAATGCGGACTTCGACGGCGGTGCGGCCGTCCTCGATGGTGAGTGTTCCCTGCTCGATAATGCGGTCGGCGATCATCGAGACCTCCTTGTCTGCGGCATGCCTTGCCTGCACTTAGGCGAAGCGGCCGGTAGCCACTTCTTCTTTATTTAGACAGTCTATTGTCTGATTTGGACATAAGTAAAGAATCTGCGAGTTCTTCCGCGATTGTGCGTGCCCCGCGCACTGCGAGCGCCACGGCCGTGAGGGTGGGATTGCATGCGGTGGCCGTGGGGATGACGCCGTTGCCGGCCACGAAGAGGCCAGGGGCCTGCCAGACCTGGCTGTCCGGAGAGCACACGCTCTCGCCGTCGTCCGCTGCGCCCATCCGGGTTGTGCCCTGGTAGTGCAGGGATGCGCCCGGAGGAAGGACGAACGGGCGCTCGTCAAGAGGTTCGCCTACGGCCCTGCCCAGTCGCACAATCTCCTGCTTTGCGCGTTCCAGCACCCCGCGGTCCCGCTCCGTGAGGCGGTAGTGGATGCGCATGGCGGGCATTCCGTACGAGTCGCGGGCGTCGTCGTCGAACGCCACCCGGTCTTCCCGCTGGAGGTCCTTGGCGCAGAACAGACCCAGCCCGACTATCGATCCCGGGACGACAGGGTCATCCTCGGCCAACGGGATAGGGGACGCATCCAGCTGCATAATCTGGCCATGGAAGGGCGCGTCGTCAGTGTACGGAACCCACGCCACCCCGCTTTGCTCGCTGAGCGCGCCGTCCGCAGCTGCCGGGCCGTGCTCGGCCTTGACATCACGCAGCCTGCTCGCGAACACCACCTGCGCCTGGTCGTTGAGATATCGGCCCAGCGCGGCGGGCCTGATGCCGGACGCCCACAGAAGTTGCGGCGTGCGCAGGGCATCCGCCCCCACCACAACGTATCGGGCGGCCACCTGGTGGATTTCTCCGCTGCGCCGGTCCTGGACTTCTATGCCGGCAGCCCTGCCGTGGTCATCGACGAGCACCCGGGTCACCAACGACTCGTCAAAAAGCTCAAACTGCGGGTTTTCCCGGGTCGCGCCTCCCATCACGACGTCGGAACCTGACCATACAAGGCCGCCGTCCTCCCGGCGGTGCACGGCCAGTGGCATGGGCTGGACGCGTTGGGCCCGGTCCCGGCCCTCATCCACAGCTGCCGCGAGGCGTCCGCGGACGAGGTCAGAGAATGGTGCACCGTCAAAGGCGTGGGTGGTCACCCCCAGCAGTCGCTCGGCGTCGTCAAGAAGCTGCTCCAGATCAGGCAGGAACGCGATGCGCTCCTGGCCGCCCGGGCGCGGGCAGGCGGCGGTCCAGTGGGCCGCCATGCCACCCACGTTGCTGGACATGGCGGCAACGGGCATCCCGTCTTCTCCAGGGAAGGCGTAGCCATCCGGCAGCAAGTAGGTGCCGGGCCGGGCTCGGCGCTCCCCGCTTTTGACGGCGCCGGGTGAGTTCACCGTTTCGGCACCGGCGCCCGGGCCCTCCGATGCCCGCTGGGCGAGGCTGCGGCGCTCCGGGTCCTCGATGTTCTTAACGTGAGCCCCGGGCGGGTTGCTGACCGTGGGGCCGACTTCGAACATGGCGATGGTGGCGCCGGGGGCTTCCTCGCTGAGGATCCGCGCGTATGCCGATGCTGTGGGGCCGCTGCCGACGATGGCGACGTCGACTGCAGCGGGATACCGGTTACTCCTCACCGTCCCGCCACCAGTTCCTGGATGCGCCGGACGGACTTCGCCGAGTCGATCGTGGGATAGTACTCGAGCCCGATGGGGCCGGCATACCCGCTGTTCCTCAGGTCCGTGAGCCGGGCGTGCCAGTCGATGGATCCCGAGCCGGGTTCGCCGCGCCCCGGCGCATCAGCGATCTGAACATACTTGATGAGTTCGCCTGCGTTGGCGAGCTCGGCGGTCACGTCCTCGCCCTCGACAGTGGAGTGATAGAGGTCGTAGAGGACGCCGAAGTATGGCGAGGCCACTCCCCGGGCGACATAGACGGCTTCCGAGGTCCGGTCAAGGAGGGCTCCCGGGTGGTCAACCCTGACGTTCACCGGCTCGAGGACCAGGGTGATGCCCGAACCCTCGATGTGCGCTGCGCCCTTGGTGAAGATCTCGATCAGTTCGTCCAGCTGGTCCTGTCGCTTCCGGCCGCCGAAGCCAGTGCCGCTGCCCACGACCATCCGGGGGCAGCCAAGCTGCTGGGCCACTTCGACGCCGGCGTCCAGCCCGGTGTAGAAAGCATCGTGATTGCGGGGCGGGATCATGAACTGCATACGCGGTTCCGCCAGTTGGGAGGTGAGTTGGACTCCGGTTTCCTCGAGTGCGTCCTTCAGGGCCGGAATGTCTTTGCCCGTTGGACCCCACATTTCGACTGCGTCGAAGCCGGCTGCTGCCGCCGCGCGAACCCGGTCAGCAGCACTTTCGCCTGCTTCGGCGAACAAAAGGTCGATATTTGGCGAAAGTTGGAACATGGATGTCTCCTAGAGAATTGAAATGGTGGTTTAAAACATGGGGTGGTCGTGGACCGGATGCTCAGGAACCGGCTGAAGGACGTCCCAATGCTCAACAATCCGCCCGTTTTCGAAGCGGTAAATGTCTGCGACGGCTGCGTCGGGACGCCCGGGCCCTGAGGCGCGTACATGCACCAACGCCAGGTCACCGTCCACCAGGATGCGCTGAACCTCAAACCGGGAGCCCGGCGATCCGTCGAACTTCGGCGTCAGCATTCTTACTGCCGCCTCAGGCCCGTCAGGAATGGTCGGGTTGTGCTGCCGGTAGGTGCCGGCCACAAGGAAGTCGAAGGCTTCACGCACCCGTTTTTGGGTGTAGAAGATCTCCACGAAGCGCTCGAACGCTGCGCGGTTGTCAACCATCGCGGGTCAGCCCTTCAGGCCGCCGGAGAAGCCCTGGATGAACCGCTTCTGCGCGAACAGGAACAGCGCCAGGATGGGAATCATGGAGACGATCACTATCGCGAAGATCGAGTTCCACTGGGAGACCAGGGAGCCGATGTAGTAGTACATGGCCACCGGAAGCGTCTGGTTGGCGGAGCCGCCCAGGAAGATCAGCGACGTGAAGAAGTCGTTCCACACGATGAGCCCGGCGAAGATGGTGACCGTTCCCGTGGCTGGGGCCATCATGGGGAACACCACCTTGGAGAAAATCTGGGATTTGCTGGCGCCGTCGATGGTGGCCGCTTCTTCGTAGTCCGTGCCAAGGCCGCGAAAGAAGTTTGCGTAGAGGAAGATCGACAGCGGCAGGAGCATGCCCGTGTACAGGATGATCAGGCCCCAAGCGGATCCCGTGAGTCCAAGGGCCCGTGCACCCATGTAGAGAGGGACTGCGCCGAGCTGGCCGGGGAGGATGATGGCGATCAGGAAGAGGTAATACGCGCCCTTGCTCCAGCGTCGGGTGCTGCGGGAGATGACGTATCCGGTGATGGAACCGAGTGCGATGAGCCCCACGATGCTGCCCGCGGTAATGATGGCGCTGTTGACCAGGCCCATCACCACGTTGGAGTTGCCGGTGGCAGTGAGGACGTCGACAAAGTTGCTGAAGTCGGGGCTTGTTGGCGGAGCCAGGGCCGAGGTGGTGAACAGCTCACTGTCCGGCTTCAGGGCAGTTGTCACGAGGAAGTAGAACGGCGCGAGGAACAGCAGGGCGAGCGCCCACAGGCTGACTTCGCGGAGCAGGGTGAGTTTGGTGTAGCGGAACATGGCTTAGTCCTCAGGGTTCGAACGCGTCAGCCGCTGCTGGAGAACGGCGAAGATCAGGATGATGGCGGCCAGCACCAGGGCCAGGGCGGCACCGCCCCCGAAGTTCCCGAGCGCAAAGGCCTGCTTGTAAACCAGCGTGGCCAGTGTTTCCGTCGCTCCGGCCGGTCCGCCGCCGGTGAGCGCCATGATGGGATCGAAGACGCGCAGCCCCTGGACGATTCCCAGCGTGGTGGCAATGGCGACGGCGGGGCGGATGGCGGGCAGGGTAACGTTGCGGAACCGCTGCCACAGGTTGGCGCCGTCAATGGCCGCCGCTTCTTCCACTTCCACGGGGACACCGGCCAGGCCGGCCATAAAGATCACCATGGCAAAGCCGGTGGAAGACCAGACCAGCACCACCAGGACAGTCCAGATGGCCCACTGGGGGTCGGCCAGCCACGGCTTGGCCTGGTCGCCCGCGCCTATTGCCGTGAGGAAAGCATTGAGCGGACCCTCGAAGTCGAAGATGTATTTCCAGATGTAGGCCGTGGCTAGCGGGCTGAGCACTACCGGCATGAAGAAGAGGGTTCGGAGGATGTAGCGCGTCTTGAGGACGCGGTTCAGGCCCAGCGCAATGACCAACCCGGCGATGTTGCCCAGGAGCACCGAGCCAAAGGCCAGAAAGAGGGTATTGGAAAGGGCTCCGAGTTTTGTGGGGTCCTTGAAGATGGCCTCAAAGTTTGCCCACCCCGTGATTTTGAACGAGCCGATGCCCGTCCAGTTGGTAAAGGCGAAGAATCCGCCGATACCGGTGGCCACGTAGTGGATGGCAAACACCAAGGCGATCCCGGGCAGCGCCCACCACCAGTGTCCGAACTGCGTAGGCCTCCGCCGGGGACGGGTGTTCTCACCCACCCCCGGCGTACGCTTGCCTCGCCGGGGTGCTTCAGCTGCTTCGCTTTTCGGTTGCATCGTCGCAGTCATTGGTATTCCTTGCTTGTCCCTTTGAGTCGTCGGAACGTTGATGGTGAAGAACGTTACTGTTCCCAGGCAGCGTCCATGGCCTGCAGGACTTGGTCAGGGCTCTTCTGTCCGGTGATGATGCCCTGGACCCCCGTGGCCAGTGCGTCGTAGACGGCGGAATTCGGCCACTGGATGTTGGGCAGGGGGCCGTACTTGCCGTCCTTGATCAGGACGCCGACGTTCTTATAGGCACCGCCGTCGAAATCGTACTTGTCGAGTCCGCTGACCGGCAGGGCACCGTCGATTTCTGCGAAGGCCTTGGTCTGCTCCGGCTGGGCGGCCCAGTCGAGGAAGGCCTTGGCAGCGTCCTTGTTCTTGGAGGCTGCGTTGATGGAATAGGCGTAGTTTGCGCTGGCGAATACGTAGCTCTTACCTGAGCCCTGTTCCGCCGGGAACGGCCGTACGGCGAACTGGGAGCCCCCAGCGGCGGACTGCAGCTGCTTCCAGCTTGGGGCCGGGATGAAGCCGCTCACGGACGTTCCGCTGGCAAGTCCCTTGGTGATGGCGTCGAAGCCGCCGCCGGCAGCACCTTTTTGGAAGCAGCCCGCGTCCTTCAAGGTATTGACTGCCTCGAGGGCTGACTTCCAACCGTCCGAGCCGGCGAAGGTGGTTTCCTTGGCAGCGCGCTTATCGTTCCATTTCGGGTCTTCCGCGTAGACGCGCGAGGCGGCCAGGGACATCGCCATCAGCCCTGTGTTGGGAGGGGCTGCTCCGGCGAGGGCAAAGAGGGATTTACCGGAGGACTCCAGAGCCTTGCACTGCTGCTGGAGGGAGGAAAAGTCGGCAGGGAAGCCACCGGCTGCATCTGCAGCCGTCTCATTACTCACCAGGGCAGAGATCGTAATTTCCGTGGCCTGGCCGTACACCTTGCCGTCGGTTCCAAAGGTGCTGTCGCTTCCCTCGGGGAGTAGATTCTTCGCGGCATCATCAAGCGGTTCAAGGAAACCTGCCTGGACGAGCGGCAGGATGCTGCGGCCGGTGCCGGAGCCGGGCGAGGTCACTACGACGTCTGAGGCGTTTCCGGCCTGGAGCTGTGTGCGCAAGGTCTGGTCGTAGGAGTCGTTCGGTTGGGGATTGAAGGTGATTTTCACGTTCGGGTGAGACTTCATGTAATTTTCTGCCAACACCTGGAAGGGGCTCTCGATGGTGTTGGATGTCGCGAAGGACAGTGAAAATTCCTGGGAACCGCCCGAAGAGGAGCTGCTGCCGGTGGAGGCCGAGCAACCGGTAAGAATGAGTGCTGCGACGGTGGGGACGGCGAGGGCGCCGACCTTCAGGCCCGAATAGCGGCGGTGCTGTGTCATGTCCAGCCTTTCTGACTTCATTGTCCAAAAATCCGGGTGTCGTGACCCCGGTCACTCACAAGTATGCAGGAGATGTGCCTAAAACACACATAAGTCTTCGCTATGACGGACATAAGTTTAACGGAGGTCCGCGGAAGATCTATTCGGATGCCTGATGACTTCGCCTACGTTATAGCCCTCGCTGATAAGGTCACTTGAAACGGTTCCACTTTCAAAGGATCGCTGCGCCGTGACGAAACATGTCCTGCTTTCCCGTCTCGACCTCAACCTGCTGATCTCGCTGGATGCCCTCATTACCGAGCGAAGCGTTACTAGGGCGGCCGAGCGGCTTCACCTAAGCCAGCCTGCGCTCAGCGCCTCGCTGGCCCGGCTCCGGTCCCACTTTGGGGACCCGATCCTGGCCCGCCGCGGTAATGCTTACGAGCTCACGCCCTTCGCCCTCCGGCTCGCGGAGCACACCACCACCGCGCTTGAGGCCGCACGCCGCGTCTTCGAAAGCCAGGCCACCTGGGAGCCCACAGAATCCGAGCGCGAGTTCTCCATCTACGGCTCGGATTATGGCTTCACTACCATTGGCCGGGTTGCGTCCGAGCTTGCAGCCGAGCGCGCCCCCGGGGTCCGGTTCCGGTTCATGCTGCACAATCCGATGGTGGTTGAGGATGCAGCCAACCGCCTTCGATCGGTGGACGGCATGGTGATTCCCCATGGATTCCTCACCGGGCTCCCCTACCTGGACCTGTGGAGGGACGGGTGGGTGGCCGTGGTCTCCACGTCCAATGAAGCCGTCGGCGAGCAAATCACCATGGAAAACATCGCTGAACTTCCCTGGGTGATGACCTATCAGACGCGCTCAGCCTCAACATCGGCGGAACGGCAGATCCAGCAGCTGGGTGTTGAGCCCCGTGTGGACGTAGTCGTTGAAAGTTTCCAGTCCTTACCTCACTTTGTGGTTGGGACCAACCGGATCGCGCTCATCCAGGCGGCACTGGTGCCGTTCGCTCTGCGCGTGGGCGGGGTTCGGATCCTGCCGCTGCCCTTCGATGCCACGCCGCTGGTTAATGCATTGTGGTGGCACCCCGTGCACAACCGCGACTCCGAGCATGAGTGGATGAGGGGCCTCTTCAAAGAGGCTGCTGACATCGTGGCAGCCGCCGCAACCAAGGAAGCCACTTAAACGCCTCGATGCCCGGCCGGCTAAGCGGACGGGCATCGAGGCTACGGGGCTTCGGCTTTGCAGGTCAGGCTGATGCCAGCGCTGTTCGCATGCTCTTGCGGATGAGGTCGTGCTGCTGACGGACGAGCAGCAGCGGATCCACTTCACCGAGCTCGGCGAAGGCATGGCCTTCCCATTCGCTGGACCAGTAGCCGCGGTAGCCGCCTTCGACGAATACGCGGACCAATTCCGGATAGTCAATGGCCGGCTCGTTGCCCTGCTCATCAATATCGTAGAACTTTGCGTGGACGTGCATGATTTGCGGCATGATGTCAGCCCACTCCTTCGGGCTGACGTGGCCGTGCATGTTGAAGGCCAGGTGTGCGAAGGATCCAAGCCGGGCAGGATCAAAGTCGCGTCCCCGCAGGTACGCAATGAACTCCTCCTGCCGCACCCGCATCGGGGCCTCGGTGCCCCAGACAGCCTGCAGCCTTTCCACAGCTTCATCGTCCAGCCCGGCACGGCGAACCGCGCGCAGGAGAGTGGGAGACATGCTGTGCATGGTTGAGGAGAAGTCAGCCACGAAGCCCAACAGCGGTGAATCAAGCTCGGCGTAGACGTCGCGGACCTTCATGATCTCCGGCGAGTTGGGCCCCAGCGGTGCATGGATCTCGTAGGCAAGTTTGAGTTCGAGGTCCTCGGCGAGGGGCAGCAGCCGGCGAAGCAGCTCCGGCTTCGCGCTTTGGATGCGGACGAGCGGGAACCCGAGCTTCTTGGCCCCGTGGAAGAGTGTCTGCGTGAACTCGTACTCCTCATCCGGGGTCATGTCGCGGTCACGGCGGCGTCCCATGTCCAGATTGGCGCCGAAGGAGCTGGCGGTGAAGCCGTGCTTGTCGAAGGCCTCCTGCCAGGAGCGCACGAAGTTATCAGTCACGTTGGGATAGGTAGGCAGGACCTGCGATGCCACAATCTCGATCCCGGGTCCGATGCCCAGCTCGGCCACGCGGTTCAGCAGTCCGTCGAAGTCGTACCAGCCGGCCCGGTATTCGGCACTCGCCGAGTACAGGGTGAGCCCCAGCGAGAACGGATCGTCCTGCGCTTTCGGCGGGGGCGGCGTGACCGCCGTCGTCAGTTCCGGCGCCGCCGCAGCCCTGTCCGTGACGGTCAGCTCCAAAGTCTGGTTCACGAAGTTGGGAACGTACATGCCGGGGCCGCCGTCCTGGCCAGGAGCAATCTGCATGTACGGCAGGCGCAACTCACCGATGAGCCGGACGGTGTGCTGCTCGCCCAAGGCAACAGGGCTCTCCGTTTTGGCGATAAGCAAGGGATGTTCCTGGAGGTACCAGAGAGTTTCGCTTTGGGCGGGCAGGTCCGGGAGCGCATAGCGGACACCACCCAGTTCCAGGGACAAGTTCTCGGCGGGGATATCCTGGCCGTCGACGGTGAGCCGCAGGCTGGAGACCGAGGAGAGCCACAGGCTCCGGTACCACGGAAGCGTCAGGGCCAGCGCGAGGCCCTCGGAATGGGTGCGGAGGCTTGCATCGTCAAGAAGTCCGTTTGGCATTGTTGTTCTCTTTGCTGGGAGGTGGGATGGGTCAGGTGAGTTCGCCGGCGATGCGGCGGATCAGGGCATGCTGGCGGCGCACTTGCTCGATGGCACGCCAGGGAGTGCGTTCGCCTTCGTATTCGCTGGAGAGGTAGCCCGTGTAACCGGAATCCTTGAGGGCCTTGAGCACTGGCAGCCAGGGAATCTGCTGGTCTTCCAGCTGCTCGTTGATGTCGTGGAACTTCGCCTGGACGAACACAACGTACTGTGCGATGTCAGCGAAGTCGGCGGGATCGACGCCAATGCCGTCAAGGAAGGCGGGCCGCGTCTCGCGGGTTTCCCCTTCGCGCAGCGGGATGGGCCGGTCCTGGAAGATCCCGGTGTCGATGAGGAGTCCGAAGTTCTTGGTTCCCGTGCGCTCGATGAGCGCGATGTAGTCCTCGACGACGGGGTGCTTGATGGGCGTGGGCGAGTGGATTTCCGGGCAGATGATGATCCCCAGCTCGTGGGCCAGATCAAGGGAGCGTTCCACTGACCCGGTCCAGATGGGGTCCGGGACCAGGTCGCTGGACACAACGCCGATCTTGGGGCGCACGAACCGGAACCCCAATTGGTTGGCAAGCCGCAGGTCCCGCTGCAGGGCTTCGGCGCCCTCGGCAACAGTCATGGTCCGTCCCGGGTGTAGACGGGTGTCAATCCAGGAGCCGTAGTTCGTGGGCTCCAGCGAGTACTTCTCCAGGAGGCCGAACCAGTTGTCGATCCAGGCGTGGGACGGTTCCGGATAGTTGGGGATGTGGCCCTCCCCGAGGATCTCGACGCCGGTGGCGCCCACATCCGCGACGGCGGCCAGCACCGTTTCCAGATCCATGACCGTGCCGTAGTCGCCCATGAAGCTGTACAGGGAAACGCCGTAGCGGAACGAGCCTTCGCGGCCTTCAGGCGCGAGCGTCGCTAGGCGGCTGGTCCGGTGCACGGTGGGCTGGTGCTCCAGCGGGATGTAGGACATGCGCAACCGCAGCTCGATGGAGACCTCGTGGACCCCCTGCGGCAGGCCGCCCTCGAGGGGAATGGTGATGACTGCCGCCTCCTCGAGGGGCCAGCGGACGCCATCGCTCTCCCAGAGTTGCTGCAGGGTGTAGGTGCGCCCGCCAAAGGTCCAAAGCGGAACGTCAGGTCCGACGTCGACGATATTGCCAACGCGAACCGCAACGCCGTCGATGAGGGACGCGGCCATACCCCGGTAGGAAGGCATCCGGACCCGGAACTGAAAACCGGTCACGCGTCCGCCTTCGGTGACGTTGCGGAATCCGACGGACTGGATGAGGTCTCTTTCGAGAAGCATCATTGCTCACTCTCTGTAGGTTCCTCATCAGCTTACAACATTATGTCGGTTTTATACCTAAGTACGTCCAACCTTGACCTAAGCCGTCCCTGCGGCTGCGGACTTCCGCGGAGGCCGGCCGAATAACCGCACGTGCAGCACGTGCTCTTCGCCCGGACGGAAGACGCGCCGAAGTGGTTACGCATCGAGCGGTCACAGCCTCCCCCACGCCTTCGGGAACATTCAAATGAGCGCGCGCCTAACGCCTACTTGACAATGTTTCTGAGTCCACTCATTATTGAATTAACTCATTTTTGCCTACGCACGTCTTAGAGGAGCAGCACGCCATGAGGGCATTCGTCATCACCAAGTACAAGGAGCCGCTGAGCGCAGCCGACGTCCCCGAGCCGACCGTCGGCGACCGCGATGTGCTGGTCCAGGTCCAGGCAGCTGGCCTCAACCAATTGGACGAAAAGATCCGGCTGGGTGAGTTCAGGCAGATCCTTCCGTACAAGCTCCAGCTAATCCTCGGCAACGATGTCGCCGGCACAGTCATCCGTGTCGGGGCGAAGGTGCGCGGATTCAAGCCCGGCGACGAGGTCTTCGCCCGCCCCGACAAAGACCGCATCGGCACGTTCGCCGAGCGCATCGCCATCTCCGAGGCCGATCTGGCGCTGAAACCCGCCTCGATCAGCATGGAGGAGGCCGGCTCGCTACCGCTGGTTGCACTAACGGCGTGGCAGGCCCTCGTTGAGCAAGGCAACGTACTGCCGGGGCAGAAAGTTCTCATTCACGCCGGGGCCGGCGGGGTCGGGTCGATCGCGATCCAACTCGCCAAGCACCTCGGCGCCACCGTCGCGACCACCGCAAGCGCCTCCAACGCCGACTTCGTGCGCGACCTCGGCGCGGACACGGTGATCGACTACCGTACGCAGGACTTCGAGCAGCTCCTCGCCGGGTACGATCTGGTGCTCGACAGCCTCGGCGGGGAGAACCTCGTGAAGTCACTGCGCATCCTGAAGCCCGGCGGGAAAGCGATCGGAATCGCCGGTCCGCCGGACCCGGCGTTCGCGCGCAACGCCGGCCTGAACCCTGTGCTGCGCCTGGCCATCGCCGGGCTCAGCAGCAGGATCCGGCGACAGGCAAAGAAGCTCGGCGTCAGCTACGAGTTCCTCTTCATGCGTGCCAGCGGCGATCAGTTGCGCCAGATCACGGCTTTGGTTGACGACGGCGTGCTGCGCCCGGTCGTGGGAAAGGTCTTCGACTTCGCCCAGACCCCACAGGCGCTCGAGTCGCTGGCCAACGGCGGTTTCCGCGGCAAAGCCGTCGTCACCCTTCCCTCCTGAGCCGCCGGCACCATTCACCGCTCAGACCACTCAGGAGGACTACCAGCATGAGCAGCTTCGACACCCCAACCGGCTCCGCCGTCACCTCCTACGCTAAGGCCGCCACACGCACCATCACCGCCGGAGGCGCCACCTACGCCTACCGTGAGCTGGGGCCCAAGACCGGCATCCCCGTCGTGTTTTTCGCGCACCTTGCCGCGACCCTGGACAACTGGGACCCCCGCATCATCGAGCCCATCGCGAAGAACCGCCACGTCATCACCTTCAACCAGCGCGGAGTCGGCGCCTCCACCGGACAGGTTCCAGACAGCATCGAGGCGATGGCCGACGACGCCCACACCATCATCAAGGCCCTCGGGTTCGACACGATCGACGTTTTCTCCTTCTCAATGGGCGGCATGATCGCCCAGGACCTCCTCCTCAATCATCCCGACCTTGTCCGCAAGCTCATTCTGACCGGCACCGGCCCGCGGGGCGGCAAGGACATCGACAGGGTCGTCAGCACGACCTACTGGGACGTACTCCGCGCGAGCCTGACGCGCGCGGACCCAAAGGAGTTCCTGTTCTTTAACCGCAACGCCACCGGCAAGCCGGCCGCGAAGGCGTTCATCAAGCGACTGCAGGAGCGCACGGTTGACCGCGACAAGCCGATCAGCACCAAAGCCTTCCAGGCGCAGCTGAAGGCAATCCAGAAGTTTGGCCGCTCCGCGCCGTCGGACCTGTCACAGCTCACCCACTCCACCCTCATCGCCAACGGCGACAACGACGGCATGGTGCCGTCGATCCTGTCCGGGGACCTGCACCGGCGTATCAAGGGATCCGAGCTGATCATCTACCCCGACTCGGGCCATGGCGGCATCTTCCAGTTCCACGACAGGTTCTCCCCCGTCGCCGTAGAATTCCTCGCCCACTGACCAGCACGTACCTGACAAGATCCCGCCACCAGAGCAGGGAGGCACGGTGGGTGCTGCCCTCCCGTGAATATGGGCGGGCACAGTCATTGGCGTGGGGCCTCGTCGCACCGGCCAGCTCGAACAGAGCCCGCACAAACGCGTCAGCAGGGCGATCAAACGTACCGCCATCCCTGACGCGGCCCTGGCTCGTGACTACCCCGGCGTGTCAGGCCAACCCCGGACCCGCCGTTGTTCAGACACTCCCCACCCGTTCCGTCGTCTCTTGTTGGAGGCATCGTAGGCCGCGGCGTCCTTGGGCAGGTGTGGTGCCACCGCGCTCACTTTTGGTGAACGCGGTGGCGCCGCGCCGCCGCCGTACAGGGTGCCCGGGTCCAGCTCGTTCAGCGGTGCGCCGGTGCGCCGGTGCTGAACAATGTCGTGGTTCGCCAGCGCGAATCGGCCCAACGGCGCGATGCCCGCGAGCCCGGCGTCGATGTCGTCGGCGATCTGCGCGCGTTCGCGCCCATACCGGACGACAAGGATGGCAGCAGGCCACGTATCGCGGAAGGACCGAAGCAGTTCGTCGTCCCCGAGGTGTGATGGGAAACCGGCCGCTTCCACCCGGGCGGACCGTTGCAGCCCGCCAACCGCATGGGAGAATTAGCGAAGAGTTCAACCCGTTACAGTAATGACTATATTCATAATTGAGTGCAGTCAGAATATATTCCCGGAGGATCCATATGTCTCTCGCCCCCCAGCCGGTCGGACGGCGTGAACGGAACAAGCAACAAAAGCTGGACCGTATCACCGCGGCAGCCAGCGAGCTGTTCGCCGAGCACGGCATCGAGGATGTCACGACCCAGCAGATCGCCGACAAGGCGGACATTGGCACCGGGACCCTGTTTCTCTACGCCAAGTCCAAAGGTGAACTCCTGCTGCTCGTGCAGAACGCACACTACGCCGAAGCACTCCAGCGGGGTCGGGCGGATGCCGAGACCATATCGGATATCCTCGATGCGGTGATGGCCATCGTCCAGCCGATCGTGGAATGCAACCGCGCCCAGGTCGACAACGGACGCACTTACCTGCGGGAGATGGTCTTCGGCGATCCCGAGGAGCCTCGACACAGCGAAGCTCTGTCCATCGTCGCGCAGACCGAGGAGGCGACCGCTGCCGTCCTGGGCAGGCGCGGGCAGGCCGGTGCTGATAATGCCGCAACGATGGCCCGCATCGTCACCGCGATCATGTTCCTTAGCATGGCGGCGAGCGTGAACGCCGCCTTGAGCATCGACGATATTGTTCGGGACATCCGGGCCCAGGTCGCCGTGTTGCTGTCTCGCTGACGCAATCCAGTGCTCGCCCTAACGCCCGGTGTCCACCAGGCGCCTGCCGTCGTGGATCGACAGGCGCCATTCGTGAAGGACCTCATGGCCAAGGTAGGAGCCAGGGACCGCACTTCGTCAGCGAAGTCAGGCACGGACGACCCCGGGGCCCCGGTCGGGCTCGTCGTCGATGCCTTCGTCGGGAAGCAGTCCGCGTTGGTCGAGCACGTACAACAAGATGAAGGCCGGCACGATCAACAGCACGGCGAGACCGGCCGCGACCAGCACGGCCGTGATCGTGCCCGACGGCGCAGCGGCCGCCGAGACCGTGAGAGTTTCGGGCAGCGGGTAGTCCCACTGTGCCACGCCCCAGGCCAGGACGAGGGCGCCGGCCGCGGCGATCGCAGCCAGCCGCCCTCCGCGGTGGGGTCGGCCTCGGAGCAGGAAAAGCGCGCTAAGCCCGGCGACCGCCGAGATGATCACCAGCGGCAGGGCGCGTGAGGTGAGTCCTCCGAAGACGTAGCTGGCTTGGCTGCGTACGACGAAGAGACCGACCAGCGCGACGGTTCCGGCCACGGCCCCAGCCGCCACGGCGCGGACGCGGAAGTAGCCGACCATCGCCTCGTCGGAGAGGGCGATGGGCATCCCAGGTGAGCAGTACCGCGGAGACGTAGGCCGTCACGGATACGGCGAGCAGACCCATGGCGACCGACGTCGGGTTGACCCAGCTGTACAGCGGATCGCCCGCCCGACCGCCGGCCGGAACCTGGCCGGATGCGATGCCTCCCGCGATGGCGCCGAAGCAGTAGGGCACGAGCACCGAGGAGACGGCGAAGACGGCGCCGAAGCTGCGGCGGGCTCGCTGCCGAAACACCGCCTTCCGGAAGGCGAAGCTGGCACCGCGCAGGACGACGCCGAGGGCCGCGATGGCCAGGGGCACGAACATGGTCAAAGTGATTGACGCGTAGGCCTCGGAGAAACACGTCCAGAGCACGACGAAGAAGATCAGCCACACGTGGTTCGCTTCCCACACGGGCCCGATCGAGTGGTCGATTACCTCGCGGGGCCGCTCCCCACGCTTCGCGCCACCAGCGGTCAGGTCCCAGAAGCCGGCACCGAAGTCAGCGCCGCCGAAGATCGCGTAGATCGTGATGGCAGCGAACAAGAGCAGGGCTGCGGCGGTATCCATGGGTGGCCCCTAGGTCTCTTTCACCGGCTCGCGCGGTCCGTACGGGGGTCGACAAGCGGGGTGTGCTCCGTCAGCACTACGACACGGACGCGCTGGACGCCTCCACCTTGCTGGCCGCCATCTTCGGATTCCTGCCCCCGGATGACAAGCGGCTCCGGGCCAGTGTGCTCGCCATCGCCGACGAGCTGACAGAGCACGGCTTCGTGCTGCGCTACCGCACCGGCGAGACTGATGACGGCATGTCCGGAAAGGAGGGCACTTTCCTGATCTGCTCGTTCTGGCTCGTGTCCGCGCTGGCGATCATCGGCGAGGAGCAGCGGGCCCGTGACCTGATGGAGACGCTGTTGTGGGTCGCCTCGCCGCTCGGGCTCTTCGCCGAGGAGTTCGCTGTCGCCACCGGCAGGCACCTCGGCAACTTCCCGCAGGCGTTCTCCCACCTCGCGCTGATCGAGGCAGAAGCTCGGATCATCGTTGTCGAGCTGCTCCAGGAGTTCTCGTGATGAGGTGAACCGTGCTGCGGGTCGATCCACAGGACCGCGACCCGCCCGATTGCGAATGTTCATGAGATGCGGGGTTAGGAAACGGCGCACGCCGACGCCATTCGTTCCTCCCGGACCCCGGACCCCGGACGTCCGGCTGCTGTCGCCCTGAGGGCCTGTGCACAGCTTCCAGTCCGCGGCGCCTCGCGTGCGGCCCTTGCCATCCCCGCGCCTGTTCGGGATGATGCCTAGGCGCGGCACTTTAGTGCCTAAGCCGAAAGGGGCGCCGATGCTGCAGGCATTTGGCTGGGGCCTGATTGCCGGGTCCTCCTACTTCCTGGGTGGACTGCTCGCCCTGCGGTGGCGCGTTGGCAACAGCGTCCTGCTCGGCATCCTGACCGGGCTCGGTGCCGGCGCCCTGCTCTCGGCCGTCGCCTACAAGCTCGTCGCCGAGGCCGGACGGCTGGCCGGTGGAAGCGGCTATGTCGGGGTGGGACTGATCGGCGGGGCCATGGCGACGGCGTGGGTAGTGACGGGTGCCGTGCGCGGCCGGCGGCTGTCCGAACCTCCCGTCCACGAACCCAAGTTCCTTGTAATCGGGCTATCCGTGGTCGCCGAAGCGATTGTTATCACCGGGGCGCTACTCAGTGGCTACGGCATCAGTGCCGCAGTGCTCGCCGCTGTCTTCCTCTGCGGCGTGCCCGAGGCCATGGCCGACACCGGACCGCTGCGCAAATCAGGCATGACCACCCGCCACGTCATGTCCGCCTGGCTGGCCATGACGTTCTTGTGCGCCGCATCGGTGGCCGTCTTCACGGTGCTGCTGCGGGCAGCCCCGCCAGAGGTGGTGGCCTTCGCGCTGGCCTTCGCCGGCGGCGGCATCCTGACGAACGTAACGACCCGCATGATCCCGGAGGGGCTCCGCGACGCCGGCGCCGCCACCGGCATCGCGATCGCCGTCGGCTTCGGCCTCTCTTTCGCCCTAGTGGAGATCCTCGGCGGGCACTGAGGCCGCGGCCGGTTTCATCCCTCTTCCCCAGCCCTTCCGATATCTGTGCCCAACTTACGCACCCTCGAATTTCGACTGTCTGAGCAGCCGAACGACAAACTGCACTCCCCGCTGAAGACGCGCGGTTCTTCTTTGCGCTGACAGGGCTTGGCCTTCTCGAACCGGTCCGCACCATTGGGGGACCGGAGGAATCGCGGTCAGCGCCTCGTCGCGTACCTGGTCAGGACCACCCCGCCGGGAAACGTCCGCGTTTCCACCAGGTTCAGGTTCATCCAGCTGTCCAGCGCCGTGAAGAACGGCGTGCCGCCGCCCACCAGGACCGGAAAGGTGGCCAGCGCGTATTCGTCGATCAGCCCGGCCCGCATGGCCGCCCCGGCGAGCGTTGCGCCGCCGACGCTCATCGGACCGCCGTCCCCGGCCTTGAGCCGGGTGATCTCGGCGATCGCGTCGCCGGTGACCAGGCGGGTATTCCAGTCGACCTTGTTGATCGTCGAGGAGAACACGACCTTCGGCGTGTCCCGCCAGTTCCGCGCGAACTCGATCTCCGCCGCGGTGGCGTTGGGCTGCTGGTCGCCAGTCGGCCAGTAGGAACTCATGGTCTCCCAGAGCTTGCGCCCGTAGAGCGACAGGCTGCTAGCCCGCTCCTGGTCGAGCCACCACTGAAACAGTTCCTCGCTCGGCCCGCCCCAGCCAATGTCGTCGCCGGCCGCGGCGATGTAGCCGTCCAGTGTCAGGTTCATGCCGTAAATCAGTTTCCGCATGGTGCCAGCCCTCCCTCAGTCGGTCTCCAGCGTATAGATCGGACGCGGCGCGGGAAACCCATCGGTGCGCTATCTGACTCGCCGCGGGTCCATCAGGTCCTGCTGCTCCCCCTCTTCACCACCGGACCTTGTCGCGGGAATGCCCGGGCGTGGACCCGGGCCAGGACCTCGACTCCGAGGCCCCCAGCGGCCCCGCACGCCACGGCCGCCAGCAGCAACCCGCCGGGTGGACGGGAAAGCAGGAAGAATTCCTGCACGAGCGGGAGGTTGAGCGCGACCAGCAGGGAGGCGCTCATGGCCAACACCACGGCCAGACGCGCCGCGTTGAGGGGGCGCGACACAGCCGAGAGGATCCACAGTCCGACCATGGACAGCGTCAGCACAGAGGCGCTGCTGACTTGTTCGGACGTAGCCGTGCCGGTCAGCGGCGCGAATGCGTTCAGTGTGAGCAGGGCAGCCGTGACGATCAGTCCGGCGGGGACGGAGAACCATAGGGAGCGGCGCAGGAATCCGGGCTGATAGCGGCGCGGGTTCGGCATGAGCGCCAAGAAGAAGGCCGGGATTCCGATCGTCAGGCCGTCCGTGAAGGATAACTGGCGGGGAAGAAACGGAAACGTCCACTGCAGGAGCCCGAAGGTCACCGCGATGGCGGTCGCATAGACCGTTTTGCTGAGGAAGAGGCTGGAGACCCGCTCAATATTGGCGATGACCTGCCGGCCCTCAGCGAGGACTCCGGGAAGCCGGTCGAAGCGGCCGTCGAGCAATACCAGGCGCGCGACTGCCTTGGTGGCGGGCGCCGCGGAGTCCATGGCGATGCCAAGGTCGGCCGTCTTGAGCGCGAGGGCATCGTTGACGCCGTCGCCGGTCATGGCCACAGTATGTCCCCGGCGCTGGAGCGCCTCGACCATCGCCCTCTTCTGGGCTGGCGTCACTCGGCCAAACACCATGTTTGATTCCATCACCTCCTCCAGATGCAGCGGGTCCTCGGGCAGTGAGCGTGCGTCGAAGCCCTCCGTGACCTCCAGGCCAACCCTGCGGGCAATGGCGGCAACGGTGCGGGGATCGTCGCCGGAAATGATCTTCAACCCGACGCCTTCGGTCCGGAAGAACTTGAGGGTCTGCCGGGCATCGGAGCGCGGCTGTTCCCGGAAGGTCAGCAGCGCCACAGGGTGGAGCGACGCCGGCAGCTGCTCCACCGTCCCATTGGCTGGCAACTGATCCGCGCCGGCCAGGAGCAGGGTCCGCAGCCCTGATGCGGCCAGTTCGCCGGCCTGGCGCAAGACGTCGCTCTGGCGCGGTACTGCGCCGTCGGGCGCCGGGATCGACGGCTTCAGACGTGCGGCTGTGTCGTCGTCCTGCACAAGCATCATTTCCGGTGCTCCGAGAATCCAGGTGCGCGCACCGCCGGCGCTCCCTTTGAAGCTGACTCCGCTCCACTTCCGGGCGGAGGAGAACGGCACGGACCGGACGGGTTGAAGGCCGCCGTCATCCTCAAAGGCCGTACTCAGGCAGCGTGCCGTGGCGTTTGCTTCGGGTTCGGCGCCAAACCATGCGAGGGCCTGCTCCCATCCCGGTTGCGGCGCCAGCGGGTGAACCGCGTCGAAGACCAGCCCTCCTTCTGTGAGAGTGCCGGTCTTGTCCATGCACAGTACGTCCACGCGTGCCAGTCCCTCGACAGCCGCGAGTTCCTGGATCAGTACGTTGTGTTTAGCCAGCCGGAGTCCGCCCACGGCGAAGGCCACGCTCGTCAGCAGCACTAGTCCCAGCGGGACTATCGCGATCATGCTGGCAATGAGTCCCACGAGTGCGGGCGTCCAGGCACCGGCGGAAATGGCGGTCTGCCAGCCGCCGCGCGCCTGGATCTCGCCGTTGAGCACGATGAGGGCCACGGGCAGCAGGATCCAGGCGATCCAGCGCATTACACGGTTGAGGCTGTTGCGGATCTCGGAGTTCACCAGTGAGAAGCGTCGCGCATCTGCCGTCAGCCGGCTCGCGAACGACGCCGATCCGACCCGGACAACCCGGGCGTTGCCGTGGCCGGCCACGACGATCGATCCGGAGAGTACTTCCGTCCCCGCATCCTTACCCACCGGGTCTGCTTCGCCCGTGAGGAGCGATTCGTCCACCTCCAGGCCGGACGACTCCAGTACGGCAGCGTCGGCAGTGATCTGATCCCCGGCCCGCAACGCCAGGAGGTCATCTTCTACGACGTCGGCCGTGGCGATTTCGTGGATCTGACCCTCGCGCAACACCCGCGCGAGCGGGGCGTTGAGGACAGCCAGCCGGTCCAGTGACTTCTTCGCCCTGTATTCCTCGACGACGCCGATCACGGCATTGCTGACAGCGGCGAGGCCGAACAGGGCATCCTGCCATTGCCCCAGGAGCAACAGCAGCAGGAAGCTCGTGCCGACGATTGCGTTGAAGAGCGTGAAGACGTTGGCCCGGAAGATCTGCCACAGGCTCCGGCTAGTGGTGTCCGGCACGCGGTTGGTAAGCCCGCGCTCGACCCGTGTAGCCACCTCCCGCTGCGACAGCCCCTTGGCTGCCGCCTGGCGCCTGGCGGCCGGCCGGCGTTTGGCGGCCGGGGACGCACGCCGATGCAGAAAGGCTCGTCTCCTGCGCCGGCGGTATGCCTTCACTCTCCGATGGTATCCGCCGTAGTGCCACAATGTGACGCATTGCGGCTTTCATCAACTCCGCGGTGGCAACGGGGATCCGACGATGATTTCGAATGCCCGCGGATCTTGAAGCAGGGCCCGCGAGCCACATCGAATGAGGCCACCATACGCGCTGAGCCGGGCGTGTGAGCCTTAGTGCCGCCTCTGCCGGGCACCAGCATGTGCACCTTCATGAGCCGCCGCACGAACAAGGCGCCTATAGCGGAATGGCTGACTCCCGCCGGACAAGCGTTGTTGTTCCACTGGGCGGATCAGGCAGCGGATGACCCTCCGCGAGGTGCAGGGCGATGGCCGCCGTGTATATGCCCAGCCGTTCCATGTCGACCGCAACGCTGGAGATGGACGGCATGAATCGTTCCGCGAGAGGTGAGTTGTCGTGGCCTACGACGGAGAGATCCTCGGGAACCCTGATGCCGCTTCGGACGGCACCGGCGATGACGTCGGCTGCCGTCTCGTCGTTGTAGGCAATCACGGCGGTGACTCCCGCTTCCCGCCACTCAGCCGCAGCAGCTGCTCCTGAGTCATCCTGGTAGTTGACCTGGCGGACAATGGGCTGGGGAATACCCGCTTCGGTGCAGACCCTATTCACCAATTGGAGCCGCTCCTGGATAAAGTCCCGGAGCCGCGGATCCGGTGGGCAGGCATACCCCAGCCGCTGGTGGCCAAGGCTCAGGAGGTGCTCGGCCTGGAGTCGGGGCCCGGAGGCGAAGTCAGTCGATGCCGGGGCCGCTGTTGCGTCCGGTGAAGGGATGATGTTGGTGATGCCAAGGGATTTCATGTCTGCGATGTCTTCTTTGGAGAAGGTGGCGTACCCGATGACGACGGCCGGCTCCAGGATCGCCCAGAGTGGTGTGGCAGTGCTTTCGGGGAGCGGCGTGAAGGTGACCAGGACATAGCCATGTGCTGCCAGGGCGTGGGTCAGCACCTCCAGGTTTGTCCGCAGGCTGTGCTCCAACGGCCAGTCGGGCAGAACGAGAAGAACGATCTTATTGCGTCCGCTTCGGAGAGCCCGCGCGGCCTGGTGCGGCTTGTAGTTGAGCTGTTGGGCGGCGGCCAGAACGCGTGCCCGGGTTTCCTCGGAGATCGTCTGGCCCTTGGTCCGGTTCAGAACGAAACCCACCGTGGCGGGTGAAACGCCTGCCTTGCGGGCAACATCCGCCGCAGTGGTACGCCGTCCCACGGTTGTCGTCACACCCATCTCCTTGAATCGTTACAAAAAGTTCTTGCCACCCTCAGTATGCCTTGCTAGCATCCTACCCATCACTAGTACGTACTAGTGCACTTCCCCCCTACGAATTTTCGACAATGGAGTCCGAATGATTTCTCCTGAGACGCCGCCGGTGTCCACTGCTACCGAATCCCCTGCCACGGGGTTGCTGGGGGCCGAAGAAGCACTCTTCCTTACAGCGCCGTCGGAAGAGTCCGACCTCCCCAAAGTCTCCGCCAAATACATCTGGCTGATGGTTCTGGCCCAACTGGGTGTCTTCATTGCATTCATCACTCCCATAGCCATCTCCCTGGCTGTCAAGGTCAGCCAGGTCACGCCGGGCCAGGAGCAGAACCTCGGATACATCCTCGGCGCCGGATCGCTGGTGGTCATGCTGACCGGACCAATGCTGGGCACCCTCAGCGACCGCACACGGACCAGTCTCGGCCGACGCCGGCCCTTCATCATCGCCGGCACCGCACTCGGACTCGTTTCCCTCATAGTCATGGCCACGGCGGACAGCATTGTGGTGCTGGCACTTGGCTGGGTGCTGGCCCAGTTGGGCTGGGGCCAGGCGCTGGCAGGCCTGAACTCCTCCCAGGCGGACCGGCTGCCGGAATCCCAGCGAGGCAAGGTCTCGGGCCTGGTCGGCTTCGCCAACCAGATCGGCCCCGTGGTCGGTGTCGTGTCCGCCGGGTCACTCATGACCAACAACATGCTGCTGTTCGTCGTCCCGGGCATAGTCGGCGTCGTGACCTGCCTCCTGTTCGTCCTCTTCGTCCGCGAAGAATCAAGCAAGAGCCTGGTGTTCGAAGACCGTTTGAGTCTCCGGCTCATCGCTTCGAAGTACCTCTACAACCCGAGGCAGTACCCGGACTTCAGCTGGAACTGGCTCGCCCGTTTCCTGTTCTACTTCGGCCTGACGCTGAACACCACATTCACCGCGTTCTTCATGGCTTCCCGGCTCGGCGTCTCCCTGCAGGAGATTGCCGGGGTCATCGCCACCATCGGCGGCATCGGCATCCTCGCCACCACGGTCGGAGCGATCGGCGGCGGCTTCCTCTCCGACAGGATCCGCCGGCGGAGGCCCATTGTGCTGGCCGCAGCCATCATCTTCGCCTCAGGCATCGTTGCCATGGCCTTCGCTCACGACATGCCCATCATCGTCGTCGGCTCCGTGCTGACCTCGATCGGCATCGGTGGATTCTCCGCCGTGGACCAGGCCCTGCTCCTGGATGTCCTCCCCGAGAAGAAGACCAATGCCGGCCGCTTCCTGGGCATCACCGGATTCGCCACCTCAATCCCCCAGGCCGCGGCCCCGCTAATCGCGCCGCTGTTCCTCACCATTGGCGCCACGGCGGCTGAGAAGAACTACACGCTGCTCTACCTCGTGGCAGCGGGCATCACCCTGCTCGGCGGAGTCGTCGTCCTCCGCATCAAGTCCGTCCGCTAAACAATCCTCGAAAGACTCCCATGACTGCTTCCCTCCCCTGGACCGCCAGGTTCATCGCGCCACTCACCACCTCCGATACAACCGACGGGCCACACCCCGCACCCCTCTTCCGCCGCGACTTCAAGGCGTCGAAGGTACAACGCGCCGTACTTCACGTAACTGCGCTCGGGTGCGTTGAGGCCTACCTCAACGGGCAGCGCGTCGGCGATGAAGTCCTGGCCCCGGGCTGGACGACCTACCGGCACCGGCTCAACTACAGCACCTACGACGTCACCGATCTGCTCTACGACGGCGCCAACACGCTCGGTGCAATGGTCGGCGAAGGATGGGCCCGGGGACGGCTCGGCTGGGAGGGGGCCGGTCCCACAAAGAACATCTTCGCGGACCGGCCGGGTCTGTTCATGCAACTCGAACTCGACTATGGCGGCTACAGCGAAATAGTGGCCACCGACAAGGAATTTCTGACGGCACCGGGTCCGGTCGTTGCCGACAGCATCTACGACGGCGAAAACTACGACGCCCGTCAGGAACAGACCGGCTGGTCCGCCCCGGGATTCGACGACTCCGGCTGGGCGGGCGTCGAGGTCATCGACTGGGACCTGGAGACCCTGGAGGCCCCGACGAAGGAACCGGTCCGGCGCATCCAGGAAGTCGCGGTCCAGCGGCTCATCACGACGCCGTCAGGCAAGACCGTCGCCGATTTCGGCCAGAACCTGGTCGGCTGGATCCGGCTCAGCGCCGAGGGAAACACCGGCGCCACGATTACGCTCCGCCACGCCGAAGTCATGGAAGACGGCGAGCTGGGAACCCGGCCCTTGCGCACCGCGAAGGCAACCGACACGTACACCCTTCGCGGTGGCGGCGTGGAGACCTGGGAACCACGCTTCACCTTCCATGGGTTCCGTTACGTCGAAATCGAGGGATACCCCGGACAGCTGACCGCGGACAAGCTCAACGCCGTCGTCATCCACACCGAGATGACACGGACCGGCTGGTTCGAATCCTCCAACCCGCTCCTAAACCAGCTGCACAGCAACACCGTCTGGTCGATGAAGGGAAACTTCGTCAGCCTCCCCACCGACTGCCCGCAGCGCGACGAACGGCTGGGATGGACCGGAGACATCAACGTCTTCGGGCCCACCGCGGCATATCTGTACGATGTCCGCGGTGTGCTTGGATCCTGGCTGCGGGACCTCGCTTTGGAACAAGCGCACAAAGGATATGTGCCCATGGTCATCCCCGATTTCCAGACCCACGCCGCACCCATGACCACCGCCGTCTGGTCAGATGCCGCCGTCCTGCTGCCCTGGACCCTCTACCAGGCCTACGGCGACAGGCAGATCCTCAATGACGCTTACACCTCCATGAGGGACTTCACCACCCAGGTTGAAGGCCTACTGAACCCCAACGGCCTTTGGGATGCCGGCTTCCAGTTCGGCGACTGGCTCGATCCGGACGCCCCGCCGGAAAACCCCGCCAACGGCAAGACGGAACCCCATCTGGTCGCCGCCGCCTACTTCTGCCGCGTCACCCATGTCATGGCCCAAGCAGCCGGGATCCTCGGGCACTTGGAAGATCAGACCAGGTTTGCACTGCTGGCCGAGAAGGTGAAGCAGGCCTTTCGGGACGAGTACGTCGCAGCGTCGGGGCGTCTGGTCAACGGCTCCGCCACGGCCTACGCCCTCGCCATCACCTTCGACATCCTCAACGATGCCCAGAAGGAACGGGCTGGCGAGGAGCTGGCCACTCTGGTCGCGAAGGCGAAGTACACCATCTCCACCGGATTCGTGGGCACCCCCGTACTCTGTGATGCCCTCACCCAGACCGGGCACCTGGATGATGCCTACAAACTTCTGCTGCAGACAGAGTGCCCGTCGTTCCTCTACCCGGTCACCATGGGCGCCAGCACAATCTGGGAACGGTGGGATGCCATGCGCCCCGACGGCAGCATAAACCCCGGCGGCATGACCTCCTTCAACCACTACGCGCTTGGCGCGGTGGCTGACTGGATGCACCGCACCGTCGCCGGCCTTGCTCCCGCGGAACCCGGCTACAAGCGAATCCGCATCGCACCCAAACCGGGAGGAGACCTCACCAGCGCCTCCGCACGCCACCTCACCCCTTACGGCGAAGCCTCTGCGTCCTGGCAGATCCAGGAGGACACCGTGAGCCTGGATGTCACTGTCCCCGAAGGAACGAGCGCCGAAGTCGTCCTTCCGCTGCACCCGGACAGCGTCGTCCTTGAAGTCGGACCTGGAACCCACTCCTGGAGCTACCAGGTGCCCCAGGGTTACAACGAACGGCCCGTCTACAGTCTGGACACCACATTCGGAGTCCTGGCCCAGGACCCCAATGTCTGGGAAAGCTTCGCAGCAACTTTCGCCACGTTCTTCCCCGGCGTCCCGCTGGACGGCAACAGCCCGGACGCCAAAAGCCTCACCATCAAGGACATGCTCGGCATGATCCCGATGAGCCCCGCCGGCTTCTCCGAAGCCATCGAAAACGTCCTGAAATCTGCAAACGAGGTAACCGCATGAACCACCAGACCACCGACGCGAACGAGGCATCCACCGAGAGCCTTAGCCTTAAAGAGAAGGCCGCCCTCCTGTCCGGCCGCGATTTTTGGTCCGCTGCACCCGTTCCAGGGGTCCCCTCCATCGTCATGGTGGACGGGCCCCACGGCGTACGACGCCAGGAAGGCACGGCCGATAACCTCGGATTCCACAGCAGCATGCCCTCCACCTGCTTCCCGCCCGGGACGGCCCTGGGGTCGAGCTGGGATCCGGACCTCGTGGAGGAAGTCGGCCGCGCCCTGGGACGGGAAGCACGGGCGTTGTCCGTCAACGTCCTCCTCGGCCCGGCAATCAATATCAAGCGCTCCCCCCTGTGCGGGCGCAACTTCGAATACCTCTCCGAAGACCCCCTCGTCACCGGGGTCCTCGGCGCTGCCTATGTGCGCGGTGTCCAGAGCCAGGGCGTCGGCGCCTCCGTGAAGCACTTCGCGGCCAACAACCAGGAAACGGACCGGATGCGGGTCAGCTCCGACGTGGACGAGCGGACGCTGCGGGAAATCTACTTTCCCGCCTTTGAACGGGTCGTCCGCGACAGCGACCCGGCCACCATCATGTGCTCCTACAACCGCATCAACGGCACCTACGCCTCCGAAAACCGGTGGCTCCTCACCGACGTCCTCCGCACGGAATGGGGCTTCCGCGGAGCCGTCGTCTCGGACTGGGGAGCCGTCAGCAACCGCATTGCCGCCCTGAAGGCGGGCCTTGACCTGGAAATGCCCGGCACCGACGGCGCCACTGTCGCGGAAGTTATCGCCGCCGTCGAGGACGGCAGCCTTGCGTCAGAATACGTCGATGCCAGTGCCGCGAGGATCGCCGCCCTGCAGCGGCGGACAGCTTTGGGGGACGACGAGACCGCCTTTGACGCCGACGAGCACCACGCCCTCGCCCGCCGGGCCGCCGCCTCCTCGATCGTCCTGCTGCGCAACGAAAACAACACGCTGCCGCTTCAGCCGGGAAACGCTGTGGCAGTCCTGGGCGAGTTCGCCGCGAAGCCCCGCTACCAAGGGGGCGGCAGCTCGCACGTCAACGCCACCCGCGTCGACGTCCCGCTCGACGAACTCCGGCGCGCCCTGGGCGAGGATCGCGTGCACTACGCGCCGGGATACGGCTCCGCCGGGACGGTATCAAATGCCGCCCTGCTCCGGACCGAGGCGACCGATCTGGCCCGCGGCGCGGACATCAGCATCGTCTTCGTCGGACTGGAGGAGAAGGAAGAATCCGAGGGTTTCGACCGCGCCAACCTTGATCTTCCGGCCGACCACGTCGCCCTCATCCAGGCGGTGGCGTCAGTGAGCGCCCGCACCGTCGTCGTCCTGTCCAACGGCGGCGTGGTGATCCTGGAACCCTGGCACGACCGCGTCGACGCCATAGTCGAAGGATGGGCCCTCGGCCAGGCAGGCGGCGGGGCCATTGCCGACGTTCTCACCGGCCGCACCAACCCCTCCGGACGGCTCGCCGAGACCATCCCCTGCCGGCTGAACGACACTGCTTCCTTCATCAACTTCCCCGGAGAGGCCGGCCACGTCCGCTATGGAGAAGGTGTCCTCGTCGGCTACCGGTTCCACGAAACTGTCGGCGTGCCCGCACGGTACCCCTTCGGGCACGGCCTGAGCTACACGACCTTCAGCTACTCGAACCTCAGTGCCAGGAGCGTGGGCCTCGACGAAGCCACGGTGGAGGTCACCGTCACGAACACCGGGGACCGCGTCGGCGCTGATGTTGTGCAGATGTACGTGGGTGCTCCCGCAGGACCGGTCCGGACCCCCGCGCGTGAACTGCGGGCCTTCCGAAAAGTCACCCTCGACCCCGGTGAATCCAGGACCGTAACCTTCGATCTGGACCGCCGGGCCTTCGCCTACTACGACATCACCGACCACCGATGGGCCGTCACGCCTGGCCGGTACTCCATTGAAGTGGGCCGGTCCTCCCGCGCCATCACTAGCCGGTCCACGATTACGCTCGACGGCGACGCTGGGCGCCCCTCACCCCTGAGCCTGACCTCCACCGTCGAGGAATGGTTCACCCACCCCGTCGTCGGCCCCCTGCTCATCGAGGGCATCACCGCATCCCTGACGGAGGAGCAGCGGCAGGCCGCGGAGGGAATGCAGGACGGGCTCAAGATGGCCTACTCCATGCCGATGAACCAGTTCGCCAAGTTCCCCGGCGTCACCATCCCCCTCGAATCCCTCCATCAGTTGATCGAAGCAAGCAAGGAACCCTCATTTCAGTGAAACCGATGCAGAAACAGAAAAAACGGATCTTTCTCACCGGCGCCACCGGAAACTGGGGGCAATACATCCTGCGGGAATTTGCCCAACGCGCCGACCGCTTCGACATCGTGGCCCTGGTCCTCCCCACGAAGAAGGACACCGGCGTCATCGGCCAGTTCACCGGCATGGACAACCTCAACGTTGTCTATGGGGACATCACGGACTACCCCACCGTCCTGTCCTGCGTCACCGGAGCCGACTACGTCCTGCACACCGGCGCCGTCGTATCACCCTTTGCCGACGACCACCCCGAACTCACCCACGCAGTCAACGTCGGCGGTGCCCGGAACGTCATCAAGGCTGTGCAAGCCCAGCCCGACCCGGACGCCGTCCGCCTGGTGACGATCGGCACCGTCGCCCAAAGCGGGGACCGAAACCCGCCCCACCACTGGGGCCGGGTCGGGGATCCCCTGCGCGTCTCGCACTACGACGAATACGGCCAGAGCAAGGTCATCGCCGAACGAGAACTGATCGACTCCGGACTCAAGCACTGGGTATCGCTTCGCCAGACCGGCATCTTCCACCCCGGAATCCTCGAAACCCGCGACCCGATCATGACCCACTCCACCTTCAGCGGAGTCATGGAATGGGTATCCGTCGAAGACGCCTCCCGCCTACTGGCCAACATCTGCGAAGAAGACGTCCCCGAAGAATTCTGGGGCGGCATCTATAACATCGGCGGCGGGGACGGCTGGCGGCTCACCAACTGGGAACTGCAGACCCGAATGACCGCCGCCATGGGCGTGAAAGACGTCCGCAAGTGGTACGACCGGAACTGGTTCGCAACCACCAACTTTCACGGCATGTGGTACTCAGATTCGGACCTGCTCGAGAAGCTCGTCCCCTTCCGAGGAGACTCATTCGCGGATGCCCTTGCCCGCGCCATAGCGGCCGGACCGGCCAGCGTCCGGCTCGCCGGAAAAATCCCAGCTGCGGTAATCAAACACCTCGTGATGAAGCCCCTGACCAAGAAGCCCCGCGGAACAATGGCATGGATCGAAAACAACGATCACGCAAGGATCAACGCATACTTCGGCTCACGGGAGGCATGGGAGAGCCTCGGCGACTGGTCCACTTTTATCCCTCCCCGGCCCGACAAGGAACCCCGGCTCCTGGACCACGGCTACGACGAATCCAAGCCCCGCTCCCAATGGTCCATCACAGACATGACAGAAGCGGCAGAATTCCGCGGCGGCCACTTACTCTCCGAGACCATGGCAACTGGTGACATCTCCGCACCATTGACCTGGCAATGCGCCTCAGGCCATACCTTCCGTGGCAGCCCCCGGCTGATCCTTGCAGCCGGACACTGGTGCCCTGAATGCGTCAAAGACCCGACTGGGTATGCCAGCCAGGCCGCGGCCAACCGGTTCCTCGCCCAGCTTGAACCCGCCCCGGCCGTCAACGTCTGAGACACGGCCGGCCAATACACCTCGAACATAAGAAGGAGCTCACCATGCCACCACGCGCCGGATCCGAAGACGCAGCCCGAACGGGGCGGATCCTCGAACCCGTCACCGACACCGCGTTCCCAGGTCCCAACGGGCCCGTGCCGGCCCGTCTGTACGGTGCAACAGGCGCCACCACCCCGACGCTCGTTTGGCTCCACGGCGGCGCGTTCTCTCACGGGGACCTGAACGCGGCGGAGAGTCACGACGTCGGCCTCGGCTTGGCTGCCAGAGGGATCCACATCATCTCGGTGGATTACCGCCGCGTGCCTCCATGGAGCCCATTTCGCAAACCCCGCCCCGGGAAGCTACCCGGAGTCCGGTTCCCCATGCCCCTCGAAGACGTCGCAGCGGCCTTCAAAGCGGTGGCACGCGCCGCGGCCGATGGCGGTGCGCAAACCACCCGGATTGCACTTGGCGGCGCAAGCGCAGGCGCGTGCCTGGCCGCCGCCGCCACCTACGATCTCCGACACTCGACACCAGCGCCCTCGGCCTTGGTGCTCGCCTATCCCAGCGTCCACGCACAACTGCCACCGCTGCCCCCGGAGCTTCGAAAGAAACTCCGGGGGCCCCGCGGTCTCTGGCAGTTCACGCCGGCAACGGTGGAGCGAATGAACCGAAACTACGCCGGATCGCTTCAAAGCATGAACGACCCCCGCGCCTTCCCGGGCGGGGCAGACTTGTCACAGTTCCCACATACCCTGATCCTCAATGCCGAATTCGACACACTTCGCGCATCTGGCGACGCTTTCGCTTCCGAACTGGGAGCCCACCACGTGCCCGTCGAGAACGAATATCTACCAGGAACCCGGCACGGCTTCCTAAACAAACCAGGAACAGATGCAATGGACGCCGGGCTCGACCGCATCGCATCGTGGCTCCAGGCACCGGCCCCGTCCCGATGAGCCGGCGAAAGGAACGCCAGCGCATCCCGCCCTGAGGCCACACAAATACAGCTATGCCGACATTCATGCCCGGATCTCGCCTTTGGCCGGACAAACGGGCGCCAACCTCTCCCCCAGGCCGCCAGAGTTAGCTGCGAATAGGCCAGGTTCGTGACGCGTCACAAGTTCCTTGCACCAGTAGCACCAACCGGTCGTTATTCAGGTTTGTGAGTTGCTAACAGTGCCGTCACGGCCGCAATATCCTGTGGGGTCGTTCGACAGCACCCGCCAATGAGCCGGGCACCAAGTTCACGCCAGATTGGCGTTCCCTCCGCAAGGCTTGCGGGCTGTTTGCTATCGGGGTCTGAAGGGCCCGCCGCGGCCGGCCCCCACGTTTTGGTGACTGCGTCATAGCTTTCGCCCGAATTCGGATATGCGATCAGGGGCGTATCAGTGGCTCTGCCCAGGGCCTCCAGCGATGGGGAGACCAGCTCCAGCGGCACGCAGTTCACGCCGATCGCTGCCACGAGCGGCTCAGCCGTAAATAGCTTTGCCGCCTGAGCCAGCGGCGTGCCGTCGCTGATGTGGCCGCCGTCCCGTAGCGTGAAGGAGAGCCAGGCTTCGACATCGAACTCTTTCATGAGTGCTAACAAGGCCTCGGCCTCCGGCAATGAAGGCAGCGTCTCACAGGCAAGAAAGTCCGCTCCGGCCTCCACCAGCGCCGCGATTCGAGGCCGGTGGAACTCCAAAAACTCGTTTCGGCTGAGGACATAGTCGCCCCGGTATTCCGATCCGTCTGCAAGGTACGCGCCGTAGGGCCCGACCGATCCTGCAACCAGCAGAGGGCCCGCATCCTGGTTTTCGGCCAGGTACTCGCGGCCTGCCTCGTCAGCCAGGCGCACACTCAGGGCCACCCGATCCAAGGCCTCTTCCTCGCCGATGCCGCGCCGCGCAAATCCCCCGGGTGTGGCTTGATAGCTCGCCGTGATGGCGACGGCGGCTCCGGCGCGGAAGTAATCGTGGTGTACGCGCTTGACCAGTTGCGGTTGTTCCAGAAGGACTTTCGCCGACCACAAAGGGTCTTCCAGATCGCAGCCGTGCGCTTCAAGCTGGGTGGCGAGTGCACCGTCCACGGTCAGGTTCGCTCCGGCGTCGAGCATGCGGGAAAGCATGGTGTTACTGGGCATAGTTAAGGGCTCCAAGCGGTTCGGTTCGTTCTTGTCTGCCGGGCAGTTGCGGCCCTCGTGGCCAAGGCAATGCAAGGTAGCACAACGTGCAATGCCAAAAAGCGCAGTGCAGCCCGGGACTTGCAGATGACGGTCAGCAGCCGCTTGCTGCAACCGGTGCCGCGCGGCCCAGTCACGCCCAAAGTCTGGCGGATGTGCCGAATGAACGCAAACCCCTGCTCCAAATGTTGTGCGTAATAAGCATTTATTCATGCTTGTAATGACCGTCACACTGTGCCAACATGGCTTTCAGATACCTTCGCGACCCGCCCAGGAAGAGGCTTCCCTTGAAGATTGAAATGAAATCAGTACGCAAGTTGCGCGTGCACTGGCCCATAGCTTCGGAATCGTTCTCGCGGCTCACCAAGGGAGACGTAGAAGCATTCAAGGACGAGGCGGGCATCGGAGCCCTGCTCCAGGCTTTGTCCGATTCCCCCGAATTAGGGGATTTTGGCAACTACCGACATGTTTTCGAATCCTCTGTAGGTTTCGAGGGGTTCACCTGCACTGAAGGCGCGAACCCGACGTTGGGTCAGGTGGGGCGGCAGACAATCTCCCCGACCTTCGTCTTCACAACGTATTTCGATGCGCTGCTCGATGACGCCGCCGTGGAACGATTCGTCCAGCGCGTGGTGGATATCCATCCCTGGGAGGTGCCGGTCATCGAACTGACGGGGCCAATCAGCGTCTCCAGCACCGCGCTTCCGGCATTCCATGCGAACGGGGCCGCATCATGATTGAAGCCACCACGGCCGGACTTTGGGACGATCTGCAGCCGCTGCTTGCCGGCCGATCATTCACCGACCTGACGCACGCCTTCCACCCCGGCCAGCCGCATTTTTCGGCATTCCCGAACGAAAAAAGGGAGGCTGTGTTCGATCTGGAGAAAGGCGACGGTTTCACCGCTCACCGGTATTCGATCATCGGGCAATGGGGAACGCACGTTGATCCGCCCTCGCATTTCATCCGAGGAGGACGAACGTTGGACCAGATTCCCGTGGAGGACATGGTCCTTCCCCTGGTTATCCTCGATATCACCTCGCGTGTTATCGAAAATGCGGATGCCACGCCCACGATGGAGGACATTCAGGCATGGGAGCACCGCAATGGCGCCATCGCGCCCGGTGCCTTTGTGGCGCTGCGGACAGGATGGAGCCATCGTTGGCCCGACACGGGTGCCATGGCAAACAGGGATGATGAAGGTGTCAGCCACACGCCGGGATGGTCGCAGGAAGTCCTCTCCTTCCTCATCGAGGAGCGCTCGGTGACTGCCGTCGGCCATGAGCAGACGGACACAGACCCAGGGAGTGCCACATCCCGCCAGGATTTCACCTTGGAGACCTATGTCCTGGCCCAGAACCGGTGGCAGATCGAGCTGATGGCCAACCTGGACGGACTTCCTGAAGCGGGCGCGATCCTCATTGCGAGCTGGCCGAAGCCGCTCCAAGGCAGCGGTTTTCCAGCCCGGGTCTTCGCCATCCACTAAGACCCGTTGATCCAGTGACTAGAATCGGTTCCATGTCTAAGACGTCCAGCATGGGCCGGGGAATCATGGCTGTCCTAGCGGTGGGCGCCCGCAACCCAGGAGGGCTGCCTGGCGGAACGGTCGCTGACATAGCCGCCGATCTGGGCAAAGACCGCAGCCAGGTTTCTCGCAGCCTCCGGACCGCCGAGCAGGAGGGGTTTCTGGCCCGCGGCGAACATCGGTCCTACACCCTGAACTGGTCACTCCTGACAGACGCGCAGCTGTTGACAGAGCAGCGGCTGCAGAGCGACGGCGTGACCGCACTGGAAGGCTTGGCCGGCGAAACTGATGAAGGATGCTTCCTTGGCATCCTGCGCGGCGAAAGTACGGTCACTATCGGCGAACGTGTTCCGGCAAGCAGCAACATGGTCGGTTCCTGGCTGGGCCGGCCCTACCCGGCCTACTGCAGTGACGCCGGCCAGGCCCTGATGTGGGAAGCGTCGGATGCCGAGGTCCGAACCGTTTTTTCCGGCGTTGACTTCATGCGTCATGGTCCCAACACACCGCTCGACGTCGATGACTTCCTGTCGCGTCTGCGCGGGGCGCGGTCCCGGGGGTACTCAATTGTCGATGAGGAAGCCGAGCCCGGACTGTATTCCCTGGCCGTTCCGATTCGGGACTTCAAGGGCGACGTGGTCGCAGCGCTTCAGGTTGTAGGCACCAAGACCCGCCTGGAGCCGCGGCGGGAACTCTGCGCCACGGCTCTCCTGTCCTGGGGAAAGTGGCTTGAATCGGCGTTGGGCCACACGTCGGCACCGAACGGGCTCTAGCTGGCAAGTCCCTTACGGGCGGCGTCGCCCCGGACGCCGCCCTCGCAGGACCCCAGCCGTTCGGCTGCGGCCGTGAGGGCCTCGGCAATGTCACTAGTCCTGGATGTGATCTTGTCCCGGCCCCCCAGGACGCTGAGCGCGGCAAGAATGGATCCGTCAGCGCTGCGGACCGGAACGGCGAGCTCGCAGACGCCGTGCTCGAATTCCTCCTCCGCGACAATGAAACCCCGAGCCCTGTCCCGGTCCATCAATTCGGCAAGTTCTTGGGGGGAATGGGCCGCTCCCGGACCGCCTACGCCGATGAAGTTAACGTCCCGAAGGAGGGCTTGGACGGCCGGCTGCCGCTCGTCCCAGAGCAGGGCCCGGCCGGACCCGGTACACCATACGGGCGTCACCATGCCGGGTTTCACGAAGCTTCCGGGGACTGCGTCATTGCTGGAGGCACGCAGGAGAATGACGCGGAAGCCCTCGCGGACGGAAACTCTGGCTCTAAGGCCGAACGAAGCCACCAAAGCCTCAAGTTCGGCTCTTGATTCGTGGACCCATCCGGCATTCAGCGCTGCGGCCAGACTGAAAAAACGTGGGCCGGTTCGGAAGGGTCCTCGTTCGACACGTTCCAGCAGTCCCAGCTCGCATAATTCCTGCGTCAGCCGCGAGACACGGCTTTGTTCCATATCCAGCTCGGATGCGAGCTGGGAAACGCCGAGTAGCCGCCTGCCCCACTTCTCCCGGTCTGCGACCAGCCGGACTATTCGAAGTCCTTGGGCCATGGACGACGCTTCCGAGGAAGAATCCATGATCCGTGCTCCTTCCGCCCGATAACTACGCCTATTCTCACATGTCTTCATTGATAACGAGGACGCGGTTTCCTTGTCCCCACACAGGGTAGTGGTCCGGCAGTATTGCTGAATTCGCTGCTTCGAGTTCTGCCGGAGCGATTGCGGCGCTTCCCTGCCGACCGAACAGCACGACTTCGTCTCCCGGGGAGACGTTCTTCCCGGGGAGCTCCGGTGAGCTGGAGCAGCGCCAACGCCTGGCTTGAAAACGCACAAGGGCCGTGTCGATGTGGCTGTTGTCGTCCTGGGAAAATGCGTCGTGATCCCGGGTTCCGGACGTTTGACTCGAAAGCGGCGGCGCCATTCTCCAGCCAACTGCCCGCGTCCTGGGCCGAACTGCGCATTTGTTGCATCAGGTCTTGTGAACTCATGGCTATATCCGTTGGACTGCTTCACGGCCGGGCACGAATGTCCCGGCCGTGAAGCAGAGTATGCGGTAGTTGATGATGGCCCTAGGCCAACTGGCTTTCGCGCGCCTTGCGTCCGTACTTGAAGTAGAAGAAGGCATAGCAGGCGCCAACAAAAGAGACTCCGAAATAGAGGGCTGCTACCTGGTTCGGGTCGTAGGCGATGCCGATGAGCGAAATAAGGCAGAGCGAGAAGGCCAGGATCGGCACCAGCGGGAACAGCGGCGCTTTGTACGGAAGGGCAGCAACATCGCCGCCCCTCCTGACGAAGGACCTCCTGTGGAAAAAGTGCGAGGCGGTGATGGACATCCAGACCCCGACGACGGCGAATCCTGCCACCGAAACGAGCGCCAGGTAGACCGTTTCGGGCGCTACGACGCTGCTGATAAGAGATGCCAGGCCTCCGAGCATGCTGACTGACAGCGCGATCATGGGGATCCCGCGTCGGGTCAGTTTCTTTAGCGCCCGCGGCGCGTGCCCCTCGTCGGCAAGGGAGTAAAGCATCCGTGCGCAGGAGAAGAGACCGCTGTTTCCGGCGGAGAGGAGTGCGGTGATGATGACGAAATTCATGATGTCGGCGGCAAAAGGAATGCCTATGGATGAGAAGACCGTCACGAACGGGCTTTCATCCAGTCCGACCTGCTCGAACGGGATGGTGGCGGCGATGACGGCGATCGCCCCGACGAAGAAGATCAGCAGGCGGATGACTGTGCTCCGCATCGCTTTCGGGATGCTGGTGGCAGGGTCGGCTGTTTCGCCTGCCGCCACGCCGATGAGTTCAGAGCCTGAGAAGGCGTAGAAGACGGCCAGGGCAGTGACAAGGACGCCGGCGAAGCCGTTCGGGAAGAGGCCGCCGGATGTGTTGAAGTTCTCCAGCAGGAACGGGTGGTTGACCCCCTCGCTAAGCGGGTGAACTCCGAAGAGCGCCGCGCCGCCGAGGACGATGAGGACCACGATGGCGCCGACCTTGACGATGGCAAACCAGAACTCAGACTCGCCGAAGAACTTCGAGGAAATGGCGTTGAAGCCGAAGAGGACCGAGGCGAAGATGACGCACCAGACCCAGACCTCGACCCCGGGGAACCAGCGCTGCATCAGGAGGCCTGAGGCCGTGAACTCCGATCCGATGGCCACTGCCCAACAGAGCCAGTAGAGCCAGGCCGTGACGAAGCCGGTGGCAGGCCCGATCGACCTCGCAGCGTAGATGTGGAACGCGCCTGAGACCGGATACGCGATGGCAAGTTCGCCGAGGCAGGCCATTACCAGGTACACAACGAAGGCACCGATGAGATAAGCGATGACGGCCCCGAGTGGGCCGGCCTGGGAAATGGTGTAGCCCGAGCTAAGGAACAGCCCGGAACCGATCACCCCACCCATGGCGATCATGACCAGATGCCGTGCCCCCATGGACCGCCGGAGCCCGGAATCGGTCGACGGGGGAATCGTGGGCTGCGGTTCCAGCTGGACAGGTGTTGACGGTTCCATGGTTTCTCCCAGGTGAGTGGACAGGTCTGATGCGAAAGGTGCGCATGTCGTCCCGGTGGGCGGGACGGGCCGCCTCGGACTGTGCAACGGCGGTAGTGATGAAAGTAACACGAAAACGAGATTTTGGTCATTAAAAACATTTCACCATGCCTATGTTGCACTTAGTTACATCCGGGCGTCGATGTCGAATCGGCAGGGACATGGTCACTTCGCCCTGTTTTTCGGTCACAATCACATGCACCGACGGACATGGAATGCGGTGAGCATTGGAAGACCGATGTAACTGATTGAAGGAGCACCATGACCACCTACGACATTGCGCTGATCGGCTTCGGCGGCGTCAACCGGACACTGGCCGAACTGATCGCAACACGCGGCGAGACACTTCATACCGAGCTGGGCTTCGGCCTGCGGGTCGTGGCCATCACCGACCTCCGCCTCGGCTCCCTGGTCCAGGCCGAGGGCATTGACCTTTCCATCCCCCTCAAACTGGACGGTGGCAGCGAAACCTTCGCCGAATACGGCGGATCCGCGGACACCAATAATGAATCCGTCATCCGCAACTGCACCGCGGACATCATCTGCGAGGCTACCTTCACCAATCCCGAGGACGGCGAGCCGGCAGTCTCGCACGTGCGATGGGCACTCGAATCCGGCAAGAGCGTCTGCACCACGAACAAGGGCCCCGTTGCCCTCCGTGGCGCTGAGCTGACCTCCCTGGCCGAACAGAACGGCGTGCACTTCGAGTTCGAGGGTGCCGTTATGAGCGGCACTCCCGTCATCCGCCTGGCCAAGAGGATGTTCGCGGGGCTGAAGCTGAAGGGTTTCGAAGGCATTCTCAACGGCACCAGCAACTACGTGCTCGGGCGGATGGAAGCCGGGCTGGGCCTCGAGGCGGCTATCAGCGAGGCGCAGGAACTCGGCTATGCCGAGGCAAACCCCGCAGCAGACATTGAAGGCTACGACGTTCAGCTCAAGGTCCTCATCCTCGCCAACGAACTGCTCGACGCAGGCATGGAACTCCAGGACGTTCAGCGGCAGGGGATTTCAGCTGTGACGCCGGAGAATATCCGGAAGGCAGCCCGCGAGGGACGCCGATGGAAGCTCGTCGGTGCTGCACGGCGGAACCTGGACGGGTCAGTGACGGCAGGCGTATCCCCCGTCGCACTCCCCCTCGACCACGGGCTGGCCGGCATTTCAGGCGCAACCAACGCCGTGTCCTTCGACACCGACCTTCTGGGCGCCGTAACCGTCTCAGGACCGGGAGCCGGCCGCGTGGAAACCGCCTACGCCCTGCTCTCCGACATCATCGCCATGCACGCCGTCCGGACGGGAGCAGCCGCAAATGCTTGAATCCACACTGTATTCGACGGAAACCGTGCTCCCTCAGTTCCGGGACGTCAGGAGCCCCTACGACGGCAGGGTGGTCGGCGCGGTTTCCCTGACCGAAGCCACCGCCGGCGAAGCCGTGATTGAAACAGCCCGCATCGGCGCCCGGAAAGCACGGGCGCTGTCCCGCAATGCCCGCGGGAAGATACTCGACGGCGCCGCAACAGAGATCGAGCAGCGCCACGAGGAGTTCGCGCAAACCATTGTGTCTGAGGCCGGGAAAACGATCCGCCAGGCCCGGAAGGAAGTCCTGCGGGCGGTCAACACGCTCCGCCTCTCCGCTGCCGAAGCGCGCCGAAACGCAGGCGAAGTCATCCCCTTTGACTCGTACGAGGGCTCAGAGGACCGGACCGGGTGGTACTCCCGCGAACCCTTGGGCATCATTGCCGCGATCACTCCGTTCAACGACCCCCTCAACCTGGTGGCTCACAAGATCGGGCCGGCCATCGCCGGAGGAAACGCCGTGATCCTCAAACCCTCGGCCCTGACTCCGCTGTCAGCCCAACTGCTCACGGACGCCCTCGTCAGCTCCGGGCTGCCGCCGGAGACCCTCACGATTGTTCACGGCGACCGGGAAGTAGCCGAGTCAATCATCAGGTCCCGGGACGTACGAATGGTGTCCTTCACCGGGGGGTTCTCCACGGGTGAGAGCATCGCCCGCACGGCAGGCCTGAAGAAGCTTTCGATGGATCTCGGTGGAAACGCACCCGTGATCGTCCTGGACGATGCCGACATCGAGAACGCGGTGGAATCCTGCGTCTCCGGAGCGTTTTGGGCCGCCGGACAGAACTGCGTGGGGGTGCAGCGGATCCTCGTAGCCGCCCCGGTGTACAGCGCGTTCCGCCGGCGCTTCCTGGAGGAAACGGCACGGTTGGTAGCCGGAGATCCATCGGATGAACGGACGGATGTCGGGCCCATGATCAGCCCCGCCGCCATGCAGGAGCTCCAGACGAAGCTGGAAGGGGCCCTCGGTGCCGGCGCTGTCCTGCTCGCTGGCAATGTCAAGGACGGAAATGTGCTTCAGCCGACCGTTCTGGAAGCCGTCCCGGCGGACAGCAGGCTGTGGAAGGAGGAGGTTTTCGGGCCGGTGGTGATGCTTCATAAATTCACCACCTTCGAAGAGGCCATCGACGTCGCCAACGCCATCGAGTTCAGTCTCCATGCGGGCATATTCACCGACTCCCTGGCCAGGGCCATGGATGCGGCCCGCAAGCTCGAAGCAGGCGGCGTCATGATCAACGATTCCTCTGACTACCGGTTCGACGGCATGCCATTCGGTGGGGCCAAGTACGGGAGCATGGGCCGGGAGGGCGTCCATTTCGCGTATGAGGAGATGACGCAGCCAAAGGTCATTTGCATCAAGAACTGATCGACCTGGAGGGCGCGACCGGGCCCTGCGCCCTCCAGTTCCTCCGAGCAAACGGCACTCAACCACGCCACCACCCACACGTCCACACAGAGGATGGAAAATAATGACCTGCCGCATCGAGACGGATTCGCTCGGGAGCGTTCCTGTACCGGCCACAGCCTTTTGGGGAGCGCACACCGCCCGGGCCTTGGAAAACTTCACCATCAGCGGGATTCCCATCTCCCGCCACCCGCACCTGGTGCGTGCGCTGGCGATGATCAAGAACGCTGCGGCGCAGGCCAACTGCGAATTGGGCATCCTTGACCCGCGGGAGGCGACAGCGATCCGCGAAGCGTGCCAGGAAATCCAGGACGGACATCACCACGAACAGTTCTGTGTGGACGTCATTCAGGGCGGTGCCGGTACGAGTACGAACATGAATGCCAACGAGGTGATCGCGAATCTTGCGCTGGAAAGACTGGGCCACCGCCGCGGTGACTACCAGCTCCTGCACCCCATTGATCACGTTAACCGGTGCCAATCCACCAATGACACCTATCCCACGGCGATCAAACTGGCACTGATTTTCGCCACCGAAGAGCTCCACCGCGAGTTGGGCAAGCTCGCCGAATCCGCCCGCAGCAAGGGTGCTGAATTCGCCGACGTGGTGAAGATGGGCAGGACACAGCTTCAGGACGCCGTCCCGATGACCCTTGGGCAGGAGTTCAATGCCTTCGCCGCGACGCTGGAAGAAGACCGCTCCAGGCTGATGGAATCCACAGCTCTGCTGCTCGAGTGCAGCCTGGGCGCCACCGCCATCGGGACCGGCATCACCGCCGAGCCGGGGTATCAGGAACGCGTGCTTCTGGCGCTCTCCGAGGTCTCCGGCGTCCCGGTCGTTCCCGCCGCCGACCTCATCGAAGCGACGTCCGACGTTGGTGTTTTCATGCACTTGTCGGGCATGCTGAAGCGCACGGCCATAAAGCTGTCCAAAATCAGCAGCGACCTACGGTTGCTGTCGAGCGGTCCACAGAACGGCTTCGGCGAGATTATCCTGCCCCCGCGCCAGGCCGGGTCATCAATCATGCCGGGAAAAGTCAACCCTGTCATCCCGGAGGCCATGAATCAGATCGCCTTCGCAGTCGCCGGAGCTGACACTACAGTCACGATGGCTGCAGACAACGGACAACTCCAGCTCAATGCCTTCGAACCTGTCATTGCCCATTTCCTTCTTCAAAGCATTTCGTGGCTCGAAAAAGGATCGCACGCCCTTCGTCGATACTGCATGGAGGGTATTGAAGCGAACACCGGACACCTCGCCCGCCAGACGTCAGTCTCGGTGGGTCTCGCAACGGCCCTAATACCGGCCATCGGGTACGCCGCAGCAGCAGCGGTCGCAAAGGAAGCCCTTCAGGACGGGTCAACCATTCTGGACGTGGTCACCAGCAGGAACCTCTTGGACCGGGAGGCAGCCCGGTCGCTGATTGAAACCGCCGTGCTGCCAGTCATGAGTACGGACGTATGCGGGCTCTGATCACTTCACTCCGTGGCCCGGACACCTCCGGCGCCCCGCCTGATGTAACTGGACAGCGTCATGGCCGTCACCGTGTCCGTGACGCCGGGAATGGCCGCGATCTGCTCCCAGATTTCCTGAACCCTCTCCAGCGACCGGGCCTCGACCCTCACCAGAAGGTCAAAGTCACCGCTCACGACGTCGCACAGAACCACTTCGGGAATGGACCGTAAAACGGAGATGACATCAGCCCCGCGCACCCGGTCCTTCCGGTAAACCATCAGGAAAGCGGACACCGGGCCCTGGCCCGGTGGCCCGGCAACAATCGTGTACCCCTGGATATACCCCTGCCGCTCCATCCGTTCGATCCGCTGGCGCACAGCATTCCGCGACAGGAGGACTTTGGTCGCCAGCTCTGCGTGGCTCATGCGGGCGTTCTTCGTCAGCTCCGCAAGAATCCTCTGATCTATCTGATCAAGACTCACTCGATCCATGCCTCCCCTTCACCGCGATAATCCCCCGGGTACAACCGGAATGGAACCAAACTTCAAGACCGAAAGACCCCGAAAAGAATGACACACCTGCACCAAGCCCCGTCCGCTCTCACTGGCCTAAGCTGCATCCTGTTCGACATGGACGGAACGCTGCTGGACTCAGCACCCGGCGTTACAGCAAGCGCTGCCCAGGCCTTGGCCGCTGTAGGCGCACCGGTCCCATCGATGGACACACTGCGCCGATTCGTCGGACCACCGATGATCGAGTCCTTCAGAACTGTCTCCCAACTGGACGAAAAAACCGCCCAAAAGGCCCTCCAACACTACCGCAAGGCATACGCCGAGCATGGCGCCGAACAGTCCAGCCCATACGACGGGATCATCGATCTACTAGAACGCCTACATTCGGCCGGCATTCCGATGGCCGTAGCCACGTCCAAGGTTGAAGATCAAGCAATAAGACTGGCACGAATGTTCGGAATTGATTGCCACTTCATCAACGTTTGCGGAGCGTCAGATACCGAGGGAAGAGCGAGCAAGGCAGACGTCATCGCCGAATTGCTGCTTCGGCTTCATTCCACAGGCGTAGACATCTCCAGTCCCGCAATGGTCGGAGACCGAAGTTACGACGTCGCGGGAGCAGCTAAACACGGAATCCCCGCAATATTCGCACTCTGGGGATACGGGGACGCCGAGGAAGCCTCGCAGGCCGCCGCCGTTGTTCCCTCCCCTGCGGCCCTTCTGCCACTGATCCTGTGAAGTCATCCGGGCCGAGCCTCGCCATCGGTATCCGCCAGCGAACGTTGCGACCGTTTTGGTCCGCTTGATATCCCGCCGAACGAGATCGGTAGAAGAATGCACTAATAGTGCACTATGATGCACTTATGGATGAGAGTACAACGGCCTTGGCGTTGGCCATCGGCGCCCGGGTTAAGCAGGAGAGGCAGTCGCGGGGCTGGACGCTTGATCAGCTGGCGGAGTCTGCCGGGGTAAGCCGCAGGATGGTCGTCAACGTGGAGCAGGGTGCCGCGAATCCCAGCGTGGGAACCCTGCTGAGGATCAGCGACGCGCTCGGCGTGGGGCTGCCGGCGCTGGTCGAGCTACCCCGGCCGAAGCCGGTAAAGGTCACCCGCAGTGGTGACGGCGCTGCGTTGTGGAGCGGTGAGTCCGGCGGCCGCGGGGTGTTGGTGGCCGGCACCGAGTCACCGGACGTGGTTGAACTGTGGGATTGGACGCTGGGCGTCGGCGACCGTCACGTGAGCGAGGCCCACACCTCGGGAACCAAGGAGCTCCTGCAGGTCCAGCAGGGCACGGTCACGGTGGAGATCGCAGGCCAATCGGTCAGCCTCGATGCCGGCGATGCGGTGACGTTCCCGGGCGACGTGGCACACTCTTATGCCAATCCGGGCACGGAGCCGGCGAGGTTCTCCCTGGCCGTCTTCGAGCCGGGCGTGGGGACAGGACACCGGCCGGAGGCGTCCGATGCCTGAGCTGGGCATGCTGCAGGAATTCCTCGACGGCGGCCGGGTTGACGCCGCCGTGTTCGCGCTGCGGCCCGACTACCGGGCGTTGCTGCTGGCCGTTGACGGACTCGTCCCGGGCCCGAGCGACCAGGCCGGTGAGGAGCTGCTCCAGGCGGCGGAGACCTCAGCCCGCCAGCTGCTCAGCAACGGGCCAGTCGAACACCTTCCGCACGTCGCAGCCTGGCGCGAGGCTTACCAGGGCTTCGGAGCCAAACCCAGCCGCACGCGCAACAGCCTGGAGGCACTCCTGCGCCGTGCGGAGTCCGGGTTGCCCCGGGTGAACCGTCTCACCGACCTCTATAACGCGGTTTCGGTGCTCCACCGGATCCCCCTGGGCGGGGAGGACCTGACCCGCTACAGCGGTGCGCCCCGGCTGGTCCGCGCCACCGGCAAGGAACCCTTCGATACCGCCGCCGGCGGCGCAGCGGTGGTCGAACACCCGGAACCTGGCGAGGTCGTGTGGTGCGACGACGCCGGGGTGACCTGCCGGCGCTGGAACTGGCGCCAGGCACGCCGCACCCAGCTCGGCGAGAACACCACCGCCGCACTGTTCATCCTCGACGCGCTCGAACCCATGACCGATGAGGCGCTCCACACCGCGGCCGAGGACCTGGCTGCCAGGCTGACCCTGCTCGGTCCCGACGTCCGCGTCGCCCGCCGCCTGATCGCCGCCGGCACGCCAGCCAACGAAGGAGACTGACATGCTCATCCACCCCCGGACACGCGCGATCGCTGACCGGCTGGCCCAAGGGAGCCAGCCGTGAGCCAACGTGTCCCCAAGAATGTCCCGGTGCCGCCGTGGGGGCTGGCCGTTGCCGCCATGCTCTCGGTCCAGCTGAGCTCGGCCCTGTCAGTGGATCTCATTGCGGCGGTGGGGCCGGCCGGAACCGCCTGGCTCAGACTCAGTGTGGGGGCACTCATCTTCCTCGCCATCGCCCGACCCCCGTTGCGCACACTGCGCCGCCCCGACATCCCCGTCCTTCTGGGGCTGGGCGTCGCCACCGGACTGATGACCATCGCCTTCCTCGCCTCCATCGAACGCATCGCGCTCGGCACCGCCGTCGCGATCGAGTTCCTCGGTCCGCTGACCGTCGCCGCGGTCCGCGCCCACAACGCACGGGCGCTTATCTGGCCAGCCCTGGCGCTCCTCGGCGTCGTCCTGCTGACGGAACCCTGGGCCGGGGCTATCAACCTCGCCGGTATCGGCCTCGCAGGGCTCGCAGCCATCGGGTGGGCCGCTTACATCCTGCTCACCCAACGGATCGGTGACCGCTTCACGGGCATCGGCGCGCTCTCACTCACCGTTCCCGTCGCCGCTGCCACGGCAGCGGTCCTCGGCATCCCGCAGTCCGCCGGACACCTTAACCTCGGGATCCTCGCCGCCGCCTTCGGACTGGCCGTCCTGATGCCGGTGCTGCCGATGGCGCTGGAGATGCTCGCCCTGCGCAGGATGACGCCCACCGCGTTCGGTACCCTGATGGCCCTCGAACCTGCCTTCGGCGTGCTCCTCGGGCTGCTCGTGCTGCACCAGCAGCCCTCGCTAGTCCAATTCGGTGGCATCACGCTGGTCGTCCTCGCCGGCGCCGCCGCGCAACGCGGCGGGCGACGGCAACCGCGCTCCCGCGAACTCGCCGATACCCGCATGGACCCCGCCGTCATTGATCCCGACCTCATCGGCCAAGAGCCGAAGTAGGCGACAGTCGTCCAGCCAGGCGGGTCCGCCAGACTGTCGCTGCGCGGGAATTCCGAGGTTAAGGTGCCCGCGCAGCCCAGCCCGCCCAGGCAGCGGCCGGCGCCTGAAGACTTTGCTTCCCTGTAATTCAAACAAAGGAGTCATGACCATGTTCACCGGTTTGAGTGCCTTCCCCCTTACCCCTCTGGCAGATGATGCTATTGACGAACCTGCCTTCATTCGCCTGATCGAACGGCTCGCGGAGGCCAAGGTTGACTCCATTACCGCGCTCGGCTCCACAGGCTCCTACGCGTACCTGAGCGGCGAGGAACGAAGCCGTGTGGCCCACCTTGCCGTCGAGCACGCCGGCGGGACGCCCGTGTTCATTGGTGTCGGCGCCCTGCGGACCTCACACGTCCTCGCGAACGCTGAGAAGGCAGAACAGGCAGGGGCTTCGGGCCTCCTGCTGGCTCCCATGACATATCAGCCACTCACCGACGATGATGTGTTCGAACTCTTCCGAACCGTCACAGCGAACTCGTCGCTGCCCGTCATCGTCTATGACAACCCGGGCACCACCCACTTCAGCTTCACGACCGAACTCTACGGACGCATCGCGGACCTTCCCGGTATCGCTTCCATCAAAATCCCGGGCGTACCGGCCGATCCGCACCAGGCGCAGGCGAGGATTCAGGAAATCCGGGCGGCCGTCCCTGCGCACGTGACCATCGGAGTTTCCGGCGACGCCAAGGCCGCCGCCGGACTCGCCGTCGGGTGCGATGCCTGGTACTCGGTCATCGGCGGCACCTTGCCCACCCTGGCGATGCGGATCACCAGGGCCGCCCGGGAAGGGCGATTCTCCGAAGCGGCCGCCGAGTCCGAACGGCTTGCACCCTTGTGGGAGCTGTTCGCCGAATTTGGCGGGAGCATCCGGGTCGTCGCGGCAATAGCGGAACAGCTGGGACTGGCATCACCATCGTGCCTGCCCCTTCCCATCCAAGGACTGACCGCGGAACAGCGCACCCATGTCGCCAGGATTGTCGATGAGCTCGGGCTCAACCCGTAGCGTGGGCCTCGGCGTTCCGCACAGGAAGGACCGTCGGGTCGGGGCGCTGGCCCGCTACGTCTTCGCCGCGACCCTGGTGCGTAGCGCGGACGGCGGCGCGGTAGTCGCCATCGTGTTGCTCGCACACGCCTGCGGGATGCCCGGCTGGCTGGCCGGACTCCTGGGAGCATCAATCACCGCACCCCACCTGCTCGGCCCCTTCATCGCACGACGCCTCGACACAGCCCGCGACGGGCGCAAGGTCATCGCGTGCTCCGCCGTCCTCCACGGCGTGCTGCTCGGTGCTGCCGCGCTGCTCCTGCCCGTCGTCTGGCCGATCTGGCCGATCTGGCCGGCCATGCTGCTCTTTGTCTCCGGCATCTTCGGGCCGATGCTCACCGGCGGGATCAGCAGTCGCCTGCCCTCCATCGCCGGCCCCGAACTGCGTAGCCAACGCCGAGCACAAAGCTGGGACGTCGCAAGCTGCGGGCTCAGCGGCACCCTCGGCCCCGCAGCAGTCGCGTGGATCGCGGCAACGTCCGGCGCACTCACCGCGACACTCGCTCTGGCCGGAGCCGCCGTCGTTGGCGCCGGAGCCGTCCTCGCACTCCCCAGACAAGAGCCACTGGACCAAGCCGTGGTCGTACCATCACCCGGACGAACACTAAGCATCATCTGGGAACGCGGTCCGCTGCGGCGCACACTCGGACTCACAGTGACCGTCGCATTCTCCGTCGCCGCATTACCGATCTACGCCGTTGCAACAGCTCCCGGGTTCGGCGGGGCCGCAGCCGCCGGAACACTCATCGCCGCCTACGGGGTAGGGAATCTCCTCGGATCAGCAGCTCTTATGCTCCGGCCGCTTCGCCGCGCGGCAGACCCACTCATGAGCTCCCTTGCTGCACTCGTCGCTGCCACGCTGATCGTGGTGATGCTTACCCCGACACTCCCCACCTCCCTTATTGCGTTCTGCCTGGCAGGGATCGCCAACGCGCTTTTCTTCGCGGCAACACTCGCCGCGCGCAGTGAATACGCACCCATCGAAGCGCGCGGCCAAATCTTCATCTGGGTAGGCGCACTCAAGATCGCTGCAGGATCAGCCGGAACAGCCGCCGCGGGCGCAACCATCGCACAAACGGTTTGGGCACCGCTCCTGCTGGCCACAGCCCTCACAGCAGCAGCTGCCCGTCCAGCATCATCGAGCAATCCCGTCCACGCTTGACCCAGCACTAGCCCGGCGGACTAGATAAACGAAGGATTCCGAGAAGGGATCGAATCGCTCCAGCCGCAACCCAAAACAGGGGCGGGCTGGGCCATCCCCTCCTGCCCGCCCTTAGCGCGTCGCCCTCAACGCGAGGCCGTCGGCGAGGGCGAGAACATCTCTGTGTTTTCGACTCGATGGCCGCAGAGAACTCCGGTCCGCTCCTTCGCCCGCCGCGCAGCCTAAACCAACTCCAGTTCTTTTCCTGGGCATGAAACATACCCATGCGGCCAAGGTGCCTTACGAACAAATCGCTCACTCACCTGTGTTGTTCCCGCAAACAAACGATTCCGAGGACGATCTCAAGTGAGAACTGAGGGCGTGCCAGCCCGTCGGGAGCCGCATCTGGATAGCAGTTCTCGAAATCGCACAGCCGATTTAGTTCAGCGAATCGGGTTTGAGAATCGAAGAGGCGGCACCGGAATTTGTGCGACTCATCCAGTGCCGCTGCCCGGTGGGGCGGAACTATCCGGACATGTCAATGCCCATAGTCCCTTGACGCACGGCAAGCACCGGACGCAAAGTTCACACGAGAGTCATGCCGCCGAAGGCCGACAACCGTCCGGGCCAGCCCTCATGCCGCAACAACCGCTGCACGGCGGAGCATATTGCATCCCTTGAGCCCCCAATGGGGGAGCCGCTTGCGGGCAACCACGGGAGCGCTCCGGTCACCTCTTGGACAGGAGAAGTAAGAATGGATCTCGAGCAACCGCCCCCAGGCCCCAAGACGGCAACTGCGACCAGGGCCGCCAACGACGCGGCGCGGGCGTCCATGTCCGCGTCGCGGAAGAAAGTTTCGTACGGCGCCCAGGACCGCAGAGGACCACTCCTGTGGAATTCAGGCCTGGAAAGGCTCACCAACCAAACCCGTCTGCCGGGACAGCCAACCGATGCGGGCATGAACCTGTACTACGAGGACCTTGAGTGGAATCCCCTCTTTGGCCCGGGCGATCCCTCGGGGATCATTCGGAGGGACACGGATCAGAATCCCCCTAGAAATATGGCTAATGCGGGCGGGCTGATTCTGCCCTGGTGCTCGAATTCGCGAGAGGTCCGCCAGAAGGCCATCATTGTGTACCGCCTTGGGGAGGACCTGGACGCGATCGAAGACCCCCTCCTGTATATCTTCCAGTATTACTGGGACAACGTGGGGTACTCCTTGCCAGCCACCTTTGCGTCTTTCGACGAGAAAATCTCCATGGGTGAGGGGCCCAGCTCCTCCCTCAATGTGGACTTCATCCTCGGCCCTGCAGGAGACCTGGTGGCCAGGGCATGGGCTTAGGGGCCCGGCAGGAGCGCGGCCGGGCCGCTAGCGGCCGATGCAGACGGTGAGATCCAGATGGATGTCATTATCGGCGGCAAGACGGTTCTGGAGGTAGCGGGCCAGGCTCTCGTTGGTGGCGGTGTGAACGCTTTGCGCGATCGCTCCGCGCAGCAGCGCCTGCGTGTCCGTGGACTTGACGACGTCCAGCGGCGACCAGCCACGATCGCTGCCGGTCAGACGTTCTATGTCGGTGCGGAAGGAGCGCTTATGGTCTTCGCGAACGGTAGCGCGAATGCTGAATGGGACAAAGGAAGTGGGCAACGGAAGTCCTTTCACGAGGCAGCCGGTCGTCGACGCCCCGGTATGGACAAGCCAACTGCAGCCCCCGCTATTCCTCAGACGCAGCCAAGGAGTCCAAGTTCACAGCACAGGACAAAGCCCCTCCCCCACGTCCATTGGAGGCGACATTCCCAAACCCGACAGCCATGAGTACGTCAAACGGTTTCAACGAAAGGTACGCTATCGGCGCCCCAAGATGAGGTTGGTGGTAATCGCAAAGAGAGGCAATGGTGATTCCCAGAAAGCAGGCGCTGACCTGGGTCTTGGCATGCAAGCGAGGCGCGTCGGGACTGTCCAAGCGGCGCCGGACGCGGCCGCCCACCGTCCGGTTGGCGAACGCTACGAGATAGTCGTCAGGGGCATGGCCGGCCTTCGCCTTGCTGAAGGCCGAGTGATACCTAGCCATTACCGGGCGCTCAGTAACGAGAGGCCGAGATGGGGCACCTCGACCGGAATCAGCTGTTTGTCGTCCGGGAGGATCCCGTCGGTGCGTTCGGATATCAGCTCCGGTGGGGGCACCCGGCACGGAATCCCTGCATCGCGTATTTTGGCGCGCGCGAACGCATCCTGGATACAATCCTCGGCCAGGCCCCAGTCGCCCGTCACACGGATAAAGGTGGCGTTGATTCGCGCCGTCTCCGTCGCGGAAACGGCCTCGATGGCGGTGCGCACCTCCGTCAGCTCCTGTGACACGTCACCCCCGACCATCAGCGGCCGCTATCAGGCGAAACTCTAGAGCCCGAGCGGCCATACGGGCCTGATCTCGATTTTGCCGAACCGGGCCGTGGGGTGTTTGGACGCCACCTCTATTGCCTCGTCGAGATCGGCCCAAGCGATGACGTCATAGCCGGCGATCCATTCCTTTGTCTCCGCGAATGGCCCATCGGAGACCACCACCTCTCCCCCTCGCACCCTCACGGTGGTTGCGTCCTCTACTGGGCGCAGCCTGTCACCGTGACGGGCGACGCCCCGCACTTCCATCTCGGCCCCCCATTCCACGATATTGTCCTCGGCAGCCACATATGCCGGCGCTGTCGGATCGCTGCAGATGAAAAGCATGTATTCCACGATGACTCCTTATTTTCGGTTGTTACACGACTACGACGACCGGGATAACAACAAAAGGGCACCACGCGGGAAATTCTTTTCCGGGCCCTGCTCAAGGCATCCAGTGCCTGCGCTCAGCAATTAATCAAGGCGGCGTGGATGTTCCGGACCGCGAACAGCTTCCCGTCCGGGAAGCCGTCGGCAAGGGAGATCACCTAGCTCCGGGCGATGATGTCCAGGATTAAGCCGGTGCGCTGTTGAAGAAGTCGATCAGAAGCGGTGCGACAGCATCGTGGGAGACTGCGTGGTCTTGGCCTTCCAGCTTTTCTTTCTTCATTCCAGGGACGACTGCGGCAACGGCATTGATGGCATTCCCGGCCCAGGACGGGCTCGCACCACCGTAGATTCCGAGCGTTGGCACCTGAATGTTCGACAGCCTTTCCGGGACGCGTCCGTCACTTGTCAGGGTGAGGTCATACGGCAGGGTGTTGGCAACGCTGAGGAGTGCGGGCCACCACGGCATTGTTTTGATGCCTTCGTCGAAGTCAGAGCCTGTATGGCGGATGAACAGTTCGACGGCGCCTTCCTGGTCTCCCTCGTTCAGCGCCGCCTGAACGCGATCCCTGAAATTCTCCCAAGGTTCGTCGGGGGCATGCCCGGTCAGATACGGTGGTTCGTAGGCCGCGATTTTGCGGATGGCCGCTCCGGCAGCGGCTGCTTCAAGGGCCAGAATGGCTCCCGAGGAGTGTCCGTAGGCGTAGGCCGAACCGCCTGCCGCGGCGATCAGCGTTTTCAAATCCTCTATTTCACGGCCGGGGCTGTAGGGAAGCGTGTCGGAGCTCTCGCCCCTCCCGCGACGGTCGTACGCGTAGACGGTGAAGTGCGGGGCCAGCAAACCCACCAGCATGCCGGCCGAACGCCGGCTGTTTAGTGCACCACCGATGACGATAAGGGCTGGCCCCTCACCTGTACGTTCGAAGGCGATTTCCGTGCCGTCGGCCGAGCTCTGGAATTCAATCAATTTGCAGGTCCTGTTCTTCAGTGCCGGACATCGGGCCGGCTCGGGGGGAATGCTGAAGTTCATGCCGTCCGCGAAAGGCGAACATACCCCAAAAATTCCCTCCCCGCAGGCACCTGATTCCAAACCCCAACCGCTCCCCTGCGGTGCGCCACCAAACCGAATTGTGGCTATCGATTATTGTTTTGCCGATTCCAGGGACCCGCTCTTGACATCGGGTGAAGCGCACCACACAATACCCGCGTGGGCGCTCGGCCAGAATCTGGAACTTGGTTCGATATCGTGGCCGTGGAATCGATGCGGCATCAGGGTTGATGAGAGCGGGAGGTATGACGATGATTCTTGCCGATACCGCCGCTCTGAGCGCCTATGATCCCCGTGCCGTTCCTGCCTCGCGCCAAAGTACCGGAGCGGCCGGGGCGCAGATCCAGCAGGTCCATCCGCAGACAAATAGGGAGTCACTCATGTTGCTTTGGATAGCCATCATTATCGCTGTTCTCTGGCTTCTCGGCTTGCTGGGCGGCATCGGCGGGGGCTTCATTCACCTGCTTTTGGTTATTGCCGTGGTCGTTCTGATCTTCCACTTCATCCGTGGCAGGTCCCGCACGTAGATACGCCACTATGTTCCGCCGCCGACGCCGGGGGGCGAGTCTTCGGACAGTGGGCAGCTGCGAAAGGTCTTCGGACGGCGGGCAGCTCCAGAATGGCATCAGTGGGGCTGGCGATTACTGACGTCACCACGAAGGTCATCTTTCACGTCATCGGAAAAACGGTCAAAGCGGTCAGTTTCTTGCCCTCGGTCGCCCCGATCCTGCTGATCGCCGCCGTCGTCAGGTTTCTGGTGGGCCGTTCCCGCAGACGGCGTGGAACCTCACCCGCCGGCCAGGTTCACCCGCCGCTGATCGGCTGCTCCGCCTTCGGCCCGGGCGCTGGGTCCCTGCGCGAGAGGCAGCCAGCTGATGCTACTGCTGGCCTGGCCCGGTCCTCGTCGCGGATCAGAGACGCACATCAGCCAGGAATGAGCCATGGGCCGCCTGCGGCTCGCTTGCCGGCCTCCGGTTTGGCCCGAACCGAAACATCGAGGAGGTGCCTACCCCCGATGCAGTCAACTTGCGGGCATGGGCACCGCAAAAGACAACGCACTCCCGAGCGGGCTGGCACAGGGGCCCAGTTCCACGGATCAGGACGAGCCCCATCCGAGCTCCTTCGATCGCAGGAAGTGCCCGCTGAGAGTGGATCTTATGTAAAGCTTCCCCCAATTTGGTCTGTCCTTGGCATACGAAATCCCAACCGCTTTAGGTCAATTTCGGGAGCGAGGAGACTGATGGCCAAAGACGCAGCCGCCGCTCAGGGCGCGAAAGCGCTCCCTAAACCGTGCGCGCCCGCGCCGCGGGCGTGATGTTCACTCTTAGCCCCACCAGCGGTGACCGGTCCAAGATCGTGATGGAAGCCAGCTGGGGCTTGGGCCTGTCAGTGGTGGGCGGTGAAGTGACACCGGACCGCTTTGTGGTGGACAAGGTGGGCCTCGGCATCGCGGACCGGGTGGTGGGCAACAAGATCATCGAGTACCGCCGCGGTGACGCGCCGGTGGACGTCCCTCTCGAACGCCGCGATGTGTTGTGCCTGCAGGATAACGAGGTGGTGGCGCTGGCAACGCTCGGCAAGAAGCTGGAGCGCATCCATCAGGCACCTCAGGACATTGAATTCGCGGTGGACGAAGAGCTCCCCGAGGGCAGCAACCTGGTCCTGCTCCAGTGCCGTCCGGAGACCGTCTGGTCCAATGCCGACCGCAAACCGGCGTTCGACGCAACGGCGGGCATGATGTCCTGGATCACCGGCAGCATCTCGGGGGCTACCGCTCCGCCGGCCCACGCACACGACGCCTCACACCAGCACTGAGCCTGACGGTACGGGCTTCGGTATCAAATGCCAGGCGCTGGCCGCGCAGCAGCGCGGCCAGCTCCATATGCGGCGGTGCTGCGGATGGGAACCGCTCGGAGGTAATCGCCCATACCGATATATGGGGACGCCGGCCGTGTCGGAAACCCACTGTGACGAGGGGACCTGATGCGCCCAATGTGGGGGGACCTTTAGCCCTGCGAAGACGACGCCACTTATCGCCGTAATCCATGCCAGCCGCTTCGAGACCCGCATGTATCCGACGAGCACGGCAGAAGCCTCACCAGGGCCCATCGTTGGCGTCCTCAAATGCACGCGGAGGGATCCCTCTTTGCGCCAAAGCCCAACGCACGGTCTGGTCCCTATTACTCGCCCGTACCTCTGAACATGCTGCTACACGCCTGCAGATTGCGGACCGTGCGGCCGAGATCTTGACGTCACACTTGCATTTTGCAAGTATGAGTCGCATGAGCCTTTTCATCACCTGCCCGGTCGAGAGCGTCGAGCGCGCGACCGCCTTCTACACCGCCCTGGGCTGGACCCTCAACCCAGAAATGTCCGATCACAACGTGTCATGCTTCGCGATCGCGCCCGAGCAGTACGTCATGCTCGGCAGCCGCGAGATGTATGCGAGCGTCGGCGGCGCCAAGGAGCTGGTCGGCGGACCCGATACGCCCTCGAAGGTCACGGTCTCGTTCGACCTCGGCAGCCGTCAGGCGGTCGACGAGCTCGTCGAGCGCGCCGGTGCCGCCGGCGGGCGGATCGGTGATATCGACGACTACCCCTTCATGTACCAGCGCCAGTTCGACGACCCTGACGGCTACCACTATTCGCCGTTTTGGATGAAACCGGACGCCGATCCGACCGAGTGAGCAACCTCGCCGCGGCCCTCGATGTCGTGGGAGCACGGTGGGCCCTGCTCATCGTGGAGCGGCTGCTCGACGGACCGCAGCGCTACGGCGATCTGCAGCGCGACCTCGGAGTGCCGACGAACATTCTCGCGACCCGCCTGCGCGAGCTCGAGGCCGCCGGGGTACTGTCCCGTCTGCCCCTCCGGCACAACACCCGGGCTTATGCGCTGACCGACCGCGGGCTTGCCTTGCGTGAGGCGATCATCGCGCTAGGACGCTGGGGCAGCGATGAGGCCTAGATGTGGCGCGGAATCGCGATAGGTGTGCAAGGCTCGGTTGAGGCGCCTATCACCGCCCCTGTTGAGCCTGTGCCGGACAGTGGTACCCCTTGAGGCTGGCAAGGCATTTACCCCTGCCAGTGACGCGAAAGCAGCTTCGCTGCTAACCCTTCCTGCATGCGACCAAGCAGTCAGGACGGCAGCGACTGAAACGGCGCCAGCGCCCACCATCTGCAGCAGCGGGGCGGCGGACTTTGCTGAATTAGCTCAGTCATGCGCTTCTTATTAGCCCCCAGCAGAGTGGTCAATGACCAGACGCCCGGCGCGCAAGCGTTGGCGTGGAGTCAAAGCGGCATTAGCGTGGGACATGAGGACCTCCTGGTCGCCTCAGCGGTTGTCTAAGCAACTCCACTGTGCGACCGGAAGTCCTCACCCATCAGTCAATGACTCCAGCGAGTCCCACATTCACCCAAACCAACGTCCCTGGGCAGTACAGCTAGAGGTCGGGCGTTCAGATCAGGATGTCTGCCAGGCGCAGAACACAGAGGGCGACCATCGGGTGTTTGCTGTGTCGCGGCGAGCTCAGCCAACCACTCCGCGTTCTCTTGAAGGTCTTCCCAGAGCGCCTTTCGAACAACGCTCGGCCGCCTTGTGCTGTAGAACTTATTTATCCTGCGGTCGATAATCGGCACTATCTGCGGACGGCGCCGGTGATCGAATCACTCACTTGTTCTGCCTGCGGCGCATTTGCTGGTGACACTGTTTGTCTCTCTCGCGGGAGCCGCTGTCGTCTTTGTCGTTGAGCGCGAGGATGAAGGCGATCAGGACGACGAGCTGCGTCGCGATGGTGAAGATGATGAGGCCGGTGAGGGAGGCCGAGTAGAGGGCTCCGATGATGGTGGACCCGGCTAGCCAGGCGGTGCCGTAGATGGCGGTGAAGACGCCGTATCCGGTTTCGCGCGTGGCGGGGGGGACGAGGTCGGCGACCGCGGCGCGGAAGGTGGGTTCGTGGATGCCTAGGGCTGCTCCCCAGGCGACGGCACCCGCCCAGACCAGGACAGTGGTAGTGGTGAACGACAGGAACGGGCCGGCCGCGGTCAGCGGCAGGGCGATGAGCAGGCCGCGCAACCCGATCCGGTCGTAGAGAGCCCCGGAGGCCAGGGCTGCCAGCGCGGCCGCGCCCATGGATACCGCATAGCCTTCGGCGACGTCGTAACCGGCGTCCGTTACTGCCCTGGCCAGACGGGCCCCCTATGAGCCGATACCCTCAACAGCCCAAAGACACCCCATATCGCCGTCTCGCCGGCCGAGAATCGTCTCCAAGGACGGGTTTCGTCACCCTGTTTCTTGATGGTTGTTTCGCGGAGTCCGCTGACGGGACCAGTAGTGTTCGTATGTCTGGACCCTGCCCTGCCGTTGCCATATCGTTGGGGAACCGATCAAAGTTGACCGGCGGAGCTCCGCATCGGAGGTACATGATGGGAATCATCTCGGCGGGTTTTCATGGAAAACGGCGCACCGGCAATCCAGCCTTACCACCTGGCCAATACGAGACGGCAAGCTTTCCCGTGCTGACGGCGGGCCCTGCACCCTATGTCGCCCCCGCTGACTGGGAATTCTTCATTACGACGGAGACGGGCCAGCGCCGCGCCTGGTCCTGGGATGATTTTATGGCGCTGCCCCAAGCTGATATCCGGACCGACATCCACTGCGTGACGAGCTGGTCCAAGCTGGGCACCTCGTGGCGGGGGGTGTCCCTGGACACCTTGTTCGAAGACGTGGAAACAACGTCCGAGTTCACTACGGCTTACTCCTACGGCGGTTATACGACGAATGTCCCGTTGCAGGACCTGCTGGACGGCCAGGCTTGGGTGGCCTGGGAATTCGACGGGGAGCCACTGGAACGGGCCCACGGTGGCCCCGCCCGCCTGCTGGTACCCCACCTGTACTTCTGGAAGAGTGCGAAGTGGATCAATGGCATCGAGCTGATGCCGCAGGATGTTCCCGGCTTCTGGGAATCCAACGGCTACCACATCTACGGCGACCCGTGGCGCGAGGAGCGCTACTCATGAGGCAGGACACATGAGCACCCTGTGGCGCGTCGCCGACGTCGTCAGCGGCGTTCCCGAAACGGAATCGTCCAGAACCATCAGGCTGCGCGTGGACGGTCTGAACGGCAACCTTGCCGGCCAGCACATCGATATCCGGCTCACAGCCGACGACGGCTACACGGCAGTGCGGTCCTACTCCGTGGCCACAGCCGGGATGGACGAAATACTGGAGATCACGGTCGACGAACTAGCCAACGGGGAGGTCTCCCCCTATCTGGTCAGAGACCTGATGGTCGGAGACCAGTTGGAGATCCGGGGCCCCGTCGGCGGCTGGTTCGTCTGGCGACCGACGGACCCGAACCCCGTGCAGCTGATCGCCGGCGGGTCCGGTGTCGTCCCGCTTATGTCGATGATCCGCGCCCACGAGGCATCCCAGAATCCCTCACAGTTCCGTTTGCTGTACTCCCTCAAATCACCCGAGACCGGGTTCTATCGGGAGGAACTGCTTACCTTGAGCCAGCAATCCCCCAAGCTCACCGTCGACTACATCTATACACGCAAAGTCCCGGAGGCCTGGCCCAGCACCCCGAAGCGACTCACCGCTGAAACACTGTTGGCAAACATCCTGCCGGCGGACGTCGCCCCCGACATCTTCATCTGTGGTCAGACGATGTTTGTCGAAACAGTCACAGACTGGCTCGTAAAGGCGGGCTATCCGACTGCCTCGATCAAAACCGAACGCTTCGGCGGAACGGGAGGAATACGGTGACTGGCAACAACGGCACCGCCCCTGGCGCTGAGGACCCGCGCCGCGAGGACCAGGACATCGCCGCAACCGCAGGCAACCCCATACCGCATCTTGACGGGAACGCGGCAGCAGGACCGCTGTGGGAATTGTTCCGCATCGACATCATTGCAGCGATCGGTCGGTGCAAGAACTGTGGCGCAGTCAGGGTCTTTGGAGAGGCAGCGGTCTATGCCGACGCCCCGGGAATAGTCGTGCACTGCAGCTCCTGCGGGGGCGTCCTGCTGCGTCTCGTCGAGACCCCCACTAAATTCTGGCTCGATGTCAGCGGACTCAGCTACCTTCAGATCGACCGCGAGCGCTAGAGCGTTTCTCTTGGAGGCCCCCAAGAAGGTGAATCCTGAGTGCCAGCCATCCCCAAGGGCATGCGCGTGTTGGTCTCCGCCGAATCCGGATTCTGAACAAGCCCTTTAAGACCGCTGTCAAGGCCGACATGCTCGGAGGCATTGCCAAGATCACCGTCAACACCAAATAACACCCCCGAAAAACCCTGCCGGACGGATAGTCTGCACCGGCGGGAAGTGCCGCGGCTCCAGCCGGGGCGAAGCACTTTTTCGTCCGCATACCGTAAGGATTCCGGGGGGCGGCGGCGTTGCCGGATCCGTAGCCTTGAAGCATGAGTGAATGGACCGTCTCCATGGTTGATGTCGTGTTGCCGTGTCTGAATGAACGAAGCGCGCTGCCGTGGGTCCTGTCGCGTCTGCCGCATGGGTACCGGGCCATCGTCGTGGACAACGGTTCCGCGGACGGCTCCGCCGAGCTTGCCGAGAGCCTGGGGGCGACCGTGGTCCGAGAGAACCGGCGGGGATTCGGGGCAGCCGCCCACGCCGGGCTGCTCTCGGCAACGGCGGAATTCGTCGCTTTCTGTGACTGCGACGGTTCACTGGATCCGGCGCAGCTCCCGGCGCTCCTCGCCCCCGTCATGGACGGACGCGCGGACCTGGTACTGGGCAGCCGGCAGCCGCAGCGCGGGTCTTGGCCCCGGCACGCCCGCATCGCCAATGGTGTCCTGGCCTGGCGGCTCCGTCGCCTGACCGGAGAACACGTAACGGATCTGGGACCGATGCGGGGCGCACGCCGTGACGGGCTGTTGTCTCTGGGGCTGGAGGACCGGCGCAGCGGCTACCCCCTGGAAATGTTCCTCAAGGCGAGCCTGGATAACTGGCGGATCGTGGAATTCCCGGTGCCGTATGCCGCGCGGACCGGTAGATCCAAGGTCACCGGTACGGTGCGCGGAACGATTACCGCAGTCCGGGACATGTCTGCCCAGCTCAGGGCCGCCTCGGCGGCACTGCCGTCCGGACCGGTCCGAATGAACGGCCGCCGCCTACATGGGGATAAGCAATGGACCTGACGGTGGCGGTCATCGCCAAAGAGTGCGCGCCGGGACGGGTAAAGACCCGGCTCAGTCCCCCGCTGACGCCCGAAGAGGCTGCAGCCCTGGCCCAGCTGAGCCTCAGCCACACCCTGGATTCGGTGCGGAACCTCCCGGCCCGACGCCGGCTGCTGGTCATGGACGGGACACCCACCGTGCGGGACGCTGCCCAATTCATTGTTCTGCCGCAGGCACCCGGGGGTCTGGACGAGCGGCTCGCCGCCATCTGCGAAGCCGTCGGCGGACCCCTGCTCATTATCGGCATGGATACCCCGCAGTTCTCCCCGGACCATGTGGCGCCACTGCTCCGTGACTGGTCCACCACCGGGGCCGGGCACGGGGCATGGATCGGGCTGGCAACGGATGGCGGGTTTTGGGCGCTGGCGCTGCGCCGGCCGGACGGAGCGCTGATCCGGGGCGTGCCGATGTCCACGGCGGCAACCGGGGCCGAGCAGCTGGCCCGGCTCGCCGCTGCGGGGCTCAGTGTCGGAATGCTCCCCGAACTGCGGGATATGGACCATTTCAGTGACGCCCTGCACATCGCGGCGGCGATTCCGGGCAGCGCATTCGCCCGGGCCGTGGCCCAAACCACCGGCCGGCTGCAGTGCCCGCCGCAAGTAGCTGAGGTGCTCCTGTGATGTCCACCTCCGTGGCAACCGCCGCCTACTTCGGCCAGGGCGAACGCGAGCCCTACGCCAGCGCCCTGCTGACCGGGACCGGAACCCTGACGCTCCACCCTGGAATCGGTCACACTCCTGAAGCGCCCGTGGAGTTCGATGTGCGTACTTGGTGCCAGGACGCCAGCGCGATCGAGCGGTCGCTCCTGCAGAGTCTCCGGGGGCCGGTTCTCGACGTCGGTTGCGGGCCGGGCCGGCTCCTGGCGGCCGCCGGGACGCTTGGCCTGGCGGCCCTGGGCATCGACACCAGCGCCGAAGCAATTCGCCAAGCACGCAGCCGCGGCGGTCGCGCCATCGAACAGTCGGTTTTTGACCCGGTGCCGCAGTCGGGTCATTGGCAGTCAATCATCCTGCTCGATGGCAACATCGGAATCGGGGGAAACATCGGTTCCCTGCTGGGCCGCTGCCGCCAACTCATCGCCCTCGGCGGTACGCTGCTGGTCGAAGTGGAGGCCGACGAACAGATCGACACCGTCTACCCGGCGGTTCTCGAAGACGAGCGCGGGAACCGCAGCGAGGCGTTCGCCTGGGCGCGGACCGGCACGGCGGGGCTGGCGACCCGGGCGCGGGCTGGAGGCTGGTCCGTCACCGACGTCCGGCACCTTCAGGGCCGCGTTTTCTGCTTTCTCTCACCCCGACCCGAGCCGGCCCGTTCAATCCCGTAAACCATGACGGCAGCCACGCCGGACAGAACCACCCAGAACCAAAGCAGGTGAGCGGCGTAGTCCCCCTCCAATGCGCTGGTGTTGCGGGCCACAGACTGGGCCATCAGCAAAATCCCCGCGATCACGGTCACCACCGCCCCGGTCATCAGGGCGCCTCGCAGAACCGCGCCCGACGCCGGGCGTAGTCCCGATCCCACCCGGGTCAGACCCGCGCCGGTCACGGTGGAGACCGGCACGATGACGCCGTCATGCAGAAGCACGGCCACCGCCATCCACACCAGAAGACCGAGCAGCTGCGGCGGCCCGAGCTGGCTCGGCAAGCCCATGAGCCCGTATCCGGCCAGCCCCACGCCCGCCACGCCTAGGACGGTCCTCCAGATCCTCACAGCCTTTCCCGCCCCGGCAGGTTTTGCGGGCTTTGCGGGGTTCGCCGGCATCATGGGTTTCACAGGACCTCCAGAGTGTGCAGCCACTTTGTTTGCAGGACGCCCGGGCGTCCGGGGGCGATGATGCGGGCCGGATACCCGTGGTCCAGATCGAGCGTCTGGCCGTTCAGCTCCAGAGCCACCAGGGTGCGCTCGTCTTGTGCGTAGGCGGGCGGCATGTCCATCGTGCGGTAGGCGCCTTCAGGTTCCAGGCTTGTGACCCGCAGCGCGGAGGACGCCGGCGCACCCACAGCCGCCACCAGGTCCCGGACCCGCACGCCCCGCCACCTGGCTGTCTGGCTCCAGCCCTCGACGCAGGCGATAGGCAGTTCGTGCTCATACTGGGGAAGAACCTGGAGCTCCGAGCGCGTCAGCGCGCGGCGGATGTCGTGGTGGCTCACGGTGAGCGTCCAGTCCTCGGCCCCTGCCAGGTCGGCGACCTTGGCGTCGGCGGCGGTGCGGTTCACGGGGACGGACTGCGGTCCGGTTCCCATCTTCCGCGGCGCAAAAAGGTTCAGGGGGTCCAGCCAGGAAAAGGACTGCCCGGCCGTGGTGAGCACGACGACGCCCGCAGTCGTTCCGACGGCGGCCAGAAAAGCGCGCCTGGACCAGCGACCCGGCCCCGCGACTGCCGCGCCGTCGTCAATCCCCTGTTCAGGGGAACCGGCGCCGGGTGTCGTCTGGGACCGGTTGCCGGAACGGGCGCGCCAGTGCTCGATGATCAGCGGGAGCTTCAGGGCGATGTGGAGCAGCAGCGACCCCCAGATCACCCAGGCCAGCCAGTAGTGTGTTTGACGGAAGGGGAAAGGCCACGGGTACCACTTATAGGTGTTGATCAGGCCTGTTGTCAGCTGCAGGAGCGAAGAGGCCACGAACAAGGCAACGGATGCCCGCTCGAGGCCATGCGCCGCTGACTTGACCGGTGGCCACTTCAGCAACTCCGGATAGACCGACCACAGTTTTGCCAGCAGCAGCGGAATAGCGGCAATGCCCGTGGTCACATGGATTCCTTGCGTCAGCTGATAGATCCAGATGGGGCTGGTGGGGAAGAACATCCATGACGGTGGCTCCTGCAGCCCGTGGCTGAAGAGCCCGGTCAAAAGGCAGATGGTGAAGCTGAGCCCCAGCCACCGCCCCAAAACCACCGAGAGCCGGGTGCTTCGTGTCGGCGAAGCAAACCTCGCGGCCAGGGCGTTTGTGAGCTTTTCCATAGCTCGATCACATCACCGATTCAGCCCCCGGGAGAGCCCCCAGACCTTACGATTCGCTGAAAAAGATCGCGCGCAGGCAGTACCGGCACCGGACATGGGGCAGGATCGGAGGGTGAGCCTCAGTGCAACAGAATCGATCCGGACAAGCGGCACCAGGATTAGAGTCTTTGTGCTCCTTCCCCTCGCGTTCCTCACCAGTGCGGGCCTGCTGTGGTGGATGGTGGTTCCTGGGAACCCGCTCGAAACGGCGCAAATTATCGCCACCTGCCTTTCATGGCTGGCCCTCATCGCGGCCGTGGGCCTGCTACGGCACGTGCCGCCGCACCAGGTGGGGGCCGTCGTCATCGCGGGAACGGTCCTGCTCGGCCTTGTTGCCGTGAGCGCGCCGCCCCGGACCAGCAACGATTCGGCCCGGTATGCGTGGGACGGCATCGTCCAAAAATCAGGAATCTCCCCCTACTCGTATGTGCCCATTGATGAGACCCTCAGCAGCCTTCGTCCCGGCTGGCTGTTCGCTCCCGGTTCCGCCGGCCCCGACGGAAAGCCCGTGTGCGCCAAAGACCTGTTCGGAACGGAATCCGTCGCCACATCCGGGTATCCTTCCGGTGCCCCGCTGTGCACGGCAATCAACCGTCCCTATGTGCCCACGATCTACCCGCCCACGGCCGAAATCTATTTCTTTTCTGTACGGTCCGCCGTGCCGGACGCAGCCGGTTTCCTCGCTTTCCAGGTGGCCAGCCTACTCCTGAGCGCGGCAATGGCCCTGATGCTGCTCCGCGCACTGGCCAACCGCGGATCACCCCCGTATCTGGCCGCCGTGTGGGCGTGGAGCCCATTTGTGCAGCTCGAAGCGGTCAACAATGCTCACGTCGATGTCCTGGCCGGAGTCCTGATTCTTGCCGCCGGGATGCTGCTCCTGGGCGGCAACCCGATCCGCTCCGGGGTCGCATTCGGGGCCGCCGTCGCAACGAAACTCATTCCGGTCATCGCCGCTCCCGCGCTGCTGTGGCGGCGCCCGGCCAGGTTCATCACCGCAGCATCGGCCACGTTCGCACTGCTCTACCTGCCCTACGTGGCGATCGCCGGCGTCGGAGTCCTAGGCTTCCTGCCCGGCTACCTCAAGGAGGAGAACTACAGCCAGAGCGGCGGCATCCGCTTCGGCCTGGCTCAGCTCGTCTCCGCCGGCCCCTGGACGCAGGTGCTCAGCGCCGCGGTCCTGGCCGTCGTCGCCCTCGGAGTGCTGCGGCGCACCCATGCGGGGGATGTCTGGGAACAGCAGACCGTCATGATCGGACTGACGCTGCTGATTGTCAGCCCAAATTACCCCTGGTACGGGCTCATGCTGCTGCCGTTCATCGTTCTGAGCCGGCGGTGGGAGTACGTGGGGGTGATCCTCGCCCTGGACGTCATCTACATGGTCCCTGCCGGCCCCTGGAGCGAATCACTCAACCAGTCCGTCCTGCTCCTGGCTGCCGCGGCCGTCGCCGGAGGCACCTGGCTGCGGCGCCGCGGCAAGCTGCGGCTCGCTGCCCTCGCCGGACTCAAGACGGAGGCGCCGGACCCAGCGGCACCGTGACGGACACACGGCCGTGACGTTCAAACCGGCGAATGACAGGATTGCACCATGGACACATCGATTCCCGGGACGGCGCAGGCACGAATCGGCATCGTCGGCGGTTCGGGCACCTACGGGCTCCCCGCGGCGACCGTGCGCGCGACCCTGACGATCCGGACCCCCTACGGACCGCCGTCGGGTCCTGTGACACTGGCCGACGTGGGCGGGCGAACGGTGGCCTTCCTCCCCCGTCACGGCCACAAACACTCGCTGCCGCCCCAGAAGATCAACTACCGGGCCAACCTCTGGGCGCTCAAGAGCCTCGGAGTCGAGGCAGTGCTTTCCTCCTCGGCCGTGGGCGGGTTGCGGCGAGGCTTTGGTCCTGAGACCTTCGTCGTGACGGACCAGCTGATCGATCGCACCTGGGGACGCGACGATACCTTTTTCGACGGCACCCTGGCCGACGGCGCCACCCCGGCAGGCGTCCAGCATCTGCCCGCCTCTGAACCGTTTTGCCCGACTCTGCGTTCGCACCTGGAGGCCGCGCTGGCGGCGCAGGGCCTCTCCTACGCCCCGCGCGGCACGGTGGTGGTGATCAACGGACCGCGTTTTTCAACGAAGGCCGAGTCGCAGTGGTACGTCAGCGGCGGCGCGGACATCATCAGCATGACCCAGTACCCCGAACCCGTGCTGGCCGCTGAGTTGAACATGGGCTTCGCCAATTTGGCCTTCATCACAGATTCGGACACCGGCCACGACGGCTCGGAACCGGTGACCGCCGATGCCGTCTTTGCGCGCCTGAAGAAGGCCCAGCACAACGTCCTGGCCGTGCTTGAAGACACCATCGCGGCGATCGCCGAGGACTACATACCCCGCCCGCTGATGGATCGAACCGCCGTCGCCAGGATCATGGCGCTCCCCGCCGCGCCTGATTCGGAGTCCGTACTGTGAGGCTCCTTGTCACCGGCGGTGCCGGGTTCATCGGATCACACATCGTCGACGCCGCCCTCGGCACGGGATGGTCCATCCGGGTCCTTGACTCCCTGGACCCGGGCCTCCACCCGGGGCCACCGGCCCTTGATCCGCGGGTGGAACTGCTCACCGGCGACCTCACCGACCCGGACTCGGCAGACCGCGCACTCGAAGGTATCGACATCGTCTGCCATCAAAGCGCAAAGGTCGGGCTCGGGCTCAGCTTCGCGGACGCGCCGGACTACATCCACAACAACGACTACGCAACCGCTGTCCTACTCGCCGCCATGGAACGCCATGGCGTCCCCCGGCTGATCCTGGCCTCCTCGATGGTGGTCTACGGAGAGGGGGCCTACACCGACGCTGAAACCGGCGTGGCGGTCAGACCGGGACCGCGCGCCGAGGCTGATCTGCGCGCCGGCATCTTCGACCCCCGGAATCCGGCCTCGGGCGCGATCCTTATTCCGGCCATGGTTACCGAGGAAGCGCCCCTTGATCCGCAGAACGTCTACGCGGCATCAAAAGTCAGCCAGGAGAATCTCGCCGCCGCGTGGGCACGCAGCACCGGCGGCGCGGCCATCGCTCTTCGCTACCACAACGTCTATGGTCCCCGGATGCCACGCGACACACCCTACGCCGGTGTCGCCTCGCTATTCCGCTCGGCCATGGCCCGCCGCGAGGCGCCCCGGGTCTTCGAAGACGGCGCCCAGCGCCGCAGCTTCATCCACGTCAGAGACGTGGCAGCGGCGAACATCGCTGCCGCCAAGACGCTGTCCGCCGGCGACGGTGCAGGATTCCGGGCCTACAACGTAGGCGCCGCCGAAGTCCACACGATCGGGGATGTTGCCGAGGCACTGAGTAAGTCCAGCGCCGGACCGGCCCCGATCGTGACCGGCGAATACAGACTGGGAGACGTCCGCCACATCACGGCATCCTCAGAGCTGATCAAATCCGACCTCGGCTGGGCGCCGACGGTGGACTTTGAGGAAGGCATGCGTGAATTTGCCACCGCTCCCCTGCGCGGCGAACCGGGCTAACCTGCGCCCGTCCTGAAGGTCCCATACGCCGGTCCCCGCCACGAGAAACCCCATACAGATAGTGGTGTCCCTGCTTCGCACATACCCAAACCGTCCCGGCGGCACCCTAGCCGTCACCAGCTCCATCGATTCGTCCGGCCAGTGCCCGATGCCCGATGCCCGATGCCCGATGCCCGATGCCCGAGAACATCATGGAGGTCATGACGCGAAGAAGCCCGGCCGACATTCAGCCAGTCCAGACCGGTCCGGGTCAGGTAGACATCGGCCGACTTTTCGTGAGGAGGTAATGCTCGAAGCCCTCATTCACGTGTCCACCGTGTCTCCCACTGGGCCCGGCCCTCGGGCCCCCTCACCTGCGGGGATGGCTTCAGATCCAGTCGTCTGAGACGCCCGGGACTGTGCCGTCCCGGTGCACCGCGACCATCTGGGCTGCGTTCATCCCCCTCAGGTACCCCTCGGCTGCCTGCGCGGCGGTGATCCCCGCGTCGACTAGCCTCATCAGGTCGTGCTCGTCCGGCAAGGCTGACAGCCCTGCCGCCCGCGAGGTCCCGGCCAAGACCTGCACCCCGAATAGGATCAGACGACGCTCGACGTCGAGACCGCGCCTCTCGCCGACGGCGGCACGCGAAAGGCCGTTGGCAAGCCTCATGGTGCGGGCATCCCGTGGGATCTGCGCGGTGAAGTCGCCGCCGTGCCGTACAGCGAGCCGGTAGACGCCTGTCTTGACCTCGTTCGGGGTCGCCGGGCCGATCCCGAAATGCTCGATCCAGCCGCTGATGTCCTCGGCCGCGACTTGCTGGCCTGCGCCCGACTTCAGGCTGGCCAGCAGCCCACTCAGGGTACCCTCGTCGTCCTCGGCGTCGAGAAACCGCGAGATGCCGATCTGGAGGATGTCTCGCAGATCGATCCTGCACTCCTGCACGGCGGCCCAAACCGTCCTGTTCCTCCGGAGCTTGCCGAGCAGGTCCTCCCCCAGCTTCTCCCCGAAGCCCTCCGGGTCCTCATAGAAGGACAGGGGCGAGTGCTGGAAGCGGTCGAGCACCTCCGAAGGCATCGCCGCCCAGCGGAGCGCGGCCTCCGCGGCGTCGTGGTTGTCCTCGACGAGATCATCGAAACCTTGCTCTTCGAGGAACGCGACGGCCTCGTCCGCCGTGGTGATCCCCGCGTCGAGTAAGGCCACGGCAGTCTCCGGGGACGCCACGCAGAGGACCTCGCAGAAGTTGTATGGAGTGGCCGTGAACTCGAACTCGGCCTTGCGCCCCCCGCGGCTCGTCCGCTTGGCGAGGGCGTCCAGCAGGCTGTTGCCACTCAGGAGGTCGCGAGCGTACGTCTCCACGACGCGGCGTTGCACATCGTAAGACGGAGCGTCCGGGAACCTCCTCCCCGGCACGGGATCGCTGCCCATACCTCCGAGATTAGACCCTTCCCGCACCGTCAGAGGACCTCGGGACGGGAACCGCAGTGGCCTTGAGAGGCGTGGCCGACCGATTTCGTCTCGTCCCCGTCGGCCAATAGCCGATTCATCCGCGCGCTCCAGGCCGACTTTGCCCGGCCCGATCAGCCTGCCCCCTCCAGCTATATCTACCACGCGCAAGCCGGTCCCCACCCCGCCACCATCCGCCCGCAATGGCGCTGCGAGAAATCGGATACAGATACAGGTTTCGGGGATTCCCATATACCCCGCCCGCATTACCCGACAGGGATGAACATGAGGATTTGATCCCAGGTCCTGCAAGTCATGCAGGACCAGACGCTCCCGGCTATGAAGAAGTACGCAGCAACACCGCTGTCCAAGCCAAGGGTAGGAGCCGCCAGACCGCAACTGGGCGCCGCAGGGGCCCATAAAGGAGATTTGTACACACTCAGCGGCCTACAAGCCCCTGAACAGGGAAAACACGTGCCCGAGGTGGGACTCGAACTGCATTCCCTCCCCCGCAAACCCTGGACTCCCTAGGAAACGTAAGGAATCCGGCGCAGTCTGGCACCAGTACGACCCGGTCCGAAGCCAAAAGTGTGGACAATGTCCGCACACCAGATTGGCCAGTTCCAAGGATTCGGGCGAAGCCCTTCCCTGGCGTCTTCGATCGCTTGTTGGGCCACCCATCATCGGGCACGCAGGCGGCGCCTCGCTGTCGGGGCCAGCACGCCGGCGACGCCGACGGCGGCACCGATGACGGTCTCCACGATCCGGTCCCGCAGCAGGAATGCGGGCGAGGAGGGCGCCACCAGCAGCGTGGAGGCTAGCGCCAGCGGCGTGACGAAGACCTGCGCCAGCATGTACTGGCGCACGAAGAACATTTCGGCGCCGAACTGGCAGGCCGCAATCACCAGCACGGTCTGCCACGGGGCAGGCTGCAGCCACAAGATCCCGGCCAGCAGCACCAGTCCCAGGGACGTGCCCATGATGCGCTGCACCCCCCGGCTGACCCGGTGCCGGGTGGAATGCCCTGCCAGCGGGACAACCGCCGCTACCATGGCCCAGTAATTGTGGCCGAAGCCGAGCCAGTTACCGGCCAGGGTCCCCAGGGTTCCAGCCACGCCGGCCACAACGATGTAGCCGACGGCCTCAAGCCGGGCAGCCCGTTTTTCGTCCGGCGCCAGCCGCGGGAGCTTCGGCCTGACCCACGGCGTCCGGTGGCTTCGGGTTACGCGGGAGGATATTCCGATCAGCAGCGAGAGTGCGACGGTGAGCGCCGCCACAAGCATGCCTTGCCACAGCGGCGGCTGGTTCGGCATGGACGCGATGGCCGCGAAGGCAAAGATGTGGATGAGCGAGCCTGCCGGGCGGAGGCGCCACCACGCGACGATCAACGAACAGACGCCCGCCACCACGGTGGTGGCCAGGACCTGGAGCCACGTGGTGTCCGCGGCGCTGAGCGCGAAATCCTCGTGGGCGCGGGCCATCAGGGCGGCCAAGAGCAGCACGAGCATCATGAGCAGGCCGGCCCGCAACTGGATGACGAACCGCCCGGCTTGCGGCTCGTTCCGGCCGTAGATCCCGGTGAAGGCACCGAAGGAGGCGAAGACGGCCACGTCCAGGCGGCCCATCAGCAGGAGAGTGATCAGGGGAACGAAGACGCCGACGGCGCAACGGAGCGCCACGTGGTGGTCATTCTGGCTGGGTGCCATGGTGAACATCCCGGGGAGCAACTTCACGGCTGGCGCTTTTCGTTGAGGTGATAAATGGTACGACGGCGGCGATGGCCTCCACACTGGACTCTTCGCCCGAACGGCAAGCGGGCAGGATCGGTGCGGGCCATGACTAGGCCGATGCTGTTGTCCTTGTTGGTGAGGTTCTCCGGACGGGTGGGCCAGGCGCGCCGCAGACACGTCTCCGCCCAGGGCTGCTCGATACGCCCAACGGCCTCCTGAAGAGCTTCAAGATGTAGCCGGAAAATACATGCCCACGGTGGGTATTAGTTGCTGGCGAGTGGAGCCTTCCTCGACGTTCCATTTCTCTGCCAGACTCTGCGCCACCACATACCGTGCGAGACCAGCGATCTGGAGTTCAATATTGATTTCCCTCCCCGTAATTCCCCCTGCTCCGCTTCGACGACAGGATGCAAGGATTCGTGATGGCGACATCCCTCCCAGAGACGGACCGAAAGTTCGTTGGCGAGTGAGCCGGCTCCCGCTTTTCGGCTGTTCGGGACCGGAAACCCACCCCTAACAAGATTCTCCGACGTGGTGCGGGGAACACTCCCAGCCTTAGTTCCGTTCATTCCGGTCCACAGTTGTTAGTCGTGACACTCGGCTGCGGTGTTGTTGGACCAACTCGACGGCCGCATTCAGGTCGGCGCCGACGATATGTGGACTGTCGCCCGTGACGCGATAGATACGCCCGGTCTCGGTGATCATGATCATTCGCCGTTCCTGTTCTCTGTGTGCGCCGGGATCCAGTCGACATGCCGCACTCGCGGTTGGATCAGGCGTCGATGTTAGGTTCCAACAATTCCGCGTGGTTTCGAAGGCTCTCCGTATCCGGGACGGTGATGCCCGGAAGTGGCCGATGAGAATCAGCAGATGCTGGGTCCAGCCTGAATTCAAAATTCTACGGCTGCCCACGTTGAGGGACGACGGGGTAGAGGTCGATTTCGTGCAGACGTGGGTGATAAATCGGCCATTCTGTGCACAAAGGAGCGTACAGCCCGTCCCATGAGGGAGCGGCCTTGCTAGCTTGCTGAAACGCCTCTGTCGGAGGCTTGGCCCCGCGCCGGCTGGCGGGTGTGGCACGACGGTTATCCTGCGTAGGGGTCGGCGATGCCGATGTACTGGGTGTAGAGGTATTCCTCGATGCCCTCGAGGCCGCCTTCGCGGCCCAGGCCGGACTGCTTGACGCCGCCGAACGGGGCGGCGGCGTTGGAGACCACGCCGGCGTTCAGGCCCAGCATGCCGGTCTCGAGCCGTTCGCCCATCCGGATGCCCCGGTTCAGGTCCCGGGTGAAGACGTACGCCACCAGGCCGTACTCGGTGTTGTTCGCGAGCCGGACGGCCTCGTCCTCGGTGTCGAAGGTGATGATCGGGGCGACGGGTCCGAAGATTTCCTCGGACAGGATCC